>CAYNML010000047.1:0-49864 GCA_964398185.1 uncultured Anaerolineae bacterium | reverse complement strand
TGCACATTCCCCCACAGCCGTCGATACTCCTCGCGCACGCTGGCATCGAGGTCCTCTGCAAACTCAAGCGGCAATTTCAAGCGCGCGATCAACTCTTGCACATCGGCCAGGTCTTTCAGCCGATGCGGGGCCGATAGCCCAGAGGCTAACTTGAGTTCGATGAGTTTGTCGAGCGTAATGAGCCACACACCCTCGCGTTGCAGCCGCGCGTCGGTGGGGTCGGGGAAGGTGACGGGCTTGGGTTTGCCGTCGCCGGGGAAATCTCCGGTCGTAATGACTTCGATCCTCACGCTGGTACGCGTATCGCGAAAGGTCTTCGTCGCGCCCGAAAAAGCGGGCAAATAACCGCGTCCCAGCAGCCGTTCGCGAAAGACCTGCAAGGCTTCCGGCGTCATCAAGATGTCCACATCTTCGGTGAAGCGGCGATAGCCGTGTGCGACCAGCGCCAGGCCACCGATCAACGCGTAGTCGAGGCCGTTTTCGTCCAACTCGTCGACGAGGCGGCGCAGGGTTTCGTAGATATCGCCCTCGTGCTGGAAGAACTCGCTTCCCTCTTTGAGGCTGTGCCACAATTGATCGGAAGGTAGGGGATAGGTGGTCATGCGATGATTATACACCCGCAGAAATGGCGCGCTGTCCGCCTGTGGTAAAATTGCCGCAGACTTTTCGGGGGCGACCGCTATGCGAGTCGCCCCTTGCAATGCCATGGAACCCATTCAAGTTATCGAACTCGAAGATCACGACGACGTCAACACCATCCGCGACCGCCTGCTGACCGCGCAGAGTTCGCGCGTGCTGCTGGTCGTTCCGTGGGATTCGCCGTCGCTGCGCTCGCCGGTCGATATGCAGGTGGTGCGGCGCTGCGGCGAAGCCAACGGCATCGAGGTGGCCATCGCTTCCACCGAAGGCGAGGTGCGCGCGGCGGCGCACGATGTGGGCCTGCCTGCCTTCCGATCGGTTGACGCGGCCCAACGGAAGTCGCGCTGGCACAAGGTGCACGACGAAGAAGATGAGTTGAAGCCGTGGACGCCGTCGAAGCGCAAGCGCCGTGAAGCCGAGCGCGCCGCCGTGGAGCGCAATCAGGCCGTGGCGCAGACGGCGCGGCGGCACCCGGCGTGGATTGCGGTGAAGATCGGCATCTTCGTGCTGGCGCTGCTGGTGGTGGCCTTTGCGGCGCTGGCGATCATTCCCAACGCGCAGATTACGCTCGTGCCGCAATCGACGCGCATCACCGCTTCGATCAACGTCATCGCCGATTCAGAAGCGGAAGAAGTCGATGCCATGACGGGGCACGTGCCGGCGAGCGAGATCAGCACGATCGTGCGCGATACGATCACCGTTCCCACTACGGGCAAGAAGAGCATTCCCGAGTCGCGCGCCACGGGCCGCGTGATCTTCGTCAATCAGCTCAATTCGCCCATTCGCATCAGCCAGGGCACGGTGGTGCGCACCTCGGCCACCGGGCAGGCGCTGCGCTATGTGTTGACGCAGGACGTGGAAGTGCCGGCCGGCATCGGCGCGCAAGCCGAGGGGATCGTGGAGGCCGTGGAAGTGGGCGCGGCCAGCAACGTGGGCGCGAACTTGATCAACGAGATCGAAGGCGTGGCTGCCTTAGCCGCGCGCGTGTCCAATCCTGAACCGCTGGGCGGCGGCGGCGACAAGGAAGTGCGCGCCGTCGATGCGGCCGATCGCGAGAAGGCCCGCGAAGACATTCGGCCCAAGCTGCGCGAGACGGCGCTCAGGCAATTGCAGGAGAAACTGGAGCCGGGCGAGTTCATCATTCCCGAATCGTTGAGCGGCAACATCCTGGAATTGACGTTCGATCGCGAAGTGACCGAGCAGGCCGATGAGTTGACGCTGCTGATGCGCGTGGAATACTTCGCCGAAAAGGTGAAGAGCGAAGACGCCAACAGCCTGGTCTTCAGCGCGCTGGACGCGCAGACGCCGCCCGGCTATGAACTGCTGCCGGAAGGCATGACGTTCCAGCGGGGCGAAGCGCTGGCAGTGCCCACCGTGGAAACTGACACGCTGCCGCTGTACCAGATTCCAATGCAGGGCACTGGCTTCGCCGCCGCTGCCCTGGATGTGGGCACGGCGATCGATCAGATTACGGGCAAGTCGCCGGAGGAAGCCGTGACCCTGCTGCAAGATTCGCTGCCGTTGAAGCAGGAGCCGCGGATCACGGTCTTTCCCAAGTGGTTCCCATGGCTGCCGTGGTTGTCGTTCCGCATTCAGGCGGAAGTGAAGCCGCAAGGATAAGGCGGACTGTGGCATGTGGAATGCTGCATGAGCAGATTGCTCGGCCTTGACGTGGGCGAAAAGCGGGTGGGCGTGGCGCTGTGTGACGAGACGCAGACGCTCGCCCGGCCTTTGCTGACACTCAACCGCGCGTCGAAGAAAGAAGATTTTGCCAGGCTCGCCGCCCTGTGCCGTGAACACGCGATCGAGAAAGTGATCGTCGGACTGCCGAAGACGCTGCGTGGCGAAGAAGGTCCGCAGGCCCAGCGCGTGCGGCGTTACGCGAGCGAACTGCAAGCGGCCCTCAACCTCCCGATCGATTTCTGGGACGAGCGGTACTCATCGGTGGATGCGCAGGAACGCCTGGCATCATCCAGCCGTAAAGCGCGCGCCAAAGGCGACATCGATTCCGCCGCCGCCACCATCATTCTGCAAGAATACTTGGATGCCCTGCGTGGCAGCCAATAACCAACAACCAATAACTAACAACCAACAACCCACTATGAAACGCAAAACACGTCGCTTGATTTTCTTCTTTGTCACGCTGGGCTTTCTGGTCGTGGCCTGTGCCGTCGTCGGATCGCTGGTGCTGAGTCGCGGGGGAGGCGGCAGCCTGCAATTGGCCGCGCCGAAAGACCTGCAGGGCTTCGTCCTCTCGATCTATCTCAACACCCGATCGGGCGATCTCACTTCGCCGGCCGGCACAGACGATACGCCGGTGTTGTTCACCATCGAGCCGGGTGAGAGCCTGAACGCCATCGCCAACCGCCTGCAATCGGAGAAATTGATCAAAGACCCCGATCTGTTCAAGCGCTATCTGCAATACAACGGCCTCGACGCCAGCATCGAAGCGGGCGACTTCGAGTTGAAGCAGACGATGAACATGCAGCAGATTGCCCAAGCGCTGCAAGAAGGCCGCATTGCCGAACTCAACGTGCGCATTCCGCAGGGCAAGCGCCTCGAAGAGATCGCGGCCATCGTCGCCTCGCAGATTCCGGTGGATGGCACGGAGCTGCTGGGCTTGATGCAGGACGCCGGGCAGTGGAAGTCGGAATTTGAATTCTTGAACGATCTGCCAGAAGGCGCGACACTGGAGGGCTACATCTTCCCGGACACGTACAGCCTACCGCGCGATAAAGTCACTGCGCGCGATGTCGTGCTCACCGCGCTGCGCAACTTCGACAAGCAGATCACGCCAGAGATGCGGGCCGATCTGCAAGCCGCCGGCCGCACGCTGTACGATGCGATCCGCCTTGCTTCCATCGTCGAACGTGAAGCGGGCGTGGAGCAGGATCGGCCGCCGATTGCGGGTGTGTACTTCAATCGCCTGCGGGACGGCATGGCGCTGGATGCCGATCCGACGATTCAGTATGGCTTAGGCAACACGCGCGATCCCGACACATGGTGGCCGCAGATCACGCAGGAAGATTATCAGGGCGTGCAGTCGCCGTACAACACTTACCTCAATCCGGGCCTGCCGCCCAGCCCCATCGCCAACCCGGCGCTGGCGTCGATTCGCGCGGCGATCTATCCCGAAAGACACGACTTTTATTTCTTCCGCACGTCGTGCGCCAACGATGGGACGCACGTTTTTGCCAGGACCCTTGACGAACAGATTGCGAACGCTTGCCCGTAACATGATGCAAGATGCAAGAAGCAAGAAGCAGCATGCAGGGCGCGGTCTTGCATCCTGCCTCCTGCTTCTTGCCATCGTTTTCCTCTCCGCGTGCACGGCCACCACGCAACCTGTTGTGAAGATCGGCCTCGTCGCGCCGTTCGAAGGACGCTATCGTCCCATCGGATACGAAGCGATCTATGCGGCGCGTCTGGCGATCCGCGAGATCAATGCGCGCGGCGGCCTCGCTGGTCATCGCATTGAATTAGTCGCGTTGGATGATCGCGGCGAGCCGGAGCGGGCGATTACGGCGGCGCGGCAGTTGATGCTTGATCCGCAGGTGGTCGCCGTAATCGGTCATCTGCGGCCCGATAGTTCTGATGCGGCAATGCAGATCTACTGTGAGGCCGGCCTGCCGGTGATCATCATCGAAAGTGCAGCAAGTCCGTGCGCAGGGGCGTATGTGTTGGGGAGTGCGCCGCGCGATCGTTGGCCTGAAGATCAGTTGGTCTTCGTCAGCAATGTGCCTGATCCCAGCGGTCTATCTGCAGCCCAGGAGTTTGTACAGAACTACAACGCCATCCCCATCGATGGCATGCGCGCCGGGCCGATCGCACTGCAAATCTACGATGCGATGAATCTATGGTTCGAGGCGATCGATCGGGCTGAGAGGATCGATCGAGACGGGGTGTTGGCCGCCTTGCGCCAGATCGATTTGAGCGGCCTGGGCGCACACTATGCGTTCGATCAGCAGGGGAAGTTGATCGATCCGCAGACCTACGTGTTTGAATACGATCAAGATCGACAACCACAGTTGATCCCGTAGGGGCGCGGTGACCGCGCCCGGGCGAGGCAACCTCACCCCTACGTCTTTTTCACGCCTTCATTACGCGTGTACCAGATGTACCACGCCAGCGTCCCGATGAGAAATGCCGCCCCGCCGATGACAAAGATGTTCATGCTGCTCCCTGTGTGAAGAGTTTCTCTGCCAGTTCGATGATGAATTCGCGCTGCGCAATTGTATCACGCCACGCCGCCGGGATGTTGTCCTCTCCGTAGAACGCGCCCGCCAGTTGACCGTACACCGCGCCGGTGGTGTCGGCATCGTCGCCGAGGTTGACGGCCAGCAGCGCGCCCTCACGAAAATCATGCGCATGATAAAACGCCCACAACGCCGCTTCGAGCGAATCGACCACGTAGCCCGTCCCGCGAATTTGCGGCGGCTGCCTGCGCTTGAAAGAGCCAGCTGCAATTGCCGCGATCTTTGGCGCGAATGCAGTATGTTGCTCGCGCAAGATTTCATTTTTGCTTTTGCCGTTCAACGCATCAAGCACGAGCGAGGCAAAGTAACGGCACGCGTCAATCGCCTCTGCTGCGCCGTGCGTGGTGCGCGAACTCTCCGCGACGAAGTGAATGGCTTGCTCGGGCTGGCGCGCGTAGTACAGCACCACCGGCGCGAGCCGCATGATCGAGCCATTGCCCGCTGTGTGCGGATCGGTTGAGCCGGGATACGGTTCGTGCGTTTGCAGGAAGCGTGTCAACGCCGATCGTACCGTGCTGCCGATGTCGAAGCACGCGCCCGTGCTGCTCAAGTAGCCCTCACGCCACCAGCGCACGTAGCGCTCCAGCTGATCGATCGGATCGAAGCCCTGCTGTTCGATGAAACTTGTCGCGAGGCACAACGCCATCGACGTGTCATCCGTCCACTGGCCGCGCTTGAGGTTGAACGGCCCGCCGCCGATCAGATCGTCGATGGGTGTGAACGTGCCGGGCGGCGAGAATTCGAGCGTCGTGCCTAGCGCATCGCCCACAGCCAGGCCGAGCAGGCAACCGCGATAACGGGAGAGCGGGTTCGTGATCATGTATGGCGAGTTGCTCGCCAACCGCGTCCTCGCGGTTGGCCGTCCGCGGGGACGCGGACGATGAGCGTGTGACATATTTTGCGTTACAACTTCAACAGCATAAACTCTTCGGCGAAATACTCATCGCCGATTCTAACCGCATCCGGTTCGCGGCCATACACCTCGAAGCCCAGCGATTCATACAGACGCTTGGCCGTAGTCTGCGTCTCGACAACGCCGAGCAGGAGCTGCTTCAGATCGGGCAGGCGTTTGGCGCGCGCAATCGCTTCCACCAACAAAGCCCGCGCAATGCCGCGCGATCGATACTCCGGCAGTACGTACATGCTGACGATGTAGCCCTTGTGCCGCAGTTTCAGCGCGCTTTCCCGATAGAAGCCGACCATCCCCACCAATCGATCATCTTCAAACGCGCCCAGCGTGAAATTCTCGTGTCCGCGCAGTTGCAGCGCGATGCTTTCGTTCGTGCGCTGGCTGAATTCTTCGGTGGAATTGGTGAAGGCGTGCGGTGATTCGCGCAGGCTGCTCAGCCGCAAGGCGCGGTAGAGTTCAACGTCGGTTTCGGTCAGCTGGCGGATGTGCATGGTTGGTGCTGAGACCTCGGAGGTTTTACCGGACAGCTGGCGGGGTTCTGTTGTCAACCAGTGTGATAGTTAAGTGCTGCCTGATCATCGCTAGAAACCTCCGAGGTCTTCCACCCTAGCTCACAATCCCATAAAACAACGGCAGCGGTTGGATCGCTTCTTCACCGATCGTAATCGCGCGACGCAGGCGTTCTTCGGCGGCGTCGGCTCTGGCCTGATCGTTGGCGTGGATCGTGAACAGCAGTTGACCCGCCTCCACGCGATCGGCCACCTTGACGTGCAGCAGCAGGCCCACCGCGTAATCGATGGGATCGCCTTTCTGCGCGCGACCCGCACCCAGATCGACCGAGGTGAGTCCCACTTCGAGCGCGTTGACGTGGTGAACGTATCCTGCTCGATCGGCTTTCACGGCTCGCACGATCGAGGCGTGCGGCAGGCGCTCGGGTCGATCGACCATCTCCACATCGCCGCCCTGTGCCTGCACCAGTTCGAGGAATTTGCGATAGCCCGATCCGTCGGCCAACAACTTTTCGCCCAGCGCGCGGCCTTCTTCCACCGATCGAACTTTCTCGCCCACGTGCAGCATGTGCGACGCGACGACGAGGCAGTGCTCGGTAAAATCGGCCGGGCCGCGGCCGTGCAGCGTGTCGATTGCTTCTTTTACTTCCAGCGCATTGCCGATGGCCTGCCCCAGCGGCTGATCCATATCCCCGATGAGGGCAATCACTTTGCGGTTCAAGTTTTTGCCGATGTCTACCATGGTCTGCGCCAGCGCGCGCGCTTCATCCGGCGTCTTCATGAACGCGCCCGAGCCGCACTTCACATCCAGCACGATGGCATCCGCGCCCGCCGCGATCTTCTTGCTCATGATGCTGGACGCGATCAAGGGTAGGCTGGGCACGCTGCCGGTCACATCGCGCAGGGCATAGAGTTTTCCATCGGCCGGCGCCAGGTCTGCCGATTGGCCGCTCAACACGATGCCGTGCTCTTTCAACTGCTGGCGGAATTCGGCTTCGCTGAGATCGACGCGATAGCCCCTGATCGATTCCAGTTTATCGATGGTGCCGCCGCTGAACGACAGCCCACGGCCCGACATCTTGCCCACGTGCAACCCCGAAGCCGCAACCAACGGCGTGACGACCAGACTGACCTTGTCGCCGACGCCGCCGCTGGAATGCTTGTCCACGACGATGGGCGCGATGTCGTGCAGATCGAGCATGTCACCGGAACGCGCCATGACCATCGTCAGATCGGCGGTTTCGCGCGCCGTCATGCCGCGAAAATACACGGCCATGCACCACGCTGCCGCCTGGTAATCGGGGATGCCGCCGCGCGTGTAACCGTTGATGAAGAACTCGATCTCGTCCTGCGTTAACTCACCACCGTCACGTTTTTTCTCGATGATGTCAGTTGCTCGCATGTTGGTTACTCTCGTAGTGGCCGTCCGCCGCGCGGCAGGCGCGGAGCGGATCCGGCCTGCGCGTTGGTTGCCAACGGACGGATGGTGTTGGGTTTGGGATTGGCCAGATACTGATCCATGGCGATGCGGCCCGCCTCGATCAATTGCGCCGTCTTGGAGAAGTCGAAGAGATCAAGATCGGCAAAGGCCGTGATGTTGACGTGATGGACGATCGCGCCGGCTTTGGCGGCATCGCGCAGATCGTCGATGAGCTGTTCGCGCAGCGAGGTTTGCAGCGTCTGGATGGCGATGGGCGCCACGCCGTGAATGGGCTGCGTCTGGCTGACGTTGGGTTCCAGATCGATCACGTACAACTCCGTCGCACCGCGCAGCAGCGCCACCTCGATCGGGACCACCGCGGTCACGCCGCCGTCGGTCAACTGAAAGCCGTCGAGGATGACGGGCGGCAGCACGATCGGGAAGGAGGCGCTCGCCACCACCGGATCGAGCACCTCCACGTCCAATTCATCGCCAAAAACGATGGTGGTCGCCGAGAGGATGTCGACCGTCACGGCGTAGAACGGGATCTTGAGCGCGCGGAAAGTGCGGGCGTCCGGCGGGATGTAGCGTTCCACCGTGCGGCGGAAGTTGTCGCCGCTGCACAGGCTGTCCTGCCCGGTCAGCACGCGCCAGGCCATGGTCAACTTGTTGCCGGGAAAGACATCGTGTTTGGTGGTGTTGAGCCAGTTCTGCGCCAGCTGCTCCATGCCAGCCGCCGTGGGATCGTAGGCGTAGTAGATGCCGTTCAACGCGCCGGCCGAAGTGCCCGCCACCAGGTTGGCCCTGATGCCGTGCGCGACCAGCGATTGCAGCGCGCCCACTTGCAGCGCGCCGCGATTCGCTCCGCCGCTCAGTACAAATCCGATCATGTGATCCTCCTCAAAGTTTACAACTTCCTGCGCCGCAGATATTGCTTGAGCATGGCATATAACACAATGGGCAGGATGATCATCGCTGCCATGGCGATCAGGAACAGCACCTTGCCCTCCAGGGGCGCCGGTATTTCGTAGGTCGCGCCAAAGAAATTCATGCCGAAGAAGCTGGCGATAAACGTCAAGGGCAGGCCGAATACCGTGACCATGGTCAGGATGCGCATCACTTCGTTGAGCCGGTTGGATGTCGCCGAAAGGTAAATATCCAGCGCCCCGCCGATCAGATCGCGCAGCCCTTCGTTGATGTCGTGCAGCCGCACCAGGTGATCGTACACGCCGCGAAAGTAGATGCGCTCCCTGGCGTCGATCACGCGATACTCGTCGCGGGCCAGCCGGTTCAGCACTTCGCGCTGCGGAGACAGGATGCGCCGCAGCTGAATGGCCGCGCGTTTCAGCGTGAAAATGCGCGGCAGCGTGTCCCGGGTCGGATTGCTGAAGACCTCGTCTTCCAGTTCGTTGGCCGTGTCGTCCAGCGCGTCGAGACAAGGCATGAAGTCCGCGACGATGTTGTCTGCCAGTTCAAACAGCAGATAATCGGCGCCGCGTTGCAACCGCCGCGCGTCGCGCTGGTAGATCGAACGCAGCTGCTCGATGGCGTTGACGTTTTCGGTGTGGTGGGTAACCAGGTAGTTCGGGCCGAGGAAGATGTCCACCTCATGGCTGTCTACTTCCAACTTCGCCTGATCGAAATCGACGCCGTAGAGCACCAGGTAGACGTACTCGTCCCAGTCGTCGATCTTGGGCAGGTGCGTTTCGACAAGTGCATCTTCCACGGCCAAGGGATGGAATCCGAAGGTGTCGGTCAGCAGCGGCTGATACGTGCTGGTGTCGTCGCCGTTGAGATCGACCCAGATCAAATTGCGTTTGACCTTGAGTGCGCTCGCCAGCTGATCGGGCGCCAGTTCGGTCATGGCGGCGCCTTGCGCCGCCCGGCAGAGAATGCGAATCATGGCAGATGCCTGTGGCCGTGAGATGTGCGCATTATACCTTTAACGCGCGGCGCAAGGCAAAAGAAAAGCCCTCCGTTGTTCACGGAGGGCCTGTTACGGCAGAACGGCCGCTTACTTGACAACCAGCTCGCCCACCATGCCGGCTTCCTTGTGGCCGGCGATGTTGCAATCGATGGGATAGGTGGCCGCTTCGGTGGGCGTAAATTCCAGGCTCTTGGTCTCGCCGGGCTGGGTGGTGATTTGCGCCAGTTCCTGCGACTCGTCCGGGCTGAGGATCACAAAGTTGTGCTCCACCGTGCCCTTGTTGGTGACCTTGAAGGTCAGCTTCTGCCCGACCTTGCCTTCAAAGGCATTGGGTTTGAACTCGAATTCGGTGGCCGAGACGTTGATGGTCCTGCCTCCGCTGGCCGGCGCTTTGGTACCGCCCACTGTCCCCCCGCTGCACGCCGCCAGGAGCGCGATGACGATGACGCTCACCAGGGCCAACACTACGATACGCTGCGACTTCATGACTGCATCCTCCGTTGGATTGTGTGATATTTGGAACAACTAAAAAAATTATACCACACGGAAAAGGCCAACTGACGTTCAGTCAGTCGTCATTGTCGTTGGAGCTGCCGTCGTCGTTGTCGTTCGAGCCGCTCCCGCCGTCGTCATTGGAATTGTCATCGCCGTTGCTGTTCTGGTTGTCATTGCCGATCGGCGCAGGCGTGGCCGTGGGCTGTGGCAGCGCCGTCGGTTGCGCGCTGATTGTCGGGCTTACTGTAGCCGTCGGTTGGGGTGTCGGCGTTGACGTCACCGTTACAGTCGGCTGAGGCGTCCTGGTCGCCTGCGGTGTTTCGGTTGCCGGCGGCGTCGGGGTGATCTCGATTTCGCCGGAAGATTCGATCGAGATAGAGACAGCGCGCAAGCCGTCCGGCCCGGTGACCCCGCGCACCTCGGCCAACCGATCGATCTGCGGCGTCCCGCTGATCGCCGTGTCGGCATCAACTTGCACCACCAGGCCGGACACGACCCAGGCATCAGGCTGGATCACTTCGATGCGGCCAGTGAATTCCACTTCACCTTCACGCCCGGCGGTGATGAGTTGATGCGCTTCGTCGATGCGGCGCTGCGCAAATTCCTGCTGCAAATCCGCGCGCTGCGCCGGGCTGCTGGCCGATTGGAGGCGCACCCCTTCCACACTTAGCTTCAACCCGTACAGCGGATCGCCGGGCAGCGCCGAGCCGGACGCGGCGACCGCGCCCGTGCCCAACACGATGGCGACCACGGCAACCGCGGCGAAGCCGGTGAGAAAGCGCGGCAGGAAGGTCATGCTCTTGCGCGGCGCAGTGCGGCGCAGCAGATCAGCCTGCGCCATGAACCGTTGGCGCGACTTGGTTTTGGCAGCTTCCGATGGTTCCAGGCGCAGCGCGGACAACCCGGCGGCAGTGCTCAACAGCGGGCGCAGCTGCGCGGCGTCTTCCGGATAGCGCGCCAGAATGCGTTCCACCGCTTCGCCCTGCGCCAGCGCGTCCAGGCATTCGATGAGTTTCAGTTCCAGTTGGGCGTCCATCAGTCCACCACCTTCGGCGACAGCTGGCGGGTCAAAGCGGCCACCGCCCGCGCTTGCAGTTGCTTGATCGCGCCTTCGCTTTTGCCCAGCGTGCGCGCCACCTCTTGAATGGGCAGGTCCGATCCAAACCGCAAGCTTAAGACGTGGCGCTGTTCTTCCGTCAGTTCCTGCATGGCGCGTTTCACATTCTCCTGGGTCAGTTTGCGTTCGACGATGTCGGCCGGATCGTGATCGGCGCTGACCAGCTCTTCGTCCAATTCCACCTGGGGGGCGCGGTAAGCCTGGCGATGGTGATCGCTCACCACGCGGGCCGCCACGCCGTACAACCAGCCGCGCAGGGTGTTTTGCGGTGCGTGCTTGTCGCGCAGGGCGGTGAGCAAGCGCGTGAACACTTCACTGGTCAAATCCTCGGCCGTGGCGTGATCGCCCACGCGAAATGCCACGTAGCGGAAGACCGAGGTGTAATACGTGTCGTGAATGCGGGCCAGCGCGTCCGGGTCCAGTTGGCGTGCGCGGGCCAGCAATGTCAGTTCGTCTTGCACGGTCAGCGTCCTTGCCTGCAACGAGGTTCCCCTGCCATAGCCGATCGCCCCCCGCGATCGTTCTCGATCGATTATATCATTGGCCATTGCTCGTCCAGTCAACGGCGTCTGACCTCACCCCAAACCCCCTCTCCCGAGTGTTCAAGAGAGGGGGCAGATTCTCATTCACGCCGGGTTGTTAGTCGTCGTTGTCATTACCGTCATCATCATCGTCGTCATTCGAGTTGCCATCGTCATCGTTCGAGTTGCCGTCGTCATCGTTCGAGTTGCCGTCGTCGTCATTCGAATTGCCGTCGTCGTCATTCGAGTTGCCGTCGTCGTCATTCGAGTTGCCGTCATCATCATCGTCGTTCGAGTTGCCGTCATCGTCATTCGAGTTGCCATCGTCATCGTTCGAGTTGCCGTCGTCGTCATTCGAGTTGCCATCGTCGTCATTCGAATTGCCGTCGTCGTCGTTGGAGTTGCCGTCGTCGTCATTCGAGTTGCCATCGTCATCGTTCGAGTTGCCGTCGTCGTCATTCGAGTTGCCATCGTCGTCATTCGAATTGCCGTCGTCGTCGTTGGAGTTGCCGTCGTCGTCGTTGGAGTTGCCGTCGTCGTCGTTCGAGTTGCCGTCGTCATCATCGTCGGCCGGCTCAATCTCGCGCGCCCACAGCGAGCCGTTGGCTTGCGGCACGGCATGCACCTTGGCGAGCACGCCGATAGCCAGGCCGGGCTTGATCTCGGTGGCTGATGTCACGGCGACCGTGCGCCCGCCGATGATCCACATGTTGCTGGCGATCACTTCGACCACGCCCGTGAATTCGATCTCGCTCTGCGGGCGCGGCGTCGGCTGTGCCGTCGGCGTTGGCTGCGCGGTGGGCGACGCCGTGGGTGTGGGCAGCGGCGAGGCCAGCGTGGCGCCCAGGGCCGAGGCATCTGCCGGTCGTGCCAGTGCGCCGGCGTTGGGCGCGGCCTGGCCGTTGACCTCGGTGGCGTTGGATGCGGCGTTGGAATTCGAGGCTGAGCCGTCGTCGCTGCGTTGTTCGATCGGGGCTGGTTGGGCCGCCCCACTGCCTGCCGGTAAATCCGGCTTGCAAGCCGTTAACATCAACAACCCGATTCCTAGAATGGTCGATACTTGCTTGGACTTCGAAATGCGTTTCATGTTGTTCGCTCCTTTGGCATTGAATTTCACTCATCAAGTCGCCAAATGGAGAGGAAAGTCACGGGCGGGGAAATGAGAGGTAGATGAATCAGCGAATCAACAAATCAGCGAGTCAGCAAGAGGCATTACTAACAACCAACGACCAACGACCAACCACCAACCACCAACCACTAACGACTCACCTCAAAGACCACGGCGTACTTGTCGCGGAAAACTTCTTTCAACGCCGGATCGTTTTGCGTCTCGCGGAGAAAAGCAGTGTGCCGCAGGTCGGTGATGACGTAGTCGCCGCCGAAGCGCGATCGGATTTGTTCACCGGGCTGTTCGACTCGGCCCTGCGTGATCTGCACCCAGTCGTCATACAGCGCGGCATCGTACAGCTGCATGTAAGTCGAATCAAGGCCGATGGTGTACACGTTAGCGGGATTGTAGAAGAACAGCCGGGGAAAGTCGTCCCAATCGGTCTGGAAGATCAACGCGCCCGGCGCGGCATGCTCCGCGATCCAGTACGAGGCGGCGGCGTAGGTCTCGGCGGGTTTCGATTGATCCGCCATGGCCGATCGGGCTTGCATGAGCGTGATGATCAACGGCGCGATCACGATCGCCAACAGCCCGATCGGGTATCCGAATTTGTAGCGCCAGTCGTTGACTGGCGGGCGCAAGTTGCCAACTTGCGCTACAGCGAACGCCGTGAAGATCAACGCGAAGGCCGGAAAATATTCGATGAAGCGGCGCGATTTGAAGGTGAGAAAGCCGAAGAGCACGGCCAGCGCGAAGGCCGTCAACGTGGCCCGATCGAACTTCTTCCCCCGCCAGCCCAGCGCGAACACGCCGAGCACGAACGCCGCGATGGCGAAGCCGCTGTTTTCGACGAGCACCCACGTGTCGTAGGGATACCATTCGTTGCCGACGCGCGCGCCCAGCTCGCCGATCTTGGGCGTGAGATGATTGACGATGAAGGTGATGTTCTGCGGGAAGTACGGATTGATGATCAGCCCCAGCGCGATGCCGATACCCGGATAGATCACGGCCTTCCATTCGAGGCGGCGTTCGGTCAGGAAGGCCGCCACCGCATACACGACGGCGAGCACGATCAACAGTGGAAAGGCGTTGTACAGCCAGACATACAAAAAGCCCAACGGGATCAGCCACACGAACTTGCGTTGCAGCAGGAAGTGCAGACCCACGGCCAGCACCAGCAGCGAGGCGGCCTGCGCGCGCGGCATGCTCATGCGATAGAGAAACGCTTCGGAAACGGCGAACAGGCCCAGCGCCCAGATCGACGCATAGCGCACCTGCTGCCCGCGCAGCAGCCACCAGATCGCCACGAAGGCCGCGGCAGGCATGAAGACGCTGGCCCACTTGGCGGCGACGAGCATCGCTTGATCTGATCCACTCGCAAACAGCGCGAGATAGACATGATAGAGCAGGTGGTGATCGTAGAAGGCGTCTGGATTGAGGATGCTCAGTGGCAGCCACGTGAACGGCACGCGCAGGCCATACTCGCGCATCAAGGCCGCCATGCGCATGTGGTAGAAGCCGTCGTTGTCGGCCAGCGCCGACGTGCCGAACTGGACGAAGGCGAACAGGGCGCTGAACAACGCAAACAGCGCCGCGCCTGTCAGCAGCGCGCGGGTATCGATCCGCGCGGCGAGACAGCGGATGAAAGTGGCTGCCTGAGTTTCGGATGGCTGAGTGGTCACTTGAATGCTGGTCACACCTGATCAGTCGTGGAAGTGGCCGAAAAGTAACGGGTGGCTGATCCTCCCGGAGGCTCCCAGCCTCCGGGAGGCTGATTCAAGCGGTGCAGCGGATGGGCAACGGATAAACGAATCGCAGGTGGGCGGACATCTGTTTATCCGTTGTTGATTCGTTGCTTCGAATTCCACCACGCCAGCGCGCCGCTCAGGCCGGTGACGATGGCGCCGATGAGCGCGCCGCCGTCGTCGATCTGGCCCAAGAGCGGAATCACATCCGGCAGTATGTCGGCCGGGCTGACGATGTATAGCGCGATGAGGCCGGTGATGGTGAAGAAGACGATGCCCAGTCCGCGCAGCACGTAGTAGCGCAGGCGGCTCTGCGGCAGCGCCAGCAGAATGAGGAAGAGTGCCAGCAGGCCGCAGCAGCCAAAGCAACTGATTCGGAGGAGTTCGCCGAGTTGGTCCATAGGTTTAGAAACCGGGTTTCTGCTATCCCTGTACGCGCCGCTGTCCGGGAGTCGTTGCTCTTCCGGGTTACGCGCCAGCGTGCTGGGAGAAACCCGGTTTCTTCAGCTCACACCGTGATCTCAATCCGATTCCCGTCGGGATCAAGCGTGGTGCTTTCGTAGTAGCCGTCGCCGGTGGTGCGCGGGCCGTCGAGGATGCGATAGCCGTCGGCGCGCAGGCGCTCGGTCAGCGCATCGACGGCCTCACGTGATCCGATCGAGAAAGCGAGATGGATGTAGCCGGTGAACTGTTGCTCGACGTCGTTCTTCGATTGAGGCACATCGGGCCGCTGCATCAACTCCAGGCGTGCGCCATCCGCAAAGGTGAGGAAGTACGACGCGAACTGCTTGCGCGGATTGACGTACCTGGCATTGGCCGTGCCGCCGAAATAGGTTTCGTAGAAGTGACGCAAGCGTTCCAGATCGTGCGTCCAGATGGCGACGTGTTCGATGCGCACGGCTACTCCTCAAGCAGCGCGGAGACGATCTCTGCTGCATCGCGGACGAAGAGCGGACAGCGCGTTGTGAAGAGCTGCGCCTCGCGCGCGTGCTGCCGGCCTTCCGGTAGGCCGATATCGCAGCCCAGCAATTCGCGGCACAAGATCGATCCGTGGCGCTCCTTGAACTGTCCGATCACGCGCTGCGTCAGCGCATAGGTTTTCTCTTTGGCGGCGGCGTCAGTGGCTTCGACCGATCCGGTCTTCAATCCGACGACCATGATCGCGCCGGTCACCGCGCCGCATACTTCGCCGCAGCGTCCCAGGCCGCCGCCGAAGCCCGCCGCGATCTTCAGCGCCATGTCGCGCGCCAGGCCCAGCGACGAGGCGTGCGCGGCGCACACCGCTTGCGAACAGTTGCAGCCTTGTTGAAACAGGGTCATTGCCTGATCGACGGAAGTGGTCATGAATTGTCCTTATTTTGAGGTTACTACTCAGACACCATGAGCTAGGTTCACCACGAAGCCGGAAAATGCCCCGTTTCCCGTCCGGTGCGCCGCCCATCGAATGAATTCGATGGCTGACAGAGGAAACGTGTTGAAACACGTTTTAACGTGTTTTCGCTACCAGCCTGCGAATTCATTCGCAGGAAACGTGTTGAAACACGTTTTAACGTGTTTTCGCTACCAGCCTACCAGCCTGCGAATTCATTCGCAGTTCCCCGTCCGGTACGAAGCGGAACGTCTTCGGCCCTCAAGGGCGCTTCGCCAAGACCAAGGCGGTGAGCATTTTCAGATCAGCCGTCATTGCGACCCCGCCAACTGCACGGGGCAGGTGAGCGCTGTTTGCGACGAAGCAATCTCCAGCGCGGCCAGCAACATCCGTTGATTAGCGCAGAGATTGCTTCGCACAAAGCGCTCGCAATGACGTAGCATAATCGAATTTAACCTTGTCAAGGTAGTTACTACTTGAGAATGATGGGCAAGTAGACCCGTTGCTGCGGCCAGAAGGCGTTGTTTGATAATGGCGACCAGCCCGTGCCGTTTTGTGATTGGTGCGCGAAATAAAGCGTGTCGTTCGTGTACGGAACAGTTGCGGTGTAGATGTTCGCTGCGCCGGGCAAGTTATTGGCTATGAGCGTCGCGCTGCTCCAGTTCCCGGCAGTGATGAGTGTACCAGAATAGCGCAGGGTCGTAGTGAGAGCATTCGCGGGGGCTGTCCAGCGCAGCGTCGCCGTCAAGATATTGCTCGCGGTGATGGCGCGCGTCACCCGCAGATCGTTCACAGCCGATGGCGCCGGAATGCCGTACTCATCCGCGCCGATGTCGGACGCAGTGCCGATCGGGCGGAGATGACCGTCGATGTCGTCGCTCACTTCGGCGGGTGCGGTCACTTCATCGATCGCGCTGGCGGCGGTTGACGAGAGGTGTAAATCGCCGGTGGCCGCGTTGACGAACCAACTCGCCTGCGCGGTGGTGAGATTACCGCTCAACGTGCCGTGTGCACCGTCGCGCTCGCGCATCGTATCGTTGACCAGGTTGTTGGTGAGCGTGGCCGTGGTGTTGGAAAAGCGCCACTCGATGGAGGAGAAGGTGTGCGCCGGATCGGTGGTGTAGACGGTGTTGTGCAGGATGCGCGCACTGCACGAGTTCCACGCGCAGATACCGCAGTCGAAACCTGACGCTGAGGCGAACAAGCCGCTGCTGTTGGCGTGGACGAAGTTATTGCGAATGACGCCGCCGAAGTCGTCCACGTAGCCGGTAGCCGCCGGGCAGGGATTATCGGGATAGGTGCGACCATCGCCGCTGGTCACCAGCCCGAAGCCGATGCCGCGCGCGTTGTTCCGCAAGACGTTGCGCTCCACCGTCGTATCGCGGCAGCCGCGCCACAGGTGAATGCCGTGCTCCGATAAACCGCTGCTGCACCAGAAACCCTCGATGAGATTGTCGCGGATGATCCAGCCGCGCGATTGATGCGCGTCCACGCCGCCCGTGTAGCAGTTGTTGCGGATGTGCGGCCGCCCCGCATCGGTCAACTCGATGTGCGAGCAGGCGATGACGCCGTTGTCGGTGTAGTAGCCCGCGCTCGCCGGATTGATCTTGATCGCCTGCTCGCCGGGATCGACGATGTGCACGTTGTAGATCAGCGTGTTGAGCGTGTGCGCCGCGCCGTTGGTCGAGACGTGGATGGGATGATAGTACGCTTCGCGCAAGGTGAGATCGGCAATGGTCACATTCGACGCGACGACCTGAATGATCTCCGTGGTCTGGTAATTGCCGTCGAGAATGACGGCCTCGCGATTGCCGCTGGTGGATCGCAACGTGACGTTGGGCACATCGATGCGCAGATACACGCCATTGAGGTTGTAGGTGCCATCGGCGATCCTGATCGTTGTTCCGGCGATGGCGCTGTTGATGGCGTTCTCCAATTGCGAAACGGTGGAAACGTTGACGATCGTGCCGCTCGGCGGAGGCAGCGGCCCGCAGGCTTGCGGATCAAGCTGCGGGGTCGCCGCCAACCCGATCGGTTGAGGTGACCCCGCCAGCATGATGAGACAGGCAGTGGTAAGAATTAGGCGCCAGACAAATTTGTTCATGTCTAACCTCGTGATGGTCACTGGCAGATGATGCTGCTGTGGTCATTTTCGAATGATGGGCAAATATACGTGCATACCGCCCACCAACAGATTGAGGCCGATCGTTCGTGTGATCGCCGTGCTGGTCGCTGTGACGGGAATGGTAAACCACGTCGGTGTGGAGATGCTGGCTGAGCTGGTGATGATCAAGGTTGCACTTCCCGGCAGCGCGATCGAGAGCGGCGTAAGATTGATGGTCAGATTCGCTGAGAGGTTGGTCACCGTCAATGCCACTGTTGAGGTGAATGATCCGATCGGTTGGATGTTCACTGCGAACGTTGTCGCGTCGCCGGGCGTGATGGCGCGCGCGGAGGGGACGGCATTCAGCGTGAAGCCATAGCCTTGATATTCAAACGCGCCGATGTCAGGCGCTGTGCCCACGTAGCCCGTGTTGATGCCGGGCAGATAGACGCCTTTGTCGATCAGCGTGCTGGTGACGGTGAGCGTGTAATCACCGAGCGTGGCGTCGGCAAACCCCGGCAGTACATTGAAGCCGTGCAGTTCCTGCCCCGTCGCTGTGCGTAACTCCGCGAGGGTGTTCAGATGCGTATCGGGCAGCCCGGCCCAATAAGCCAATTCGCCCGATCGCGTCGTGTAGAGATCGTCGTAATCCAGATCGAGCGGTTGGGTAGGATTGGCATTGTACAGCGCATAGTTGGTGCCGGCCCAGATGTTGTTGCGCGCGATGAGGGCTGTCCATGATCCGGGTGAGTGGATGACGAAGCCGTTGTTATCGGGCAGGGCGGCATCGGCGGTGTTGTGGAAGAGATACATCGAGCCGGATTGATCGTAGCCGCTGTTGAATTTGAACGGCATACCGCTGTAGTCATTGTTGCCCACGCCCGTGCGATAGATCACGTTGCGCAGCGCATAGATCGGACCTTCATAGATCGGCGCGAACGAGATGCCCACCAGCACATCGTGAAAGGTGTTGCCCCAGATGCGGACGTTGCTGCACGTGCCGTCAGCGGAGAGGCCGTCATCACCCGTGTTGTAGATCAGGTTCTCGTACACGTCGGTCTCATTGGTCGAGCTGCCGTTGTCGTCGCTGGGGCAGCTGGTGAAGCCGTCGAAGTAATCGTGGAAGGTGTTGCGCCGAATGACGTTGCCGCGCCCGGTGACCGGATCGTAGAAGATCACGCCGCCCGATTCCAGACCGCTGCCGTCTTTCACGGCATCCCACGGAAAATCGAAGACGGCGTCGTAGAAGACGTTGTCCTCGATCACGTTGCGGCCCGACGCGCGTTTGAGGCCAATGCCCACATCGTTGATGGCGAACGTGCAGCCGCGCACCAGGTTGTCGCTGGCGTTGTTGAAGTAGATGGCTTTGGCGTAATCGCCTTGCCCGTAGTAACGGAAAGCGAGATCGACAAAGGCGATGTCATGCTGCTCGACGTGAAAGGCGTAGTTGTAGCGCGAGATCTTCATCGTCGCGGTGTTGGGATTCGCATCGCCCGCCAGGCGTACATACACGCTCGTGCCACTGGCGTAGAAACCGGGAATGCCCCACGCCAGTGATTGCAGATCGGCGAGAGTTTGATACGGATACAAGCGCTGGCCGTTAGCCAACACCAAATGCGGATCGGCGACATTGACAATGGCGCGATATACCCCGCCGCCCTGCGCGGTCCAGGTGAACGTCGCCGGATCAGAGCCGTCGAGGATGGCGGTTTCACCGGGATAGCTGCGCAGCACGATCGGGGAGCCGCTCGATCCAGAGCGCGGCAGGGTGAATTCGCCTTGATAGTAAGTGCCGCCGCGCAGCACGATCGCTTGCCCGGCCTGGGCTTGACTGATTGCAGAGGACAAGGCGCACGGTGAGGCGAGACTGCACGTCGTGCCGCTGCCCGTGGGGGTCACGTAGTAGGTCTTGCCCGGCGCGGGTAACACAATCTCGCTGCGTGTGGAGGCTGTGCTTTGCACGGTCGTACCATTCAATGGGCCGCCGTCAGGATCATTGAACGTCACTTGCACATCGTAAGCTGTGCCAGGTTGCAGCCAGAACAGACTGCCCACAAAGCGTGTGCTGTTGACTCGTGTCAACGGGAAGCCGGGTTGATATGATCCGCTGCCGGTGCGATAGGACACGCTGGCTGTCGCATTTTGATTCGGATCATCACCGCTCCCGATCGTGACGATCACGCCCATCGAGTGGAACGTGCCGTAGAGTTCGAGTGAGGCGGCGGCGCGAACGGGTGGTGTGGGTAATGCGGAGACCAGCAGGACAGTGACCAGCGAGCAGCACACCAAGATGCGCGCAACAGACGTCATAGCGGACTCCCTAATGCGCCGCCGGGGACGGCCTCCGGCGAATGAATTCGCAGCAACGACCACACGAAGTCGGCCTACGCCGACTAGCCGACGCAGGTCGGCTTTGCGTATCCGTAGACGCAGTTTCTAACTGCCGGGTGCAGTCTAACATTGTCGCGCTAATCAAAATCCCAGATCGAGCGCTTGTCGTAAAAGCTCATCACCAAGCGGCACTGCTGGCAAATCAGCAGAATTAGCTTGTGGTTGGTCATGCCCCATTTGCTGTCAAGGCGGCCTTCTTCTTTCTGGAATTCCTGGCAGCCGCACAGAGGGCACTGGGGCACGCGCTGCTGCCTCAGGGTGTCGTCATACTGCTTGAAGGGATCGTTCATGAGAAGCCTCCTGGAGAAGATGCCTCAAGCATACACCACGCGAGCCGGTCTAACCCGACATTGACGTGACGTTTGCGCGCCGAACGACCGCGAGGCAACCGGGCTTAGCCATGCACTTAGTACTGCAGCGCCGTCACTGCGAGCAGCGCTTTCGCCATGCGCGCCCCCGCTTCGCGGATAGGGCGTGCGACGAAGCGGTCTCCCGCGCAGTGAGCAGTTCTTGCAGATTAAGCCGGAGATTGCTTCGCTGAAAAGCGCTCGCAATGACGCCGCTCGTTCTAGTTCTTGATCAGTCCGCCGTGATAGAGCAGTTCATACACGATCTGTCCGTCACGCTCAATCCATTCCTTGCCGTGGAAGAGTTGAAAATTGCCGACGCTGGTATCGACGTAGCGGTACTCGTCGACGGTGTGCGCGAAGCCGCCGAGGAAACGGCCTTCCTGATAAAGGCGTGTCAGGCTGATCTTGATCACGTGTCCCGCCTGGGCCGAGGTGATCCGATCGGGTTGCAGGATGTACCCAAAGTAGTTCATCCCCCACACAACCTGCCGCTGATAGTAGATGATCTCTTCGCCCATGAAATCGCTGTCGCCGACATAGCTATCGTGATAGGCCCAGTCGCCATCAAAAAATTGCAGGTCTTGCGAGCCGAGCCGATAGGGCAGCAAGTGCTGGCCGCCGCCCACGTAGGTGGCCGCTTTGGCGCGGAGGATGAAGGCGTGCAGTGCATCAAGATCGAATGTGGTCATGTTGTTCTCCCAATGAGTTGTGATCAGTATCAAATAAATAGCGCCCGACGTCTCCCGCCGCGCGCCTGATTTTACCAACAACCAACCACTAACGACCAACCACTAACCCGCCGGTTCGTGCTCGCCGTTTTCAGTGATGGGCAGGCTGAAGGAGAAGGTGCTGCCCTTTTCCAATTCGCTTTCCACCCAGATGGCGCCGCCCTGCAATTCGATCAGACTCTTGGTGATGGCCAGACCCAGGCCGGTGCCGCGCTGTTCGCGCACTGCCGGATTTTGCGAGCGGAAGAACTGTGTGAAGAGCTTGGCCTGATCTTCCGGCGCAATGCCGAAGCCCGTGTCTTTCACGGCGCAGGCCAGATAGCCCGCCGGATTGGGCTTAATCTGCTGCAAATCGGCGCGTGTCCAGTTGCCGCGCGGCGCGTTCCGTGGCTGAATCTCTTTCAGCTGTGTCACCGTGATGGTCATACTCCCGCCGACAGGCGTGTACTTGTAGGCATTGCTGACCAGGTTGGTGAGGATCTGGATCAAGCGGGCGCGGTCGGCCAGAACGTTGGGCAGATCGTCGGGCACGTTCAGCTCCACCGTCATCTGCCGTTCGACGATCTGCGATTCGAGCGAGCGGATCGTTTCTTCGACGATGGGTTTGACGGCCACCGGGCCAATCTCCATCTTCAAGCGGCCGGTCTCGATGCGGCCGATGTCCAGCAGGTCTTTGATCAGCGTGTTCAGGCGTTCGGCGTTGAACTGCACGGTCGACAGGAACTGCTTCTGCATGTCGTTGACGGGGCCGGCCATGCCCTTGACCATGAGGTCGTTGAAGCCCTTGATGGCCGTGACCGGCTGCGCCAGCTCGTGCGCCACCTCGCTGACGAACCGGCCTTTGGCGTCGTTGGCGCGCTTCACTTCCGCGTACAGCTGCGCATTGGCGATGGCGATGGCGGCGTGGTCGGCCAGGCGGGACGCCGAGTCGAGGTGCAGAATGCTGAAGGCGTTGAGGCGCGGGCTTTCCAGATTGATGACGCCCACCACTTCATTCTCGCGCTTGATGGGTACGCTGAGCTGCGCCTGGGTGTCCGGACAACCGGCAATATAGCGCTGATCCTGGCTGACGTCGTTGACCAGCACGGGCTGGCCGGAGCGCGCCACTTGCCCTGCCAGGCCCTTGTCCAGCGGCAGCGCCTGCGGCACGTAAGTGTAGTTGTGCGTCGCCATCAAGACCAGCGTGTTGTCGTCGCGATTGAGCAGGGCGATCGATCCGGCTTTGGCGTCGATGACGCGCAAGCCCCAATCCAGCGTCACTTCCATCACGCGCCGGATGTCGAGCGAGGTGTTCAACTGCCGATCGATTTCCTGCAGCGTGCTGAGCTCGTCCAGGCGCGAGGCCAGGGCTTGATCCGTCATGGTGAACAACCGCGCGTTGTCGACGGCGACCGCGGCGTTGACGGCAAAGGCCGTCAGCAAATTCTGATCGTCTTCGTTAAACGAATCCATGCCGCGCTTGTTGATCAACTCGATCACGCCGGTCACTTTGTCTTTAACCACCATCGGCACGGCCAGCAGGGCGCGGGTGCTGTACGCCGTGCTCTTGTCCACGTCGCGCAGCCAGCGCGCATCCTGCTGCGCTTCATTGACGATCTGCGGCCGCCGCGTCTGCGCCGCGGCGCCCACGATGCCTTTATTCATGGGCAGCCGCTGCCCGCGCAGGTCAGGCGCGGCCGGGCCGAGCGTCACCTCGAAGACCAGCTCGTTGTGCTGGTCGTCCACCAGCAGCAGCGACCCGGCTTCGGCATTGAGCAGCTCCATCGCTTTGGAGACGATGGTGGTCAGCACGGTCCGCAGATCGAGTGTGCTGGTAATGCTGCTGCCCACCTCGTTCAACACGGCCAGCTGGCGGGCGCGTTCGGCTGTTTCGCGGTACAGGCGGCCCTTGTCCAGCACGCTGGCCGCTTGATCCGCAATGGCCGCGAAGATCTGCAGTTGCTCAGAACTGTAAGCCACTTCTTCGCGGAAATCGGATACCACCATGATGCCCATGGGCTTGTTGCCGGCGTTCAGCGGCACGCCCATCCACGCGCGGCCCGGGCGGCCCCCGGCGTTCAAGCCGCGCTTCTCGCACTCTTTTACGTAATCGTCGGTGATGATGGGCTGGCCGCGCCGCATGATTTCGCCGCTCAAGCCGGTCTCAATGGGCCACTCGTCGTCGGGGTAGAGGCGCTCGTTGCCTTCCACGTAGAACGCAAAGCGCAGCGTGCCGCGCTTGGCATCGGCCAGCGCGATGTAAAAGTTGCGCGTATCGATGACGCGGCTGGTTTGCGTGTAGATCAATTCCAGGATGTCGTCAGGATCGAGCGTGAAGTTGACGGCCTGGCTGATGCGGCTCAGCGCGTTCAACTCGCCCACGCGGCGCTCCAGATCATCGAATACCACGGCGCGTTCCAGCGCCAGCGCGGTCTGATTGGTGAGCGAAGCCAGATAAGTCAGATCGTCGGCGGTGTAGATTTGCCCGGTCTGCTTGGGCCCCAGCGCCAGCCAGCCGTTGAGCTGCTGATGCCCGGTCAGCGGCGCGTACAAGAAAGCGCCGATCATTTCGATGCGCGCCTGATCGGGCCGCAGCACTTCGGGCAGCGCGTGACCGGGTTGCAGGAAGTGCGCTCCGTCGTCCCCGCGCAGCCAGCGCGGCAGTGAGCTGTCCAACGGCCACTGAGTGGCCGTGGATGGCAGGCGCGGCATGGCCGGATCGGGCTGCGCCACGAAGGCGTTCATGCGCGCATCCAGCAGATACACGTACACCACGTCGGGCTTGAAATACTCCTGCACCTGCTCGCGCAGCGCCTGCACCACCGAGGTGAGATCGGATACTTCGGTCAGGCGGCGGCTGTAGTTTTGCAGCTGGGCCTGCGTGTCGTAGCGGCCTTTGAAGAAAAGCCGCTCGATCGTGTGCTCCAGGCGCTGGCGGGGTTGATCGATCAGGATGACGGCCAGCAGCACAAACAACGCGGCCAGACCAGGATTGGAGAACAGCGTCTGCGACGAGCCCGCCACCAGCGACACCAGCTGCGCCATGATGAAGTAGATGACGACCACCAGCCCGGCCGCGATCACATACGATGCGCCGGAGGTCAACAGCCGATCGAAGTTGAGCTGGTTGTAACGCAGCATCGCATACGCGATCGACAACGGGAACAGAATCGTGCTGGGCATGTAGACCCAGGAATTGAAGGGGATGGGATTAAAGAGGCTGATCGTCGCCCAGATCAGGAAGGGCAGGAAGGCCAGCGCCGAGCCCCACAAGATGATGGTGCTTTGCTGCAGCACCACCGGCGAATCGGAGCGCGCGCGCCGGTAGATCTGCATCCCGAAGAAGAAGCCGATGCTGACCGCGATCAACAACAGCAGCCAGCGCTGCCACGTCACATAGGCCCACGGATCAGCCGAGAACAACAACGTCGTGACCGCCAGCGCCGCGATGACCAGCCCCGGCACATAGACGACGAAGCGCATCAAGGGGCGGCGCTCGACCAGGCGTGTGGTCTGCGGGAAGAGCAAGCTCAAGCTGAGAATGGCGCCGCTTGACGCGCCAATGGCCAGATAAGCAATCCACTGCAGGCGATTGGTCGTCGAGCCGTCGAAGTAAGTGGCGAACATGATCGCAGCAGTACCGGCGAACAGCGCCAGCACCTGCGAGGTGCGCTGATTGCCGCGCTGGCGGAACACCCAGATGCCGATCAGGAGATACACCAGGCCCAGGCTGTACGGCAGCCCGAACAGGGATAAAAATTCACCGGCATCCAGGCGCTGCAGGCTGCGCGTCGTTTCGCAGCGATACACCCCCGGCGCAACGGAATCGCCGCACGGGCGGGTCTGCGGGTTGCTGGCCGCCGAGCGCAGAAACGCGACGCGAACCGCCTGATCATCAAGGGCGGCTGTGTTCAGGGCTTCATCATATTCCGTCTGGTTGGCTACCGCGCTGCCGTTGAGGCCGACGATGTGATCGAGCGTGTCCAGTTGCGGCGATGGTCCCCAATCGCCGCCGTTGGCGTCCGACACCAGCAGATTAGGCTGCACCAGGACGCTGGGAAAGACCTGATGCTGCGTCCATTGAATCGCCAGCACGGGCGCAATGACAAACATGGCCGTGGCGATAAGCAGGATGACAAACACCAGAGGCCAAGTGGCCCGCTGGCCGATGTCGCGCAGAGGAGTCGAAGGAGGCGGCGTAAATGACGCCATATCTCAGTAAGGGATCAGTTGTAATGGGCGGATAACCCGGTTGAAAGGCGCTGCACCCGTTGACTGCCGGTTGATTTTAGCATACGCAGTACCATTTGTAAAACAGGCCGCAGGTTCCCAAGCCGTCCACTGTTTGCGACGGTGTCTACCGTGTTGTATAATCCTCACGCCCCCAGTATAAGCCGTAAGTGTATGCTTGTTTTTCCTCCACACACGAAGGATGATCAGAACACGGGGCCAAAGGTTGAAGCGCATGGATCAGAAAATACGCATCTTGATTGCCAAACCCGGACTCGACGGGCACGACCGCGGCGCCAAAGTCATCGCGCGCGCCTTGCGCGACGCCGGCATGGAAGTGATCTACACCGGCTTGCGGCAGACACCGGAGATGATCGCCGAAGCGGCGCTGCAGGAAGATGTGGATGCGGTGGGGTTGTCGATTTTGTCCGGCGCGCATCTGACGCTGCTGCCGCGCGTGGTGGCCTGCCTGCGCGAGCGCGGCCTGGCGGATGTGCTGATCTTTGCGGGCGGCATCATCCCCGATGAAGACGTGCAGCCGCTGCAGGACGCCGGCATCGCCGCCGTCTTTGGGCCGGGCACCAACACCGATCGCGTCATCGAGTTTATTCGTGGCCAATTCCAGACAGTTTGAAGCAACTCCGGCGCTGGTGGACCGCGCGCTGTGCGGTGATCGCCGCGCCTTGTCTCGCCTGATCAGTCGCGTAGAAAACGGCGGCGCGGAAGCGTGGTCGGCATTGGCCGCCATCTACCCCCGCACGGGGCGGGCGCAGGTTGTGGGGGTGACCGGCGCGCCCGGCACCGGCAAGAGCACGCTTGTCAGCGAGCTTGCCAAACACACGCGCCAGCAGCATCCTGAAATCACCGTCGGCATCGTGGCGGTCGATCCGACTTCGCCGTTTTCCGGCGGGGCGGTGCTGGGCGATCGCATTCGCATGCGCGATCTGGCGGGGGATGACGGCGTGTTCATCCGCTCCATGGCCACGCGCGGCAGCCTGGGCGGCCTGGCGCGCGCCACCACCGATGTGGTGAAGGTGCTGGACGCCGCCGGCTTTCAGTTGATCTTGATCGAAACGGTGGGCGCGGGGCAGAGCGAGATTGATATTGCGCGCACCGCCGACACCGTCATCGTGGTCGAGGCGCCGGGCCTGGGCGATGAAGTGCAGGCCATCAAAGCCGGCATCCTGGAGATCGCAGACGTCCTAGTCGTCAACAAGGCCGATCGGGAGGGCGTGCAGAGCACGGTCAATGCCCTGCACACCATGATCGATCTGGGCAAAGCGCCGACCAGCGTGCTGCACCATGGCCGCCTCGTGCCGATGGCGGCCCACGGTGAACCACCAACCGATCGGTGGCGGCCGCCCATCGTGAAAACGATCGCCGCCGAGAGTAAGGGGATTGCTGAAGTGCTGGCCGCCATCGCGCAGCATCGCGCTTACCTGGCCGATCACCCGGAAGGACAGCAGCGCGTGAAGGTGCGCGCCGCGATCGAGTTGGAGACGATTCTGCGCGAGACGTTGTGGCAGCGGCTGCTCGATCGGGTTGGCGCGGAAGATCTCAACCGCACGATCGATCAGGTGGCGGCTCGCGCGGTCGATCCCTATTCGGCAGCGGAACGACTGCTCTCATGACGATCCTGCATTTGGTGCGGCATGGCCGATCGGTGTGGAATGCGGCCGGGCGGATTCAAGGCCAGATCGATATTGAGTTGGACGAGGCCGGGGTGCAGCAGGCGCAGCGCCTCGCCGATCGACTGGCGCATGAACCCATCGCGGCGATCTATGCCAGCCCGCTGCGGCGCGCGCGGGCCACGGCCGAGGCCATTGCGGCCCGCTTCAATCTGCCGGTGCAGGCCGATGCCCGCCTGATGGAATATGATTTCGGCGTCATCAGCGGCCTGACGTGGGCCGAGGTCAAGGAAAATCACCCTGATCTGGCCAATCGCTGGCTGGAAGATCCGTGGGCGGTGCCGGTGGCGGGCAGTGAAGGGCGCGTGAATTTTGCGGCGCGCGTCGTGTCGGCCATGCAGGACATCGGCGCGCAGCATCCGGCGGAGCAAGTGGCGATCGTGGCGCATGGCGGAACATTCGGCGTCTATCTCACTGCGATGCTGGGGCTGGACCTGAACCGGCGGCACCCGTTTCATTTTGGCAACACGTCGTGGAGCGTGGTGGAAGTGTGCGACGGCGTGTTCCACATTCACAGTTTGAACAACACGTGTCACTTGAGTTGAAAGGTGGAGCATGACGCATAACGTTCGCACGTATGGCGACATCCGGGTCTTTGCCGGGACGTCGTGTCCCGATCTGTCGGAAGAAATCGGCGAATGCCTGGGTGTGGCCATCAGCCCGCGCGAAATCATCCGCTTTCCCAACGACAATATCTTCGTGCGGCTGCTGGCCAGCGTGCGGGGCAAGGATGTGTTTGTGATTCAGACGCTGACGGCGCCGGTCAGCCAGCACATCATGGAGCTGTTGATCTTGTTGGACACCGTGAAGCGCGCCAATGCCGGCCGCATCACGGCGGTGATGCCGTACTACGCCTACGGTCGCAGCGACAAGAAAGATCAGCCGCGCGTGCCGATTACGGCGCGTCTGCTGGCGGATTTGATCAAGACCGCCGGCGCCGATCGCTTTTTGACGCTCGATCTGCACGCGGGGCAGATTCAGGGCTTCTTCAGCATTCCGGGCGACGAGGTCAGCACCTTTCATTTGCTCAGCGATTACTTGATGGCGAAGCATCTGGAGCGGCAGCCGGGCGGCGGCGTGGTGGTCACCGCCGATCTGGGCTTTGCCAAGAAAGGCCGTAATTTCGCGCAGAATCTCAATCTGCCCATGGCCTTCATCGAGAAGCGGCGCACGGGCAACGATGCCAAAGCGCAGTCGCTGACGGTGATCGGTGACGTGGAGGGCCGCTCGGTCATTCTGGTGGATGACGAAGTGGACACCGCCGGCTCGATGACGGGCGCGGTCAACATCCTGAAGGCCAATGGCGCGGGCGATATTTACCTGGCCTTCACGCATCCCGTCCTGTCGCCCCCCGCGATCGAACGCTTGCGCGCCCTGCCGATCAAGGAGATCATCACCACCAACAGCGTGCCGCTGCCGGCCGAAAAGCGGCTGCCCAACATCACCGTGCTGTCCGTGGCGCCGCTGCTCAGCGAAGTGATCCTGCGCACGCACGAAGGCATGTCGGTGGGGCAGATGTTCAACGAGTAGGGCTCAGGGATCAGGCGCATCGCAGATCCAAAATCCAAAATCTAAAATCTAAAATCTAAAATCTAAAATCAGAAATAGAGGTTAGATGTTCAAGTCGCTAGTTTCAAAGTTCACGGGTGATCCGGCGCAGCGCACCATGTCCAAATATCAGGCGCTGGTGGACGAAGTCAATGCGCTGGAGCCTGAATACCAACAGATGTCCGACGACGAACTCCGCGCGGTCACGGCGGAGTTTCGCGCCGAATTGCAGGAGTCCGTGAAAGAGCTGCGCGAACGCTGGGAAGAGGCGCGCGCGGCAGCACAGGCCGAAGTCGATCTCGATCAACGCCGGCAGTTGGATTTCGATGTCAAGAAAGTCGAAGCCGAGTACTTTAAGACCGTTAACACGACCCTGACGGATTTCATGCCGCACGCCTTTGCCGCGGTGCGCGAGGCTTCCACGCGTGCGACCGGTTTGCGGCACTTCGACGTGCAGCTGATCGGCGGGGCGGTATTGCACGAAGGCAAGATCGCCGAGATGAAGACGGGCGAGGGCAAGACCTTGGTGGCCACGCTGCCGTTGTATCTCAATGCGCTGGCCGGTCATGGCGCGCATCTGGTCACGCCCAACGATTACCTGTCCAAGGTCGGCGTGCAGTGGATGGGGCCGATCTACCATGCGTTGGGCTTGACCGTGGGCGTCATTCAGCACGAGTCGGCGTTTGTGTTCGATCCCAGTGTGAAGTCGCAGGACGATCGCTACAACCATCTGCGGCCGGTGTCGCGGCGCGAAGCTTATCTCGCGGACATCACCTACGGCACCAACAACGAATTTGGTTTTGACTATCTTCGTGATAATATGGTATGGGACCTGGCGCAGTGCGTGCAGCGTGATCTGCACTACGCCATCGTCGACGAAGTGGACAACATCCTGGTCGACGAAGCGCGCACGCCGTTGATCATCTCCGGCCCGGCGGAAGAGAGCAGCGATCTGTACGTGCGTTTCTCGGACGTGGTGCGCCGCTTGCAGCCGTCCAGCGACGACGAGGCCGACGAGCCCGATGGCGACTACGTCATCGAACACAAGACGCGCAACGTCACGCTGACCGAACGCGGCATCGAGAAGATCGAGCGCATGCTGGGCGTGGAGAACCTGTACGAGCCGCAATATTTCGAGTGGATTCCGTATCTCGATAATGCCCTGCGCGCCCACGTGGTCTACAAGCGCGACAAGGACTACATTGTCAAAGAGGGGCAGGTCATCATCGTTGACGAGTTCACCGGGCGTCTGATGTATGGGCGCCGCTACAGTGAGGGCCTGCACCAGGCGATCGAGGCGAAGGAAGGCGTCGCTGTGCAGCGCGAGAGCCTGACCTACGCCACGATCACCTTTCAGAATTATTTCCGCATGTACCGCAAGCTGGCGGGCATGACGGGTACCGCCAAGACCGAAGAAGAAGAATTTCAGAAGATCTACAACCTGGACGTGGCGATCATTCCGACACACCGCCCGATGATCCGTGAAGACCATGCGGACATGATCTTCAAGACGGTGGGCGGCAAGTTCAAATCCGTGGTGGACGAAGTGGCGGAGTTGAACAAGCAGGGGCGCCCGGTGTTGTTGGGCACCGTGGCGATTGAGACCAGCGAGATGCTGTCCGGCATGCTGCGGCGGCGCGGCATTCAACACAACGTCTTGAATGCGAAGGAACACGAAAAGGAAGCGGTTTACATCGCGCAGGCGGGCCGATCGGGGGCCGTGACCGTGGCGACGAACATGGCGGGACGCGGTGTCGACATCCTGCTGGGCGGCAATCCCGAAGGCATGGCGCGCGAAATTCTGCGCAAGAAGGGCGTCGATCTCACCGAAGTCCCGCCCGAGGAATGGAACGCCGCTTACGAGGAAGCGAAGCAGCAGGCGGAAGCCGATCGGGAAAAGGTCGTCGCGCTGGGCGGGCTGCACATCATCGGCACCGAGCGGCACGAGTCGCGCCGTATCGACAACCAGCTGCGCGGGCGCGCCGGCCGCCAGGGCGATCCCGGCTCAAGCCGCTTCTACGTCTCGATCGAAGACGAATTGATGCGGCGCTTCGGCGGCGATCGCATCAAGGGCGTGATGGAGTGGGCCAAGTTCGACGACGATCAACCGCTGGAACATTCGTTGTTGAGCAAGTCGATCGAGCAGGCGCAGGTGCGTGTGGAAGGTTACAACTTCGACATCCGCAAGCATGTGCTGGAGTATGATGATGTGGTCAACACCCAGCGCAACGTCATTTATGCGCAGCGCCGCAAGATTTTGAGCGAGACGAATCTGAAGCCCATCATCATGGACATGATCTATGATGATCTGCATTCTTTGGTGGCGCAGCATACGTCGGGTCACATCGACGAGTACGATCTGAGCGGCTTGATGATTGCGGCGCGCGGTTTGATCCCGCTGCCCGCCAGCCTGACACCGGCCGAGTGGCGCGATTTGAATCCGGCGGCCATCGAAGAGCAGTTGATCAAGTATGCCGAGCAGGCTTACGCCGAAAAAGAAAAGCTGATGGGCGACATCATGCCGCAGGCCGAGCGCATCACCTTGCTGCGCGCGGTCGACAATCACTGGGTGCGGCATCTGACCGATCTGGATGCGCTGCGCGAAGGCATTGGCCTGCGCGCGTTTGGCCAGCAAAATCCGGTGGTGGCGTACAAGCGCGAAGCCGCCGAAACCTATGACGAGATGCTGGCCTCCATTCGCAGCCAGGTCGCGCGGGACATCTATCGAGTTCAACCGGCCCACTCGGCGCCGACGCCGCAGCCCAGGCGGCTCAGCACCACTGCGCCGGGCAGTAGCGGCAAGGGCCGCCAACCAGTACGCAAGGTGGCGGACGACACAGTGGGCCGCAACGATCCTTGCCCCTGCGGCAGTGGAAAGAAGTACAAGCATTGTCATGGTGCGTCGGGGGCCGCTCCCTTGCCGGGCCGCACAGCCGGCAGTGGAGCCAAAGCCGGCTCACCCACAAAGCAGCGAAAATGAGCGACTCAGATTCCCATCTACCCGAGTGGCAACCGTCTCAACCGCGCAAGCGTCCGTCGCTGCCTGGCACCGGCGATCTGTCGCGGCGCTTGATGGACGACATGGATCCGGAGGTCCTGGAGTTTCTCAAGACCACGGTCAATTCGTTCATCAAGTGGGATCTCGTGATCTTCTTCTTCGAGAACCCGCACACCACCGACACGCTCGACAACATCGCGCGCTATATCGGGCGCGATGCGGCGGTGATCAAGCCCGACCTGGAAGACCTGGTGCGCGCCGGCGTGCTGGAGCAGCATACCAGCGGCACGCTGACGGTCTTCTCGCTGACCAAGGATGTGCAGGTCCGCGAAAAGATCAAGCACTTTGTGTCGGCCAGCGACGACCGGCAGTTCCGCGTCAAGGCTATCTATCACTTGATTCGCGGCACGCGCTGAGGAGGCGGGCCTGCCCGCCGTCCTGGCTCGAGGAGAGAGACCTCATGGAACGCATTAAAACCGGCATTGCCGGTCTGGATGAAATGTTGTCTGGCGGCTTTCTCGCGCAGTCGGCCAACCTGGTGGAAGGCGCGCCGGGCACGGGAAAGTCAACGCTGGGGATGCAGTTCATCTACAACGGCATCACGCAATTCAACCAGCCGGGGCTGATTCTGACTTTTGAAGAATTCGCGCAGCAGTATTACGACGACGCCGTCAACTTTGGCTGGGACTTTCGCGCACTCGAACAAGCCGGCAAGTTGCGCGTGATCATGACCAGCCCGGAAGTCAGCTATTCCGATCTGGGCGGAGTGGACGGGCGCATTCAGCTGATGATTAAGGAGATTGGCGCGCAGCGCATTCTGGTGGACAGTCTCTCCCACTTCGATCGCCTGAGTGAAGACCCGGTGGCCCGGCGCGGCATCCTGTACGGCTTCATCAATTCCTTGAAACGGGAAGGTTTGACCAGCCTGTTGACGCGCGAAAGCAATGCCCTCATCGGCGAGCTGGAAAGCCCGGAAGAAGATGTGGCCTTTGTCGCTGATTCGTACTTGATGCTGCGCTACGTGGAAATCGAAAGCGCCGTGCGCAAGGCGCTGCTGGTGCTGAAATTGCGCGGCAGCGATCACGCCAAGGACATCCGCCAGTACGAGATCACGCGCAACGGCATTGAAGTGCAGTCCAAGTTCGAGGGGCGCGAAGGCATCATGAGCGGCAGCCCGCGCCGCATGGCTGATTCGTTCGTGGAAGCGTTCGTGCGCCGCTAGGACATTTGAGTATGGCCACGGTCAATGCGGTTTTGTTGTTGACAGCCTGGGGGGTGATCTGCGCCTTGATTGCGGTGCTGTATCGCATCGCGCGTTTCTATGAGATCACGTCGGGCCGCCGCTCGCTCTACCGCTGGTTTCTGGCGCCGTTGCTGCTGCTGGCGGCCGCGGCCGTGATCAATGTGCTGGTGGCAGGCGGCCCCAACCTGGTTAGCGATGTGCTGTTACTGCTGGGCGCCGGCAGTTTGATCGGGCTGGGGTACAACCTCTTGCGTATGATGACTGGGAGCCGATCGTGACCATCTTGACGATACCGGCTGCGCTGGCGGCTTCCGTCGCCGTCGTCTATCTGCTCTACATCTTTGCCATGCTCAGCCGCCGGCTGGGGGCGGTCACCAAGCTGAAGCCGCTCTATCGCTGGTTGTATGTGGCGGTAGTGTTGGTGCTGGTCTCACTGGTGTGTGAATGGATTCTGCTGATGCTGTACACCGCGCCGTCAGCCGCGCCCGACTGGCTGTTGAGCGGCTGGCCGTATCTACTGGGGCACACGGCGCCGCTGTTGCTGGCGGGCGTGCTGGCATTGATCATCGTGCTGCGTTACTGGGGCTGGTTATTCCGGGAGCGTGAACGGTGAGTGACGCTAAGCGGCCCGCGCGTAAACGAACACCTCCAGCCACTCCGCCGCCGCTAGATGCTGAGTCTTTTTTGTTTGCGCAGGCCGGACCAACCCTGGTGCTGGACCGGCAGGGCCGCATCCTGGCGGCCAACCTCCCGGCCGCGCAGGCGTTGGGCGCTGCCACGCCCTCGTTGTTGCGTCAGTGCCTTCTGGCCGATTTCCTCGAAACCTACTCGCAACCGCGCTGGCAGGAAGTCCTGCACCTGGTCACCGTTAAGCGCGTCGAAACACGCGGCTTGCTGGATTTGAAGCCGCCGGCAGAGCTGGCTCAGCCGCTGCTCGAGGCGCACCGTGTCGAGTTTGCCGCACGGCCGATCGTGCAGGCGCGGCGGGTCGCCGCGCTGCAGTTGGCCTTACGGCCCAGTGACGCAGTCGAATCTGATCTGATGCGTCAGCAGCAGACCACGGCAGCTTTGCAGCACGTGATGACGGTTGTCAATTCTACGCTGGATCTGAATGCCGTGCTGGATGCCATCATCGATCGGCTGCACGATGTGGTGCCCTACGACAGCGCCTCGCTCATGTTGAACGAGCGGGGACGCTACCGGCTGATGATGACGCGCGGCCTGACGCCGGATCTGGAAAGAATCCTGGCCGAGCAAGTGGATGATCTGCCGACGATTCAGGCGCTGCTCAAAGCGCGCGGACCGATCTACATCGCCGACACACAAGCTGACGAGCGCTGGCTGGGCCTGAATAATGCGAGCCAGGTCCGTTCCTGGCTGGGGCTGCCGTTGTTCAACCGCCGCCAGGACGAGATCCTGGGCATTCTGAATGTCGATAACCACCGTGCTGACGTCTATACGCCGGAGGATATTCAGATGGCGTTCGCCTTTGCCACGCAGGCGGCCGCCGCCATCGAGAATGCGCGGCTGTACGTGGAGGTAAAACGCCGCGCCGATCATATGGCCGCGCTCAACCGTGTCTCGGCCACGGTCAGCCAGTCGCTTGATCTGGAGACAACCCTGACCACGGCGCTGGACAAAGCGCTGGAAGTGGTGGGCTTTGAAGCGGGGGCCATCAGCCTGGTGGAAGAGGAGACACAGGAACTGGTTATTCGGGTCCATCGCGGCTGGCGGCAGCAGGACCTGGCCAGCAACATGCGCGTCAAGTTGGGGCAGGGCTTGTCCGGCCAGGCGGTGCTGACCGGCGAGGTGATCGTCACGGGCAGTCTGGAGCATGAATCGCGGCTGGCCGTGCCGCAGGTGCGCAACGAGGGCGTGCGCGCCATGGCCCTGGCGCCGATGCGGGCGCGCGGCCGGGTGGTGGGCGTGCTGGGCGTCATGAGTTACGAGCCGCGCAGTATTGCCCCGCACTCGATCGACGTGATCAAATCCATCGCCGATCAGATCGGGGTGGCCATCGATAATGCGCAGTTGTTTGCGCGCGTGACGCGCCGCTCGCAGCAGCTGGCTTTGCTGAACGAGGTGGCCCGCGACGTGTTAGCCACGCTGGATATGGCGGAGCGCTTCCGGCGGATTACGCGTTCGATTCGTGAGAAGTTCGGCTATGATTCTGTGACCGTCTTCATGCTCGATCCGGATCGCCAGGATTTGATCTTGCGCTCGACTGCCGGCAGCAAGGCTCACCTGCTGGAGCAGCGCCCTGAAGTTCGCCAGTCCCTGAGTGAAGGACTTGTGGGGTATGCGGCGCGCACCGGTGAGACGGTCATTGTGCCGGATGTGCGCCAGGATCCGCGTTACCATTCCCACGTCAACTCTGAAGACGACTCCACCCTATCGGAACTGACGGTGCCGCTGAAACGCGGTACCGAGGTCGTCGGGGTGCTCGACATCGAACACACAGAGCTGCAAGCTTTTTCGGCGGAAGATGCCGACATCATGCAGCCGCTGGCCGATATGCTGCTGATCGCCATCAACAACGGCGAACTTTACGATCAGGCCAGCCGCCGTGTCGCCGAACTGACTGCGCTGCAAGAAGTGAGCCTGCGCGTGACGGCCTCGCTGGATCTGTGGTCGGTGCTGGAGACCATCGCGCAAAATGCGCTGGCGCTCATCCAGGCTGACGATACCCAAACCTTCCTCTACGATCCCGATAAAGCCGAGTTGGTGTTTGGCGCTGCGCTGCGCAAAGATGGCACGCGCGAACCGGGGCTGTTTACCGCCGAGGCCAACAATCTGGCCTGGCGGGTCTTCCGTGACGGCCGCCCGCTTATCCTGCATGATACCGGCCAGAGTGCCGCGCCACACATTCGCCCGGAGGCGTCCTCGGTGGCCGCGTTTCCGCTCAAGCGGCCCGATGGCGTGGTGGGCGTCTTTGTGGTGTCGTTCCAGGCGCCGCACACCTTTACACCCGACGAAACGCGCGTCTTGACGCTGCTGGCGGACATGGCCGCGATTGCGGTCAGTAATGCGCGGTTGTTTGAACAGACCAAGCGCCAGCTGGAAGAGATCCGCACGCTGCACGAGTTGTCCGTGGCGGCCACGGCCTCGCTGGATTTTGAATTGGTGACGCGCCACACGGTGGAGGCCCTGCAGCGTTCGTTGGGCTTCGAGTACATCGGCTTGTTCCTGGTGAATGACGCCGGTGATTACGCGCACCTGTTCGCCACGTCCAGCCTGCGCGCGGAATATGAGCGCAACCGGTTTATCAAAATCGGCAACGGCATCGTCGGCTGGTCGATCGCGCACGGCTTGTTGGTCAATGCGCCCGATGTACTGCAAGACCCGCGCCACCTGTCGGGCATCAGCTCCACCCGATCGGAACTCTGCGTCCCGCTGCGGGTGGGCGAGCGCATCATCGGCGCCATCGATGTGCAAAGCCCGCGGGTCAATGCCTTCACGGCCAGCGACGAACGTCTGCTGACGACCATCGCCGGGCAATGGGCTGTCATTCTGGAAAACACCAAGCTGTTCGCCGCCGAGCGTCTGCGCCGTGAACAGCTGGAACGCTTGCAGGCCAGCGCCGCCGCCATCGTCGCCGAGCTGGACTTGAATTCGCTGCTTGATCTGATTGTGCAGGAAGCGACGCGCACCTTCAACACGCCGGCGGCCAGCCTGCTGCTGCTCGATCCGGTCGATCAGCGGTTGCGTATTCGCGCCAGCCGCGGGCTGTCGGCGAGCTTCGTGCCGCAGCTCAGCCTCAAGCCGGAATGGTTGGGGTGGAAGGTGGAGGCGGCCGGACCGGGCGGCAACGGGGAGACGGAACTGATCGTCGATCTGCAAACGATGACGGCGAGCGGCGAACATCACGCGCTGTTTGCGGCTGAGGATTTGTGCAGCCTGATGCGGACACCCATCATCAGCCGCGGGCGCTTGATCGGCGCGCTGGATGTGTACAGCCGATCGGTGCCGCGCCAGTTCCGCGAGGATGAGATCGATCTGGCCAAGATCTTCACCAGTCAGGCCGCCGTGGCAATTGAGAACGCGCAGCTGCTGGAAGAGACGCGCCGCCGCCTGGCCGAGATTTCCATCCTGTTTGAAGCGGCGCGGGCCGGCGCCTCGGCGCTGGACGTGAACCAGGTGCTCGATCGGGTGTTGGAAGTGATCAAGCGCAGCCTGCGCTTTGAGACATTCGAGTTCATCCTGTACGATCCTGACAGCCGCACGCTGCACACGCGCGCCGGTTATGGCTTTGAGCCGGATTTGCCGGAGTTGCGGGTCAAGCTGGGCGAAGGCGTGGTGGGCTGGGTGGCGCAGATGCAGCAGGCGGCGTTGATTAATGATGTGCGGCAGGACACGCGCTACGTGGCGCTGCTGGAGCAGACGCAGTCGGAGTTGGCGGTGCCGCTGCTGGTGGCCGATCGGCTGGTGGGCGTGATGAACGTGGAGAGTTCGCGCCTGAACGCCTTCACGCCCGACGACGAGCGCCTGCTGCAAACGCTGGCCGGGCAGCTGGCCGTGCTGATCGAGAATGCGCGGCTGCACGAGGAGACACAGCAGCGTCTGGCCGAAGCGTCGACACTGTACGCGTTTGCCGAGCAGCTGACGTCCAGCATCGATCTGGAAACGCTGTTGGATTCGATCGTGATGACGTTGAAAGAAGTGCTGCGCTGCCGCGGGGTCAGCATTTCGCTGCTGAACCCGGAAACGCAGTTGCTGGAAATTCGCGCGGCGGCCGGCTTGCAGCCCAAGTGGCGGCAGGCTGCCAAACTGAAAGTGGGCGAGGGCATCAGCGGCCGCGTGGCCGCCACGGCGCTGCCGATCTATGTGCCGGATGCCAGTAGTTTGCCGGACTTCATCTTCTTCGATCCGGTGGTGCGTTCGCTGCTGGTGGTGCCGCTGATGGTGAAAGATCGCGTCATCGGCACACTGGCGATCGATCATGCCATCCCCGATGCATTCACGCAGGACGACCGGCGCACGCTGACCATCGCCGCCGCGCAGGCGGCGGCGGCCATCGAAAATGCGCAGCTGTATGCCACGCTGGAGGAGCGCGCCGCCAAGCTGGAGCAGGCCTATGCCGAGCTACAGGAAATCGACCGGCTTAAGGACGAGCTGGTGCAGAACGTGTCGCACGAGCTGCGCACGCCGCTGACGTTCATCAAAGGCTATGTGGAGCTGCTGTTGGAAGAGGGGATGGGCCCGTTGAATGAAGGCCAGCGCGAAAGTTTGACGATTGTGGCCGACAAGACGAATGCGCTGACGCGCCTGGTCAGCGACATCATCTATTTGCAGCAGGTGGAATGGGAATCGCTGCGCTTTTCGGTGCAGGACATGCGCGAGATGGCGCGTCTGGCGCTGCAGAGTTGCGAGGTGGCGGCGGTCACGGCCGGCATCTTCCTGCGGTTGCAAGCCGCCGGCGAGCTGCCGCCCATTCCGGTCGATCGCGATCGGATCAATCAAGTGTTTGATAATCTGCTGGGCAATGCCATCAAGTTCAGCCCGCGCGGCGGCACCATCACCATCGAGGTGATGGACGCGGGTGAGATGATCCAGCTCGGGGTGTTGGATACGGGGGTGGGCATTCCGCCTGACAAGCTGGACAAGGTGTTCGATCGCTTCTATCAAGTGGATGGTTCGGCCACGCGCCGGTTTGGAGGGGCGGGCCTGGGGCTGGCTATTGCGCGCCGCATCGTGGAGGCGCACGGCGGCCGCATCTGGGTGGAGAGCGAAGTGGGCCGGGGCAGCGCGTTCCGCTTCACGCTGCCCAAGCAGCAGCTGTTGCACCCGGCCGCGAGCCGCGCCGCCGGGCGGTCGTGAAGCGATCGGGTTGGATGGAAGACGTGTAGCTGCCGGGAGCGCCGCGCCGCCGGATTGTTGTGATCCTATGCTTATGAATTCGTCCCGCATGATGCCAAGATCGACGCTGGAGCTGCGGCGGATGCTGCACGCGCTGCCCAAGGTCGATCTGCACCGCCATCTGGAAGGTTCGCTGCGGCTGGAAACGCTGGCCGAGGTGGCCGTGGAGCACGGCATCGATCTGCCCAGTTACAACATCGAACAGCTGCGGCCCTACGTGCAGTTCACCGATGAGGAGCCGGGCTTCCACCGCTTCCTGGAAAAGTTTAAACTGCTGCGCCGTTTCTATACCACGCGTGAAGCGGTGAAGCGCGTGGCCTACGAAGCGGTGATCGATGCCGCCAACGATAATGTGAAGTATCTGGAGCTGCGCTTCAGCCCGTCGGCGCTGGCGCACGCTCAGGGGTTTCCGCTGCACGAAGTGACGGAGTGGGTGATTGAGGCGGTGGATCAGGCGCAGGCCGAGACTGGCACGCTGGTGCGCTTGTTGTGCGCAGTGGTTCGTCACGATAGTTATGAGCTGGCCCGGCAAGTCATTGACGTCGCCATTACCTATCGCGATCGCGGTATTGTGGGCGTGGATTTGACGGGCGACGAGATTCATTTTCCCGCCGCGCCGTTTGCCTCGCTGTTCAAGCGCGCGGCCGATCACGGGCTGGGGATCACGATTCACGCCGGCGAGGCGGGCAGCGCGGCCAATGTGCGCGAAGCGGTGGAGCTGATCAATGCGCAGCGCATCGGTCATGGCATCCGCGCGATTGAAGATTCCAATGTGGTGCAGCTGCTGCGCCAACGCGGTGTGACGCTGGAGGTATGCCCCACCAGCAATTTGCAGACCGGCGTGGTGGACAACTTTGGCCTGCATCCGCTGCGCGATCTCTACGTGCTGGGCGTGAATGTCACCGTCAATACCGACGATCCCAGCGTGTCCGACACCAGCCTGACCGACGAATACATGGTGGCGATGATGGGGCTGGGCGTCAACCTGCGCGATCTGCGCAACTGCACGCGCAATGCCATTCGCGCCGCGTTTCTGCCGCCGGACAGCAAACAGCAGTTGGAGCGGACGATTTTAGGCGCATTTGACGCGTGGCTGTGATGACAAGAGCGGGCTGGTTCTTGAACCAGCCCGCTCTTGTTTTACGCGGAGCGTTCCCACTCTTGAATGGACGACTTGATCACGTTGCGAATCATCAAGTCGGGGACTTCGTCGGCGTGCGGATAGAACTGGCGATCCACTTCGATGAGAAGGCTGCCATCCTCCGCCGCGCCCACGTGAATCTTGCGGTCGGCAAATTCCGGATAACGCATCAGGTTGTGTTGTAGAATCTTTTCAATCTGATCGAGAATGCTGTTGGGCGGCGCCGGCCGCAGCGCGGGGGACGTGATCGCGTTTTTCTGGAGGGCCTGCGCCACGCTGGGTTCAAGGCCCGGCGCGGGCGTCGCGGGCGCGGCGGGCACGCCGAGGGGCGCCTTCAACTCGGCCTTGACGATGGGAATGGTGCCCGCAAAGCGCTGCAGGCCGCTGAGCGCTTCCAGGACTTTGCTCGCCGCGCGATCGTCATGAATGTCTTTCAGGCTGGGGTAGCGCATGCCGTTGACTTCCACAACCCAGTCCGTGGTGGCCGGATCGCGCAGCACCAGGATGGCGTCCGGCGGTATACCGACCGCTGACGTGCGTGTCACGGTTTTGCCGGCCGCGCCGGCCAGCCCCTTGACCCACTCGGGCGCCGGCTTATCGTCCGCGACAGGTTCATGCGGGGCGGGTGTTTTGGTGCGCTGGCGCAGCGCCAGGAGGATGCCGATCATCATCAGCAGCAAGGCGATGCTGAGAACGGCGACGAGAGGGATAAAACGGTCGAGAGTCATGTTGGCCTCACTTGCTCACGCCCGGCTGTGAGCGGCGTTTGGGCTGGCACTGCGGGCAGAAGTGCGTGCCGCGCTGGCCGACGACAATTTTGTGCAGTGGTTGCTGACAGCGGTAGCACGGCCGGCCTTCGCGCCCGTATACGCGCGGCATATAATCACCTTCGATCACGCCATCGCCCGCATCGGTGCCTTCGTTTTCAATCGCCGTGCGCAGCACTTTGCGGATTGCTCGATACAGCGCGGCTATCTCAACATCCGATAGGCTATCGGCGCGGCGCAGCGGATGAATCTTTGCCCGCCACAGCGCTTCGTCGGCGTAGATGTTGCCCACGCCCGCCAGAAAGTTCTGATTCAATAGCAGCGGCTTGATACTGCCCGACCTTGATTGTACCAACGTGCGGAATTTAGGCAAATTGAAATCGGCGGCCAGCGGCTCCGGCCCGATCGAGCCGGTAACCTCTGCGGGATCGAACACGACCCACATCTTGCCGAATTTGCGCACGTCATTGAAGCGCAGCTGCTGATCATGATCAAGATGAAAGATCACGCGATCGTGTTTCTCGAGCGGCGCAGCGCGGTCCACCACGCTTAGTTTGCCACTCATCTTGAGATGGATCAATAGGAAATGTAGAGGCGTACCCTCGCGGGCGCCCTGGGCAGCGCGCGCGAGCTTGCGATTGCCCTGGGCAGGCGCAGAGCCGGCCCCTACGAGCGTGAACACCAGATACTTCGCGCGGCGATCGATGGCCTGCACGGTGGCGCCGCGCAGCAGCCGCGCGAACTCCGTGGGCGCGGGCCGGGCGATGGTGCGCTTCCAGTAGATCGTCACATCGGCAATCGTGCGTCCGATCAGCGGCTCGCGCAGGCGGCGGACGAGGGTTTCCACTTCGGGTAATTCGGGCATCTTGGGATTTTCGATTTTGGATTTTGGAGTGCGGATTGATTATACCAAGTGCAGGCGGATGTGGTAAACTGACTCACAGAAGACTACAACGGATTGTGAAAGCAGCGGGTGGAGAACGGGCGAATAGAACCCCGGCTTAAAAAATCGGATTGTTCCTCAATCTGTTGTTGTTTTGTGGCTTGACGCGAGTTCGTAGTTGGCTATAATCAGCCGCGCTGTAGTGAGCGTGGCACAGTCGTTCTTCGTAGTCTCCTCTTCTCTCAATTGGATTGTGACAATGTCATTTGTTCATTTGCACGTGCATAGCGAATATTCCGTTCTCGACGGCTTGAGCAAAGTCGGCGGCATCGTGGGGCGCGCCAGGGAATTGGGGCAGCCCGCCGTGGCGATTACGGATCACGGCGCGATGTATGGCGTGATCGATTTTTTCAACGCGGCGCAGAAGGCCGGGGTCAAACCCATCATCGGGATGGAGGGTTACCTCGCGCGCCGCGCGCGCACCGATCGTGATCCCCAGAAGGACAAAAGCCCTTATCACTTGCTGATGCTGGCGCAGACGCAGACCGGTTATCAGAACTTATTGAAGCTGGCGACGATCTCGCAGCTGGAAGGCTACTACTACCGCCCGCGCGTGGATAAAGAAGTGCTGGCGCAATACAGCGAAGGCGTCATCGTCACCACCGGCTGCGGCGCGGCGGAGATTCCGCGCTACCTGGCCGACGGGCAGTTTGACGAAGCACGCAAGGCGATGGGCTGGTATGTGGACGTTTTCGGGCGCGAGCGCTTCTTTGTCGAATTGCAGCTGCACGAAGGGTTCCCCGAGCTCGTCACTATCAATCGGCGTCTGCTGCAACTCGCCAGGGAATTCGACGTAAGGCTGGTTGCCACGAACGATGCGCACTACATCAAGCAGGAAGATGCGCCCGCGCAGGACATCATGCTGTGCATCGGCACCGGCACGCTGGTCAGCCAGCAGGACCGCATGCGGATGACGGATAACTCGTATTATCTGAAGAGTTACGACGAAATGGCCGCGCTGTTCGGCGAAGTGCCGCAGGCTCTGACCTCCACGCTGGAGATTGCCGAGATGTGCAACGTCGATCTCAGCACCAAGGGCTATCACCTGCCGATCTTCGATCTGCCCGCCGGCGTCACACCCGATCAGGAACTGCGCCGCAAGTGCGAAGAGGGCCTGGTCTGGCGTTACGGCGATCGCGCCCATGACCCGGAGATTCAGAAACGCCTCAATTACGAACTCGAAGTCATTCACAAGATGGGCTTCGATACGTACTTCCTGATTGTGTCCGATCTGACGCGCTTCGCCAAAGAGCAGGACATCTGGTGGAACGTGCGCGGTTCGGGCGCCAGCTCGATCGTGGCGTACACCAGCGGCATCACCAATCTCGATCCGCTGCCCAATAAGCTGATCTTCGAGCGTTTCCTCAATCCGGGCCGCATCTCCATGCCCGATATTGACATGGACTTCCCCGACGATCGGCGCGCGGAGATGATCAACTACACCGTCAACAAGTACGGCAAGGACAAAGTCGCGCAGATCATCACGTTTGGCACGCTGGGCGCGCGCGCCGCGATCCGCGACACGGGTCGCGCGCTGGACATTCCGCTGCCCGACGTCGATCGCGTGGCGAAGCTGGTGCCCAATACGCCCGGCAAGCCGGTGAAGATCAGCGAAGCGGTCGAGCAGATTCCGGAACTGAAGGAACTATACGACACCACGGCCTGGGTAAAGAACCTGCTCGATACGGCCCAGACCGTGGAGGGCACGGTGCGCAACATCGGCACGCATGCCGCCGGGGTGGTGATCTCCGATCGTCCGTTGGTGGAATATACGCCGCTGGCGCGCCCGACCAAGGAAAGCGACAACTCGCTCGAATCGATCACGCAGTTCGAGATGGGCATCGTCGAGTCGATCGGGTTGTTGAAAGTCGACTTCCTCGGCCTCGCCACGCTGACCATCATGCGCAAGGCGTGCGATCTGATCAAGCAGCATCACGGCGTCGAGCTCAATCTCAACAATATTCCGGTGAACGATCGGGAGGCCTTCCGGTTGATGTCGCGCGGCGACGTGCTGGGCCTGTTCCAGGTGGAAGGCGCGGGCATGCGCCGCATGTTGATGGAGATGAAGCCCGGCAAGTTCGAGCACATCATCGCCGGCATCTCGCTGTTCCGCCCCGGCCCGATGGAATACATCCCCACCTACATCAAGCGCCTGCACGGCGTGGAGCCGGTGGTGTACAAGCACCCGAAGTTGGAGCCGATCCTCGAAGAGACCTACGGCATCATCGTCTATCAGGAACAGATCATCCAGATCGCGGTGCAGCTGGCGGGGTACCTGCCCGGCGAGGCTGACGAAATCCGCAAGGCGGTTGGCAAGAAGATCAAAGAGAAGATCGAGGCGCACAAGGCCAAGTTCATTGCCGGGTCGGTGAAGAACGGCATCGATCAGGCCGTGGCTGAAGCGATCTACAGCGACATCGAATTTTTTGCGCGCTACGGTTTCAACAAGGCGCACGCCGCCGACTACGCGGTGATGACGTGCCAGACCGCGTATCTCAAAGCGCACTATCCCGTCGAGTTCATGACGGCGCTGATGACGGTAGAGCAGAGCATCGAAAAGATCGGCCTGTTGATCATCGAGACGCGGCGCATGGGCATCGACGTGCTGCCGCCCAATGTGAACTACAGCGATCTGGCCTTCTCGATCGAGCCGCAGCCCGCCGGCAAACGCGCGATTCGCTTTGGCATGGCGTCGATCAAGGGGGTGGGCGAAGGCCCGGTGCGCGTGATCCGTGAAGCCCGCTTGGACGGCGGCCCCTTCAAGAGCCTGGAAGATTTCTGCCGCCGCGTCGATCTGCGCTCGGTGAATCGCCGCGCGCTGGAAGCGTTGATCAAAGTCGGCGCGCTGGAAGATTACGGCAATCGCGCGCAGCTGCTGCACATGATCGATCGGATGATGGGGTTGAGCAGCTCGGCGCATCACGCGCAGGACGTGGGACAGATGACGCTGTTCGGCGGCATGGTCGATGCGTCCGAGACGGAAACGATTGGCCCGCTGCCCAATATCGGCGATGTGCCGCTGCGCGAGAAGCTGGCCTGGGAGAAGGAACTCATCGGCGCGTATGTGTCTGAGCATCCGGTGGCGCAGGCGCTGGCGCAGCTGCAAAGCGAGATCACACACACCAGCGCGGAGTTGACTGAGGACGAAGACGGCCACAAAGCGGTGATGATCGGCGCCGTCGTCGGGTCGCGCACGATCCAGACGAAGAAGGGCGACACGATGGGCTTCATTCAACTCGAAGACGTGCAGGGCCCGTACGAGTGTGTGGCTTTTCCGCGCACGTGGAAGCAGACGCAGGAGCTGTGGCAGAAGGACAAGATCGTGGTGGTGCGCGGCACGATTGATGGGAAGGGCAAGGTCGCCAAGATTCTGCTCGATTCTGCCTCGGACAAAATGCAGGTGACGAGTGCGGTCCCGGATAAGAGGCAAGCAGGGATCAGTAATCAGGGATCAGGGATCAACCCCACGGGGGCGCTTCGCGGGGATCAGAAGGCGAATGGCAACGGCAATGGCAAGCCTGCCCCTGCGACTGGCAACGGTAAACCCACAGTCGCCCCGGCCACTGCCACGTCGCAGCCTGTCGTGGTAAAAGAGCAGAGTGCAACTTATCAACCCGCAGCGGTTAGGCCGGCGAGTGCGCCCGCTCCCACGACTAACGGGCAACCCCTCGCTGTGAATCAACGATCGCGCACGTCGAGTCCGATCGTGGCAGAACCGCTGGACGATGTGCGCGAGTTCTTGCATGAAGAAGAAGATCCGTTTGCGGGCGAGGTCTTCGCATTTGATGATGAAGATCCGATCGGCGGCCTAGCGCCGATCGAAGACTTCGGTGTGCCCCGGCAGGATAATTCGCTGGCGGAATCCACGGCTGATTATCGAAGTCGAACGGCGGAGCCAATCGCCGAAGTGGTGAAGCGTGAATTCACGGCGAGTGTGCCGACTAAACCGGCGGTTGAGCTGCAGCCTGTTCAGGCCGAGCCTGCCCCGCAGAAAAACGGCGGCGGTAATGGTCATGGTTATGCAGCCATCGCAGAGCCGTATCGCACCGCCAAGGTGGTGATCTCGCGATCGGGTGACAGCACGCGCGACGCCTCGACCGTGGGCGAAGCGCATCACCTGTTGAGTTCGTATCCGGGGCCCGATCGCTTCTGCTTCCTGATCAAGGCGCGCGGTGAAACGCTGCAGCTCGATTTTCCGAACGACACGACGACGCTGGACGACATGCTGATCGATCAGTTGAGGAACTTGCACGGCGTCGAGTCGGTGCAGATCAGTATGAATCTGTGATTTGGGTGTGTCATTCCCGCGCGCTGTCGGCGGGCATCCAGCAGCCCAGCTGCAAAGCACCTGGATGCCCGACACGAGCACTCGGGCATGACGTGTCGTTGTCATTCCCGCGCGCTGTCGGCGGGAATCCAGCAGCCCAGCTGCAAAGCACCTGGATGCCCGACACGAGCACTCGGGCATGACGTACCGTAACGATTATGAACCCCATCGATCGTGTGCGCGCGGCGCTGAAAGAAAAAGGTCTGGACGACGTGGTGCTGGAATTGGGCGATAGCGCAGCGACCGCGCCGTTGGCGGCGGCGGCCATCGGCGCGCATTACAACATGGTCGTGCCGGTGGGGGCGATCGTGAAATCGCTCGTGTTTGTGATCGACGGGCAGCCCGCCATTGTGCTGGGTGCAGGTGATCGCAACGTGGATCAGAAGCGGCTCGGTGAACTTTACGGCGTGAGCCGAAAGCGAGTAAAATTGGCGGACGCCGCCACGGCCCGGGCGCTCACCGGTTTTGAGGTGGGGGGCGTGGCCCCGGTCGGGCATACGCAAGCGCTGCCGGTCGTGATCGATGAAGCGTTGAGCCGTTTCGAGACCGTGTGGGCGGCGGCGGGCGCGCCGCACGCCGTCTTCCCGATCACGTACCAGCAGCTGATTGACATCACTGCGGGCCGTGTCGCGGCGCTGTCAGCGGCGCCGGGCGGCGCAACGCAAGGAGAAGAACCATGAAGCGTATCGGTGTGTTGACGGGCGGCGGCGACGTGCCCGGGTTGAACCCGTGCATCAAGACCATTGTCTATCGCGCGGTGGACGAAGGCTACGAGGTCGTCGGCATCCGCAAGGGGTGGGGGGGCCTGTTGTACTGCAACCCCGATGATCCACAGTCGATGGCCGAATATATCGTGCCGCTCGACAAGCAGCGCGTGCGCACGATCGATCGCACCGGCGGCACGTTCCTGCACACCAGCCGCACCAATCCCGGCAAGGTGCGCGCGACGGAAGTGCCCGCGTTCTTGAAGGACAAGACGCATCCCGACGACAAAGGCCCGTTTGATTTCACGCCGCACGTTTTGCAGGTGTTGGATAAGCTGGGCGTGGGGACGCTGGTGCCGATCGGGGGGGACGACACCCTGAGCTATGCGGAGCGCCTGCATCGCGAAGGGGTACACATCGCCGCCATCCCCAAGACGATGGACAACGACGTCTATGGCACCGATTATTGCATCGGCTTTTCGACGGCCATTACGCGCAGCGTGGAATTCATCCATCAACTGCGCACCAGCGCGGGCAGCCACGAGCGCATCGCGGTGGTGGAGTTGTTCGGGCGCAATTCCGGCGAGACGTGCCTGCTGGCATCGTACCTGGCCGGCGTCGATCGATCGATCATCTCCGAAGTGCACTTCGATCCCGAGAAGCTGGCGGCGTTCCTGATGGACGACAAGAAACACAATCCCAGCAACTATGCCATGGTCACCATGTCGGAAGGCGCGCAGATGACGGGTGGCAAGATCATCGAGTACGGGCAGGCCGACGCCTACGGCCACAAGAAGCTGGGCGGCATCGGCGCCATCACGGGCGAAGCGCTGAAGAAGATCACGGGCGAGGACATCCTCTATCAGCAGATCAGTTACCTGATGCGCTCTGGCGCGCCGGACAGCCTCGATCTGATGGTGGCCGTCAACTACGCTAACATGGCGATCAAGCTCATCACGCGCGGCGCGTCGAATCGCATGGTGGCGCTGCGCAACGGCACCTACACCAGCATTCCCATCTCGACCATCATGCAGGGCATCAAGCGTGTGGATGTGGAAGAACTGTATGACGCGGAAAACTATCTGCCCAAGGTGCGGCATGTGGAAGGCAAGCCGATGTTTCTCTATTAGCAAGTAATGAGTCAATGCCATTAAGTTCGGCCAAACGCCCGTCATGCCCGAATGCTTCTGTCGGGCATCCAAAGCACTGATGAGTCACGTTCGCGATCAAGCCACTGGATTCCCGCCAAAAGCACGCGGGAATGACATGGCTGACGCGCTAACTTAATGACATTGAGTAATGAGTAACTGGTAATGAGCGAGCAGCAAGGAGGCGGGCATGGACTGGTCTGAAGTGCGGCAAGCACACCCTAACCACTGGCTGATCATCGAAGCGCTAGAAGCGCATACGGAAGGCCAGCAGCGCATCCTCGATCAGATCGCCGTGATCGAAACATGTGCGGATGGCGCAGGCGCGATGCAGGCCTACGAGCATTGGCATCAGACGCACCCGCTGCGCGAGTTTTATTTCGCGCACACGGGCCGCGAGGCGTTGGACATCCGGGAGCGACGCTGGTCTGGCATTCGGAGAAACCATGCAGCTTACACTCCAGGATGATCTGGCCTTCACGCGTTTGACGATCACCTATCGCGACAGAGTGATCGATGTTGATCACGTGCTGATCGACACGGGTTCGGCTTCGACCATTCTGGCCGCGCGTGAAGTAGCAGATCTGGGGATCGTTCCGGAGATGGAGGACATCGTTTACACGGTACGTGGCGTGGGCGGCAGTGAGGCTGTGTTTACGCGCCGGATCGATCAGGTAGCAGTAGAGACGCAGGCGCTCACAAATTTCGAGATCGAAGTCGGCAGCATGAATTACGGCTTCGACCTGAACGGTACGCGAGCGCGTGGGTATGGACTTTCTCACACAGGCCGGGGCGATCATTAATTTGCGTGAGTTGACGCTGGAGTTTGATGCAGCTTTGTCTGGATGATTGCCCAGCAGATCACTACAGGCAAAAGACAAAACGGTCGGACTTGAAAAAGTCCGACCGTTTTTTTATTGTCGTTGAATGTGCTCTCTGCCTGCTCACACCAGCGGCGCAATGAAACTGAAAAAGTCTCGAAATGATCTTGCAAGCGAAAGCACGTAGATTCTACTGCATAATGGATGGCATCTTGATTTGGTGGTGAGTCAGCGATTCCGTTCCGTCATCTTCATAAGTTCGTCCAGAAGGAGCAAACCGTATGAATACTTATCGAGAATCGACGTATCGCGTGCTGACTGGCTTGCTGCGCGTGAGCCTGATCGTGAGCATGGTGATCGCGCTGACCTTCAGCGCGGCAGCCGGCATTCCGCTTGGGGTCAAGCCGGCTTATGCGGCCACGATCATCGTAACCAACGCGAATGACAGCGGCGCAACGTCGCACACGCAAACGCGGGCCGACTTGCCGCCGGCTGCGCCAACGGCCGCCACGCCATGCGATACCAATGTGGCCGAAACCAGCCAATACAGCGTGGTCTACCAAATGAATATCCCCGCCAATGCAGACTATAACACCGGCTCTCCGGCTTACTCGATTGATAACACTGCCACCACGCCCGCTTTCGACCGGGTTGGCTATTGTCTCCAGTTGGATGGCAATTGGGTGTGGGTCTCGATGGATGCCTTCACCACCGTCCCTGGTCGAATTGGTGTGCCCGTAGCGAGTACGGGCGCAACTTTCCAACAGACGGTGACGAATATGAACGTCGCTTCTAATGTTGCAGGCGTTACCACAGGGACAGGAATTACGACCGGTAATATTGAGTTTTGGCACCATTGTTATGCAACCGGGCCTGTACTGG
>CAYNML010000046.1:0-51119 GCA_964398185.1 uncultured Anaerolineae bacterium | reverse complement strand
CGACTCTTTCCCCATCACTCATTCGCCAAACCTGATAACCCGCGCATGGTGAACTATGGAACTGTTCAACGCAAAAAAAATAGCAAACTTTTGATCGGGCGACCAATTGGCGCTCTGCGGGTTAGGTATTCGGTTGCCGTTAGGAAAAATGATGTCACAACGTTGATCCATACTGATCGCAACGCATTCGACCGGCAAGACTCGTCCATCGCGCAGTGCAAAAGTGCTGGTGTAAACCCTGTAGGGCGGCAGCGGTGTTCCGAGTGGAGACCGACTCGTCGAGCGAGCATCTGTGGCAATCTGCGCGGTTCCAACACACACCAATACCAGGATCAGAACTACACCAACTACAATGAACGCACTTCGTTGTTGATCAGATAATCGTTCCATAGCACTCGTCACGAACCATCAGGTTAGCGGTGTTTCAATAGTCACCTGCGTCCCCCCGCCCGATCGATCTTCCACGCTCAACGTGCCGCCGATGACGGCCAGCATGGCGCTGTGAAAGCGCAGGCCGCTGCCCGCTTCGCCGTCGACCGGATCGATCGGGCGGCCCACGCCGTCGTCGCCGATGATCACCTGCAAGCCCGATCCATTTTGCAGCGCCACGTCCAGGTGCAGCTGGCGCTGCGCGTCGCCGCCGCGCCCGTGCTTGGCGGCATTGCGAATGGCTTCCTGCGCGGCGAAGAAGATCACCTCGCTGGCAAAGAGCGGCAGTTGTTTGGCGCGCTCCACTGCCGCCGGATCGACGCGCCACTCCACCCGATCGAAACTGTCGCGGAAATCGTGATCGAGCGCGCTTTGCAGGGCCGCGGCCAGTCCTTCGCTTTCCAGGCGCGTGGGCACGGCAGTGCTCATCTCGCGCACCAGCGCCGAGACGCGGCGATGGGCCTGCGTCAAGGCAAGGGTGGCTTCGTCCAGCTTGTCGTAGAGCAGGATGTTATCGCGCACTTGCGGGAAAGTTTCTTGTCCGGCCAAGTCACCGACTCGCCCATCTGGACTGTAGGGCAAGATGACATCTTGCCCCGGCGAGTTGGCCACTCGCCCTACATTCCGCAGCGCTTCCACTTTCAGCAATGCCAGATGAATCTGCGGCAGCACCTCGTCGTGCAGAATGCGCTTGTGCTGCGCGCTCATCACCTGCACCTGCGCGATGCGCTGGCGCAGCAGGCTCACGGCCACGCGCGCCAGCTGCTCGCCGGCCAGCGCGTCCAGGATGCGCTCGGCGCAGGCCGAGGCCACCTGCAACTCCTGCACGTTGTATTCGCTGCCGTCGAGCTTGGGGCCTAAGATCAACCGTCCGATCGCGCCGCGTGAATCCGATAGCGGATAGGCCCAGTGATCCACGTCGAGCCGCGACCAGTCGATCGCGTGGGTGAGCGGCGCGTGCAGCAGCGCGTCCTGATCGGCCGGCCATTGATAATCGATGCGCTGCCGTTCGTGCGGCCCGCCGAGCGATCCCTCAAAGAGCAGGCAGGCATACTCGGTGCGCAGGGCGTCGCGGCACAGCGCCGTGAATAGCTCGCGCGATTCCTGCTCGTTGTCGTTGTTGCTGGTCAGCAGGCGTTCGTGCAGGTGCAGGCTGGTCACAAACGGGTTCAAACGCTGCATGAATTCTTCATGCTCCACGTACTGCCGCCAGTTGAACAGCGCATACGCTATCACCGCCAGGATCACCGTCAGCAGCACGCTGTAGATGGGCTGAATGTTCAAGTTGTATAACAGCGCCACAAACAACGAGCCGACGATGGCCACGCCCACCACGTTGCGCCAGCGGGCGAACAGGCCCGACCCCGCTTGCAGCCGCTCGGTCAGCACGCTGTTGGACAGCACCGCGCGCCCCAGAAAAATAACCGCCAGCCCGATGAAGCCTGCCACCAGTTCGTCGGCAAAATAGAGTTCGCGCAGTGTGTTCATGCTGATGGAGTAAATCGGGATGGCGCGCGGGACGATGGCATAGGCCGTGTAGGCAAACGCGATCACGGCCGCCGTCAACATCATGGCCGCGGCGATCAACCACGGGCGGGCGCGGCGGAAGGGATCGCGCCACAAGACATTGCGCGTGATGGGCCGCCGCAAGGCCAGCAGCGGCAGCACAAAACACAAAAACAGATAAGGCACATACACCCAGGCGATGACGGGCGCCAGCGCCGGCGCCAGCACAAATTCCAGAAAGGTGGGCAGCGGGAAGATCAGGAACAGCGACAGGACCATGAAGAACATGGCGGCGGTCAAGATTCGCCGCACCCACCGGCCCGCCGCCGGATCGCCAGAGTAGTAGAAGATTGCCAGGCCCCAGAAGTAAGGCGCCACCACCAGCACGAACCACATGACGCGCCAGACAATGTTGATGCCGCCGCCGAAGAAATTGACGGTGTGGGCGATGAGCAGCGTATGACCCATGAAGAACAGCGAGCCGAGCAGCAAACCCATGCCGCCCGCGATGGTCGCCGGCTTGCGGCGATCGCCCGTCAGCAGGACGGTGAGGCCCAGCCACAACAGCAGCACCGTGTTGAACAGCGACACGGCCTGCGCCCCGATGAAGATTCCGGCGTCAATCCAGCGCAGCATAGGCAATTAGCAATGAACAATGAACAATGAACAATGAACAATGAACAATTAACAATGAACAATTAACAATGAACAAATAACACTGACCCATGTCTAAAACAACGGCTGCCACTTCCCCTGCGCATCGCGCACCCGCGGCGTGCCGTCGTCATCCCAGATGATCATGCGGCCTGTGTTGTAGATCAGCGTGGCGCGCGCCCGCGCGGTCTTCTCATCTTCCGTGGAGTTATCCAGCCCCCACGCGGCGTAGATCTGACCGTTGGTGCGGCTCACCGCGCGCCGATCGCGGAAGTTCAGGCGGTTGGCGATCTGCTCGTTGGTCATGCCCTGCGCCAGCAGCTTGACCACGTCGCGCTCGTTGGGTTCCAGCAGATCGAGCGGGGCGTCTTCATCCTTCAGGCGCACGGCCTGCACCCGCTGCTCGATGTCGGGATCGATGAAGCTGCGTCCGGCGATGGCATCGCGCAGCAGCGGCACCACCATCGTGGGCAGCAGGTAGTTGCTCTTGCGGACATAGGCATAGTGCGTCAGGATGCCCGACGCGAGGAAGTCGCGATAGAAACGTTCGTCGTCCTGAATGGAATAGAAGACCACCGGCAAGCGCGCGATCTCGCGCCGGATGGCGATGGCGGCCTGCACGCCGTTCAGCGATCCGGCCAGCTGCACATCCATCAGGATCACCTCCGGCGGATTGTCCAACGCCAACCCGATCGCGTCTTCCCCCCGATCGGTTTCCGCAATGACCGTGACCTTGCCCGTATCTTCCAGGCCCGATTTCATCGCCGCGCGCAGCGAGACGTTATCTTCGACCAGCAGCAATCGGATCATTGAATTCTTCTCACTGTATCACGTATTACGCAGTACGCATTATGGATTTATCTTCAGCCAGTGTCAAGCACTCAGGTGCGGCGCGGCGCGGCAGCGCGGCGGGCAACCGTGCCGGAAGCGTAGTGTGCGCGTCATGCACGCTGCGGGCGGCGCGGTTATGCTGTTCCCGTCAAGCACTCAAGTGCAGCAGGTTCAACACCCGGAACCTTCGTTTTGAGCCGCGTTTCCGTTAAGATGAATGCCAGATGACAACGGAGGTGCACCATGAACGCCTGGCTCCTTCTCCTGTTCGCGATTCTGATCTTCGCACCGAAGAGCTCGTCCGATCAATCCGGCCGGTTCGACTTCCGCGCGCTGGCGCTGCTGCTGTGTGTCGTCGCCCTCATCGCGCAAGTGTAACGTGATGCGGGGTGCGTGAATCGTCTACTCACGCACCACGTGTTATCTCTCAGGGTAATCATGTCAAATATAACTAAGCTGGCATACTCAGTTCTCAGTATCGCCGCGATCCTCGGCGTGGCGGGCGATGTGCTGCTGCGCTCCATGCCGTGGGGCATTAACCTGCTGCTGTGGGTGGCCGCGCTGAGCTTCGGCCTCGTCGCCGTGGCGCAGTGGAACAATCTGAAGTTGACGGGCGGCGGCCGCTGGCTCATCGCGCCCGCGCTGATCTTCGCGGCGATGTTTGCGCTGCGTGATTCGATCATGCTCAACTCGGCCAACCTGCTGGCGATTCTGATCTGCCTGGCACTGATCGCCTATCGAGCGGTGCAGGGCCGCATCCGTGTGGCGACGTTGACGGAGTACGTCAAAGGCACGGCGCTGGCGAGCGTGTTCAGCGCCGTCGGCGCGCTGCTGCTCGTCTTCGACGACATCAAGTGGGGACAAATCAAGATCGGCGGGCAGTCGAAGAACGTGGCGGCTATCGGCACCGGGACGCTCATCGCCGTGCCGATGCTGCTGGTCTTTGGCGCGCTGCTCACCTCGGCTGATGCCGTTTTCGAGAAGATGATCACCGATCTGTTCAACTGGGACGTGTACGAAATCTTCACACACGCCTTCTGGATCGGTTTCTGGGCGTGGGTGGTGGCAGGCTTCCTGCGTATGACGTTCATCTGGAAAGAGCAGGCAGCGAAACCATCGAGCTACAAAGGCGTGCTGGGCGCGGTGGAGATCAGCATGGTCCTGGGTTCGTTGATCGCGTTGTTCCTGGGCTTCGTGGTCGTGCAGGCGCGTTATCTCTTCGGCGGAACGGAACTCTTGCGCTCGCTGATCAAACTCTCTTACGCCGAGTATGCGCGGCGCGGCTTCTTCGAGCTGGTCACGGTGGCGGCGCTGGTGCTGCCCTGCCTGCTGTTCATGCACTGGCTGATGAAGAAGGATGATGCGCGGCTCGAGCGGCTCTTCCGCCTGCTGTCCGGTGCCGTCATCGCGCTGCTGTTCGTCATCATGTTTTCGGCGCTGTACCGCATGCGGCTGTATCAGATCGAGTTCGGTCTGACGGAACTGCGCTTGTACACTACAGCCTTCATGGGCTGGCTGGCGATCGTCTTTGTATGGTTCATGCTCACCGTGGGAAGCGGCAAAGCTAATCGGTTTGTGTTTGGCGCGCTGGCGTCAGCCTTCGCGGTGCTGCTCATCCTCAACGTCCTCAACCCCGATGATCTGATCGTGCGCGTCAACGCCGGTCGCGTGGCGGCGGCCAATCCCTTCGACGCGAGTTACGTGGTGGGCCTCAGCGCCGATGCCGTGCCTGCGCTGATCGCCACCTTGCCGACGATGAACGAGCGCGATCGATGCGTCACGGCCGCCCGCATTCTCGATCGCTGGACGCCGCCGCAACGGTTTGATGCGCTGACGTGGAACCTCGATCGATCGCTGGCGTGGCAGGCCGTCAATGCCAATTGGAGTTATCTGCAAAGCGTGGCGTGTCCGCAGCAGGACAGCCGGATGGATTGAAGTGAAATGTGATGCGTGGTGCGTGAAGCACGTTCCAATCTTTCCCGCGACGCGCCAAGCCCGCGTCCCCGCGGGCGGATCTGGTCCAGCTATTCAATCAGCAATTGGCGCACATCATCAACAGCAATGATCGGCTCAACGCTACGATCGTAGAAACACGCGCTGGAATAGGCATACTCATCACGCCGTTCGGTTAAGTCCCACTTCTTCGCCACTGGATTGTTGTGAATGTACTCCAACTTCTTACGGAGAAACGCAGGGGTGTAGATGTTCTTGGCCTGCATAGGCTGCCAGATTTGATGTTGCTCAGAGCGATCCGGCTCACGCTCGGCAGCGAAGAAATCCAGTTCAGATGTCAGATTGTCAGCCCGTAATTGCTGCAAAATCGCATGCGCCGTGAAAGAGCCGAGTGATTGGAGATTGGCAGAGATAGTTTGATTTTCAGCCGGTTTGGTGATGACGTGGAAGTGTGTAGGCATGATCACATATACATACAGTTGGAACCGTCCTTGCTTTCGATGCCAGTCCAGTGAATTGAGGACGATCATAGCATAGGCGGGCCGCGTAAATAGTGGACGCTAGCCCAGCAGCGAGCCAGTGACGAAGTATAGATGTTCTGGAAAATGCTGTGGCTTGAAAGTCATATACTGCCAGAAAGCCGCCCGCGCGGACGCGGTCGGAAAGCACTTCACACGGCTCGAAATCCGCGTCCCCGCGGATGGGATTCGCAACTTGCGCCCACCTCGGCGAAACCGACCGCGCGGACGCGGTCGGAGAGCATCACGCCATCTTCCTCTCACTTCTCCGCACGAAGAACTTGCTGATCTCCGCCACCGCCGCCGGGATGGCGATCAACGGCAGCAGGATGAGCCAGTGCTCCAGCGTCAACGCCACGGTGTCAAACGCCTCCTGCAAAAACGGCACGTAGATGACGGCGAGAATCAACACGACCGACAGCCCCACCGCGCGCTGCATCCATTTGTTGGTGAACACACCCAACCGGTAGAGCGGATATCGTTCCGATCGGGTGGTGTAGGCAATTGGGAGTTCCGACAGCGCCAGCGCGACGAAGGCCATCGTTTCCGCCAGCGGGATCGACGTCTGCAAGCCGATCTGGTAGGCCGTCAACACCACGGCCGTCAACGCCACGGTCATCACGCCGATGCGCATGATCATCAGGCGATTGATGATCGGTTCGTTCTTGGGGCGCGGCCGTTGCTGCATGATGTCGGGATCGCCCTTCTCGGTGGCTAAGGCCAGCGCCGGAGCGCCGTCGGTCAAGAGGTTGAGCCACAACAGCTGAATGGCCGTCAGCGGCGGCGCCCAACCCGCCAGCGCCGCGATGAAGATGATGGCGATCTCCGCCACGTTGCACGACAGCAGATAGAACACGAACTTGCGGATGTTGCTGTAGATGATGCGGCCCTGCTCCACCGCGCTCACAATCGAGACGTAATTGTCGTCGGTCAGCACCATGTCCGCCGTTTCCTTGCTGACGTCGGTGCCGGTGATGCCCATCGCCACGCCGATGTCCGATCGTTTCAGCGCGGGCGCGTCGTTGACGCCGTCGCCCGTCATCGCCACGATCTCGTCGCGCGCCTTGAAGGCTTCCACGATGCGGACTTTGTGCGCGGGACTGACGCGCGCGAAGACGTCAGTATGCTCCACCGCCTTGATCAGATCGTCGTCGCTCATCTGCTCCAGCTCGACGCCGGTGCGCACCGCCGCGCCAGGGTGCGCCGCGTCGGAACGCAGCAGGCCAATCTGCCCGGCGATGGCGCGCGCGGTATCGGGATGATCGCCCGTGATCATGACGGTACGGATGCCCGCCTGGCGCGCTTTGTCGATGGCGGGTTTCACTTCGGGCCGCGCGGGATCGATCATGCCGATCAGACCAACGAAAATCAGATCGCGCTCGATCTCTTCTGCGGTGATCTTCTCCGGCAGCCGATCGAGTCTGCGGTAGGCCACGCCCAGCACGCGCAGCGCCTGATTCGCCATGCGGCGGCTGGCTTCGCGAATTTCCTGGACCTCGTGCTCTGCGATGGGCAGCGGGCCTTTGCGGTGCAGCAGCTGCGTCGAGCGTTCCAGCAGCCCGCCCGCCGCGCCCTTCAGGCAGACCACGTAGCCCTGCTCGCCGGGCTGCAAGGGGCTGGCATCGTCCATCGTGATGTGGGTGAGCGCGTGAATGGTGCTCATGCGTTTGCGATCCGAATCGAACGGCACTTCGGCCACGCGCGGATAATTCTGCTCCAAGTCCGATCGCCACAGCCCGGCCTTCGCCGCAGCGACGATCAGCGCGCCCTCCGTGGGATCGCCCACCATCCGATAGGTGATCTTCCCTTCCGATTCGCCCGTTTCTTCCAACGCCGCGTCGTTGACCAGCGACGCCGCCCACAGCAGCCCGGCCACTTCCACGTCGGAGGATACGTCGAGTTCGCGCTGATCTTTGCCGTGTGTGAAACGCCCTTCGGGCTGATAGCCCTGGCCGGTCACCTCGACCTCGGTGTGATGCACCCACAACTTCACCACGGTCATCTCGTTTTGCGTTAACGTGCCCGTTTTGTCCGAGCAGATCATGGTGGCCGAGCCGAGCGTTTCCACGGCGGCCAGCTTGCGGATCAGCGCGTGGCGCTTGATCATCTCGCGCATGCCAATGGCGAGTGTAATCGTCACAATGGCGGGCAGGCCTTCCGGCACAGCCGCGATGGCGAGGCTGACGGAAATCAGGAATGCATCAGCAATGGCGGCGCCCAGCTCGACGGTGGGGTTGGCCAGGGCGCGCAGCACGTACACGCCAAACACCAGGGCACAGACGGCCAGCGCGCCGATGCCCAAGGTCTTGCCCAGCTGATCGAGTTTCTTCTGCAGCGGCGTCTGCTCTTCCTCCACCGATTGCAGCATCTCGGCAATCATGCCCATCTGCGTGTTCATGCCGGTGCCCACCACGATGCCCTTGCCCCGCCCGTAGGTTACCAGCGTGCCCATGTACGCCGCGTTGCGCCGATCGCTGAGCGGCACGTCGGGCTTCATGGTATCAGTGGCCTGCTTCTCCACCGCCACCGATTCGCCCGTCAGCGAGGCTTCGTCGATCTTGAGATTGACGCTTTCGATCAAGCGCAGATCGGCGGGGATGTAGTTGCCCGCTTCAAGCAGAATGACGTCGCCCGGCACCAGCTCGCGGCTGGAGACGCGCACGCGGTGCCCGTCGCGGATCGTCTCGGCTTCGGGTGCGGCCATCTTTTTCAAGGCGGCCAGCGCTTTCTCGGCGCGGCTTTCCTGCACCACGCCCAGCACCGCGTTCAACACCACGATTGCCATGATGACTACGGCTTCGATCATGTCGCCCAGCAGGGCTGAGATGGCAGCCGCGACCACGAGCAGAATCGTCACAAAGTTGTTGAGCTGCTCAAGGACCAATTTCCAAAACGGCGTGGGCGGCTTCTCGCGCAGTTCGTTGGGGCCGTAGTTTGCCAATCGGGTTTGGGCGTCCGCCGCCGACAGGCCGGCATCGAGCCGGGTCTTCAGCTGCTGCGCGACATGTTCAATCGGCTGACTGTGCCACGGAACTTGCGGGGGAGTAACGGACATGATGCCTCTCTCGAAAAAAGATCGCGGATGAGGCGCTGGTCACTTGCGCGCTCAGCCGCGAGCGATTATACACCCGTCACGAAATTGAAACCGGTTGCTGGCGCTACTTTCCCAGCAACAATGGCAGCGCGTCAACGATCAGCAGCGGATACTCTTTCAGGAAGACCTTGAAGATCTGCGTCAGCGAACGATCATCCTGGTCCAGCCGCGACACCTGCCGGATCATGTGATTGAGTTTCTCTTCGGGAATCTTGAAGACCGCCTGGCGCAGGCGATACATGCGCCGGTAGTCCGCGCCGAACTTGTCGTCCCACAACTGCTCGTACTTTTTCAGGAACTTGCGCGAGGTGTCGCCTTGCTGCACAGCCTCGATGGCCGTCTGGGCGGCGAAGCGACCGCCGCACATGCCATTGGTGATGCCGCCCGCCGTCAACGGATCGCTTTGGTGCGCGGCATCGCCCACGGCGAGGTAATGGTCCGCCGTCATTTCGGGCAGCACGTTGCTGATGGGAATACCGCCCACCACTTGCGAGAGGCTCGAGCTCTGCGGGAAGCGTTTGGCCACGAAGTCGTTGAGGTAGTCCATGGCCGATCGGGTTTGCTTGGGATCGACGGCAATTACCAATCCGACATTGGCCGTGTTGTTGCCTTTGGGGAAGACCCACAAGTAGCCCAGCGGCGCTTGCGACCAGCCCAGGTGATACTGGCACACGGTCTGATCGATGTTGACGTTGGTCAGCAGATACTGCGCCGCGCTGTAGTAATCCTTCAACTGCGGCACCGACTTAAGCCCCGCCCAGCGCGTGCTCTGCGCTTCGGCGCCGTCTGCGCCGATGACGATTTGGCAGCGCACCTCATGCGGCCGGCCCTGCACCATGAACTTCACACCTTCGATCCCCGCGCCGTTCTTGATAAAGCCCGCCGCGCGCGCTTTGACCACGACATCCGCGCCAGCTTTGGCGGCGGCGTGCGCCAATTCTCGATCGAAGATCTTGCGTTCCAGGACCAGCGTGGTTTCCAGCGGCGGAAAGTGGATGGTGTCGTCGAGCGCGCTGGTCAAACTGAAGTGATCGACTTCGGCGGCGATCCATTTGTCGTCCAGTGGAATGAATTGCGCCACGGTGTCCTTGCCCACCGCTTCGGCGCAGCGCACCGGCGAGCCGATCTCCTGGCGTTTCTCGGCCAGCAGCACGCGCAGCCCGGCCTCTGCGCAGGTGCGCGCGGCGATCGAGCCGGCCGGTCCCGCCCCGATGACGACGACATCATACTCGGTTTTCATGCGGCCTCCGTTAAGGTCAGCGCACCGGTCGGGCAGGCAGGAATACAGCGGCGGCAGAGGGTGCAAGCCTCGGCGTCGATCAACAACGTGGCGTCGTGCAGGATGATGCAATCGGGCGGGCAGACGGCGACACACGCGCCGCAGTAGGAACAACGATCGTAATCGACCACGACGAGGGAGCGGACTTGAAACGTCGCAGGCACAGCCATCTTCACCTCCACTAGTTGGGTGTTGTCTGGTTTCCTGCCAGGGGAAGGCAATGGGGCACATTATAACCCAACCGCGCCCAACGGCAACGGGCGGTGCGCGGTGCTCGCCTGCGTTGACTGTGCTGGTGGGTCAGAGTATAATCGGCGGTATGTCCAATCGGTTTCCAACCGATGTGCCGCCGCAGAAAGGACGACCCCGCTCATGTCCAAAGACGAACCCCTTTTCGCCAAAGGCAAGGCTCAGTGGCTGCTGGAAAACGCACGCAAGCTCACGCCCGATCAGCGCGCCCTGCTGTTGGCCCTGACCGATCTCGATGTGGCGGCCGGTCATCAACTGACCCCGGAAGAACGCGCCGCGCTGGATGAGCTCTCGGCGCAAGTGGAAGGCTACGACGCCTCTGAAATTCAGCAAGCCATGAAGCACATGGTCGAAGCGCAGACCAAGCGCAAGGTCGTAGATTGGCCCAAAGACCTGAAGCGCAAGACCCAGCCCAAGAAGCCGGAAGCGTAACCCCAACCACAATGCCGTGTTCTTTTGTGTAACGGACTGCCGACTTAGGCGGACGAAATCTATTTTGTGGGAGAAAACGCGATGACAACGCAGCAGCAGCGACCAATGGGCATTACGATTCTGGCGATTCTGGCAATCGTGGGCGGTTTGTTTCTGATTTTGGGCGGTTGTGGCGTGGTGGCCGGTGGCGCGCTAATTGGCGCTGCGGGCGCCCAGGCTGGCGTGGGCGAGGTGGCGGCCGGTGGCGGTTTGCTCACCGTCTATGGTATCGTGCTGTTGGTCATCGCTGTGGCTGACATCGTCTTTGGTATCGGCGCGTGGACGCTGAAGCCGTGGGCGTGGATGCTGGGTCTGGTGCTGCAAGGCATCAATGTTGTTGTCGCCATTGTCTCGATCATCGCAGGCTGGTCTACGTTTGGCAGCCAGATTATCGGGCTGGCCATTAACGCCGTCATCATCTACTACCTGATGACACCCGATGTGAAGAAAGCCTTTGGCCGCGCGTAGTTCACAACCACATAGCGCAACAAAAAACGCGACCGCTGAGGGTCGCGTTTTTGTTTGCTTGATTACGCTCAACCAGCCAACTGCAAATACGACAAGCTGGCCTTCACAGCGTCCAGGCTGGGCAGTTCCAGGCTGAACAGCGGCGGCTGCGGCAGAGCGCGCAACATGTCCAGAACTTCCGGGAAGTCGATCACGCCGTCACCGAACGCCAGATGCACATCGGTATCGCCGTGATTGTTGTGCAGGTGCGTGTAGACCAGATTCGCGCCCAGCGCCTTTACCCACGCGCTCAGCGGCAGCCGCGAATACAGCACCGCGTGCCCCACATCCAAACAGGCTTTCAAATACGGCGAGGGAATCCGCTCGAGGATGCTGTTGATGATCGCCGGATCCGGCTCCCACATATTTTCCAGCAGCAGCACAATGCCGTACTTCTCCGCCTGTTCGGCCATCGGCGTCCAGAAGGCGACCTGTCGTTCCACCCAGCCCGGCAGATAACTCGGATGATCGACCAGCGGCAGATAGTTCGCATGAAAGTCGATGTACTTCACACCCAGCTCGCGCCCGATTTCCAGGTTGTGCAAATAGCGCTCGCGCGTCAGCGCCACCAGCCGCATATCGGGGCTGCCGCTCACCAGATCGATGTAGGGGCCGTGCATGGTCAGCAGGTGCGGAAAACCGTCCAGCGCCTGCCGGTAGTTGTCCAGCAAGCCACGCCAATCGTTATCCAGCACGCTCGGCTCGGAAAACTCCTGCAGTTCCAGGCCCAGCTGATGCCGCCGCGCGATCGGGAGGTACTCAGCTAAATCGCCAAAATGTTCGACGGAAACCAGAGCGCGATCCATGCGATTTCATCCGCGAAATATTGGAAGCATTGTACAACAGATTCACGCCAAAGCCAAACTTGTTTCCAACCGATTGTCACACCGCGACGATTTCGATCTGAATGGACTGCGTGGTGACGTGCAGCAGGCCAACCTGCGGGCCGGGGGTATTGTAGAAATCCGGCGCGACAGGTCCCGGGTTGAACAGCAGGAGGCCCGCCCGCTCGGCGCGATAAAAGCGGTGGGTGTGCCCGAACACGATCGCATCCACCGGCCCGAACGATCCGTGTACGATCTTCAAGTACAGCTCCTCGTCGTAACCGAAGCGATCGCGCACCTTGCTGCGCAGATACCGCCACCAGCCCCCATGTCCGTGCACCAGACCGAGGCGTTTGCCGGCGGCCTCGATCACGCGCGTCAGCGGCAAGCCATGTCCCCACAGATCGGCATTGCCCGCCACCGCTTCCACCGGCGCGATCTCGGCCAGTTGATCGATCACCTGCCGCGAGTTGATGTCGCCCGCGTGCAGAATGCCATCGACGCCGCGAAACACTTCGCACACGCGCGGCGGCAGCGCCTTGATGCGCTGCGGGATGTGCGTATCGGTGATGACGCCGAAGGTGGGCATGATCGGCTAGCGCCCGTTGAGCAGCGCGCGGATGTCGTGCTGCGCCTGCTCGCTGGTCCGAAAATGCACCCCCCGCATCCCCAGCGCATGAGCTGCCTGAATATTCTCAAGGAAGTCGTCGAGGAAGATCGCTTCGCCCGCCTGCACTCCCAGCCGTTCGAGCGCCACGTGATAGATGCGCGGATCGGGCTTGGCGATTTTTTCTTCAGCGGAAATCAGCAGGACATCAAACGCATCGGCGATGGGCACGCGCGTGTGCAGCACTTCGCGCAGCCCATCCCACGCATTACTGATCAGGCCGGTCTTCAAGTTGGGCCGCACGCCGCGGATGAGCGCCATCAACTCCTCGTCCAGAAAATCTTCGGCAAAGAATTCGGCCTGAAATTCCTGCCACGTCAGGCCGTGCCGCACCAGATCCAGATCGGTTTCCAGATACTGCCACACGGCCAGTTCGCTGACCTCGCCGCGCATGCCGCGCTGTGACACCTCGCAGCCAAAGACGCGGTCGTCGATGGTGTTGGGCGGCAGGCCCAGGCGCTGCTCCACAGCGCGGCGCGAACGGCCGGTGCGCGTGCGCATCAGCACACCGCCAAAGTCGGTAATCAAGGCTTTAATCATCAGGCTCCTCGTTGAACGATGAATCCTGCCCAAAAAAACATCACGTCTCACACAGCATGTCTCTCAGCGCCGCGATATGCTCCGGCGTTGTGCCACAGCAGCCGCCAACAATGGCCGCGCCCTGTTCAATCCACTGCCGCGCCCGCTGTGCGTAGGCGGCGGGCTGCACATCGTCGGTCAAGGTCCAGCCCACGGCCTCATCGGCATGGCCGACGTTGGCGTACAGGCCGATCGGGCCGGGGCAGGCCGCGCGCAGCTCGGCCAAGGCGCGACCGATGACGGCCAGCGGCACACAGTTGATCAGGATCACCGCCGGGTTGATCGATCGCAGCGCCGCCACGGCCTCCGCAATCGATTCGCCGCTGAGCAGCGTCAGCGCTTCATCCGGCCCGATCGCATCAATCCGATCCGGCGGGCGTCCCCCCGGCCCCACGACGAAACTTACACACACCGGCAGGCCCGTCGCGCTGGCGCACTGGGCGGCGATCACGGCCTCACGGATCGTGTTCATCGTCTCGACCAGCAGCACCGCGCAGCCGGCCGCGGCCAGCTGCTGTGCCATCTCTGCGTGCTCGATCTGCAACTCAGCGTCGGGTGGCACGAGTTCCGGCGCATAGCAATCCTCTAACGGCGACAGCGATCCGGCGACGAACACTTGTCGATCGGCCTGCTGGGCTGCCGCCTGCGCGATCTGCACGGCGAGGTGCGTCAACTCGGACGTGCGCTCACCTAGACCGGCGCGCGTCAACGTGCGGCGGTGCGTGCGAAAGGTGTTGGTCGTGATGATGTCTGCTCCGGCAGCGATGTAGTCCGCGTGGATCGCCGCCAGCACTTGCGGCGCGGTGATCAGCGCGCGCGCCGACCACAACGGCAGGCTGGTATCCACACCGCGCCGCTGCAGCTCCGTGCCGGTGGCGCCGTCCAGCAGCAGTACCCGGCGGGCCGCCAACTGCGCGCGAAAGGAAGAAGTGCTCAAGCAGGCCTCCGTCTGCGGTCAGGTTTCTTCACTGCGAGTATAATCAGCACATGCTGCTGCTCAAGAACCTGCTCCTGCTGCTGCGCCAGGCCGTCGAGCATTGGAATGCCGATCGGGCGCCGCGCTTGTCCGCCGCGCTGGCCTATTATGCCACGTTCTCGCTGGCGCCCCTGGCCTTAGTCGCCATCTGGATCGCCGGACGCATCTTCGGCGATGCCGCCGCGCAGCGCCATCTGGTTGATCTCATCGCGCAAAACTTTGGGGCCGACAGCGCCGCGTTTGTGCAAGAGATGATCAGATCGATCTATCGCAACTCGGCCAGTCCGCTGTTTGGCTTTATCGCCGCCATCGGCCTGGTGTTCGGCGCGACGGGCCTGTTCTTTGGCATGCAGGATGCGCTCAACACCATTTGGAGCGTGCCGCCCGATCCGCCGCGCAGCCTGTGGCGCAGCCTGCTGGGCATCTTTCAAGATCGCGCCTTGTCGTTTGTGATGGTACTGGCCAGCGGCGGCATCCTCACCGTCTCGCTGGCGATCAGCATGTTCCTCACCGTGCTCGATCCGCTGCTGCGCGTCTTGCAACCGCAATCTGCCGCGCTGATCAACATCATCGATCTGCTCATCTCGTTCGCCATCGTCACCGTCTTGTTTGCCGTGATCTACCGCATTTTGCCGGAGACGAAAGTGAGGTGGCGCGACGTGTGGCTGGGCGCGTTGAGCGGAGCGCTGCTGTTCACCGTGGGCAAATTCGCACTGGGCCTGTATCTGACCTACAGCAACATTCGCACCGTCTTTGGCGCGGCCAGTTCGTTTGTGGTGATCCTCATCTGGATCTATTATTCGGCGCAGATCTTCCTGTTTGGCGCCGAAGTATGCCGGGTGGTGGCTAAGCAGCATCAATAACCGCTAACCACCCGGAGGTCCTCAACCTCCGGGTGGTTCAACTACTTCCTCACCACCGGCAGATAAGCCTGGAACGGCGCAATCCACCAGTAACTGCCCGCCTGCCACACCGTCTGATCAACTGTCGCGCTGGCGCTGCCGTACAACTTCACCGGCGCGAGCGTCCAGGCCGGCGTCACTTGATACGTCACCGTCAGCGCTTCACCCGCGCCCAGCAGGCCCAGCCACCTCAAACGATCGGCGGTGATTACGCTGCCGGCGTTCGCTTGCAGCGACTCCGTCATCAGCTGTTGCTCGAACGGCACGCCCAGCGTCAGCGTCAGCGGCAGCGTCACCATGCCGAGATTGCGCGCCGTCAGCGTCCACGTCGTCACGCGCCCGGTGAAAACCGCGGCCGTCTCAGGCGCATACCTCAAGTCCAACTGCGGCTGGTCCGCGTTGAGGGACGCCACCCGCACAAAACGAAGGGCCTGATCGTCGTCGCGGAATTCGACGGGCAGGGCAAGCGTGCCCGGGCTAATCGCATCGGCCAATTGCAGCTGCATCTGGCGTGTGATGATCTGTCCCGAGTTTAACACGCCCGACCACGTCAGCGCATCGCCGCCGAGATAGCCTACGTCGGCCGGGAGCGTCAGCGTGAACGCTGCGTGTGCGATTGCCGCCGCGCCGTCATTCTGCACGACGATCGTCGCGGTGAGCAGCTCACCGGCCTGCGCCCACACCCGATCGGTGTTCACGCTCGAGCGGCCCAGCCGCGACAGGTAGCCGACGGCGTCATTCATCGCGCCAGGCTGCACGGCGGCAGGCAGACCTTCAAAGCCGAAGGCCATGAACAACGTCTTGCTAAGGCCCCTGTCGTGCGCCAGCGCCACCGGCCAACCCTGATCGCCCACCAACACGATTTGCGCCCCCTGCTGCGGCGCGAGCGCATCGACGTAGTTGGGGTAGATTAGATTCAACGGCTGCAGCGGCACATCTTCAAACAGGCCGCCGCGCACACCGCCGATCAGCGACGGCGTTAGATCGAGCGAGGCAGACAACACGCCCAGCGTCTCGCGCTTGAAAGCGTCCAGCCCCGGCTCATTCAACAGATGCTGCGACGAGAGCAGCACGCGCCCGCCTTGTTGCAGATAAGTCTCCAGCGCCTGCGTGTTGGACGGCGTCAAGGTCTGATACCAGTCGTAACCGGTGAACCAGATCACTTGCGGATACCAGGCCAATTGATCGCCGGAGGGCGCGGCCGGCTCGAAACCCGCCCAGCCCGTGGGCACCCGCCATAGATCGTAGGACACGCCGTTAGCGCTGAGCGCTGAGCGATACGGTTCATCAACCGGATACCACCGATCATCCTGCACCAGCAGCACACTGGCCGGGGCCTTGGCGATCAGTACACTTGATGCAGCCAGGCTGGGCGTCGTCGCCGCCTGGGCTGTCAACGTAATGGCTTGCGTGGCGTGGCGCGCCGCTTCAGGTGGAATGCGCACCGTCACAGTGACTGGCCGCGACGCACACGCTGGCAGTGTCAACTGCGCCGGTGTCACACTGGCTTCCCACGCGCTCTGCGTTGACAGGGTGAACGTCAGCGGCGCGACCTCGTCGAAGCTGTTCAGCATAACCGTCTGCGTGATGATCGAGCCGGGGGGCGCGATCAGCTGATCGGGCGTTTGATCAAGCGAAAAGACGGCGCGCTGCGCAGGACGCGCGAACAGGCTGAAGGTGCGCGACAACACTTCGGTTCGCGCGGCTCGATCGGTGATGGCTTCAAAGCCAAAGGGCAGGTACACCGCCCGATAGGGCCGACACAAGCCCACGCTGTGCCCGCCCGGTTCCGCCGAAGTGTACTCAAACGCGGGCGCCGTCAAGGCTGGCGCTAGTGACTGCACTACGTCGGGATAGAGCTGATTGTCCGCACCGTCCGCACCGCTGATGTGCAGCGCCAGTCCGGCAAAGGATTGTTGTCCGGTCAATTCGCGGCTGGCGGCGTCGTCGGCGATCTGCTGCGCCATGAGCAGCCGATGATAATACGGCTCATAAAACCAGGCGTCATCAAAGTAGCCTACGTCCTGCCCGCTCAAAAACACATGACCACCGACGCCCAGATAATCGCTGAGAACCTCACCCACGCCGATGAGGCCGGGCGAGTCGAACGGCGCGGACCAGATGACCAGGTCGTAAGCGCGCAGCGTGGTTGTGGTGGGGCGATCAGTCCGTAGGTCGCGGATCGGCAGTTCGGTGAACGCATAACTCAAATCATCCAGTGCCTGGCGATAGTAGTGGATGGCGCTGCGGTTGTACCAGCGGCCGCTGTCCACCAGCAAGATCGTCGGCGCATCCGGCAGGGCAAAGTTCTGGGTCACGCTTTGTCCGGCGGTAACGGTCACTGCCGCCGTGATGACGCGCTGCCCGTTGGTCTGCACGCGCAGCACATACGCACCGCTCGGCAAGGCCAGCGAATAAACGCCGGGCGCGGTGATCGTCACCGGCGTATTCAGCACGCTGAGGATCGCCGTGATCGATCGGGCGCCAGTAAGATCCGTGATGCGGCCTGCGATCCAGCCTTGCGGCAGCGGCGTCAAGCTGAAATCGCGCAGCGTGTTCGCTCCAGTCACGATGGGTATCTCGACGCTGGTCTGCGGCGCATAGCCGAAGGCCGACGCTGTGAGTGTGTATAACGAGGCCGCGCCGTACAGCGTATAGCGCCCGGCCGCGTCAGTGCTGACTGTGCTCCACGTGCCAAGGCGCGCTTCGGCGCGCACGGACGCCGCCGCGATCGGTGCGCCGGTATCGCTGCGCCGCACGACGCCGCTGATCGATCCGGCGTGCAGCACCGACACCACGGCATTGAAGGCATCAAGCCGCCCCCAGCCGTAATCGTTGTTGGGATAGGTGATGGTGAACGGACGCGCGGTGGTGGTGGTGAGCGCGTAGCGCGTCTGGGTGAAGGTCAGCCCCGGCACGGCCGATCGCATCAGCGCGGCGACACCGGCCGCCTGCGGCGCGGCCATGGACGTGCCGTCGAGTTTGGCGTAACCGCCCCCAGGAATGCTCGACAGGATCGACATGCCGGGCGCCACCAGATCAGGTTTCAGCGGCCCCAACGGCGACGGTCCGCGGCTGGAAAAACTGGCGATCCATTCGGTGTCATCGACTGCGCCAATGCCGAACGACTCGGGAAACGAAGCGGGCGATCCAACGGTGCCGGGATCGCTGCCGGCATTGCCGTTGCTGAAGTAGGTATCGATACCGGCGGCGTTCAACAAGCGCACATCGGGCTGAAAGTCCAGCGCCAATCCGTCGTTGCTGCCCCACGAATTGCTCAAGACGTCTGGCGCGCGGCTGGGATCGCCGCCGGGAGCCAGAATCCACTGGAACCCGGCATGAATCCAACTGTCATAGGCAAACCCGTAGCGGTTAAAGATGCGCGCCGCCATCCAGCGCGCGCCTGGCGCCACGCCGAGGCCGTCTGCGCCCGCCAGCGTGCCCATGGTGTGCGTGCCGTGGCCGTAGCCGTCGACGGGATACACGGCGGCTTCGTCCGTGGCATCGAACCAGCTATAAAGGTGATTGGGCTGGCCTTTGGGATTGTAACCGCGATATGACTCCTGCAGCGCCGGGTGCAGCCAATCCACGCCGGTATCCATGTTGGCGACCACGACGCCCGTGCCCGTCACGTTCAACGCCGCCCACACTTGATCGGCCCGGATGCGCTGGATGTGCCAGTGCGTCGAGGTGGGCGGCTGCAGGCTGGCCGCCAGATCGATCGGGGTGTCGACCCAGCGGCGGTAATCGTCGGGCGCGATGAAGGCCACGTCGGCGCGCGCCGCGATCTGCTGCAGCGTGATCCGATCGACGTGCGCCGCGATCGTGTTGTTGATCCACAACGATCGGATCTCAGCCGCCCGATCGGCTTGCTGCGCCCGCTCGAGCAGCGCCAGCACGCCGGCCTGTGATCGCTGCGCGGTGGCCTGTAGTTCTGCGACAAGCGCAGCGCGGCGCTCGGCGGGCGCTGAGGCTGCCGCGCTGTCGGGTTGATCGAGATCAGGCTGCGCGCGCAGCTCGATCAACACGGGCCGCAGATCGCTGGCGCCGGTGAGCCAGTGTTTCAGCACGGTGGGATGCACCTTGCCAGAGAGCATCAGCGTGGCGGTGACGTCGGCCGGCGCGGTCGGCAGGGGCGCGCGCGCTGCCGCGGCCGGCGCTGCGGCGCGCGTGATCAACAACGCGGGCAGCAGCGCCAGCGCCAGCCCGGCGAGGGCCAGGGTTAACAACAAGCGTAAGGAGACATTTGTTTGGGAAGTCATGCGGTGATTATATCCTACACCTCATCCGCCCCCGGCGACCTGCGGGATTTCGTTTGACACGGCGCGTGATACATGATAACGTGCGGCGTGATTCATTGCCTGCAATCCCTGAACCTGGAACACCCTGTCATGAAAAAATCTCTCCTTAGCCTTGTGTTGTGCAGCCTGTTATTGACCGCGTGCGGCGCCGATATTCCGCAGATTCCGCCCGCCGAAGTGATTACGCGCGCCAGCGAAGCCATGCTGGAAGCGCCCAGCTTCCACTTCAAGATCGACCTTGAGGGCAGGCCGGTGGTGCTGAATCAGCTCACACAGCTGGCGCTGCGCAGCGCCGAAGGCGACTTTGCCCGACCCGATAAAATGGGCGTGCACCTCAAAGTGCTGTTGGCCGTAGCCGCCGCCGAGCTCGACATGATTGCGCTGGGCGACGAGCAGTACCTGACTAACGTGCTGACCAAGCACTGGGAGCCGCTGCCCGCCGAGTTTGGCTTCAACCCCGCCATCATGTTCGATCCGCAAGTGGGACTGGAGCAGGTGCTGAAAGGCGGGCTGGATAACGTGCACTGGATCGGCGTGGAAAGCATCGATAGCAAGAGCGTCTTTCATGTGCAAGGCAGTCTCAGCGGCGAGCGGCTGCAAGGCATGAGCGGCGGCTTGATCGGCGCCGGCCCCATCGAGGCCGATCTGTGGGTCGAAGCGGACACGTTCCTGCCGCGCAAAGCCGTCATCGTGGACCAGGGCAGCGATCCCGACAAGCCCACGACATGGACGATGACGTTCTCGTCGTACGGCAAAGACGTGAACATCACAGCGCCGGAAGTGAACTAGAGAGAGTGAGACGGACGGCTGGAGAGATTGTGAGTGCGTGTGGTATGATCGCCGTAGGAGGTTTTGAAGATGAACAGTCGAATTGTGATTGATCCGGAGATTCAGCATGGCAAGCCGGTCATTGCCGGGACGCGCGTGCCCGTCGCGCGCATCGTCGGCGGGCTGGCGGGCGGCATGACGCGCACGGAAATCAAGCAAGAATACGGCGTCAGCGAAGAAGACGTGGCAGCCGCTTTGAATTACGCCGCCGAGCTGATTGAGACAGAAACGTTCAGGCCCCTCCCCACGCCAGCCGCTTAGCCATGCACTTTTTGATTGATGCTGACCTGCCGCGATCACTGGCCGACACTCTTCGCCGACGTGGGCATGACGCGACCGATGTGCGCGACATTGGCTTGCGCAGCGCCAAAGATCCGGTGATTGCCAGCTATGCGCGGGAATACCGCTTATGCCTTATGACGGGCGACTACGATTTCGCCGACATCCGCAATTATCCGCCTGAACAATACGCCGGGCTGGTAGTCCTCTTCTTGCCGCGCTCGGCGACGGCCACTTACATCAACCAACTGGTCGATCAATTCCTGGCGAGCGAAGATGTGCTGCTGCAATTACCCGGGCAGTTGGCGATTGTCGAACCGGGCCGTGTGCGCTTGCGGCGCTCGCGCGCCTGAGCTCTCTCGTGCGTCACGCTGTTTTCGTGCGTTCCGCCGCACCCGGCACACCACCACACTCGCGCACTCATCAATTCTCATGACCTCCTCACGGACCCTCTCTCCCAACCGCATCATCGCTTTGGTCTGCATCGCCATTTTCATCGGCGCGATGGACTTGACGGTGGCCTCGGCGTTCCTGCCGCAGGTCGTCGTCGATTTCGAGTTGAGCACGGAGCAGTTCGCGCTGGCGGGCTGGGTGGTGACGATGTACCTGGCGGCTTACGCGGTGAGCATGACCTTCGCCGGACGCTTGAGCGATCTGTATGGCCGCCGCCCCGCGTACCTGGTCTGCCTGGTCATTTTCATCATCGGATCGATCCTCGTGGCGTTGACGCGCACGCCGGGCCTGTCGCCGTCGTTCTCGCTGGAATGGCTCGTCATCAGCCGCATCATTCAAGCGTTAGGTGCAGGCGCGATGGTGCCCGTCTCGATGGCGCTCGTCGGCGATCTCTTTCCACCCGAGCGGCGGGCCACGCCCCTCGGCATCATCGCCGCAGTCGACACGGCAGGGTGGGTCGTTGGCCATTTGTACGGCGGCATCATGATTCGCCTCTTCAACGATTGGCGTTTGATCTTCTGGGTCAACGTCCCGATCGGTATTCTCGCCTTTGCGTTGTGCTGGCGCGCGCTGCGTGACGTGCCCCAGCAGAAGCACGAGGGGCGGCTCGATCTGATTGGCGCACTGTTGATCGGGCTGGCGTTGGCCGCGTTCAACATCGCCGTGGGCAGCGGCGCGGAAGCCGGATCGACCTCGCAGTTTGTGGAGCAGACGACGCCTGCTTATCAACTGCCTTTGCTCATTGTCGCCATCGGGGCCTTCATCGGCTTTATCATGCGCGAGCTGCGCGCGGAACAACCGCTGCTCGATCTGCGGCTCTTCAAGCAGAAGACCTTCAGCGGCGCGTCGCTGGTCAATCTCTGCGTGGGCTTCGCGCTGATCGTGGCGTTGGGCGTGGTGCCGTTGTTTATCAACGCCGTCGTGGCGTCGAGCACACCCAACGCCACCGCGGCCCAAATCCTCAGCGATGGGGCGTGGTACACCGGCTGGGTGCTGTCGGCGCTGACGGTGACGATGGCGATCATGTCGCTCTTTATCGGGCGGATCGTCAATCGGTTTGGCTACCGCGCGCCGACATTGATCGGCTTGTTGATCGCCGCGCTCGGCTTCTTCATCACCAGCCGCTGGACAGTCGACACAACCTATTGGCAGATGGTGCCTGGGTTAATGGTGGCAGGTCTGGGCTTCGGCATGGTGCTCGCGCCGATCGCCACGGCAGTCGTCAACAGCGCGCCGGCTGAAGAGCGCGGCGTCGCTTCGGCGTTGGTCATCATCCTGCGGCTGGTGGGCATGAGTCTGGGCGGATCGATCGCGTTGAGCTGGGGCACGCAGCGCGTGCAAACCTTCACTGCTGAGTTGGCCGCCGGGCAGAGCCAGTTTGCGGTGGATGCGTTGTCCATCTTCCGCCAGGCCACCGCGCAGGCCGTGGCCGATTGCTTCCTGCTGTTTGCCGTCACCGCCTGTTTAATAGCGTTGATTCCGGGCTGGTTTATGCGCGCGATCCCGCAGCGGGTTGAGGGCTAATGTCTACCACCTGTCGGGCAAGCGTCATTTGGCGGTGACATTTGGCAGTATAAAAGAGGTGCACTTGAGTGCTTGCGTCGTCCGTGTTGTTGCCGCGATAATGATTGTAGAACCAGGTCTTACCCAGAAAAGGAGTCCTCATGAACGACATACCTGAAACCACGCAATTTGATGTGAACCTGCCGAAACCTCGCCCGCACAAAGTCTTGATCGGGGTGCTGGTCGCCGTGCTGGTGCTGGGTGTCATTGGGGTGGCCGCCGCCGCGATAGCCAACCGCACTGCGCAAGGGCCGGCCGATCCGACCACCCGGGTCATGCCCGCCAATACGATGCTGTACTTCTCGCTCAACACCCATACTGATCAGCTGCCCAACTTCAACGTCATCGCCGACGCCTGGCAAGATTCCAAGGAAGCGAAGATGCTGGCGTCTGGCCTGGAGCTGGCTTTCGCGCAGTCAGGCCTGAGCTGGGAAGAGGACGTGCAGCCGTGGCTGGGCGATCGGGTTGGAATGGGCATTATCGATCTGGGCGGCCGCGAAGCGAGCACCGCGAATCCTTACAAGTATCGTATGCCGTTCTTCGTGGTCGCCGTGCAGACCAAGGATCGCGCCAAATCAGATGCGGTGCTGGCCGATCTCGCCAAACAGTTGGAGGATAACGTCAAGTTCTCCGGCGGATCGCTGGAAACCGAAACTTATCGTGGCATTCCGCTGACGTACGTGAAGTCGGGTAATGAATTCATGCCGGACAGCGGCGCTTTTGCAACCGTCGACGATGTCCTCGTCTTCACGTTGAGCGCCGACAATCTGAAGGCCGCCCTCAACGCCGCGCTGGACGGCCAGAACCTGGCGGGCAGCAAGAACTATCAGGCGGTGATGAGCGCTCTGCCCGATCAAAACGCCGGGGCCGCCTACATGGATTTCGCCGCTTACATGAGCGCGTATTTCCAGATGTTTGCCGAAACGTCACGCAGCACTGAGGAAGTTTTCGACAACATCTATACGAGCGTGTATTCCAACACCACTGCCACACCTGATCCTGATATGCTCAAGCGGCAGGAAGAGCGCAAGCGCCAACGAGAAGAAGCCCGCCAACGACAGGAGCAGCAGATGCAGGAGTTCCGTAGCATGCTGCAAGGCTACGGCGGCATGGGCCTCATCATGTCCTACGAGCCGACGGGCATCCGCTTTGACACGGCGGTGCAATATGACCTCGATCAATTCCCGGAGAAGTGGCGTCAGTATGTGGATGTGAACTGGACACCCGCATCCAACCGGGTCTTCGGATCGCTGCCGTCCTCGGCCGTCATGGCCGCGAATGGCAACATGCAGAAAGCATGGGAGATGCTGCTCGATCCGGATTACTGGGCGATGTCGCTGTCCAGCCTGCCCGGTATCAGCCGCGACGAGATTGCCGGCAAGTTCGCCGAATTCCAGCAGCTGATCGGCGTGGATCTGAAGGCCGATTTCCTGAACCTGCTCGACGGCGAAATGGCATTTGTCATGCTGCCCAAGGCCGAGCAGACCAAGAGCGAATTCGGTTTCTCGCTGCCGTTCCAGTTTGCCGCCTTATTCGACTCCAGCGACGCCGCCCAAGCGTCGAGCAGCCTGGATAAGATCGCACAGGGCATGAGCGCGCTGACGGGTGAAGACAGCGTGAAGTGGCAAAGCCTCAGCGGCCTGCCCTACAGCGTGGTGCTCGACCCTGACGGGAAGCCGATGTTCACCTACGGCGTGGTGGATGGCCGCTTCGTCATTGGCACCGACTCTGACACGCTGCTCGCCATTGACCATGCCGATCAAGCGCCGCTGTCCAGCGATGCAACCTTCAAGCAAGCGACGGATCTGCTGCCCGGCAACCGCCTCAGCACGTTCTACATGAACTTCGCGCCGTTGTGGGATTTGGTTGAGAAGACGTACAGCAGCGGAGGGAAATGCCAGGCGTGTGATTACCTGAAGCACTTCACCTGGATGTCATCGGGCAGTGAACTCCCGGCCAATGGCCTGCAGCGCGGCTCCCTGCATATCGGTATTGCCCAGTAACTTAGTGCGATAGCAGGATAGTGCGGTAGTTGAAAAACAGGCCGAGCGGGAGAATATCTTCCGATCGGCCTGTTACTATCTCACTATCGCACTACTTAACTATTGCACTATCTTTACTTCTTCACCAGCGCCAGCGCAATTGCCTCGCCTACACTGCGCGCCATCACAATCTCGATCTTACCCTGCGGCAAATCGGTCACCCGATGGGTCTTGGGAATCAACGCTCGCGCAAAGCCCAGCTTGGCCGCCTCGTTCAAGCGGGCAGGCAGCTGCCCCACGGTGCGCAGTTCGCCACTCAAGCCTACTTCGCCGATGAGCGCCAGATCCACCGCCACCGGCACATCGCGCATCGACGACGCGATGGAACACGCCATAGCTAAATCCGCAGCCGGTTCGGTGATGTGCAAGCCGCCGATCACGTTGGCGAAAATATCCTGATCGCCCAGCTTCAACCCCACGCGCTTGCTCAACACCGCCGTGAGCAGCAGCAGGCGATTCATATCCAGCCCATTGGCCGTGCGGCGCGGCAGGCCAAACGCGCTGGTGCTGCACAACGCCTGCACTTCGACCAATAATGGGCGTGTCCCCTCCATCGTCACGGCGATCGATGACCCCGGCGCATTCGGCAGACGCTCGGCCAAAAATGCTTCACTGGGATTCAACACCTCGGCCATGCCGCTGCCGCGCATCTCGAACACACCCACCTCGTTCGTCGCGCCGAAGCGATTTTTGGTGGAGCGCAGCAAACGATACGTGTGAAAGCGATCGCCCTCCAGATACAACACCGTATCGACGATGTGCTCCAGCACTTTCGGCCCGGCGATCGAACCCGACTTGGTCACGTGCCCCACAATGAACACGCTCGTCCCGCTGGACTTGGCCACGCCCTGCAAGCGCGCGGCGCATTCGCGCACCTGCGAGATCGATCCGGCCGCCGAGGTCAGTTCGCTCACCGTCATCGTCTGGATCGAATCGATGATGGCCAGCCGCGGCTTCAGGTTCTCGACGTGCAGATTGATCTCGTCGAGATCGGTTTCCGTCAGCAAATACAAATTCCGCCCGTCGCCGCCCAGCCGATCGGCCCGCAGTTTGATCTGCTGCGCGCTCTCTTCGCCCGAGACGTACAACACCGGCCCGTGCGTTTCCGCCACCTGCGTCGCCACCTGCATCAGCAGCGTCGATTTGCCGATGCCCGGATCGCCGCTGACCAGCACCAGGCAGCCCGGCACGATGCCGCCGCCCAGCACGCGGCTGAACTCCTCCATCGCCATCGGGATGCGATCGAGCCGATCGGTGGCCACGTCGCTCAGGCGCACGGGCGTCGCGCGCGGCTGTCCTCCGCCCGATCGGCCTTTCTGGCCCGCTCGTTCTTCAATCACTTCGATGAACGAATTCCACTCGCCGCACTCGGGACAGCGGCCCATCCATTTCAACTGCACCGAGCCGCATTGCTGACAGACAAACTGTGTATGTGTTTTTGCTTTAGCCATGTGTGCCATCCGCCACAGGCAGCCAGATGCGGAAGATGCTGCCTGTGCCTTGCTCGCTCTCGGCGGACACGCGCCCGCCGTGCTGCTCCACGACCGCCTTCACCAGACTCAAGCCCAGCCCCGTGCCTTCGATGTGCTCCGCCCCCGCAATCCGCACGCGATAGAACCGCTGGAACAGCTTGGCCTGCGCTTCCGCCGGAATACCATAGCCGGTGTCCTGCACTTCGATCAAGATGCGCTGCTCTTCGGCGCGCAGCACGCGCACCTGGATGGAACCACCGGCGGGGGTGTACTTCAACGCGTTGTTGATCAGATTGCCAAGCGCCTGTTTCAAGCGGATCGGATCGCCCACCACTGACGGCAGATCGGGCGGCCTTGCCAGGTTCAGGTGCTGCTGCCGGGCCTGTGCGGCCTCGGCAAACTCGGCCACCGCTTCCGCCGTCAGGCTGCCCATGTCGATGAGCACATGCAGCTGATCGGCGCCGGATTCCACGCGCTCCAGATCGAGCAGCTCCACCACCAGGGTCTGCATGCGGTTCAGCGCCGCCTCGATGCCCTGCAGGGCGCGCTCGCGCAGCGGCGTGGCTGGCTGCACTTCGTCCTTCAGCACATCCAGATAACCGATCGCCACACCCAGCGGCGTGCGCAGATCGTGCGACGCCATCTGCACCATCTGCGACTTGAATTGATCCAGCCGCTTCAAATAGGTGATGTCGCGCATGATCACCACCCGGCCGAAGCGCGCGCCGGTTTCATCTTTCGCGGTGCTGATCGTCACCAGGTAGGTCAGCTCATTATCCAGCGTCGCTTCCAGCGATTTCTCGTCGAGACGCTGCTGCTGATACGCCGCCAGCACGGCCGGAAAATGCAGCACCTGATCGATCGGGCGGCCAACTACCGCCGCCGCGTTGACGCCCAGCAGCCGTTCGGCGGCGGGATTCAACAGCTGCACGCAATCTTCCGTATCGCACAGCAGCACCACATCGCGCGTGCTGTGCAGAATCGCGCGCACCTGCTGCTGCTCGCGCTGCATCTCGTCCAGCAGCGCCGCGTTGGCCGCGGCGATGGCCGCCTGATCCGCCAACGCGATCAAGGCCGCCACCTCTTCGGCGCTGAAGGCGTCAGCGGCCTGGCTTTCAAACGTCATCACGCCCATCGTGCGGTCGGCGGTTTGTAGCGGCACCAGCAGCAGCGATCGAATGACGGCGCAGACCGCCGGAATGTAATCCGGCTCCTGCGTCGTGTCGCGCGCCAGATACGGCTGGCCGCTGCGCAGCGCGCGCGCCGCCAGGCCGTCCGTCAGTTTCTGCCGGAAATTCGGCAGCGCTTGTGCCGTCAACGGGCCGGCCTGCGCGCGCAGGTAAAATTCGCCCGCCGTCTCGTCGATCCACATCACCGTCACGTACGGCAGTCCAAAGCGCACCTGCGCCGAATGCACGATAATGTCCAGCAGCTGGTCCAGCTCCATGCCGGCCAGCAGCAGGCGATTCGTCTGCGTGATGGCTTCCAGATCACGGGCGCGGCGGCGCACGGTCGTCAACTGCCGCGCCCGCGCCAGCGTCACGCCAATCTGATCGGCCAGCGTCATCAACACAGCCGCGGTGTCGCGCCGGGCCGCCGGCGCAGCCGAAGTCAGCAGCACCAGCCAGCCTGCCGGCTGATCCTCTGAAGTCACGGCCACGCACATCACACGGCGCGATCGGTTCGCCGTTGAATCGCCGACCGCAGCGGGCCGCATCACGATCGGTTGGGCCGCAGCCGGGGGCCACGGCAGCTCGTCCGCCAGCTGCGCCCAATCCAGCGCGGCCGGTTGTGTCGCGGCGCGCACCGACCACACGTGGTGATCGATTGTCAGGAGCGCCGCTGCTTCGGCGGGCATGACCGCGGCAATTTGCTCCAGCGCGCGCGACAAGTTGTGCTCCAGATTCGGCTCGACCGCGCGCAGCAGGGTGTGCAAAATGCCGGTGAAAGCCTCGCGTTCCCGCGCCAATGCCGCCACCCGATCGCGCTGCCGTCCCGCCGCGTACGCCAGCGCGGTGAAAGCCAGCGACAGCAGCAGCACCAGCCAGTATTCCGGCCCGACCATGATGAAGAACTCGCGCAACGTGATTGCGCCGCCTGCTTCGATCACCTCGACGACGGCATACGAGATGGCGAACGAGACCGATAGGGCGAGGGCCATAAGGCTGTAACGCGCGGCATACGATTTGAACACGCCTGAGCTCCCCTCACAGTATAGCCCGAACCGCGCGCTGCAACAATGCGACGGTCTCGACATGATATGTGTGCGGGAAGAGATCGATCGGCTGCGCCTCGATCAGCCGGTAGCCGCCGTCGATCAACTGCCGCAGGTCGCGGGCCAGGGTGGCTGGATCGCAACTGACATACACCACCCGATCGATCTGCCGCGCGACCACGGCCTCCACCACGCGCGGTCCGCAGCCGGCGCGCGGGGGATCGAGCACCGCCGCAGACAGCGGCACGGTCAGCCGGGGCAGCACCTTCTCGACCAGACCCTGATGAACTTCCACCTGCTCAAACCCCGTTAGATTGATGCGGAAGTCGCGCACGGCGCTGGCGCTGGACTCGACGCCGCTGACGCGATCGACGCGCGGCGCGAGAAAGCGGCTGAACAAACCAACGCCGCAGTAAGCATCAAGGATGGTGTCGGCGGGCTGCGGATCGATCTTGCCCAGCACTTGATCGATCAGCGTCTCGATCAACGCGGTGTTGACCTGAAAGAAACTGTTGTCGGACACGTGGAAGGTGGCGTCCTTGAGCCGGAACGTCGTCGCGCCGCTCAACCGATCGGGCGTGTTGCCATGCCGCAGGCTGATGCGATCGCGCGGCTGTCCGGCGCGACGACTCGATCGCAACTGTTCAAGCAGCGCCGGTTCGATGATGTGACACTCCGTGACGGGCACCACGCGCTGACTGCGCGCCGCTCGAAAGCCGGACTGCCCATCGTGGGCCAGATGAAATTGCGCGTGGTTGCGATAGCGCCAGACGGCGGGGCTGGGAATGATGTCACGCACCGGCGGATCGGAAATGCGTCCCAGCCGCTGCAAGTGCTCGCGCACGATGGCCGTCTTGTAGCGCAGCTGGGCCGCATAGGCGATGTGCTGCCACTGACAGCCGCCGCATGAAGTGGCGTCACAACCGAAGTGCGGGCAGGGCGGCGTGATCCGATCGGGCGACGGCTCGATCACCTCGATCACGCGCCCGCGGCTGAAGCGCGCCCGATCGTCTGCGACGGCGACGCGCACCAACTCGCCCGGCAGGCCGCCTGTCACGAAAACAGCCTTGCCCGCGTGACGGCCCAACGCTTCGCCGCCATAGGTCATGGTCTCTAGCCGGAGCGTGATGTGGAAGCAGGGGGTGGTCATGGCCCGATTATACAAGCTTCACTCACGGCGGGCACGGCAGTTGGTCAATGCCCCGGCTTTATGCTATATTAGTGAACGCGGCGCACTTCCAGCGACTAGCCTTAGCACAACATGGCCAAGACGACCTCACGTTCCCGCTCAAACACCCGGTTCCTCTCACTGGCCATCATCGGCATCCTGGCCGTGATGTCGATCTGCGCCGTGTGGAATACGAGCACGTTTGATCTGCTGTGGATCGTCGCAACGTTTTTTGGCGCGTTCATCATCACCGCGCTGGTCGTCGCGCCGCTGCTGCTGCCGATTGCAAATAATCGAGAAGAACGCGGGGCAATGGGGCGGGTGTTCAGGCGTTTTCTGCAAGGCGGCGCCCAGCCCATGGCCGTGGTGCGCGACGGGCAGATCAGCGCGCAGACCAAGGTCGTCAACTCCAGCGGTTATGCGCCGCGCGGCTTCGTCGTGACCGACAGCACCTCGGTCGTGGCGCTGCGCACCAGCACCGGCATTTCGCGCGTGGAAGGCGCGCACATCGACAAGGATGGCCGCCCGCACTCCGGCGTGATCTTCACCAATTACGAAGAAGAGATCGATGCCATCGTCGATCTGCGGCCGCAGGTGCGGCGCAAGCCAACCACGGCCCAGACCCGTGACGGCATCACGGTGGAAGTGGCCGTGGTCGCTTTCTTTACGCCGCGTTTCGCGCAGGCGCGAAAGTTAAAGGTCCTCGATCAGTTGCAGCATCGGCCGCGGCCCGCGCCCGGGGTCAAACGCGCGCCGGCCGGCATTCTTTATCCGCCGCCGTTCGTCTGGCGCCGCGCCAGCATCATTCAGGCGCTCAACACGCGGCGCATCGAGCGCGTGGGCGAGCAGTCCCGCCGGACCGAGTGGTACGATCGGATCATGGAGATTGCCATTCCCCGCCTGCGTGATCTGATCGCCGATTACACCATCGACCAGTTGACGGCGTGGACCACCACGGATTTTCCCAAGCACCCACGCTACATCATCCGCGACAAGCTGCGCGATACCGTGATAAAAGAGCTAAGCGCCGACGACGATGTGCGCCGCGCCACCGGCATCGAGGTGCGCTTCATGGCGGTCAGCCCGCCGCAGCCGCCCGACGAGGTCATCCAGCGCCGCATCCAGGCGTGGTCTGAAGAGTGGCGCAAGAAGGAAGCGGATATTTTTGCCGAAGCGGAAGCCGAGGCCATTTTGACGCGCGAGCTGGCGCGCGCACAAGTGCAAGGCGAGATGACGGCGCGCATCAACGACATTTTGCTGGAAGCGAAAGAGTCGGATACGGCCCGCAGCGATCTGGTGATGCTGCGTTTCCTGGAAGCGATGGAAAAGATGTCCAAGGATCCCACTACGCGCGCGCTGCTGACGTTTGATTCGTTGAAGATGTTGAAGCAGCTGCGTGATATGGTGGCGCCCGGTCGACCGGAGCAAGAATGAGCACGGACAGCGTTCCGCCCGCCAAACAATCGTCTGAGAGCCTGCGTGAATGGCTCAGACACAATCCGCATCAGCTGGGCCGGGTGCGGTTGATGTTGTTTGCGTTGGGCTTGCTGGCCGTGGGCCTGCTGGGCGCGCACTGGGCGACGCCCGCCCCGCCCACGGTGTATAACGCGGACGGGCAGTGCACCTACGGCGCGGCGCGCTTCGATCCACCGCAATATGCCCTGTCCGTGGTGGTCAGCCAGACCTTCGCCATTCAATGGGTCATTCAGAATACCGGGTCGTGCCACATCTGGAACAATGAAGTGTATTTTGCCCGGCGCAACAACGATATTGCCAGCGTGGCAGACAGCTATCCGGTTTCCACGCAGCCGCTTGTGACCGCCACCGCGAGCGCCAATCCCGTTATCATCGCCTTCGTCACCACTGACATGATCGCGCCCGCCACACCCGGCGAATACGTGACCGAATGGGATATGCGCGCGCCGAACGGCCGGCGTTTTGGCCCGGTGATGCGGCAGCGGGTGCAGGTGCGCGCCGCCAACGCCCTGCCGCCGCCCCAGATCCCCAATGAGCCGCCACCTTCGGCGTTCTTCATGTTTCTGGACGACCTGCTGTCATTCTTCTATCATCTGCTGCCCGCGCTGCTGGGCGTGATCTACGTGCTGTGGCGGGCCAATGACTTTTTGAACAAAGTGTACAACCTGCCCGGCTCCACCAGCAGTCTGCCGCACGTCATCGGGCTGTTGTTCGGCACGTCTGCGGCCGATCTGTACGTGCAGCAAGGGAAGTTGGAAACCGACGCCGCCAACCCGGCGGGCCGTGTCCTCGGCGGGCCGGGCTGGTTGACCGTGGGCGAAAGCAATGCCGTGCTGCTGGAGCGCGGGGCGGGCTTCTCGCGCATTGTGGGAACCGGCATCTACCGGCTGCTGCCGCACGAGCGGGTGCGCAACATCGTCGATCTGCGGACACACTACCGCAAGGATTTCCAGAAAGTGCTGACCAAGGACGGCATTCCCGTTAAAATGGAAGTCGATCTCACCTTCCGCGTGACGGAGAAGGATCTGCCGGATGATCCGCCGCCTGCGCCGCCGCCGCCGCTGGGTCCGCTCAATCGCTTGCGCCGCCGGCTGGGGCTGCGGGTGCGGCAGGATGTGCTGGAGACCACCCGTCCGCATCGCTTTTCGCGCGAGACGGTGCGGCGTATCACCTACGAGACGACGGTCGCCTCGCCCGATCAACCGCCCGATTGGACGGCATCGTTTTACAACGTTCGCTCCGGCGACATCACCGATCAGATCGCCAACCGCCGCCTGGACGAGATCAGCGCGCCGGAAGAAGCGCAGCTGCACCCGCGCGCCGAGGTGGGCCGCAAGGGCCTGGAAGATGCCCGCGCAGTCGCCTCGGCGCAGGGCATCGAGATTCTGGACATGACGCTGGGCGTTATCGAGCCGCAGGATAAATTCAAGCACGTCACCACCCAGATGATCGCCAACTGGAATATTGAATGGGAGCGCCGCGCCAAGATTCTGACCGCCAAGGCCGAAGCGAAGCGCACGCAATTGCTGGAAGAAGCCCGCGCCGAAGCGCAGGCCAACATGATCCAGGCGCTGACCGAAGGCTATCGCATCGCCATTGGCGACGATCGTGATCCACAGGTTTCCAAGGACGTCATCGCGCTGCGCTTCATCGACACGCTGGAAACGCTGCTGACCGGGCAGGCGGCAGATCAAGGAAACGTCGACGCGGCGACGGTGCTGCGCCTGATGCGCCGCGAAGGTTAGCCGTTCACTGGGAGGCCAATCGTGCCTGAGGAATTTTCCATCCCCGAGTTATTGAGTCTGCTGCAAATCGATCGCGAACACACTGCGATCCAGTTGTCGTTGGAAGCCGATCGGTTGTGCCGCCTCCGCCAGTACAAACCCGCCATCGAGGTGGCTGAAAGCGCCACGCGCCTGGTGCCGACTGATCCGTGGCTGCTGGGCGACACGCTCTTGTATTTGAGCTACGCCCGGCTGTGCTCGGCGCTGCCCGATCAGGTGCGCCAGGCGACGCGCGATTGCGATCGCGCTATCCGGGCACTGGGGCTTTCGACCTATAACTATGCGCTCGCCAACTTGATTCGCGGCCAGATGGAATTGGAGATTCACGGTGTGACGGGACGCTCCAGCGCGCTGCGCTATTTTCAGCGCGCGAGCGAAGTCCTTGAGAAAATGCGGCTTGAGGAGATGCAATACAATCGGTCGGCACGAGCAGCCCATTGTGTCGAGCTGAAGGCGAAAGCGGATCAGCAGATCAGGCACTTGACGCAAAAGATGTCTAAACCGGCCGAGGTTAAAGTCCCGCCCAAACAGCAGCCAGCGCAACAACCCGTTGTTGAACCACCACCTGCGCTTGAAGAAGCTGTGACTCCTTTGCCTGAAGGACCGGTTGAGATGCCACTGGGAGATGGACTCATTCTGAAGCGCCTGATCTGGCCGCCCACCGAGGCGCCGCTTGTGATTGACGCTCCGCCTGGAATGACTGGCTTGATGCCCGATTTTCTAGGTATTCGCCAGCTATCGGTCCGTCATCGCGTTTATGATGTGAGATCGCTCAGCGGTGATGAGCCAGTCCAGTTGCGCCCGCGCCAGAACTATTGGGTTGCGCCGCTGGAAGGTGCGGAACATGGCGAGCTCGTGCTGGTGCGCGAACAGCTGCGCCCCGATCAAGCCGAGCAGTTTGTCGCCGTCAGTGCACCGACACAACGCCGGGTATGGATCGATAAAGCCGAAGCGACTGATAACTTCAGGCATATTCGCATCCTGGGTGACGACCGCGAATGGGTCATGCTGGATTTTTCGCCCGAGCATCTGGATATGAATGAACCGCGCATCCTCGGCATTGTCGAAGCAATTCTTATTCCGGTTGACGATACGCCCGCTCAATCCCAGGTGTGATATGGCCGATGACGCTGGCTGATTACGCTTCATTGCTATGGCCGCCAAACTTCCACCTCCGAAAAAGATTAAACTAGCCAACGGCAAGGCGCGCACGTTGTATTTCGGCTTCGATGGCCAGTTTGTTTCTCAAGCTACTTACGAGAAGCTGCTGAGCCAGGGCAGCAAACCGCCTAAACCGCCCCGGCCTCCTTCTGATCCTTTGCGCGAAGCGCTCACACGCCTGGTCAACCGCATCGATCAGGAAGAGCTGCCGCTCGCCAACGCCTTAATTCAGCATACCATTCAGGCGACAACGCCCGCGAACAAACCGCTCGACCTTGTCACGATCAGCGATGCCGATCGGGTGGCGTATCTCAACACGTTGAATGCGGCTCAAGCGCGCGCCGAAATCGAGCGCTACTTGAAGGCCGCGCGTCAGGCGCAACAAGTTCCGCGCTTGGCCGGGCTTCATCTCACACAGGGCGATCTGTCCCACCTCGACTTGCACAATGCAGACCTGCACGACGCTCAACTGGCCGACTGTAATCTCACGCAGACGCGTTTAACTCATGCGAATTTGAGCGGCGCAAATCTGGCTGGCGCGACCGGCGAAAAAGTTGATCTCACGCATACTCATCTCACTGAGGCGATATTGAACAGGGCGGTTTTGACTTCCGCCACACTGGTTGACGCCGATCTGAGCGGCGCGCGGTGCGAAGCCACTAACTTCAGCCAGGCTGATCTCCGGCATGTGGTGATGTCACGGCGGACGACGTTGCGGAACGCAACCTTGACCGACGCGCAGTTATCCGACGCCCAACTGATCGGCGTGAACTGTACCGGCGCAAAATTCCCGCGCGCCGATTTGCAGCGCGCCAAGTTGCGGAGGGTTAACTTGACGCAAGCCGTTCTGACTGAGACTCACCTCGAACGGGCAGACCTCAGCAACGCCGTCTTGCATGACGCCGACTTCCGAGGCGCACATTATGCGGGGACCAACCTGGAGGGCACCCGCGTCAACAATCCTTCTGCCACTTTCGACAAACAGGGCCTCCGCTTGTGGGAAATTTCCAATCTGGCCGTGCCGAGTCACATCGTTGAAAGCGGTTCATTCCGGTACGCGATCGCTCGTGAAGCCCAGCTTGCTTATCGCGATTTAACCCGGGCAGATTTTACCCAGGCCGATCTCACGCGCGCTGAGTTGCGCGGTGCATCACTCAAGGGTGTAAGTTTGGTGCAGGCTAATCTGGCTGAAGCCAATCTGCGAGGCGCGGTTTTGCAGCAGGCCCGCTTGAGCCATGCCAGTTTGCGCCGGGCGGATTTGCGCCGGGCACAGCTGCAAAACGCCAGCTTATACAACGCCGATTTGTCTTATGCCCGGCTATACAGCGCCAATTTCCATGGCGCGATTCTCGATCATGCTGATTTGCGGGGGGCGCTCGTCGATGTCAAACGACTGGAAGCGACTGCCGGGAGTTTGACAGGGGCTGTCATGCCCGATGGAACAATTCATCCTTAGGTTGGTGATCTATGGCTCCTAAAAAGTCTCGCCGATCAAAACCAGGCAAACCAAGCCAGAACATCCGCAAACCAAAGGCCAAACAGGTCGTGATTAAAGCAAAGGCAAGGGCTGTCCGCAAACCGCCGATGAAATCCGGAGTGGGCAGGCCACTGCCACACGAACCGCGCCTGGCCGTTGAACGGCCCGATTTTCCATGCTCGTTTTCTCTGAGTAACCTGGTACGGCTGGACTGGGAGCGCCGACAAGATCTCTTTCCGCACGGACCAGGTATCAGCAAACTAGAACGACTCGGCTTCAAAGGACGAACGTATAACGTTGAAGCGCTTGAATTTGGCGACGCGGGCAACACATTCGTCTATTTGTATCCCGAGAAGCATTACTACATCGTGCCAATTTTCGAAGGCAATTCGGCTGCCACTGCGCCGCAACGCTTCCTGTTAATCAGGGGAAGCGATGACCAGAAAGAATCGGGGCCGCACATTTTTGTAGTCGCACCACTTGAACCGCCTGCACTCGATGGGCCGTTTGCGCATCTACACATCATTGGCGGTGAAGATGATCTGGGGACGCCTGATCTGTTGCGCCAGACCGCCGGTATTGTCGAAGCCGTTCTGACGGCGACAGATATGCCGCCACAGCCGGCCCCGCCAGCAACGCCCGTCGTGCCTATGGCAGCTGCGCCAACTGTCACAGCCCCGCTCCAACCAACAAGCCCCGTGGTATCCGCTGTGGTCGAGCCATGGGATAAAGAGTTGCTGGATTGTATCGACGTGCTCGCCATCGCGCAGGCTTCTCGGCCCGACGCCGCCAAAGATTTCGAGGCGGCGCACAACAAATTTCTGAGATACGTGCAGAAACGTTATGGACTGGAAAGCATACCTATCATTCTGGGGCAGACAAAGTTCGATCCAGCATTAGGTCATTCCGCAGCGACAACCGTCAACAACCCCATTTTGCCAGAAGGGGTTATTGTCAGCGTGTTACAGGATGGCTACCGTCGTGGGCCACAAATTGTACGTGATGCACACGTAGTGGTTAACAAGCCCGATACGGCTACCGCGTCAAAACCGAGCCCCACAACTCAGCCCACGCCAGAGCCAAGAGCGCCCTCTGTTGTAAAGCCGCAAGGAGTGAATAAGTCGGACGAGGATTTGTTACCTCACATCGATAACTTTAATCAAGCACGTGCTCGAATCGCAGGGATTAGGAACCTTGTACCGTTGAGCCGTCAACAACTGTACCTCGAATTTGCGCTTCACGAGGTACCGGCTAGCGACGAAGCCGTCCAGGAAGCTAATGAGCAAGTGGCGGTTATCGACGCGCTGTACTCCCTGCTGGCGATCTTCGCCTTCGCTGCACCGGCCAAAATTCGCATCGTGACGAGACAGTTATCGACCCAACCTGCGACCAGCGAATTTATGCGCTCCATGATGCCTATACCGCTCCTGGAAACCCACCTTCGCCGCACGCCGGAAATAACTGCTTTCCTTAAAGGAAACACGAAAGTATTGGATGCGCTGAAAGACATCCTCACAGGAGAAGCCAGGCAACGCCGCAAGACAACCATCTCCCTGCCTAGGGATCGCCCTTGGCTAAATGAAGTCCTGCGCCAACTGCGCGCAGATGGCCCCACTACGGAAGCTTACAAGAAATTTGCAGAAGAAATTGCCAGGCGTTTGGAGCAGATCGCATTTACACCAGAACTTGCTGCCAATACCTCGAAATAGAGTTACACGAAAAGCAACTTTGAGATCTCTCTGGAGTCTTTCAAGCTGATGCCTATCTCACTACACCTCTCCACCCCTGTCCGCGCAGCGCTCGAGGCGCACACGCCCGTCGTTGCGCTGGAATCGACGTTGATCACGCACGGCCTGCCGCGCCCCGTCAACCTCGAAGTGGCCCAACGGCTCGAAGCCGTGGTGCGCGACAACGGCGCGACGCCCGCCACCATCGCCATTCTCGACGGCGAGTTGTACGCCGGGCTGGAACCTGAGCAACTCGAACGGCTGGCGAACACCGACAATGTCCGCAAAGTCAGCCGCCGCGATCTGCCCATCGTCACCGCGCAGCAAGGCCACGGCGCAACGACCGTCGCCGCCACGATGTGGGTCGCCGCGCAGGCCGGCATTAAAGTCTTTGCCACGGGTGGCATTGGCGGGGTGCATCGCGGGCAGCCCTTTGACGTGTCTGCCGATCTGCCCGAACTCGCGCAGACGCCCGTCGTGGTGGTGTGCGCGGGGGCCAAGGCCATTCTCGATCTGCCGCTCACCCTCGAATGGCTGGAGACGCACGGCGTGCCCGTGCTCGGCTTCGGCGCCGACACCTTCCCGGCGTTCTACTCGCGCAGCAGCGGCCTGCCGGTCGATGCGCGCTGCGACACGGCCGAGGATGCCGCGCGCATCATCCGCGCCAAATTCGATCTGGGCTTGCCGGGCGGCGTGCTCATCGGTGTGCCGATACCGGAAGAATACGCCGTCGCGGCGGAAGACATCGAACCGGCGATTCAGCAAGCCTTGCAGCGGGCAGAGGCGGAAGGCATCCGCGGCAAAGCCATCACACCGTTCCTGCTCCAGCACGTCAGCGAACTGACCGGCGGCGAAAGCCAGAAGGCCAACATCGCCCTGCTGGAAAACAACGCCCGCGCCGCCGCCCAGATTGCGCAAGCCCTGAAGTAGACAAGAAAAAACATGTCTACTTCCCACATCTTTCAAGCAGCCTTCAACTGGCCTTCATGTGGGCTTAAGGCGGCGGGTGCATACTGGCAAGCGTAAGACAATTCCTTCCTCCCAATCTAAATCGCCCGACCCCTAGGCAAGGTCGGGCGATTTAGATTCCCACCGACGGGCACTTTTTTCAAAGACCACTCAGCTGCGTTTCATCTGGATTTAAACCTCCTTTTGCATACTTGGCATTGTTACGGAGGGAAGATCATGTCACTAGCAGAACCACAGGTTTCAGAACAACTGCAAGAACTGCCACAACCTCAGCCAGCGGCTCAACCGCCCGCGCAGCCGCAGCCGAAGAAAAACGGCTTCAGCGGCAAACAGGTGATCGGCATCATCTTTGGTGTGCTGATCCTGCTTGCCGTCGGTTTGGCGATCGGCGGCGCGATCGGTTATCGCCTGGGCCTGACGGAAGGCGCGCAGCAGGCGTTAGCCAATCGGCCTGTTGCACAAGCCCCGGCCCTCGATCAGCAGCTGCCGCAGAATCAGCGCGGCTTCCAAATGCCCTTCGGTCAGCAGCTGCCCGCGCTCAATCCCGGCGGCCCCTATCTGGGCGTCACCTTCCAGATGATCACGCCGGAGATCGCCGCGCAGGAAGGCATCACCGGCACGACCGGCGCGCTGCTGCGCGAAGTCGCCGCCGACGGTCCTGCCGTGCAAGCCGGACTCAAAGCAGGCGATGTGGTCATCGCTGTGAACGGCCAGCCGGTCGACGAGCAGCACGATCTGCGGGCGCGCGTGGCGGCGTTCAAGCCCAATGACGAGATCACGCTCACGATTGTGCAGGGCACGGCCAACGGCCCGACCGATCAGCGCGACGTCAAAGTGAAACTGGGCGAGCGCCCTGCCGCGCAGTCCTTCAACTTTGAAATGCCGTTTCAGTTCGACGAGAACGGCCTGCCCCGGCTGCCGTTTGGCAATGACGATCTGCCTCTGCTGCCCAATATCGTTCCGGCGGCGAGCGGCGCGTACCTCGGTGTTGAATACGAATTGATCACGCCGGACGTCGCCGCGCGCGAAGCCCTCACCGGCACGACAGGGGCATTGATCAAGACCGTCGTCGCCGACAGTCCCGCCGCCAAAGCGGGCCTGAACGCCGGCGACGTGATCAGCGCGGCGGATGGCAAGCCGATCGACGAGACGCACAACCTGCGCGACATCGTACAAAGCCACAAGCCCGGTGACGTCATCACGCTCACCCTGGTCAAGGGCACAGCCAACGGCCCGACCGATCAGCGTGAAATGAAAGTCACCCTGGCGGCGCGTCCTGCCCAGCGGCAGTTCCAGTTGCCGCCCGACTTTCAACCCGGCGCTCCCGGCCTTGATTTACGCGAAGGCTGATCACTCCTTCCTCTCCCGGATCGCCCGACCCTCACAGGCAAGGTCGGGCGATTGTGATCGAGGGCAGGCGCGCGCATGATACAATTACACTGGCAGCGCTTCCGAAGGCTTGACGGCTTCGGAAGTTTTGTGATCAGAATCAATCCCTCAGGAGTCGGTGTTAATGAAATCTTCCGTTGCGCGCTTGTTGCTCGTCATGCTAGCCGCTGCCCTGGTGTTGGGTGGCTGCCTCGATCCCGTTTCGATCCTGACCGGTACGCAGCCCACGCCTGAAGACGGCGGCGGGCGTGGGCGTGAACTGCCCGGCCCCACGACCGAACCGCCGTCCGATCCGCCCACTGCCGATCCCGGTGTGCTCGATGTAACCGATCTGATCCGCGAGCCGGTCGCTGCGGCCGATCGGATCAACGAGCAGTTGATCGGCTCCACTGACATCCCGATCGCCGATCTGCACGACCTCGCCATTCGCCTGCAGGGACTGCCCGCCGCCACACCGCGCCGCACCTGCACTGCCGCGCCGAGCTACACTGTCGGCGATCAAGAACGGTTCTCGGTCATGGATCAGGACAGCCTGGAAACCTTCACCGTAGACGCCACCCTGATTGCGCGCAATGACACCAGCTACATGTGGCTGGACGACAACTGGCTCAACCGCGTTGATCTGGACGCGCTCAAGCGCTCGGCGCAGACCTTCAATGATCAAATCGTGCCGCGCAACCGCGCCCTGTTCGGGATGGAAGAAACCCCCGGCATCGACTGCGATCCGCGCCTGCACATTCTCAACACCTCTGGGACCAATGCCGGCGGCTACTTCTCCAGCGTCGATCAGGTCACGCGCCAGGTGCGCGAAGATTCCAACGAGAAGGACATGTTCTACGTGGACATCGAGGGCAGCGGCGGCGCGCGCGCCATTGGCACCGGGTATTACCAGGGCGTCATCGCGCACGAATACCAGCACCTCATCCTGAACGCGCAGGACAAGAACGAAGACACCTGGATCAGCGAAGGCATGTCGGAACTGGCGATCTACCTGAACGGCGATGATCCTGAAGCCGATTGGCTCGCGGCTATGACGCCGGACATTCAGCTGAATTCGTGGCCGGACGGCGGCGTGGCCGGGTCCGAAAATTACGGCACCGCGTTTTCCTTCATGCTGTACTTCTGGGATCGCTACGGCGATGCCGGAGTGCAGGCGCTGGCGGCCGAGGACGCCAACGGCCTGGCCGGCATTCAAAACGTGTTGAACCAGATCGATCCCGGCAAGCAGGTGGATGATCTGGTGGCCGAGTGGCTGGTGGCCCGCCTGCTAGATGATCCGGCGATTGATAACGGGCGCTACGGCTACGCCAAATCCGATCGGGCCAGGGTGGAACCCCGCCAGACGGTCGAGTGGTATCCGTTCGACGAGCGGGCGGAGGTGCATCAATACGCGGGCGACTACACGCAGTTTGAAGGCGAACGCGACCTCACGATCGATTTTGCCGGCTCGACGAAGGCGCCGATGATCGACGCGCAGCCGCATAGCGGGCAGTATTTCCTGTGGAGCAATCGCGCCGACGTGGCCGACCTGCGCGTGCAGCGCAAGTTCGATCTGAGCGGCGTCAAGACTGCGACGCTAAACTACTGGACGTGGTATGACCTGGAAGAAGATTGGGACTACGCCTATGTCAGCGTGTCCGAAGATGACGGCCAGACCTGGCAGTTGTTGAAGGCGCCCTCGATGACAGACAGCAATCCGACCAATGCCAATTACGGATGGGGATATACCGGGAAGTCAGGCGGAGCCGATCGGGCGGAGTGGATTCCGGAGCGCATCGATCTGACGCCGTATGCGGGCAAGCAGATCATCGTCGCCTTCGACGTGATCAACGATCTGGCTGTGAACCGCCCGGGCCTGGCGCTGGACGACGTGGAAGTGCCGGAGATCGGTTACCGCACGGACTTTGAGTTAGATGACGGTGGCTGGCAGCCGGCCGGCTGGATTCGCACCAACAATTTTGTGCCGCAGCGCTATGTGGTGCAGCTGGTCAGCTTTGGCCAGGACGGCAAGGTTGAAGTCACACGGCTGCCGGTGAACGAGGACAACACAGCGCGCTGGGACATTCCGTTGAGTCAACTGGAGAAGGCGATTGTAATTGTCAGCCCCATGGCTTCCAAGACTACCGAGGTGGCGCGCTATACCTGGTCCGCGCAAGAGAGGTGAAGGCGTGAAACCGGGTTTCACCGAAGCATCGGGCGTGACGTACTCCGGGGTCGTTCCCGCGTGCAGCAGGCGGGAACTCACCGCAACACCACAAGGGCTGCTCGATTGAGGCACTCGGGCATGACAGTAGAACAAGGATCAATCTGAAATCGCAACCGGGAGATGGTAGGGCGTCTCCCGGTTGCGATTTCCACTCTAATCCTTGGGGAAGATTTGCACTTCGCCGCGCTTCATCGCCTCGTATTCATCGATCAGCTGTTGCTTGCGCTCGTCAGCCGCTTTGCGGCCGGCCTCCAGCGCATCTTGATACCGCTGCCGGGCCTGTCCGCGCAGGCTCTCGCCGCTTTGCGGAGTCAACAAGAGCGCGGCGGCTCCGCCCAGAATCGCTCCGGCGATCACGCCGCCCATAAAGACCAGCACTTTGCCCATAGCTTTGTCTCCTGCTAGAATGTGTGAAAAGATTATACACCCAAGTAACGAGTAATGCGTAAGACGCAAAGGAGCCTATGACTCAGGAACGCGTTGCAAAATTGCTGCAACTGGCGGCGCAAGCGCAGCTGGCTGCGGTGGCGGTGATGCCCGGCCCGAACATGCAGTATTTCACCGGCCTGCACTTTCACCTGTCCGAGCGGCCCACGCTGGCGATCTTCCCGGTGCGCGGGCAGCCGGCGTTGATCTGTCCGGCCTTTGAAGCGACGAAGACCCAGCGCAGCCCGGTCGCGTGGCAGCTGTTCACTTACGTGGACGGGCAGGATCCGCTGGAGGTCTTCCATGCGGCATGTCATGCCCTGCAACTCGATCAGCAACGATTGGGCGTCGAGGCATACAAGCTGCGCGTGCTGGAACTGCGTCTGCTGGAGAAAGCAGCTGACGCTTTGACGTGCGAACCCGCCGATGCGCTGATCGCGCAGCTGCGCATGGTCAAGGACGCAGGCGAGATCGCTGCTCTGCGCCGCGCGATTGCCATCACCGAACGGGCGCTGGACGATGTGCGCGCGGCAGTACGTGTGGGCCAGACCGAGCGGCACGTTGCGAGTATGTTGACGCAGGCGTTGTTGCAGCGGGGCGCGGAAGGCCTGGCCTTTGAGCCGCTAATTCAGTCCGGCCCGAATGCGGCCCTGCCGCATGCCACCGCCGGGGAGCGGGTGATCCAATCGGGCGAAGTGCTGCTGCTGGATTTCGGCATCACCCTCGACGGTTACAACAGCGACATCACGCGCACTTTTGTGCTGGGCGAAGCCTCCAACGAGATCCAGCAGATCTATGAATTGGTCAAGCAGGCCAACGCGGCCGGTCGCGCGGCGGCCCAGCCAGGGGCGACGGGACAAGACGTTGATCGCGCGGCGCGCAAAGTGATCGCCGACGCCGGCTACGGACCGTACTTCACGCATCGCACGGGACATGGCCTGGGATTGGAAGGCCACGAGCCGCCGTATCTGGTCGAGGGCAACGCCGCGCCGCTCGTCGCAGGCAACACGTTCACGATCGAGCCGGGCATTTACGTGCCCGGACTGGGCGGGGTGCGGATTGAAGACGATGTGCTGATTACGGACAACGGGGCGGAGAGTTTGACGACGTATGATCGGGAGCTAAGGATCATCGGTTAATCAGTCAAGCGGTCGTCCGGGAGATCAGGAAACACAGCAGGGGCGGGCAATCGATGATTGCCGCCCCTGCGGTCTCATTCCTGCGCTCAGCTCGACCGATCCCGCTATCCGATCGCCGCGAGTTCGGGCTCCATTTCTACCGGTGCTGCGTTGAACAGATCGAGTTCCTTGCCCACCTGATAGAACGCCTCCAACACGAAGTCCAGCTGGGCGTCGGTGTGCGTGGCCATGTACGAAGTGCGCAGCAAGCTCTTGCTGGGCGGCACGGCGGGCGGGAACACGGCGTTCGTGTAAATGCCCGCTTCGAATAACATCTTCCACGCCAGCTGCGTCTTGAGCTCGTCGCCGATGATGATGGGGATGACGGGCGTCTCGCTCGGTCCGATGTTGAAACCCATCGCACGGTAACCCGCTTGCATCTTGCGCGTCACCTGCCACAGCCGCTCGATGCGCTCCGGCTCGCTCTGCATGATCTCCAGCGAGGCCAGCGCGGCGGCCAGCTGCGCGGGCGTGATCGACGCCGAGAAGATGAACGAGCGCGCGCTGTGCTTGACCCATTCCATGACGTCGGCGTCGCCGGCCACGAAGCCGCCGATCGACGCGAAAGACTTGCTGAACGTGCCCATGATCATGTCGACGTCGTCGGTGAGGCCGAAGTGCGCCGCTGTGCCGCGGCCCTGCGGCCCCAGCACGCCCAGCGAGTGCGCGTCGTCCACGTACAGCCGCGCGCCGTACCGTTTGCACAACTGCACAATTTCCGGCAGCGGCGCGATGTCGCCGCCCATGCTGTACACGCCGTCCACAATGACCAGGCTGCCGGACGTTTCCGGTATGGCTTTGAGCTGGCGCTCCAGCGAGGACAGGTCGTTATGAATGAAGCGCACCATCTTGCCATAGCCCAGGCGGCAGGCGTCCACGATGCTGGCGTGATCGTCCTTGTCCAACACCACCACATCGTCACGGCCCAGCACGGCGGAGATGCAGCCCAGGTTGGACTGCATGCCGGTGGAAAAGACCAACGCCGCTTCCTTGCCGACAAATTCGGCGAATTTCGCCTCGGCGTCCAGGTGCATCTTCAGCGTGCCGTTCAAGAAACGCGAACCGGTGCACGACGGGCCGTACTTCTTGATCGCGGCAATCGCCGCTTCGCGCACTTTGGGATGCGTCGTCAGGCCCAGGTAGTTGTTGGAACCGATCATGACGATCTTGCGGCCGTCCATCGTCACCTCGGTGCCTTCCGAGTCTTCCAGGGGCAGGAAGTAGGGATACAGCCCCATTTCCTTGGCGGCTTTAACCCGTTCCATGCTTTCGTCAGCGTGCATCTTTGCGAAGATATCCATGGCTTAACTCCTTGTTGAGGGTAACCGCACGGCGTTGACCGCCCGGCAAATTGACAGTCTGGGACAAAAATTTCTTGACAGCATAATTGATTGTAGATCGGTTTTGAGGATCGGTCAAGCAACCGGGGACAAAATTTTCTTGACAATCTGGACAGAATCCACGCCTTCGCTCACGCCCCACGACACATCAAGCCAGCGACCCGCCTCGTCTTCCCGCACCACTATCTCGACTTCCAGTTTATTGATAATGAAGCGCTTCTGCGCGAAAGTCGCATGGTCTAGCTTCGCCCGTACCTCTTTGATCGTCGTCTTGATTCTGTCGCGCGTTTCGTCACTGATGGTCGATTGTTCAATACTGACGCGAAGCGTTTCGGCTTCCTTGGCTAATCCCTCGCGCTGCCGGGTCATGTTTTTGACTTCGCCCCTTACGACGGCTCGCAGCATCTCATCATCTTCATCACTCAGATCACGTACCAACCGCTTGACCTTGCCGTCGGTCGATTCGATCAACTTTTCAACCTGTGCCAGGCGGGCGCATGCCGGCTGTAACTCCGCTGCCTTGCGCTGTGCAATGCGGTTTAACCCAAGCTCGATCTTGTCGTCATCAAGGGTTGATACAAGCCAGCGCCAGACTAATTCATCGGCTATATCAGCCCGCACATACTTTTCGCCACATTTCAGGCGACTATCGCAGCGATAATAATACAGACGCTCATTCCAGACTCCCCCGCCATGCATTTTGTGACCATGCGCACACCTGATAACGCCGCTTAACAAGTATTCATGCCTTGCATTGCGCCGTGAGAGTTCCTTGTTGCGCTCTAGCCGTATCTGGATGTCATCAAACAACCGCTTGTCGATTATCGCCAGTTCTGGAAAGTAAGTGACTATACCGCCGTAGTGGAATTGCCCGATATACTCTGCGCTTCGGAGCATGTATTGAATTTGCGCTTGCCCCCACTGCTTGCCGCGCTGCGTAACCTCGCCTTGATCGTTCAGTTTCTTGACAATCGTTCGGATTGGCGCTCCCTTGCCATACCACCGAAACACCTTACGAACAATGCGGGCTTGGCTCTCATCAATAACCAAGTAGCCGTCTTTGCCGCTGCCGATGCGCTTATATCCGTAACGAGTAGCGCCCGACCCGACCCACCGCCCGCGCTCGGCCTTGGCTTTTTTATTTCGCATCGTGCGTTCGGCAATCTTGCGCTTTTCCTCGGCCGCGATTTGCGCTTTGATATAGCCGACGATGTTGCCGGTCACGGTGTTGTCATCGCGGCCGCTATCGGCGTAGTGCAACTCAATACCGTTTGAGTAGCAGTGATCTTTCAGCAGCAAATATTCGATGCTGTAATCGTCGCGCGCGGTCCTGTCGCTGGTGTAGAGGATCACGGCCTCGACCGCGTGATCATCGATCAACTTGTAAAGTCGCTGTCCCGCCGGCCGCTCCGCAATGGGTACCGTGCCGCTGATTGCGTCTTTCAGTTCTTCCGCAACTCGAAAGCCGTTGCGCTCGGCATACTCGCGGCATTTTTCCAGCTGCGTTTCGATGCTTAATCCCTGACGCGCCTGTCGTTGTGTCGAAACGCGCGCCACGAGGACCGCTCGCTTGTGTCCGTTCGATTCTGACGTGTCCACTATCGCCCCCTAATGCCTGATCGCCTGTGCTACTTGCGTTGCCACTGCTTGATCGATGTACATCGCAGCGCGCACGTCCAGCACCTTGCGACGATTCTGATCAGACAAGCCTAAGAAGACACACAGATCGCTCAGCAATTCCGCCGCATTGACTTCACCTAATTCGTGGATAGGTCCGCCATTTTCATGTTCCAGTTGCCGTCGAAAGTCCTGCAAGAGTGAAGTCAGCGAGGCATACTCGACACCTTTAATGCAACGACCCAATTGCGGTGTAAACACGTTGCTCCCCCTTATTCTTGGTGCTATCATGAGGAGCGAAGTGGGGAGCAATCTTTGAACGGATGATCCCCACCTCGCCGGGGCCGTCAATCACGACGGCTCTTTTTATTGTCCCGTGGTATGGCAGTTTCGAAATCTTTGTTGTTGAGCCTGGTGTGAGCAGCAGGAACTTTTCCCCGTTCTTTCCCGTAGCGCTGCCTCATGGCGCTTTGGTGAGTCAGGTTTGGGCCGGCGGTGTGCCGCTTCATCCCGTCGCTACTGGCGAACCTTCAACCTGCGCAGGGCCGCGCTGATGTCGCGGTTTGCGATGTTGTGTGTGGCTTCACCTCCTTCGCTAGCGGACGGAGTGTGTACGATGGTAAACTCGCACACATGACCGCTCGTAGACAACGAAACGGCATAACCGAAGCCGGTCATGCCGTGAAGCGCTGTGGTAAAATGCGCCACAGCCAGCACGCGCCGCTTGCTCGGTCGTGTTGGTTAGGGCGTCGTGAATGCCGCAAACATCCACGCCGCCCGTTTGAAGAAATTGAAATGCTTGACTATCAAGTATTATATCATATTAGTCAAGCCCCTGATTTTGGTCCCCGTTTTTCCCCGAGTTGCTCGATGCGTTGAAGGTAGGCGTGCAGGCTCGTTTCATCAACCTGCCAGACAGTGGCAAATTTTCGTCCATGTATCTTGCCAGCCTTGAGGAGTTTGCGCAGATGTTCTGGATGGTAGCCGCTGATGTGCGCCGCGTCAGGGACGCTGATCCAATGAGTCGTATCACTTTCTTCGCTCATAGGAACACATTGTAGCATTACAAGCCGTGCCTGGACAACTGCGCGCGATCTATTTCATTGATTCATCTGATCACTGCCGCTCGCCTCATATGCAAGGCGCTCTTCAGATGGAGGCGCTTCATCGTCATCGGGATCGAGCAGGAATTCGAGCAAATCAGCGATGAGATCCGCAGATCCATCACCATCCGTTTCAACCGGCGTACTCATCATCTCTTTTGACATTTCTCACCTCGGCTATGTATGGGTGAAGGCACTGCCGATACACAAAACCAACGCACACGGCTATCCGGAACTGCATAAACGCCAAAAGCCCGAAGAGAGGCTTCGGGCCGAATGGGCCAGATCGGGATTCTGGCGAGTAGTGAGCAGACGAACGGTCGCGACAGCGGCGCGTCACTGACGCGCCTTGTCGCGCCGCCGTCGCCGTGTGGCGAACTGGCAGACGCGACCTTCGCTGCTAGAGGTAAGGCTTGAGAGTACGGCAGGAACGTCAAATGTGACGAAAGAGATCGGTTCGATCACTGGCGTTACAGATGCGCCAGTTCTGGTTCACGGTTGTTTTTGGAGATACAGCGATAACCTCGTAGTGGGCGGCTTCAGCGCTGCGAGCCGCAAAGTATGGGCCTCCGGCAATCATTGCCGGAAAGCCGATAGGTGAGAGTATCCGACGCGGCGACCGTCACTGTCGCCGCCGCGTAGTGAAATCTTCCCTTTACTTCAGTTGTTAAGGTGCACCGCGGCCCGTGCCTGGCTTCACTATCCATCAGCCAGAAACGAAAAACGACGCAAAGCCGCTAGGTGGGCAGTGTTGCGTCGTTAGATTCCATCTCGGAGGATGGAGGCGTCGTGCTACGTATTCAGTTGATGATCGGCGCTGCTCTGTCGATCGAACTTCTTGGTCAATACTCTATCACGAGTTCGAGGCGCGTGTCAAGGGGTTTTTATCGCAGTTGTATCGCAATTTTGGGGTTGTGAACCAGCGGACCATTTGGCGGTTGGTTGACGAACCTACCCAATCCCTCTACAATCCCCGGCAATCTTGCGCCTGCCGCGCAATCGAGATGATTCACACTGTGCCCATGTCCACACCAACAGATCCTGCGCCGGAATCGAACCCCCTGATCAGCGTTGTGCGCCAGCACCTGCACGCGATCCTCGTCACGGAATATCAATTTGAGCAAGACGCCCGCTTCATCCGGGCCTTTCGCGATTCCACGCCCGACCTGCTGCTGGAACTGCGCGCCGACGGCACACTCCTCGACCTCAACCATCCACCGGGGGCCAATCTGTTTCACCCGACGAGTGAGGTCTTGCAGCGCAATATGGCTGAACTCCTGCCGGTCGCCGCCGCCCGGAACCTTCAGCGCGCGATAGACAATACACTGCGCGAGAAGAAGTTAACCCAGTGCGCATGGACGTTGCCGCTCGACGAGCAAGAGCATCACTTTGAAGTTCGAGTGGCTTACCTCCGTTCGGACCGAGTCCTGGCCATCGTGCGCGACATCACGGCGCAACAACAGGCGCTGGATCAATTGCGCGAATTCCCGCGCCAGTTGTTGAACGCGCAAGAGCAGGAACGCAGCCGTCTGGCGCGCGATCTACACGATGAGATCGGCCAGGCCCTGACCGCCATCATCCTCACGGTCGCACACGCACAACCCGGCGCTACGCCGGCGGCGCAGCGCGATCTGGCGGAAGCCAAGACCATGCTGGAGACGCTGAGCCGCCAGATCCGTCACCTGGCCCACGAACTATACCCCTCGATCCTGCAAGATCTTGGACTCACTGAAGCCTTGAGCGAACTGGTGGGGCGCTTCACGCGACAACTGGCGCTGCAGGTGAAATGGCAGTTGCCTGATGCGACATTACGATTTTCAGCCGAAGTGGAGCTGGCGGCGTATCGCATCGTGCAAGAAGCGATCACCAATGTGGCGCGCCACGCAGCGGCCCAGTCGGTGATGGTGAGTGTGAGGGCACAACCCGACCGATTGCTGATTCAAGTGGTGGATGACGGACAGGGCTTTGACCTGGCAGCGATCAATCCCGCTGAATCGTATGGCCTGAGCAACATGCGTGAGCGAGCGAAGTTGTTGGGCGGCACGTTCAGGCTGGAAACGGCGCCTGGTGACGGGACACGCCTGGCAGTGGAACTACCACTGATTGAATCACACGCGAGAGAGGAATCCACATGACGCGCATTCTATTGGCCGATGATCACGTCGTCGTCCGGCAGGGCCTCCAGCGCCTGCTGAGTGAGCAACCGGATTTCACGGTTGTGGGCGAAGCGGGTGATGGCGCCACCGCCTTGCGCTTGGCGGCAGAACTCCAACCCGACGTGCTGCTGCTCGATCTGGTCATGCCCGGCTTGAATGGACTGGCGATTTTGGAAGACATGCGGCGTTGTTCCCCACAGACACGCATCGTCGTGCTGTCCATGCATGACAATTCAGGCTACGTGCTGCGCGCCTTGCGTGGCGGAGTGCTGGCCTACGTTCTCAAAGAATCCAGCGATCGTGAACTGCTGGTGGCGATTCGCTTCGCCTTGCAGGGACGTCACTATTTGAGCGCGTCGTTGGTTGAGCATGTGGTAGCGGCCTTCCTGCAAGGTCCGTCACCTGCCCCCGTCGTTCGCACCAAGCCTCCGAGCAAACGCGAACGCGAAGTGCTGCGCCTCCTGGGCGTTGGCCGGACAAATACTGAGATCGCGGCGGCGCTGGGCGTGGACACAGACACAGTTGGAACGTACTGCCGCAGACTACGCGACAAGTTAGGCCTGCACTCGCAAACAGAGTTACGGCAATATGCACGCGAGCAGCATGACGCGCCATCACACACTTAGAGCAAATTGCTCCTCAGTTGATGCTCAAGGCCGCTGCGCGTGACAATCCGCCGTTTCCAGCCGCGGGATTGTCACGCGCAGCGAGCGGGAGCGCTCCATCAATGCAAAAGCAATTTGCTCTAGTCTGGCGCGTTTTACCGACCTTTCTCTGCTTGACGCCGTACAAAGCCTGTACGGATTTGCCGTACAAAAATCGACCTTTTTTGTACGGGTCGATCACCCCGTTTTCGTGACATTCCTCAGGTAGACAGCGCTTGTGCGGTTGCCCTATACTGTGCTCTCAGGTGTTTCAACCTCATTTGATCTTTCCTCGTGTGGAGGGTTCTACATGTCACTCGCAACTTCGAAACGATCGGTCAACACGGTGATTACACGCCTGCTCGCAGTCTTGGCCTTGATCAGCCTGACGTGCGTGGTCATTGGCGTGATCTTGCAACCGGTCGGGACTTCAGCCCAAACCATTGACGTATCGCCAACCCAGACGGCCACGCCCGCAGCCGGGAACGACTTCGCGATCGGGAAAGAGGTTTCGCCCACCATGACACCCAGCCCGGCGAGCACCAATCAAGCGCCTGCCGACGGCAAGTCGCTGCAGCCAACACCCACGCCGCAGAGCACACAACGCTCCGCGATGATGGCGGGCGCCGACTCCACTTACTATGGTCAGGATTCAGCTGAAGGGGATCCCATCACCTCTACGCGCGGCTATTCTGAGCTGATCGTC
>CAYNML010000045.1:35890-51490 GCA_964398185.1 uncultured Anaerolineae bacterium | reverse complement strand
TCGCAATGACGCACGTTGGTGACAATAATCCCGCTGAACCCGGAAGAGCCATTGTTCATTGTTCATTGCTCATTGCTCTTTGCTCATTGTTCATTGCTCATTGCTCATTGTTCATTGTTCATTGTTCATTGTTCATTGTATAATCCGCCCGAACTGTGGAGGCACACCTATGGACGATCTCAGCCTGGGCCAACTGGCTCAGCAAATCAAATGGATGGAAGACGAGCGCCGCAAAGACAAGGCGCAGATTGCCACGCTGCAAGAACAGCTGGCCGGGCAGGCGCGGGAGATCGCCGAAGCGACGCGCCGCCAGCAAGAGCTGGATAATTCGGTGAAAGCGTCGCAGGCCGTCATGGCCCGCCTGCTCAACACCGACCGCGTGCTGGAAGAGTTCAAGACCGACATCGTCGCGATGATCACTCGGCTGGACGACGACCGCAAAAAGTCGGAACGCGAGACCGAGCGCATCCGCAACCTGTCGATCGAAACGTTGCAGCGCCAGATCAACGAAGTCAAAGTCGAAATCCCGCGCATCGGCAAGATCGAAGAAGAGCTGCCCAATCGCCGCGCCGAGGAAAAACGCCTGGCAGAATTGGTGCAGCGCCTGCAGCCGCAGATCGATGCCGCGGTGCAGCTGGTGGAAGAGCGCACGCGCGGCGTACCCTACCTGGAAGAAGGGCGGCGGCAGGATCTGAAGCGCTTGCTGGCTGTGGAGCAGGAAACCACCGCCCAGCTGAAAAAACTCGACATCCTGGCTGGCAAGCAGCAAGTGGTCGAAGACGCGGTCGGCAAGCTCCCGCCGCGGTTCGAGCCGCTCGCGGCGCGCCTCAGCGATCACGACAAACAACTGGACGATCTGCGCGCCGGCGACTTCCGTTTGCAGCAGCAGGTGAAGTCCTTCGAGTCGCTGATCACGCAGCTGCGCGATCAAGTGGTGGACTACACCGCCGTGCTGAACAAACTGCGCGAGCAAGCGTTGATCAATCAGCGCGCCGAAGCCGAGTTGAACAATTTCCAGGAAGCGCTGCGCCTGCGTGTGGCCGAGCTCAGCGAAGTGGAGCGCATGTTTGAAGAGCGCGTCAAGAAGCAGTTCGAAGATTTTCTGGCGGAATTTGAAAAACGCTGGGGCAAGCTGGAACCGCACATCGAAACGCGCTGGCACGAGCACGAACGCGTGCATCGCGCCGAAGAAGAACGGTTGGAACGGCTGGAAGCCGCGCCCGCTCCGCTGCAGGACCAAATTACGGTGCTGCGCAACGATCACGACAAATTCCTGCAAGCGTTCATCGAAGCCGTCACGGGCCTGGTCGAGACCAAGAGCTCGCTGCCCAGCTATCCCGTGCCGCCCGCCCAAGCGCCGGAAGACGGCATCGGCCTGCCCGGCTCCATGCTCGATCAGCGCCGTTAGCAATCTGCCATCATGCGCGTCATTGGCACTGCCGGTCACGTCGATCACGGCAAATCCACGCTGGTCCAGGCCCTCACCGGCACGCATCCCGATCGGCTCAAGGAAGAGCGCGAGCGCGAGATGACCATCGATCTTGGCTTTGCGTGGCTCACCCTGCCCGGCGGCGAAGCGGTCGGCATCGTGGATGTGCCCGGCCACATCGACTTTATCGAGAACATGCTGGCAGGTGTGGGGAGTCTCGACGCGGCCCTGTTCGTCATCGCCGCCGACGAAGGCGTAATGCCGCAGACGCGCGAGCATCTGGCCATTCTCGATCTGCTCCGGATCAACGCCGGGGTCGTGGCGCTCACCAAGATCGATCTGGTGGATGCCGACTGGCTGGAGTTGATCCAACTCGACGTGCAGGAAGCGCTGCGCGGCACCGTGCTCGCCTCCGCCCCGATCGTTCCGGTGTCTGCCCGATCGGGCCGCGGCCTCCCCGAACTGCTCGCCACCCTCGATCAAATCATTCAGCAGCGCCCGCCGCGCCCCGATCGCGGCCGCCCGCGCCACGCGATCGATCGCATCTTCTCGGTGGCGGGCTTCGGCACGGTGGTCACCGGCACGCTGATCGACGGCTCGCTGCGCGTGGGTGATGAAGTCGTGATCCTGCCGCAGAACCTGCCGGCGCGCATTCGCGGCTTGCAGACACACCAGACCAAACTTGACGTGGCCGTGCCCGGCAGCCGTGTGGCGATCAATCTCAGCGGCGTCGAGTGGAGCGAGGTGCGCCGCGGCGCTGTCGTCACCACGCCGGGCTGGCTGACGCCCACCGTGCTGTGTGATGCGCAGTTCGAATATCTCGCCAGCGCGCCGCGTCCGCTGGCCCACAACACCGAAGTCAAATTCTTTCAGGGCGCCGCCGAAGTCATCGCGCACGTGCGCCTGCTGAACGACGAACAACTTCCGCCGGGCCGCACCGGCTGGGTCCAGTTTGCGCTGCGCGCACCACTGGCGCTGGTCAAAGGCGATCGCTTCATCGTGCGGCTGCCCTCGCCGTCGCTCACGCTGGGCGGCGGCCTCGTCATCGATCCGCAACCAGGCCGCCGACATCGCCGCTTCCGGCCGGAAGTGCTGGCGCGGCTGGAGACGCTGGCGCGCGGCACGCCCAGCGAATTGCTGTTGAAAGCGCTGGAATCATCCGGCCCGCTCAACTCTGCCGAGCTCTTCAAGCGCGCGTCAGTGTCGAGCGCGGAAGCGTCAACCGCGCTGCATGAACTCCTTGAGACACAGCAAGCTTGTCAGTTGAAAGCCGATCTCTACCTGGCGGCCAGCGGCTGGGCGGCGCTGCGCCGCCAGATCGAACAGCAGCTCGGCGCCTATCACCAGATCAATCCGCTGAAGATCGGCATGCCGCGCGAGGAATTGAAAAGCCGCCTGGGATTGGACACCAAGACTTTCAACGTGATCGTCGAGCAGGCGCTGCAAGAAAATCTCCTGGCCGCCACAGGTTCCGCCCTGCATCTACCCGGCTTCACGATCACCTTCAAACCCGATCAGCAGCAGGCCATTGACGCGCTCACCGCCCAATTCAACGCCGCCCCGTGGAATACGCCGCTGCCCAAAGATGCGGAGCAAATTGTCGGAGCGGATGTACTGGGCGCGCTGATCGATCTGGGACGCCTCGTCAAGCTCAGCGACGAGGTGCTCTTGCTGGCCGAGACGTACCGATCGGGCGTGGAACAGATCCGCGCGTATCTGATCGAGCACAAAACCATCACCGTGGCGCAGGTGCGCGATCTCTTCAACACCAGCCGCAAATACGCGCTGGCCCTGATGGAACACCTCGACGCCCAGGGCGTCACCAAACGGGCCGGCGACGAACGCGTGCTGCGCTAAACACCTGTAACCAAACTGCAACATCTGCCGCGTGGGCCTGTGCGTTACAATCAGCATAGGCCCACACGTGTTTTCAGGTAAGGAAGGTCAAGCCGTGCTAGAATGAAGTCATACAGCTCAGCGGGGATCAAGGACGGTAACGTGACGCACCATTTTGTGACAGCGCGGCTTTGGCAGATGATCGGACTGCTGGCATTGCTCGTGCTGCTTGCCGGCTGCGGCGGCGAGCAAACGGCCACCAGCGATCCCGCCGCCGTCGTAGCGCTGACTCGTCTCGACGGCGCGGCCACACTGGCACGCGCCGGCACGGGCAGCCGCAGCGCACTGGGCGACAGCGTCCAACTGCGCGTTGGCGATCGGCTGTTCACCACGGCCGATCAGAGCGTGACGCTGCAATTCCCTGACGGTGGCACGCTGCGTCTGGAACCTGACTCGCAGCTGCTGCTCTACGCGCTGCGCCAGGCTGATCGCCTGCCAATTTTCCGGCTGGCAGCCGGCTCGCTCACAGCCGATCTGCGCGGTGCTGCCTATGAAGCGCAAGCCTATGCCGAAGCCGCCAAAGCTTTTACCATGGTGGTAAGCGAGTTGACCGTAGCCTCACGCGGCGCGGCAGGCAGTTATCAACTGGGCTTTGCGGGCAACAGCTTGCAGGCGACGATCACAGCCGGCGAGTTCGATGTGCGCTCGGACAGCCACCAGGCCACACTGCCCGCCGGCTGGCGGGCCAGCCTCGAGCCGGGCGAAACGCTGCGCCTCATCTCATTGATCACGCCCACGCCCGCGCCGCCGTCGGCCACCGAGGCGCCTACTGCCACGCCCATTCCGATCGTTGCGCTTACGCCGACGGACACCCCCACCTACACACCCACCGCCACCGACACTGCGACGCCGACGCCTACGTCAACCCGGCCTCGCCCGCGTCGCACAGCCACCAGCACACCGCCGCCCACCCTGTATGTGACAACAGAAGTCCCCACGGCCACGCCGCGGCCCTACGAGCCGCCCCAGCCGACGAATCCGCCGCCGACCAACCCGCCGCCCACCGTTCCGCCGCCGACGGAGCCGCCACCCACCAGCCCGCCGCCGACGGTGACGCCCCGGCCGACACCTGGCTTGTGATGATTGGGAAAGCGATTAAGACTGAGGGAGTGAGAAGACATGTATGCCCGGATCCTGCGTCTGATCGTCATCGTCTGGTTGCTGGTGTCCCCGCTGAACGCAAGCGCGCTCGATCTTCCAGCCGCCGCCGGGACAACCACCCCACCGATCGGTGTGTCCGGCTCGATCGGACGACTCAACCCGATTGAGCTGCAACCGCTGCGTCGGCCACTCGACGCCGGCGCGCCGCAGACCATCACCCTGGAAATCACGCCCACGATCCTCATCGCCAACAGCGGCGCCACAGCCATCATCACCGCAACTGTTTACGATCTGACCGGCGATCTGGTGTCCGGCGTGAACCTGTCTAGTGTCATCACGCCCGCCACGTTGGGTACCGTCACTGGCCTGGGTGTCACCGACAGCAACGGCATCGTCACCGGTACGTGGAGCGCGGGCACTGCCATCGGCTCTGGCGTCATTGAAGTGGGCGATGGTGTGGTCAGCGATACGCTCAATCTTGATCTATCCGCAGGCCTGCTGGCATCCATCGTGGTGTCGCCGTCCCACGTCAGCGTCGTGGCCGGCGCCACCTATACCTTCACGGCCGACGGCGTCGATCAATACGGCAATTCCGTTGCCATCACGCCCATCTGGACCACCAATGGCGGCGCCATCCTGACGGGCGGCTTGTTTACAGCACAGACCGCAGTCGCCAGCGGGCGACTGGTGACCGCCACCCAGGAACCAATCTCCGGCACAGCCCTGGTTGACATCATGGCCGGGCCGCTGGTGTCCATGACCATCGCGCCCAACCCGGCAAATGTCAGCGCCGGCGCAACGCAAATCTTCACCGCCCAAGGATACGATCAATTTGGCAACGAGGTGATCGTCACGCCCACGTGGGAAACCGACGGCGGCGTCATCGATCAGACGGGCCTGTTTACCGCGCAGACCGGCGTTGCTTCTGGCCGCCTGGTCACGGCCACCAGCGCCGGCATAACCGCGACGGCGGTGGTCAACATCAACGCCGGGCCGTTGAGTTCGATCGTAGTCACACCGGCCAGCGTGAATGTCGTGGCAGGCGGCTCACAGGCCTTCAGCGCCAGCGGCTTCGATCAATACGGCAACCCCGTCACCATTGCCCCGGTCTGGTCCACGAACGGCGGATCGATCGATGCCAGCGGCTTGTTGACGGCTGACACGGTGGCCGCCGCAAGCCGTCTGGTCACAGCCACCTATAGCTCGATCTCCGGGACGGCAGTGGTCAACATTGTCGCCGGGTCATTGAGCACCATTGTAGTATCGCCACCCAGCGCCAGTGTGGCCGCTGGAGCCACGCGCACCTTTTCCGCCAGCGGCTACGATCAATATGGCAACGCCGTGCTCATCACGCCCACCTGGAGTACCAGCGCCGGGACCATCAACGCCAGCGGGGTGTTAACGGCGCAGACCAGCGTGGCTACCGGACGCGCAGTCACCGCCACGCAAGACGGCATTTCCGGCACTGCCAGCGTCAACATTATCGCCGGGCCGCTCAATTCGATCGTGATCACGCCGGCCACGGCCATCGTCGTCGCGGGCGGCGTGCAGACCTTCGCCGCCAGCGGCTTCGATCAATACGGCAACCCGGTCAGTGTCGCACCCACCTGGTCAACGAATGGCGGAACGATCAGCGTCGGCGGTGTCTTCACCGCGCAGACGGCGGTCGCCACCGGGCGATTAATCACCGCCACGCAAGGCGCCATTTCGGGCACAGCCAGTGTCGACGTCATTGCCGGGCCGCTGGAAGGCATCCTCGTAGCGCCGAACAACGTCGATGTTGCGGCAGGCGCGACGCAGCTCTTTACCGCCACCGGCTTCGATCAATACGGCAACACCGTGCCCGTTACGCCCACGTGGTCAAGCAACGGCGGATCGATCACTGAAGGCGGCCTGTTCGAGGCGCAGACGCTGATTGCTGCTGGACGCCTGGTGACCGCCACCTACGATTCGATCTCCGGCACGGCGACAGTCAACATTGTGGCCGGGCCGTTGAGTTCGATCGTAGTCTCGCCGCCCAGCGCCAATGTTGTAGCCGCCACCACGCGCCTGTTCACGGCCAATGGGTTCGATCAGTACGGCAACGCGGTAACCATTACACCCACCTGGACCACCGACGGCGGTTCGATCAATAGCAGCGGCGTGTTCACCGCACAGACCACGGCGGCCGCCGGGCGGCTGGTCACGGCCACGCAAGACGCCATCAGCGGCAATGCCAGCGTTAACATCATCGCCGGGGCGTTGAGTTCGATCGTGGTCTCGCCGGCCAGCGCCACGGTGGCCGCCGGCACGACCCAGACGTTTAGCGCGCAGGGCTTCGATCAGTACGGCAATGTCGTATCCTTCACGCCAACCTGGACGACGAATGGCGGATCGATCGGCAGCAGCGGCGTGTTCACCGCACAGACCACGGCCGCCGCCGAACGAGTGGTCACGGCCACGGCTAACTCAATCTCCGGCACGGCCAGCGTCACCATTGTGGCCGGGCCGCTGAGCTCGATCGTGGTATCGCCACCCAGCGTTGACGTGACCGCCGGGACAACGCAGACATTCAGCGCACAGGGCTTCGATCAATACGGCAACACCGTCACCATCACGCCCACCTGGGCCACCAGCGGCGGCGCCATCGATGCCAGCGGGGTCTTCACGGCGCAGTTCAGTGTGGCGGCTGGACGCCTGGTCACGGCCACGCAGGATGTCGTGGCCGGCGCCGCCACCGTCAACATTGTCGCCGGGCCGCTGAATTCGATCGTGGTGTCGCCCACCACCGCCGACGTTACAGCCGGAGCCACGCGCCTCTTCACAGCGGACGGCTTCGATCAATACGGCAATGCCGTGCCTATCACGCCCACCTGGGACACCAACGGCGGCGCCATCGATGCCAGCGGACTCTTTGAAGCGCAGACCACGGTGGCCGCCGGGCGCTTGATCACAGCCGCTCATAATTCAATCACCGGCGCCGCCAGCGTCAACATCACCGCCGGACCATTGAACTCGATTGTGGTACTGCCGGCCACGGCCAACGTCGTCGCCGGCACTACGCGATCGTTCACGGCCAACGGCTTTGACCAGTATGGCAATGCGGTCGCCCTCGAGCCGCACTGGGCGACGAATGGCGGAGCGATCAACAGCAGCGGCGTGTTCACCGCCCAGTTCAGCGTGGCGACAGGGCGCTTTGTAACCGCCACACAGTATGCCATCACCGGCGCCGCCAGCGTCAACATCATCGCCGGGCCGTTGAGCTCCATCAGCGTGTCGCCGACGACTGCCGACATCACAGCGGGCACGACGCGCTTGTTCACCGCCGGCGGCTTCGATCAATACGGCAACGCCGTGCCGATCACGCCCACCTGGACCACCAACGGCGGATCGATCAGCAGCAGCGGCGTCTTCACCGCACAGATCACGGCCACCGTGGGCCGCTTGATTACGGCCACCCAAAGCCCCTTCTCCGGCACGGCCAGCGTCAACATCGTCGCCGGGCCGCTGACTTCCATGGTAATCTCGCCTGCCAACGTGACCCTGGCCGCTGGCGTCACACAAGTATTCGGCGCGCAAGGCTTTGACCAATACGGCAACACCGTGGTGGTCGCGCCGAAATGGGAAACCGACGGCGGCACGATCAGCGCGAGCGGCGTGTTCACCGCGCAGACCACCGTCGCAGCCGGCCGGCTCGTAACCGCCACGGAGGACGCCGTAATCAGCACGGCCGGCGTCACCATCGTCGCCGGGCCGTTGAGCGCGATCGTGGTGTCGCCGCCCACCGCCGATGTCGCAGCGGGCACGACACAATCGTTCAGCGCCGCCGGTTTCGATCAATACGGCAACGCGGTGCCCATCACGCCCGCGTGGACGACCAACGGCGGAGCGATCGACAGCAGCGGTGTCTTCACCGCGCAGACCACGGCCAGCGCGGGACGGCTGGTGACGGCCACAGACCAACTCGTTTCCGGCGCGGCCACGGTTAACATCGTCGCCGGGCCGTTGCACCTCATCAAGCTCAACCCATCCAGCGCCAACATCGTCGCCGGAACCAGCCTGTCATTTACGGCCAGCGGCTACGATCAATACGACAACGGCGTGCCGATCACACCCACCTGGGCGACGAACGGCGGATCGATCAGCAGCAGCGGCGTCTTCACCGCGCAAACGGCGGCTGCCTCCAGCCGATCGATCACGGCCACCCAAGATACGATCTCGGGCACCGCCAGCGTCAACATCATCGCCGGGTCGTTGAGTGCGATCATGATCACGCCGCCCAGCGCCACTGTGATGGCAGGCGCGACACGCTTGTTCAGCGCCAGCGGCTTCGATCAATATGGCAACGCAGTACCTCTCACGCCTACCTGGACGACCAACGGCGGAGCGATCGACAGCAGCGGCGTCTTCACCGCGCAAACAACGGTGGCCGCCAACCGCTTAGTCACGGCCACCCAGAGTTCGATCTCAGGCACGGCCAGTGTCGCCATCATTGCCGGGCCGCTGACTACGATCACGATCGCGCCGCCCACGGCCAGCGTGGCAGCCGGAACGACGCAGTTGTTTACGGCCAGTGGGTTTGACCAATACGGCAACGCGGCGCCCCTTACGCCTACCTGGACCACCAACGGCGGAGCGATCGACAGCAGTGGCGTCTTCACCGCGCAAACAACGGTGGCCGCCAACCGCCTAATCACGGCCACGCAAAGTTCAATCGCGGGCGCCGCCAGCGTCGACATCATCGCCGGGCCGCTGTATCAGATCAGCGTTGCGCCCGCCGGCGTGACCCTTACGGTGGCGACCACCCGGACCTTCACGGCCAGCGGCGCTGACCAATACGGCAATGTCGTGCCCATCACACCGACGTGGACGACCAACGGCGGAGCGATCGACAGCAGCGGCGTCTTCACCGCGCAGACCAGCGTCGCCGCCGGAAGACGCGTCACGGCCACGCAGGGCATCACCACCGGATTTGCCGTGGTGAACGTGCAGCCCGGCGCGCCGTATACGCTGACGATTCAACCGCCGACAGCGGTGATCAGCGCCGGACAACGCATCACCTATACCGCCATCGCCACCGACGCCTTCGGCAACGCCATCGGCAGTGTCACCCCCAGCACCAACTTCAGCATCACACCGGCGTCGGGCGGAACCTTCGCGGCCAACGTCGTAACGCCGACGCTTAGAAACACCTGGCTGATCACCGGCATCAATGCCTCAGCTGTGAGCACAGCCGTGTTGACCGTCACACCGGCGATCTACAGCCGCCTGGCCATTGAGGACGCCCCTGCCGGAGCAGGCTCTGCCGTCAATGACGTCACCCTCAACATTTACGGCACCCTGGCGGTCTACGCCGCCGCCTATGATGCCTACGACAATCTCATCGGAGCACGCACGGCGACGTGGAGCGGAACCGGCGTTGTCGCCGGCCATCTGTGGCCGACGATCAACATTGGCACCCAATTCACGCCTGTCGTCAGCGGCACCGGGACCATCCAAGCGACCTCAGGCGGCATTACGGACACCACAGGCGCCATCACCGTGCAGGCGCCGCTGTTGCGCATCAGCAAAACCGCGAGCCCGCATCCCTTGACACCGGGCAGTCCGCTGCAATACACCATCGTCTACACCAACGAAGGCAACGCCGCTGCACAGAACGTGGTCATTACTGAAACGTATCCGCCCAGCGCTACCTTCTTCAGCGCCGTGCCAGCGCCGACATCCGGCGTCAACATTTGGTCGATCGGCAACCTGGCCGTGAATGATCCGCGTTCCATCGTCGTGTTCATGACCACGCCCGGCCAGATGCCTGTAGGCAGTGTACTGACCAACTCTGTGCAGATCGGCGCCGCCGGAATCAATACCGCCAGCTACACCACGACCACGCCGGTGAACGCCCTGCCGGACCTCAGCGTGAGTGTAACCGATTCGCCTGATCCGGCGCGGCCCGGCGATTCACTCTCCTACTCGATCCAATATCGCAACGACGGCAACGCGCCAGTCAGCGGCGTCCGCATCACGGAAACGTACCCCGCCGAAGTGACCTTTGTCGCGGCCAATCCGCCGCCGGACATTCATCCGAATATCTGGCTGACCAACACACTCAACGGCAGCGGTGACAGCCGCACCATCCTGGTCACGGTGCGGGTGAACCGGCCGCTGACTGATACGACCATCCTCAACAATCGCGTGGTCGTGTCGGCGCGCGAAGCGTCGCCCTACACCACCACGCAGCAGACTCTGGTGGTAGCGCCTCGGCTGGAACTGAATCAGGCTGCCGCGCCGATCACGCCCACGGCCAACAGCCTGCTAACCTTCACCCTGCACTACACCAACACCGGATCGAGTTACGCCGCCAGCACCAGCCTCACCGACGCTCTGCCGCTGCACACCTCGTTTGTGCAGTGTGAACCGATCGGGTGCGGCAGCAACGGCGGCATCGTAACGTGGAATCTGGGACAAGTCCAGCCGCAGATCGCACAGGCGGTGACGCTGACTGTGCAGATCGCCAATAACCTGCCCGACGGCGTGGTGATCACCAACACGGCCCGCATCACGTCCACCGACCTGGTTGCGGCCCAGTCACTGTTGACCGCCACCATCTCCAGCGCGCCCGACGTGACACTATCCAAGAGCGACGGCCTGACAGAGATCGCCGCCGGACAGCTCACCACCTACACGCTCAGCTATGCCAATGTTGGCACAGCGCCCGCCGCGAATGCCGTCATCACCGATCGACTGCCTGACTACATGACGTTCGTCGGCTGTACGGCCTGTGTCTTCACGAGTGATCAAGTCTACTCCTTCACGATCGGCCAGCTGCCCGCCGCGGCGAACGGGGCGTTCACCATCAGCGCCCGCCTGTCGCCCACCCTGCCGGCCGGGTTGCGCGTCATGACCAACACCGCTGGTATGGCCGCCACCACGCCCGGTGACGACCTGACAAACAATCTCGCCACAGACGTGAATCTCATCGCCACACGGCCCGCGCTGAGCCTGACGGTCGCGTACGATCCTGGCACACCCTATCCGGGAAAAATCATCACCTACACGGTGCGCTATACCAACACCTCCGCCATGGACACCACCGGTGTCGTGCTTACGACCACACGTCCGGCATGGCTGGCCGGGCCGCCTGTGGGCTGGAGCCTTGACGGCAACATCGATCAGTACGTTGTCGGCAATCTGGCCGCCAGGCAAAGCGGACAGCTGACCTACGTCGTGACGCTGCCGCCGACCTACACCCTGGCGAGCAACGCCCTGCCACTGCCCTTCGTCATACAGGACGACGGACCGGGCGGGCTGCCTGCCGCCTCGGCCACTTACGACACCTTCATCGGCATACCTGATCTGTCGATTGCCCAGGTCATTGTCCCACCGGCGATCGTGCCCGGCAGAAAATTCTCAGTCACCCTGGTGATCAACAACCACGGCAGCGGACGAGCCTGTAATCCCAAGGCCCCGACGTGCGGCGGCTTCTACGTGGATGCCTTTATCGATCCGGCTGTGCCGCCGCCCTCGTATCCCTTCCACGGCTACGGCGATCCCTATGCCAGCGTAACGTCCATTGCGGCAGGCCAGGCTGTTACCGTCGTGGTGGCGAATCTAGTCGTAACGCAGAGTCAGCGCGCGATCTTATACTTCAAGATCGACAACTTTGATTGCAGCCCAGCGAATGGCACGGATCCTTGTCTGCCCAGTCATTCGCTGGGCGGCCTGGTTCCGGAATTTAATGAATCCAACAACGTGGCCGGCCCCATCTTGCTGCACAGTTACAAAGTATATCTGCCACTGACAAGGAAATAGCACAGTCACCATGCGCGACTTTCACTACCGCTGGTCCTGGCCGCTGCGCTCCACCGCCGAGCAGCTGTGGCCGTATGTGTCCGACACGCAGCGCTTCAATCGCGTGGCCGTGGGCTACACCGTGCAAGCCATCGCCGAAGAAGATACGGATGTGCAGCAGGTGCGCGCCCGCTACCTGGTGCCGCTGGCCTGGGACGAGCATCCCTTTGAATGGGAGCAGCCGTATCGCTTCAGCGTCTATCGCCGCTTTCACGGCCCCATCCTGCGCGACTTCACCAGCCGCGCCACGCTGACCCCCAACGCGCAAGGCACGCAGTTGCAGTACGAAGTAATCGCCCGTCCGGCCACCCCCCTTGGCTCGATGGCGATCCCGATCCAGATCGGCTTGATCTCCCGCCGCCGTTTCGCGCGCGCCTTCCAGCAGATCGATGCATTCCTCCAGAACCCGATCGACTCACGCGGCCCCTTCAGCACACCGCGCGCCTTCATGACGGGCGAAGCCGCGCAGCGCCTGCAAGCCGGCGCGCGTGACCTGGCGCGGGATGGCTACGCCGCCGATCTGATCGAGCGGCTGACAGACTTGATCAGCGCGGCAGCAGATGAAGAGGTGGCCCACCTGCGGCCTTACGCGCTGGCCGATCGGTGGGGCGCCCCCCGGCGCGATGTGCTGCAGCTGTGCCTGGCCGCCACCCGGCGCAGCCTGTTGGATTTGCGCTGGAACGTGGTGTGCCCCATGTGCCGCGGCGCCAGAACCACGGCCGCGCAGCTGAATGAGATTCGCGATCAGGCGCACTGTCCGTCATGCCGCATGGACTTCGCCGTCAATTTCGATCATGCGCTGGAAGTGACCTTCCGCCCACACGCCGCCATTCGCCCCATTTCCGTCGTCGATTACTGCGTGGGCGGTCCGCAATTGACGCCGCACATCGTGGCGCAGCAGATCATCGCGCCCGGCGAGACACGCTCCATTCAGGTGGCGCTGGCGGAAGGCGCCCATCGCGTGCGCGTGCGCGCCAAACTGCCGCAGGCCGTGATGGGGCATCTCGATCTGCGCGTCACCGCCGACGCCGCCGAGCAGCCGGCAGCGGCCATCGCCTTGCACGCGCACGCGGGGGGCTGGTCAGCCGATCGGAATGTGGTAACGCCCGCGCCGACGATCATGATCAGCAATGAAACGGCCGCGGCACAAGGGGTCGTCATCGAGCGGCTGGCGTGGAACGATCAGGCAGTGACGGCCGTCGAGGTCAGCACCCTGCAGGCGTTCCGCGACTGGTTCGCCACGCAAGCCTTGCGGCCTGATGTACAGCTGGGCATCACCACACTGGCAGTGCTCTTCACCGATCTGCGCGGCTCGACGCAGCTGTATCGCACCATCGGCGATGCCCCCGCCTTCGGGCGCGTGCTGGAACATTTCGACGTGTTGCGCCGCAGCGTGGAGGCGCACGGCGGGGCGCTGATCAAAACGATCGGGGATGCCATTATGGCCGCATTTCTCGATCCGGCACAGGGCGTGTCCGCGGCGCTGGACATTCTGACGGGCATGGCCGAGTTGAATCGTGCGCGGGTTGATTATCCACTGCGTTTGAAGTTGGGACTGCACGCCGGCCCGGCGATTGCCGTTACCCTGAATGAGCGCCTGGATTATTTTGGCACGACGGTCAACATCGCCAGCCGGCTGGAGGGGCAGGCGCAGGGTGATGACTTGATCATCTCCACCGAAATGAAACAACTGGCAGGAGTGCAGGACATCCTCAACAACCACGCGGTGACAGTGGAAGACTTCACGGCGCGCTTGAAGGGGTTTACGGACGAGGAATTCCGGCTGCACCGGATCAGATTGAGCGACATGCCGCGAGGCGAGTGAGGAACTTGCCCCGCGGTGTTGGGCGGCGTGTCAGATGGCGGGTCTCAGGCGCTGGGCCAGATCGCGCAGCTGGCTGAAGCTCACCGGCTTGACCAACACCAGATCTGATTCCGGGCTGAGCATATCGGCCGTGATGGGATCGGCGGACGCAATCAGCACTTTGACGCAGGCCAGCGCCGGGGTCGAGCGAATCTGGCGCAGCAGGCTTTCGCCCGAAACGTGCGGCAGGTGCAAGTCCAGCACCACCAGGTGGGGGACCACCTCTTGTAAACGAGCCTGCGCGACAGCCCCGTCAGCGATGATCTCGGTCGTGTACTGCGCGGCTTGCAGCGCGTTAGCGAAAATGTCGGCCAGGTCGCCGTCGTCTTCAATAATCAATGCTAATGGAAAATCACTCACGGATACCCTCCGCAGTCAGGTGGATGGGAAGCACGATCGTGAAGGTGGTGCCGGCCCCGACGCGGCTGGCCAGTTGAATGGTGCCACCCATCAGGGTCACCAACTGCTTCACGATGGAGAGCCCCAACCCGGCGCCCCCCTGCTTGCGCGTGGTCAAGCCCTCGACCTGCCGGAACATATCAAAGATGTAGGGTTGCTGATCCGGCGGAATGCCGATGCCGGTATCGCTCACCTGCAGAGACCAGCGGGCGTTGTCCACGCGATCGAATTTCACAGTGACCGAGCCCTGATCAGTGAACTTGACGGCGTTGGTCACCAGGTTGACCAGGATTTGCTGTAGGCGCTGAGCATCGCCGGTCAGCGATTGGGGCAGCTCCGGCGCAATCTGTGTAATCAGTTCCAGTTTTTTGGCTTTGGCCAGCTGGCTGGTCACGGAGAATAATTCATCCATCAGCGCAACCGGCGCAAAGGGAGCAGGCGCCAGCTTCAAACGGCCGGCTTCCAAGCGTGCCCGATCCAGCAAGTCGTTGACTAGGCTCAAGAGCCGCTTGGTGTTGGCGATGAGCCGATCCACCACATTCAGCTGCCGCTCGTTCAGCGGGCCGTGCACCTGCTCTTGCAGTATCTCACCGTAACCCATGATGGCGCTCAGCGGAGTGCGTAGCTCGTGCGAGACCATGGAGACGAACATGGTCTTCATGCGGTCCAGCTCCGCTTCGCGGGTGAAGTCGCGGAAGACGGCCACCGTGCCACGTCCGGCTTCCTGCTGAATCTGAATGGGGGCGAAACTGGCGGACAGGGTCTTGTTGCCCCACTGCAGGCGCAGCCCCGGCAGCCGCGCCGCGCTGTCCTGATGATGCAGTTGATCCAGCACCGCTTTTTGATCGTTGACGCCGACGTAGCCCGCCATCAGCGCCTCAATGCGGTAGCCGACGATCTGAGCGGCGGACAGGCTCAGCAGCCGGCAAATGGCGGGATTGACCACCGTGGCCTTGCCCAGTGCGTCAAAGACGATGACGCCGTCGGCGATACTCTCCAAAATCGCTTGCCCCTTGCTGGATTCCAGCTGCACACGGATCAGCGCTTCGGCCAGGTCGCGCGTCCGATCGGCCACGCGGCGATCGAG
>CAYNML010000045.1:9282-35790 GCA_964398185.1 uncultured Anaerolineae bacterium | reverse complement strand
AGGATCGACATCATCAGGTTGTCGGCAAAAGAAGCCCAGCGGCCTTCCCAGTCTTGAAACTCAAAGGTCACCGCCAGCACGCCCAATGCCCCGAAGATCAACGCCAGTGTCAGAGTGCCGTAGAAGAAGGTCCTCGACGGCCAGTTTTCGCGCACGCCGTATTTGATCGTTTGAACCAGAATAACGATATCCAACAACAGCCACAGCAGATTGATGGTGATCCACAGCCAGGCATCGTCCGTCAAGACAGGTGGGCGAAGCACGATTGAAAAGATCAGTTCCCACGCAAAATTGACGGCCAGGGCCACCAGCGGAATGCCGTAGGTTTTCTCCACGTAATTGCGCCGGATGACCAGCACATACGTCACGCCCCAACCCAACGCCGAAAAGAGCGCACAGAGCAGAGCCCAGGTGGAGTTCATAGTCTCCTTGCATGACAACCGGTGGTATCAACAACAACGAGGCTTCATTCCAGCGACATGAAGCCTTATTTACGGCGCATAGTGTGCAGCGGCCTATGCCAGCTCGTCGGTATCGGACACGAGGTCAACACTATCGAGCAATAGTGCAGCAACATCCACCGACGCATCGGGCAATGTCACTTGCGGCAGCGGCGACCACCAGCCGCCCCACTTAGCCTGCTTACCGATCCCTATAACATGGTGATGGTTCAACCGATAGAACTGCTCAAGCATCGCCCAATCAGTCAACGTGAAATGCGAGTAATTGTCAAGCGTGCGCCGCTCGTATAGGTGATCGTACAAGATGGCGCGCAACGTGTAATCGTCCAAGTACAGCGAAGGACTGACCATGAAGTAGAGATCCTCCATTCCCGAAGCGAGCAACGGAAGATCGAACATCGCCATGGGCTCGAAGCCGATGCAGAAACTCAACGGCTCAAGATAGGTCCCGTAATAAGCTTCAACAATCTGACGCTTGTTTGGCAACTGCCCATACCGCTGATAGTGTTCCAAACTGAGCTGTGCGATTGTTTCCGTCGGATCTTCAGCGCAAGCCCCGTAAAATAGTCGATGCCGCCTATGATGAGCCGTGCGCTCAGCAATGGCACTAAAGGCATCCCAGGCCCGAGACAGGCCCGGGTACTGACGCCGAGCATCGCCGTATAAACCGACCCGCACTTCATAAGCATCATAGAAATCCAGCATTGCCGGATCCGTAGCAAAGAAACGCAGGCCCGGTTCGATCAATGGCTGATAGTCAGGCCCACGCGAGGCCACAGCAGAACCAAAGATCGGGATCAGCAACGTGTCGACACCATGGTCAAAAAAGGTGCGGCACACCTCGATCGTACGATCACCTGCGCGTCGTATGTAGGCCAGATGCCCAAGTCCCACCTCGTCAGGGTGCTCCAATGCAAACCAGCGGCGTGTGCCGTTGATTGGAAAGCCGCACACCTTGGGACCAGCGGCCCGCACGAGGCGGGCCACTTCTTCAACCGGCAATTGCTGAAAAGTCTCGCTGTCCATCGGGTTCCTCTGAAAATGTAAGGTGAGTTGGCAACTTGCCCGACCTCACCTGAACTTTCATTCCACTACGGGCGCGCCGTCAAGCGCATGAGCAACTCCTCTCACAAAGCTTTCGGCCTGAGGCGAAGATTATCCATGGATGAAAAACCACACGCGCTGGCCGCTTCGTACTAGAGTGTATGAATACTACGGCCCCACGTCAATATACCGATAGTCACATTATTCATAGGGAATGCCATATTCACTTATATGCTCCCCCCAACCACCCCCCAAGATGTACAGTTCCACCAACCACACGCACAGAGATTTCAGCAACTTCAACAACGAGGCGCTTAACGATCCGCGCGAATCGATCAAATAATTACGGGTTGTGTGGGTATTACGTGTATTTGAGATCAGTTTGAAATTGCGTCATGTTTCGTTGTCACAGAATCTAACATGATCAGCAAACCGATCGGCATTGATCAGCAGCCGTGCTTGAATTTGGACGCACGGCGCGGCACGGCAAAAAATGCGGCGGCGATTTTGTCTGGCACTTTCGCTATGTTATAATCCGTTAACAAAGCATCATGAGCGCAACCGCAGACGGCATCATTATCAAAGGCAGCCGCGCAGGCTTGTTGATCACGCTGGGGCCAGGGGCGTGGCACGTGGCGTTGAGCGCGCTTGAAGCGCGTTTGACGGCCACGCCTGAATTCTTCAAGGGCGCGCGTGTGGCTTTGCTGGTGGGCGGCCGCAAGCTGGTGGAGGCCGACGTGCGTGCCGCGCGCGACTTGCTGGCGCAGCATGATGTGCTGCTGTGGGGCATCATCGGCGAGGATGAGGACACCCAGCATGTGGCGGCGATTATGGGGCTGGATGCCGAACTGCCGCCGCGTGACCGGCCCAAGCCCCGCCCGCAGCCGATCGAGCCAGCTGCGCCGATCGAGCCGCCGATCCCGATCGGGTTGGAGCAAGCCGCCACACCGCTGGAAGCGGCGCCGCTCGATGATCCCGAGGCGGGGCTGATCGCGCGGCGGACGCTGCGCTCGGGACAACAGCTGCGCCATCCGGGCAGCATCACCGTCATCGGCGATGTGAATCCCGGCGCGGAGATTGTGGCGGGCGGTGATATTGTGGTGTGGGGCAAGCTGCGCGGCACGGTGCACGCCGGCGCGATGGGCAATGAGACCGCCGTCGTGTGCGCGCTCGATCTGGCGCCCACGCAGCTGCGCATCGCGCAGTATTTCGCGCGCTCGCCAGAAGGCCGTCGCCGCAAACCCACGCCGGAAGTGGCGCGCGTGCGCGACGGCAAGATCGTCGCCGAGTCGTGGGAGATGAAATGAAGGAGGTGCAATGCCTGCACGAGTCATCACGGTAACTTCAGGCAAAGGCGGCGTGGGCAAGACCACCACCACGGCCAACGTCGGCGTGGCGCTGGCGCTGCTGGGCAAACGCGTCGCCTGCCTGGATGCAGATATTGGTCTGCGGAATCTGGATGTGGTCCTGGGCCTGGAAAATCGCATTGTGTACGATGTGGTTGATGTGATCGAGGGACGCTGCCGTCTGCGCCAGGCCCTGATCAAGGATAAGCGCCTCTCGGAATTGTATCTGCTGCCCGCCTCGCAAAAACGCGACAAGAGCGCAGTGAGGCCCGACGATCTGATCAAGCTGTGCAACGATCTGCGCCCTGAATTCGACTTCGTGCTGATTGATTCCGCGGCCGGGATTGAAGAAGGCTTCAAGACGGCGGTCGCACCGGCCGACGAGGTGATCATCGTGACGAACCCCGAAGTCTCGGCGGTGCGCGATGCCGATCGGGTGGTGGGATTGATCGAGGCCGCCGAGAAAGGCCCGGCGCGCCTGATCGTCAATCGCCTCAAGCCGGGGCTGGTGCAGCGCGGCGATATGCTGGATACCAGCGATGTGCTGGACATCCTGGCCATCGATCTGATCGGCATCGTGCCGGAAGATGAAGGAGTGTTGATCTCGACGAACCGCGGCAACCCGGCGGCGTTGGAAGAGAAATCGACGGCCGGACAGTCGTTCCGCAACATTGCGCGCCGGTTGAACGGCGAAGATGTGCCATTTGAAACCTTCAAGGAAGAAGGCGGATTGTTCGGGCGCTTGTCGCGCATGTGGCGCCGCGACGGGAGGGCCGCATGAACAAGATCAAAGAATTCTTTCAACGAGGCAGCCAGCCCACCAGCCGCGAAGCCGCCAAGCAGCGCTTGCAGCTGGTGCTGGTGCATGATCGGAATCAGATCGAACCAGGCATGTTGGAATTGATCAAAGACGAGATCATCGCCGTGATCTCCAAGCACCTGGATGTGGACCGCAACGGTGTGCAGGTGAATTTCACCGAGGGTGAGCGCGAGAGCAAACTGGTGGCGGACATTCCGCTGTCATCCAAACGGCAGACCCGTAAACCATTTTGAGTTTCTGATGTTCGATTGATGATCGGGTGTGAGACGCACGAATTGAAGGCAGGTCAAGGCGCCTATGGCCGTTGTTCGCACGACTTACCACACAGAATATAACCGCCTGAACTGGCGGCACTTCGACGTCTGGCTGGCGCTGATTGTTTTGACGCTGCTGGCGATCGGCCTGTTGATGATTAGCAGCGCCACGCAGAACTCCATCGATCCCGATCTAGCCAACGCCGCGCGCCGCCAGGGCTTGTATGCCCTCATCGGCGTGATTGTGCTGATCCTCACGGCCAGCATCGACTACCGCATCTGGTACAACGCGCGGCATGTGCTGTATGGCCTCGCCCTGCTCTTTCTGGTGATCACGTTGATTTTCGGCTCGGGCGAGATTGGCGGCGTGGGCCGCTGGCTCGATCTATCGATCTTCCCCGTGCAGCCGTCAGAAGTGGCCAAGGTGCTGCTCATCCTGGCGCTGGCCGGCCTGCTGGCCAATCGCATCGACACGATGCGCACCCTGCGCACCACCGTCCTCTCGCTGATCTACATCGTCATACCGGCGGCGCTGGTCTTTGCGCAGCCCAACCTCAGCACGGCGCTGGTCTACCTGTTCATCTGGCTGGCGATGGTCATCGCCGCTGGCGTGCGCGCGCGCAACCTGGCTATTCTCGGCGGGGCAGGCCTGTTAACGCTGCCCGCCATTTGGTTTGCCATGGCGCAGTACCAGCGTGATCGCATCCTGTCGATCTTCAATCCGGAACTCGACTACAACCGCACGCAGGCGCTAATCAGCATTGGCAACGGCGGCTGGCTGGGGCAAGGCTATGGCAGCGGCAGCCAGAACCAGCTCCACTTCCTGAAAGTGCGTCATACGGACTTCATCTTCTCCGTCACCGCCGAGGAGTTGGGCTTTGTGGGCGCCGTGTTGATTATCATCTTGTTTGGCCTGCTGATCTTTCGGCTGGTACGCATCGCCGATCGATCCCGCGACGCCTACGGCGAATACGCCGTGATCGGCATTGCGGCCATGATCTTCTTCCAGGCCGCCATCAACATCGCCATGAACCTCAACGTGGGCCTGGTGGCCGGCCTGCCGCTGCCGTTCGTCAGTTACGGCGGCAGTTCACTCATTACCATGCTCCTGGCGATCGGCATCGCCGAGAGTGTCATCATGCGCCATCGCAAGATTGAGTTTTGACGCCGCATGTCCCCGCGCGCGCTGCTCGTCATCGTGATCGCATTCGCCGGCCTGCTGTTGGCGGCGTGCGAACGTTCGGCATCAATGGCGGCGCCGCCGCCGCGATCTACGCCCACCCCGATCGCGCCGGTCACCCCGGCGATCACGCGCACACCGTCCGGCATCTTTATCAGCACCCGTGTGCCCGGGCTTGAGACAGCGGCAGCCAGGCCTGGTGCAGCCGGCACGCCGCCGCCGGACTCCGCCGCGTTGATCGTGCAGGGCCGCGTCTATGATGCAGGCAGCGGCCAGCGTCTGAGCAATGCCACCCTCGCCTGGCAATTCCTGGCCGAGGACTGGCAGCAGCACAACGGGCAGGTGCAGGTTCCGGCCGACGGCTTGTATCGCCTGGAATTACCGGCGCGCCACGACGACGAAGTGATCATTACCGCGACCGCGCCGGGCTATCTATCCAGCATGGCGCGTCTGCTGGGCAGGCAGTTGAACCCCTATGGCTCGCGTCTCAACTTTGGCCTGGCCCAGGTCGACGGCGGCCCTGCGCCCACGCTGCCGGGCGCGCTGGGCACTATTCAATTGAGCGGAATCGTGTACAATTCGACGCGCGGTCTCACCGCCCCGATCGCCGCCGCCCGTGTGATCTTGATCAACCGATCGGTGGTGCGGCCCGAGACGCAGCTCGCGACCACCACCAGCGTCACCGGCACTTTTGTCATTCCGGTCCGACTGCACGTTACCGATCAAATCGATATGACGATCACGGCCAGCGGTTACCAGACGGCCACCCTGACCAGCAGCGCCAAAGATCTCGTCAAAAAGCCGCAGTTGTCGATCGGCTTGAAGCCCGCCCCGAAACAATAGCGGACACAGATTACGCCGATTTCCACAGACGTAGATTCATCCTGGCTTGATCCGTGATAATCAGTGTCAGCCGTGGCAGCCGTGTTCAAAACTCTTGGAGAATCCATGACTGTTCGCGTTCGCTTTGCCCCCAGCCCTACCGGCTTCCTGCATGTCGGCGGATTACGCACCGCCCTGTTCAACTGGTTGTTCGCCCAGAAGCTGGGCGGCGCCTTCATCCTGCGCATCGAAGACACCGATCAGAAGCGCTACACGCCCGGCGGCGTGCGCGCCATTGTGGAAGGTCTGCAATGGCTGGGCTTGCAGTGGAACGAAGGCCCTGATAAAGCCAGCCTGCGCCAGATGCAGGGCGATGAAGATTGGGACGGCGCGCCGGATGTGGGCGGTCCGTATGGACCATATATTCAATCGCTTAAAGTGAAGCGGCATCAAGCGGCGGCGCAAGAGTTGATCGATCGCGGCATGGCCTATCGCTGTGATTGCAGCCCCGATCGGCTGGCGCAAGTCCGCGAGGAGCAGAAGGCCCGCAAGGAGCAGACGCGCTACGATCGCCACTGCCGCTTCAAGGAACCGGGCAAAGTCGATCCGCACCAGCCGCACGTGGTGCGCTTGGCCGTGCCGCTGGCAGGCAAGACCACCGTGCACGATCTGATTCGCGGCGACATCACGGTCGATTACGGCCAGCTCGACGATTTCGTGATTCTTAAATCCGATGGCTTCCCCACCTACCACCTGGCCGCCATGGTGGACGATCACGACATGCAGATCACGCACGTGCTGCGCGGCGATGAATGGCTGCCCAGTTTGCCGCGCCACTACTTGATCTATCAGGCGTTTGGCTGGGAACCGCCGGCCTTCGCGCATCTGCCGGTGATTCTGAACCCGTCGGGCAAAGGCAAGATGAGCAAGCGCAAGGCGACCTCGGCTGACTCGGTCTTCGTGACCGAATTCCGCGATGAAGGTTATCTGCCGGAAGCGCTGCGCAACTTTTTGGCGCTGGTCGGCTGGGCGCCCGGCTCCGGCATCGAGCAGGAAATCTTCACGCTGCCGGAACTCATCAATCTCTTTAGTCTCGATCACGTCAATCCGGCTCCGGCGGCTTTCTCGTACGACAAGCTCGACTGGATGAACGGCATGTACATCCGCGCCCTGCCGGTTGAGGAACTGGCGCAGCGCATTTACCCGTTCTTGATCACAGCCGGCGTGGAAGTGGATATTGATCGCTTGTTGAAGATCACGCCCGCGATTCAGGAGCGCCTCGAAACGCTGAGCGACGCGGTGGCAGCCACCGATTTTCTTTTCGCCGAAACGGTCTCGCCCGATCCGAAACAATTGATCGGCAAGGGCATGACGAAGGAATCAGCGCTGGCGGTGCTGCGCCAAGCCGAGCAACGCCTCAGCACGTTCGAGCCGTTTGAGCCGGAAGCATTGGAACAGGCTTTCCGCGAAGCGGCCGAAGCCAGCGGGCTAAAACCGGGACCGTTCTTCACGCCGTTGCGTGTGGCCGTGACAGGCAAGACGGTCTCACCGCCGCTGTTTGAATCGATCGCGGCGTTGGGGCGCGAAAAAACGATCGAGCGGTTGAGAAACGCGCAGCAGTTGTTGGCAGGCTGAGCGTTTGTTATAATGCACTGCCAGACGGTCCGCGAATCGCCACGAATCTTCACTCACCATTTCGTGTGAATTCGTGGATCGATTTTTCCTGAAGGGATTTATCCATGTCGCCCGAAGAAACAACGAGCATTACGCCCACCGACTTCATTCGTGAAGCAATCAAGGAAGACCTGAAGTCGGGGCGCTTCACCAAAGTGCACACCCGCTTTCCACCGGAACCCAACGGCTACCTGCACATCGGCCACACCAAAGCCATGATCATCGACTTTGGCATCGCGCAGGAATTTGGGGGGCTGTGCAATCTGCGCTACGACGATACCAACCCGACGAAAGAAGATGTCGAATACGTCGATGCGATCAAAGAGGACATCCGCTGGCTGGGCTTTACGTGGGACGATCGGGAGTATTACGCTTCTGATTATTTCGGGCAGCTGTACGAGATGGCCGTCAAATTGATCAAGAAGGGCAAAGCCTACGTCGACGATCAAACGCCGGAAGAAGTGAGCGCCACGCGCGGCACGCTGACCGAACCCGGCCAGGAAAGCCCCTGGCGCAACCGCTCGGTGGAGGAGAACCTCGATCTGTTCGAGCGCATGAAGAACGGCGAGTTTCCCGATGGTTCGCGCACGCTGCGCGCCAAGATCGATATGGCCGCGGGCAACTTCCTGATGCGCGATCCTGTGATGTATCGCATCCTGCACGAACCGCCCCATCATCGCACCGGCAAGCAGTGGTGCATCTACCCGATGTACGACTTCGCGCACGGGCAGAGCGATTCGATCGAGGGCATCACCCATTCGTTGTGCTCGCTGGAGTATGAGATCCATCGCCCACTGTATGAATGGTTCTTGCAGGAGCTCGAAATCTTCGCGCCGCGCCAGATCGAATTTGCGCGCCTGAACATGAACTACACGGTCATGAGCAAGCGCAAGCTGCGGCGGCTGGTGGAAGAGGGACTCGTCAGCGGCTGGGATGATCCGCGCATGCCCACGCTGCGCGGCCTGCGCCGGCGCGGCTACACGCCAGAAGCGATTCACGACTTCATCAAGCGTGTGGGCGTCGCCAAGTCCGACAGCGTGGTGGATGTAGCGCTACTGGAAGCGTGCCTGCGCGAAGACTTGAATAAGCGCGCCTTGCGGCGCATGGCGGTGCTCCGCCCGATCAAGCTGGTGCTCGATAACTATCCCGACGATCAAGTCGAGTACATGAACGTGATCAACAATCCCGAAGATGCCAGCGCGGGCACGCGCCAGCTGCCGTTCAGCAAGGTGCTCTACATCGAGCAAGAGGATTTCCAGGAAGTGCCGCCGCCCAAGTATTACCGGTTGTATCCGGGCAATGAAGTGCGTCTGCGCGCCGCTTACGTGATCAAGTGCACGGGCGTCGTGAAAGACGAGGCGGGCCGCGTCGTCGAAGTCCACGCCACCTACGATCCGGCAACGCGCGGCGGCGATACGCCCGACGGGCGCAAGATCAAGTCGACGCTGCACTGGGTCGCGGCCGCGCACGCCATCCCGGCGGAAGTGCGCCTGTACGATCGGTTGTTCAACCGGCCCGATCCCGAAGCGGGCGAAGAAGGCTTCCTCGGCTGCCTCAATCCCAACTCGCTCACGGAGTTGAAAGGCTGCCGGATCGAAGGCAGTCTGGCTGATACGAAGCCCGGCGATCGCTTCCAGTTCGAGCGCCAGGGCTACTTCTGCGCCGATACGGAGTCCACACCCGATCGGCTGATCTTCAACCTCGCGGTCGCGCTGAAGGACACGTGGGCCAAGATCGAGCAGAAGCAGAAGTGATCAACGGACTCTAAATCGGACAAACGGACGAAAAACGGAGGCCTGCCGCGCGCATGGCCTCTGTTGTTGTGCGGCGAAAGAGGACTTCAAAAGTTGAGATTCTTCGCGTCGCTCAGAATGACGCCACGAAGTTACGCGGCGCCGCCTTCCAACAAGCCCGTCGCTCGCGCCAGCTCTGCGGCTTTAACGCGGCTGGAGCAGCTCAGTTTGGCGAGGATGTTGCCCACGTGACCTTCCGCAGTCTTCTCGCTGATGGTCAACCGCTGCGCGATCTGCCGGTTGGTCATGCCGGTGACGATGAGGGCCAGCACTTCGCGCTCGCGCCTGGTGAGCGCGCCCGGTGTGCGATTGGATGAAGTCGGCCGCCGTTGGCGAGGCCGCAGTCCAAACTGCTTCGCGCCCGCTTCACATGCTTCCACATCGGGCTTGGCGTTCAAACGCGACAGCACCGAATGCGCCATCGATAACCGTTCGCGGCCTTCGTTCTTGCTTTCCACATCGCCCAGTTCCAGCAGCGCAAACGCCAGGCCGCCGTTGGCGCGCGCTTCATGCAACAAATCGTGCAGCTGCGCGGCATGTTCCACCGCGGCACGATACGCGCCGATTACCACGCGCCACTCCTTGTGCTGCGCCTGCAGCGCGGCATGACCCAGCGCCACCGCTAATTGCGCGGCCGGATGATGGGCCTGTTCCAACAACGCTTCCAGATCATTCATCCACGCTCTGGCTTCATTGATCTGGCCGGTCTGCACGAAGTGCACTACCATATCGGAAAGGATCGGCGCAACCACGGAGGGATCGCCGCTGGTGCGGGCATACGCGCGCCAGCGCTTCAGTGAATCCAATAGATGGCGCGCCGGCAGGTTCAACGCCGCGCGCGCCTTGTAGCCGCCCCACACCGCAGCCGCCGTCAAGTTGCGATCGTGCGCGCACACCGGCGACTTGATCACCAGATCGCATTCGGCCTGCGCTTCAGCCCACTGTCCCAGCCCGATTAGAATCTGACTGCGCACGAGGCGGGCGGACACGCTCACATAGTCGGCGCCGTGTGTCTGCGCCGACGTGATCACCCGCTCCGATAACGTTAGCCCTTCGGTCCAGCGGCCCTGCCGGCGGCAGGCTTCCAACAATGGCACGCCGCCCAACAGCCGCAAGCGCTCGTCGTTCTTGGCCGACTCGATCATACTGTTCAACGGCGACCTGCGCCCGAACATCGCATCCAGCAGCACGACAACGTCATCCGTCCCACGCGGCGCGAAATCGGCCAGCACAGCCGATCGGGCGCTCAACCAGTCGTTGAGCCCGTTGACGTAGGGCAAATCCGCCCGATAGATTCCCACCAACACGATCGGACGCTGATCGATTTGTTGGGCCAGCGCTCGCAGCACGAGCACACTGATGGCATCGGCGCGGTGCAGACCTTCCACGTGCATCACGATCGGCCCCGCTTCCGTAAAGCCATCCAGCAAATTCATAATCGCCCTGGCCAGTTCGGCCGGATCATTCAACTCCGCGGGAACATCCTGCGCGAGCTGCAGGCTCAAGGCATGCGCCGCCGCGCGCCGGGCTGCACGCACTTCAACTATCTTCGAGATATGGTTCAACAGATCGATCAAGACGCCATACGGGGTGGCCATTAAAGGAGCCACCGCGCGTAGTACAGGGAGATCATACGTAAAGGCCGGGCCGGGATGATCGACGCCCAGCAGCACACTTGAGCCGTGGCCGGAACGTGCCCACGCTTGCAGGCCGTCCAGGAGCGCCGCTTCTGATCGGCGCATGGCCCGCGACACTGGCAGCGTTTCCGCGTTCTGCGATCCACCAGCGTGCCGATAATTCACACTCGGTAAGGAGATTTGCATCGACTGTAAATTCATCTCCACTCCTTTCTTGTGATTTCTAACACCCAGACACTCAATCTGAGTATAGTGGCGCTAGATGAATTGAGGATGAGATGCAGATGAGAGGACATTACGGACGCCCTACGCGCTCCGCACGACTTCCTGACGGAATAGGGTGGCATAAATCACAGGAACATAATCGGTGAACACCAACCATTGGTACGCCAATCAAGACGTCACTGGTCGCAATTTTGTTCCCGCAAAAAAAAGAGCCGTGCCGGAATATCCGGCACGGCTCTCGGCTGCCTTTGTAAACACACTCACTTGAATTGAGGATACCCTTCGCGCAGCTGATCGACAAGCGCACTGGCAGGCGCCAGGACCCAGAGGGTTCCATTCTCAAACGAATACAGGCAAGTGGTCTGCCGATTGGCCGACCAGCAGTCTTGATCCGTTGCCTGCGATTTGGCGCCGCGGAAGCGCAAATCCAGGTAGGCCTTCATCGCCTGCTGGAATTCGGCGGCATCCTGCGGAGTATCCCAGACCCATTCCACGACCAACGCCGTTTGATCGTTCTGCGGATCGTAGTACACCCGATAGTGATCACCGCCCCAACCGGCCGCCGCTTTCTGCGCGGTCTCGTCGGACAGACGCGCTGCCTCGTCCACGTTGGCCGCCAGCAATTGATAAGTGCGCCACTCACCCAGCGTCTCATCGACGACGATCTGCCACTCGCGGCTGAACGGCCCGGCCGCGGGCACGGCGTCCACTGCGATTGGCTGCTCGCCTTCCAGGTACTTATCGGGGTGCATGATCTGCTCGGTGCTGACAGGCAGAGCCTCATAGGCCTGGTTGACGGCCGTCCAGCCGTTGCTGCGATACAGCGCTTCTACAAACTGGCGGCCATATGCGTCGCGGAACAGGACATCGTTGGTGATGAAGAGCGGCGCCGCGGGATCGGCCACCGCGGGTGGCAGCGCCTGAAATTCGGGCAGTGCCTCCCTGTTGAGATCGGGCGCCGATTGTTCCAGCCAGCGCTCGGTCGTCAGCGCAGCGTCACCCTCGATCAGGGCCTGGCGCGCCTGGCAGTAATCGTCGCCATATTCGCACGCCGGATAGAGGCCCCATTCAGAAAAGTCAAAGCGCTGATCGAGCAGCGCATGGGCCGTCTGATGAGCCAGAACCAACCCTTCCAGGCCGCCAAATTCTTCGCCGGTCACATTGACCACATTCTGCCACGGGATGTAGAAGCCGCCCGCGTTATCGGCAAAGCGATTGATGGTGTAACGCGACAAATCGAAGCCCGATCGAATCAGGCCCAAAGCGGCCAGCCCGCGCGCCCGATCGACCAACTCTGGCTGCCGCTGTTGAATATCCAGAATCGAACGCAGCGTTGCCTCCACCAGATCACTCGGTAACAGCGCCGTCGGCACATCAGATTCCGTCGGAATGCCGCGCACTTCACCCACTTGATCGCGCACGCGTAACAAGGCAGTCTGCACCGCAGGATTAAACGTCGGCAGCGGCGTCGGCGTGCGCGTGGGCGGCGTGGTCGGCGCCGGCGTGGGAGTCCATGTGGGTGGATAGCGCGTGGGCGTGATCGACGGCGTCAGCGTCACGGTCGGCGTGCCAGTCGGCGCAGGCGTATTCGTGGGTGGCACGACTTCGGCAGGGAGATTCGCTTGCGGCGGGTTCGCGGCCTGGTTCAAGCTATCCAACAACAGGCGGCCAGCCACTGCGGCCATCAGCAATACCAGTAACAACAACAAGATAATCCGCGGCCCGCGTTTACGCGGCTTGCGCGGTTTGACAAACTTGGCTTTGGAACGCAGGCCGGCCAGTTCAGTGTCGATGGTGCTGGCCGTATCGATCGGTTGGACGATTTCCGCCGGCGGCTCGCTCGCTGGAACCGTAACGACGGGGGCGGGTTCCTCGAGCGGCTCCGGCGTGAACCCAGGGAAGGTGTATGGTGCAGGCTCACTGATCGCCGGCTGGGGCGGCTCTTCCACCGGCGGCGGTGGCTGAGGTGGCGGCGCGGATTGCGCGGCCATCACCTTCATCAGGCGTGCTTGCGCCTCCGGGTTGGCGGGGTTGATGCGCAGCACGCGCTGCAAACATTCGATCTGCTTGCGCGGATCATCGACCGCCGTGCTCAGCGTATACCAGGCCTGCTCAGAATTTGGATTCTTCTTGATGTAATCCACCAACAGGCGCTGCGCTTTGGGTAGCTGCTTGCCACGAATGAGTTCTTGGGCCTGTGCGATAACGTCCGTCTCTGGCTGGTTCATGACCAGTCCTTTCGCTCCGTAGAATCATACCGGCTGCGCCGGCGCAACATACAACCGATCGGTTTTGGCCGCCATGATGAAGTCGTTGCGGTGTAGACCATTGATCTTATGGGTCCACCACGTCACGGTTACCGTGCCCCACTCTGTCAAGATCGCCGGATGATGGCCTGCTGCTTCGGCCAGCGCGCCAACCCGATCGGTAAAGGCCAGTGCTTCGCCGAAATTCTTAAACTTGAAAACGCGTTCCAAGCGGGCGATGCCGTTGCGCTCCCGCAGCTGCCAGTCGGGCACTTGCGGCAATAGCTCGATCAGATCCGCCGCAGTGACAGGCGGCGCACCGGCGCGGCAGGCCACGCAGCTCTGATTAAACAGCGCTTCCAGTGGCTCACTCCCAAGTCAAAGTATAAGCGGAAGTGAGGCGGGAGGCAAACAGCCCTCGGGTGGCGCGGCAGGGCTCCCCCCGTTGTCCAGCGCCGGCCGAAGAATGCTAGCGACCGCAGGTTTGACTATACCCGCCCCAGATGTTACGATCATTTCATTCCCGCGGCGTCCAGCCAACACCGCGCACTGAGTGTTGTTCATCCGCTGATGTTTCTGCTTCATCTTGGAGGCCTAATGTTCGATCATGATCTATACGCTCTGCAGCGGCTCTCGCGCACGGCGGCCGATTTGGGTCACTACAACCTCGGCAAGCTGATTAACGCCGCGGCGGCTTCGCTCGCCAATCGCGCGTTGTCTGCCGAGTCGCTGCCCAGGACCGATCGAGAATTGGCCGAGGCCGTGCAGCAGCTCGAACCTTTGCTGCGCGCTGCCGATCTCGATCCGCATTTGCTGGCAGCCATTCAGCGCGCGCGAGAAATTATCGCAGCCGGGGATCTGATCTTCTACGATGATTCGCCAGCCGTGTGGGTGTGCCGCGTCTGCGGCGAAGTGGCCCTGCGCGCCCTGCCCGATTATTGCCCGCAGTGCGGAGCGGGTATGCTGGTCTTTCAATTCTTTCCCGCCGCGTTCTATCTGGAGCCTGAACCCGTGGCCGTAATCATGGCGCAGTTGGCGCGCACGCCCGATTGGCTGGAGGCAACCCTGCGCGATTTGACTGAAGAGCACACCACGCGCCGTGTGGACGGCGCAGAGGGTGCGTGGTCGCTGCACGAAGCGGCGGGTCACTTGCTGGATACGCAGCATCTCATCGCGCAGCGCGTGGAATTGTTCATGACGCAGGCCGCGCCCAACCTCAACGCCCAGGCGATGTGGCAAGCCGTCGAGTCGGCGCGCTTGTCGACGAATGAGATCGCCGCCGAGTTCCGCCTGTCGCGCGAGGCGATGTTGACGCAGTTGCGATCGGCCCTGGCTGATCGCTGGACAAACGTGGGCCGGCACAACGAATTCGGCCCGGTGACGCTGCAGCAGCAGTGCACTTATTTTGCCAAGCACGAGCAGTGGCACATGGCGCAGATCACGCGTATTCGGCGCGCGCTGGAGTCATTCGCCGCCGGAGGAGACTAACTGATGATCCGCTTGCTTGCTGTCTTACTGTTCGTCGCGCTCATCGCAGCGTGCCAGACGCCGCCGCCAACCAGCGCACCAACCGCCGCACCGACGACGGCGCCCACGCGCGCTGCCGCTGCAGCAACCGACATAGCGCCACCTACCGCAACGGCGACGGCACAACCAACGACTGCACCGACAAATACACCACCGCCGACGGCCACCCCGACCGTCGTCGAAACAGCGACGCCCGCGCCCACCGCCACACCGACAACAACGCCGACACCCGCTACGCGCACAGTGTACGTGAACTCGGATAATGGCCTGAATCTGCGCGCCGAACCCAGTTCGACGGCGACTGTGCTGCGCACGCTAAACCCGGGAACGCCATTGACCGCCAGCGGCGCAGCCACTCCGCCAGATGCGAGTGGCATCGCGTGGCAGAACGTGCGGACCGCCGATGGCCAATCGGGTTGGGTAGCCGCGCAGTTTTTGATCGGCACACAACCGGTGGCCGCTGCGCCCACGGCCACGCCGCTGCCTACGCTGGCGCCGGATGCCACGCCTGTCGTCACACCGATTGCGGCCAGCGGCTATGTGTACGTGGCCTCGCCGGAAGGATTGAATTTGCGCGCCGATAAAAGTGCGTCATCACAATTGTTAACCACACTGGCGAATGGTCAACGGCTGCAAACGAACGGGCTGGGCTTTGGCCCCGATGTCAACGGCATCACGTGGCTCAACGTGAAAACCGACGGCAGCCAGGAAGGCTGGGTGGCGGCGGCCTTTGTCACCGACAAGGTGCCATCGGCTGCCACGCCCGCCCCGGCCGTCAATGTGTCCGAGGCCGTGGTCGAGATTTTGCGCCGCACCAATGAGCTGCGCCGCCAAAACGGCATACCGGAAGTTACCCTCATCGACGATCTCAACCATATTGCGTTGCAGCACAGTGAATACATGGCGCAGAACGGCATCAGCCACACCGGCGCCGGCGGGCTTAGCGCCAAACAGCGCATCATCAACGCCGGCTACGGTGCAGGCCGGCCTACTGAAAATATTTACGGCGGACAAGCGTCCATCGACGATGCGTGGGAATACTGGTCCACCGATCCGCCGCACCGCGATGTGTTGTTGAATGCCTACAACAACGTCTTGGGCATAGGCGTATATAAGACCGGGTTCATGACGTATTACACCATGGATTTCGGCAAGCCGGCGCCATGACGATTGTTCTGAGGAGACACCCATGCCCGATCGGTTGAAGCTGCTGTGCGTGCTGGCGCATCCCGACGATGAAACACTGGGCTGCGGGGGTTTGATCGCATGGAGTGTGGCGCATGACGTCGAAGCATATTTGATCTGCGCCACGCGCGGCGAACGCGGCTGGGCCGGCGAGGAAGCCGACAATCCCGGTCTTGAAGGCCTTGGCAAAATCCGTGAAGCCGAATTGCGTGAAGCGGCGCAGGTGCTGGGCCTTCACGAGGTGATCCTGCTCGACTACATCGACGGCGATCTTGATCGAGCGGATCCGGCGGAAGCGATCGGGCAAATCGCTTATCACGTGCGCCGCCTCCAACCGCACGTTGTCGTCACCTTCGATTGCTTTGGCGCGTATGGTCATCCCGATCACATCGCCATTTCGCAATTCACGCACGCGGCGCTGGTCGCCGCCGCCGATCGATCCTACCGCGATCCCGGCGATCAACTTCCCCAGCGTGTCGCCAAGCTCTACTGGCAGGTCGATGCGCAGCCCTTTGTCGATCAGCTCAAGCCGATCTTTGGCGGCACGATCAGTATGTCCGTCGACGGCGAAACGCGTGAATGGACGCCGTTCCCTGCCTGGAGCATCACCACGCGCCTGGATGCCACGGCGCACTGGCAAACTGTGCGGCGTGCGGTACAATGTCACCGGTCGCAGCAGCCCACTCTGCCCGATATGGATCAACTCAGCGACGAGCAGCATCAGCTGCTCTGGGGTTGGCCCACGCTCTATCGGGTGTACAGCTTTGTCAACGGCGGACGCGAGATCGAACACGATCTGTTCGCCGGGCTGCGCTGAGATCGCGCGCGACATCGCCCATCACACTTCACTTAGGAGCCACCATGTTGAAGCGAATCGTTCTCCTCACGTTGATCGTCGTCTGCGCCCTGCCTGCCTGCCAGACGCAACAGGGCAGCGCCAAAGACCTGCTGCCCGATGTGCCTAACACGACCGTGGTGGAAGGCGAAACGATTACGCAGTTCCTGGCCAAGGTTGCCGACGGCGCGGCGCTGGCCGCCGCCAACCCGGAATTGATCCCGCTGATCCAGCGTGTGGAAGCATCGCTCACGTGCTATCAGGGCCTGGGCGCAGTGGCGCTGCGCACCTACACCGACAAGACCTTTCCGTTGTCGGCCGGCATCGTCGCCATCATCGATCGCAACGCGCTGACCGACCCGGCCAACTTCGCTAATTGCGTGCTGGGCCGCGCGCAGGGCGACGCCAGCGCCATGCCCGCCATCGATCCATGCGCCAAGACGTACACCTTGCAGAAGGACGACAACGAGTTTTACATCGCTTACGTGGCTACCACGCAAGAGATGTGCACCGCGTTCTGCTCCAGGTTGGAGGGTTGCACAGCGCAATGAGCAATTAACCAGTCGCAATGAACAAGAAGCGATTCAGGTCGCTGGCGCAGGTGAACGCAGCGATTGTGGCGTGTGAGAAGTGCCCGCGCCTGCGGTCGTATTGCGCGGCAGTGGCGCGCGAAAGACGCCGCGCGTTTCGCGCGGAAGAATATTGGGGCAGGCCGGTGCCGGGCTTTGGCGATCCCGACGCGCAGCTGCTGATCGTGGGCTTAGCGCCCGCCGCACACGGGGGCAATCGCACCGGGCGGATGTTCACCGGCGATCGATCGGGTGACTTTCTCTACGCGACGCTGCATCGCGCCGGGTTTGCCAGCCAACCGATCGCAACTGCGCGCGACGACGGCCTACAGTTGATCGATGCCTACATCGCTGCAGCAGGCCGCTGCGCCCCGCCGGACAACAAGCCGACGCCGGAAGAACTCGACAACTGCCGCCCGTATCTGATCGCAGAGCTGCGCTTGCTGAAGAAGACGCGCGTCATCGTGGCGTTGGGCAAGATCGCGTTCGATAATGTGCTGCTGGCATTAGTCGATCAGGGCGTAACGATTCCGAAGCCGCGCCCAGCCTTCGGGCACGCGGTGATCCAGCGGCTGGGCGATTACACGCTGATCGGATCGTACCATCCCAGCCAGCGCAACACGCAGACCGGCCTGTTGACGCCCGCGATGTTCGATCAAGTGTTTCAGCGCGCGAAAAGCAACCTCCCGGAGGGTTGAACCCTCCGGGAGGTTATACTTTCACAAGCGTCCGCTCTCAAGCACACTCCACAGCGCCGCGAGGTGCGCGTCTTTCACCGCCGCGCCAAATTCTTTGAGTTGATCAGGGTCCTCGAAGATCTCCGCGCGATACTGATCGATCCACCGCTTGGTGTCGCTTTCCATGCGGAAGGTGCGCAGCATTTGCCGGAAGCGCAGCTCACGGCGATCATTCTGCGCCAGCCACGACTCACCGTCAGGCCGCACGGCGATCTCCACCCGATCGCTTGGCGCGGCGATCACTTCGATGGTGCAACGCTGCGAGTCTTCGTCGTACCGTGATGTCGTTTCGTGTGCTGCGCCGTTGACGATCACCGTGAGCGCGGCCGGCGGTGTGACGCGCTGGAAAATCAAGCGATACATGCGCTGTTGAGGCACCACAGACACATCACCCTGCCCCGCGTCGATGCTGAAATCGACGCCGCGATCACGCACCTTCAACTCAAACGTCGTAAGACAAAAGTGGCCGTGCTGATAGGTCGTCGTCTCACCGTCATCTTCGTATAACTCAAAGCGATTGCTGTGCGACGGGAAGATGTGAACCTCCAGCGTTTCGGGGTTGCCCGTGCCGCCCCAAGCAGTACGCGGCGCCAACGGCACAATCGCGCCGCCTTTGGCAAACACCGGAATTTGATCGAGTCCGCCGTAGACAGTGATCCAGCGATCGCCCGTGTAATGATCGGCGGTGAAGAAGTTGTACCACTCGCCTGCTGGCAGCCACACCTGCTGGCGGCTCAGGCGGGTGTCGGGGTCGATCGGGCTGGTGAACGGCGCGACGAGCAACTCGGAGCCGAAGCGATATTCCTGCCGACAGTGATAAGCGGCCTCGTCTTCAGGATGCTCGTAGTACAGGGGAGTGATCAGCGGGCTGCCTTCAGTCGTGTTACGCCACGCCATCGTGTAGAGGTATGGGATCAATTGATGCCGCAGTTGCAGCGCGTCACGCATGACCGCAAAGGTCGTCGCAGCTTGCAGCCACGGGCGGCGATCTTGATACGGATTGTTGGTACTGTGCAGGCGCAGAATGGGACTGAACACACCGAACTGGATCCAACGCGCGTACAACTCGCCGTCTTCGATGCCCTGCATGTGCCCGCCGATGTCGTGACTCCACCAGCCATAACCCACGTTGGAAGCCGTCGCCGTGAAGTACGGCTGAAAAGCCAGCGATTCCCACGACACCACGCTGTCACCGGAAAAACCGATCGGGTAACGCTGATTCCCCAGCCCGAACCAGCGCGAGAAGATGAAAGGCCGTTTCGATCCAGCGCGGCCCAGATCGTAAAAGTGCAGATGGTTCAAGGCCATCAAGGGATCAAGTCCGTGCAGCTGGCTGCGCGTGCCCTGCTGCCAATCGATCCACCAGAAATCCACACCCATCGCTTCGTAGGGATGATGCAAAAGGTCGAAATAGGCTTGCAAGAATTTTGGATCGGCAATGTCGAAATCGATCGGCTGCTGCGCGGATGGATCGACGCCCAGCGCGTGCGCCATCGCGGCGTATTGCTCTTCGTGCGGATAGACGCCGTCAGCAGGATGCAGATTCAGCGCGGTGCGCAGGCCCTGCTCGTGCAGCCACGCGATGAAGCTCGATGGATTGGGAAACAGCTCGCGATTCCACGTGTAGCCCGTCCAGCCGCTCGAAGCGTTGCCCGTGGCCGTGATGTGCCAATCCATGTCCACGATGCACACGGACAGTGGAATGTCGTGTGCCTGGAAATCGCGCATGAGGTTGGTGAGTTCGTCCTGCGTGTACGCCCAATAGCGGCTCCACCAGTTCCCCAGGATGTAACGCGGAATCAGCGGTGTGCGGCCCGAAACCCGGTAGAAATCCTGAATGGCCGCCAGGTAGTCGTGCCCGTAGCCAAAGAAATACAGATCGACGCTGCCGCTGTCCGCGCGCACGGCGAGCCAGTCGTCGTTGAAGACCAGGCTGGTTGAATCGTCGACCACGGCCCAGCCGTCGCGCGAGAGCAGGCCGCGCTCCAGCCACAACGCGCCGTTGACGCCATCGAGCGTGCGCGCCGTGCCGCGCAGGTTTTTCCACTCGCCCAGATCGCCATACTGCCACGTCGTCTTCGTCGCCTTCACTTCGATGGAGAGCGATTCGCGCGTGAAGCCCGGCGCGTTGCAGCGATACGTGAGGCGCAGGTGCGCGGTGGTGATCACCACCCGATCGGTCTCCCGTTCGACCTCGAATACCGGCGCCGGCTGCGCGCGATACCAGAATACCTGGCTGGCGCGATCTTCAAACTGATCGATCGGGCTGTATTCCAGCCGCAGCAGGCGCGACGTCAACATTGTGAAGCGCACGTGCGGCGCAGTCACAATCGCTGCGGGATTGGCCAGCGGTTGCAGATCTAGTTTGAATTGATCAGGCAGCATCTCTCACCTCGAAAAATAAAGCGGACACAGATTCACACAGATAAACACAGATTTTTGATCCGTGTCCTCCGCGTCCCCCGTGTCCCTTCAACTGGCGCGCAACCTGCTGCAACGCCGGTGTCAGACTATTGGACTATTGGACTATTGGACTATCGAACCATCCGACTACCGCACTACTTCGTCACCGGCAGCTTCACTTCGATCAACGTGCCCTGTCCCACTGCGCTGTCGAGGCGCAGCTGCGCGCCCAGCGCCCGCGCGCGCTCTTCCATGTTTTGCAGGCCGTGGCCGGTATAGGCTTTCACCGTTGAGGTGTCAAAGCCGCGCCCGTCGTCCTGGATCGACAAAATCACCTGCGCACCGTCGCGCCGCAGATTCATCGTGACGTGGCGCGCCCGCGCGTGCTTGGCGATGTTGGCCAGCGCTTCCTGCGTGATGTGGAACAGCCCGGTGGATTGATCGGTCGTCAAATCGGCGTCGGCCCGATCGGCGGTCTGCACGTCCACCGTGATCAGCGTGTTGGCTTTGAAGGCGCGCACCAGATCGACCAGACCCGCCGACAGGTTTTTGTTCTGGAAACGCTGCGGACGCAGATCGAGGATGTAGTTGCGGATGTCGCGGATCACTTCATTCAAGCCACTGATCGAATCCTGCAAGCGCTTGTGCGCCTGCTCGGGTGATTCGTCAAACATCAAGCCGGCGTATTCCAGCATCAAGCCCACCGCATAGATCGACTGGATAATGCCGTCGTGCAGATCCATGGCGATGCGCTCGCGCTCTTCCAGCACGGCCAGCCGCTGCACCTGCTTGTAGAGGTTGGCATTTTCGATCGAGATGGCCGCCTGCGCCGCCAGCATCGTAATCAGGTATTCGTCCTGATCGGAAAATTCCTCCGCGCCGATCTTATCCGTCAAATACAGATTACCCAGCAGTTTGCCTTTGAAGATGATGGGCACGCCCAGGAAGCTCTGCATCGTCGGGTGGCCGTTGCACACGCCCGCCGAGCGTGGATCATCTTCGAGACGGCGCACGCGGATCGGCTTGGGTTCCCGCAGCAGCAACCCCAACAGGCCCTTGCCTTCCGGCAGATGACCGATGCGCCGCATCTGTTCCGGCGTCATGCCGGACGTGGTAAATTTTTCCAGGCCGCTGCCGCTGGCGTTGGGCACACCCAGCGCGGCATAGCGCGCATTGACCAGGCTGCGCGCCAGATCGACGATGCGCTGCAGCACCCGGTCGAGCGCCAGCTCGGCTGTAATGGTCATGGTGGCTTCGAACAGCGCCTCCAGCTGCGCGCTGTTCCGCCGTTCATTCGCCTCGTCTCGCACGGTCATGATAGTTCCTCGCCCTGGTGGCTGAATTATATCACGCACCTTTTGTGCGCCGCACGATGTGCGCCGCAGGAGGTGCGCCGCAGGAGGTGCGCCGCGCCCTGTGTCCGTTCACGCCTTTGGTCCCGCAAGTCGTGTTACAATCGACGCATGCGCACCGCACTGCTGATCATTCTCCTGTTGCTTCTGCTGGCCGGCTGCGAGACCTACGCCACGCCGATCGCGCCACAACGCCCGACGACGGCGCCCAATGCTCCCGCTCTGCCCACCCGCACACCGCTGCCGCCCACCGTGCCGCCCGCGACGATCGTGCCCTCGCCCACGCCGCAGCCCACCGCCGAACCGGCGACACAGTATTATCAGGCGGGTATGCAAGCCTTCGGTCAGGGGCGTTATGCGGATGCGCTGCGCAACTTCACGCAGGCAATCCGCGTCGATCCCCAGAACGCCCTGCTCTATCTCAATCGCGCGCAGGTCTACCTGGCGCAGCAGGACTACGACGGCGCGATCGGCGACTTCACGCAGGTGATCGAACTCGATCCGAAGAATGTCGTCGCGTGGGTGAGCCGCGGTCAGGCGCGAGCCGCGTCACAGGATTTTGAGAACGCCATCAGCGATCTCGATCAAGCGGTCAAGCTCAGTCCCGGCGAACCGTCGGTGTACGTGAATCGTGGGCAGATCATTCAAGCCTCGGGCGACATCACACAAGCCGTCGAGAGTTTCACCCAGGCGCTGGCCGTCGATCCCAACTACGCCCCGGCGTACTACTATCGCGCGCTAGCCTACGCCGCCGATCGGCCCGCGCAGCAACTGAGCGTCGATCGCCGCGTGGTGGATGATCTCACCGCCGTGCTGGCGCTGGAGCCGTGGAACTTTGAAGCGTACCTGGCGCGCGCGCAGGCCTATCTCGACGGCGGCGAATTGGACAAGGCGCTGGCCGATTATAACCTGGCGGTCGTCGTCACACCCGATAACTTGGTGCCGCTTCTCAAGCGCGGCCATCTCAACTATGTGCGCCGCGATTATGAAGCTGCGCTCAAGGACTATGACAAAGCGCTGGAGATCGATCCCGAATCGATCGAGGCGCTGCACGAGCGCGGCCTGGTATACATCGATCAAACGCAGTTCGCCAAGGCCATCGCCGATTTCACGGCCATCCTGCAAATCGATCCGGAGAACATCGACGCGCTGATCGAACGCGCCCACGCCCACGACAAGAACCTCAAGCGTGACCTCGCCCTGAACGATCTGAAGCGCGCGCTGGCGTTAGCCAAGACGCCGGAAGAGAAAGCGCGGGTGCAGGGGGAGATCGATCGGCTCACAACGCAGTGATGGTGCGTGGTGCGTAGTGCGTGGTGCGTGAAAGAAGGTTGATATGACTTACGACGAATGGCTGCAGTCAGTTCCAAGCGAGATCACGGAAGACCCGCTGTGGAAGATGGAGGTTTATCGTCATGCGCTGTTTGCCGCAGATTTGGCGTGGTTCGACGTATCCACGTTAGTGCTGGATCAGCGCACAGTGAGCCTATCCGATCAGTTGTCCCGTGCCGTCGATTCAGTCGGAGCCAACATCGCCGAAGGCTACAGCCGTCGTTCAGGCAAAGATCAGGCTCGCTTCTACGAGTACGCGCTTGGCTCAGCCCGCGAAGCTCGCACCTGGTATTACGATGGTCGCCACCTTCTGACACCACACGTTGCGCTGCACCGCATTCGTCTGCTCTCAAGCATCATCCGGCAATTGCTGACCATCATCCCGCATGAACGCGGCTACAAGATGTCCGAGGAACGCGCCGAATACTTGACCAGCCCCGACGACCTGCTCAATAACGTGCCGCTGCCTTAGATCGATCACGCACCACGCACTACGCACCACGGAGTTACTCATGCCCAAGAAAATTCTGCTGCTCGACGGCCATTCACTCGCCTATCGCGCCTTCTACGGCCTGCCATTGTACGACTCCAGCGGGCGGCCGCGTTTCTCCACCGCCAGCGGCGAGTTCACCAACGCCGTCTATGGCTTCGCCTCGATGCTGTTCAAAGTGTGGAACGACGAGAAGCCAGACTACATCGCCGCTGCATTCGACAAAGGGCGCACTTTCCGCGATGACATGTACGCCGAGTACAAAGGCACGCGCGCCAAGATGCCAGATGAACTAACGCCGCAAATCGAGCGCATCATGCAGCTGGTGCAGGCCTTCGGCATTCCGGCCATCACCGCCGAAAGCTACGAAGCCGACGACATCCTCGGCACGCTGGCCAAGCGCGCCGCGCGTGATGGCCTCGAAGCCATTGTCGTCACGGGCGACAGCGACGCCTTCCAGCTCATCGAGCCGAACATCAAGGTGCTCACGTCGGGCCGCCAGTATTCAGAAACGACGACCTACGATGAAGCGCTCATTCAAGAACGCTACGGCCTGACGCCGCCGCAACTGATCGATTTCAAAGCCTTGAAAGGCGACACCAGCGACAACGTCCCCGGCGTGAAAGGCATCGGCGAGAAGGGCGCGACGCAGCTGTTGCAGCAATACGGCTCGGTCGAAAACATCTACGCCCATCTGGCTGAGGTCACGCCCGCGCGCGCCAAAGCGGCGCTGGAAGCGAATCGTGAGATGGCCTTCCTCAGCAAAGACCTCGTCACCATTCGCACCAATGTGCCGCTGGATGTAACGTGGCCGGACTGCGAAGTCCACAGCTACAATCGCACGCAGGTGGAAGCGCTGTTCGACGAACTGGAGTTCAAGACGCTGCGCCATCGTTTGCCGGGCGGCGGCACAGCACAGCGTGAGCCGATCATACCCTCGAAAGCCCAGCAAATCTCGATGTTTGGCGAAGCGGAAACCGCGCCCAAGGCGGCCGTCAAGCAACCGATCAAGATCGAACGCCCAACGATCGCCAAGGCAATCGTGGTCGATGACGAACGCGCACTCCAATCGCTGGTCAGCGAGTTGAAGAAAGCCGACTTCATCGCCTTTGATACCGAAACGACGGGAACTGATCCACTGCTAGCTGAGCTGGTGGGCATCTCGCTGAGCGTGACAGAAGGCGAAGGCTACTACCTCCCGATCGGTCATGTGGACGGGAAACAACTGCCCCGCGAAAAAGTGATCGACGCGCTCAAGCCCGTTTTCGAGAATGAGCAGCTCGCCAAGGTGGGACACAACGCCAAGTACGACATGGCCGTGCTGCACGAAGCGGGCATCGAGGTGCGCGGCCTGAAGTTCGACACGATGCTCGGCGCGTTCTTGATCGAGCCGGGTGCGCCGATCGGGTTGAAGAAGCTCGCCAAGTCGCAGTTAGCGATCGACATGACCGAGATCGACGAGCTGATCGGCACGGGCAAGAAGCAGATCACCATGGCGCAAGTTGCCATTGCGGAGGCTGCCGCGTATGCCGCCGCCGACGCCGATGTGACGCTGCGCTTATTGCATGTCCAACAACCCAAGTTGGAGGAGCTGGGTCTGCGGAAGTTGTTGAACACGGTCGATATGCCGTTGGTGCCGGTGCTGCTCGACATGGAATTGGCTGGTGTGAAGATCGATGCGGCATTTCTGGGCGAGATGTCGCAGCGTTTCGAGGCGCGCCTGAAAGAGATCGAGCAGGCGGTTTACACGCTCGTCGGTTTTGAGTTCAACCTGAATTCACCGGCGCAGTTGGGCGATGCGCTGTTCGGCAAACTGGGACTGAAAGCCCCCGGCGAACGCAAGACCTCCACCGGCAAAGTCTCCGTCGCCGCCGATGTGCTCGAATCGATGCAGGGCATGCATCCGGTCATCGATCTGATTCTGGAACAGCGGCAGTTGTCCAAGATCAAAGGCACGTATCTCGACGCGCTGCCCAAGCTGGTCAATCCCAAGACCGGGCGTGTGCACACCTCGTTCAACCAGACCGGCGCCGTCAGCGGACGCATCGCTTCGCAAGACCCCAATTTGCAGAACATCCCCATCCGCACCGAGCTGGGCCGCGAAGTGCGCCGGGCCTTCATCGTCGAGCAGGGTAACGTGATGATCGCCGCCGACTACTCGCAGGTGGAGCTGCGCATCGCCGCGCACATCGCCAACGATCCCGGCTTGCGCGCCGCGTTTGCCGCCGGGCAGGACATCCACCGCGCCACCGCCGCGAAAGTATTGAACGTGCCGCTCGATCAAGTAACGTCCGATCAACGTTCGTTTGCTAAGCGCGTGAACTTTGGCCTGCTCTATGGCATGGGCACGCAGTCGCTGGCGCAGCAGGCGGGTATCTCGATGCAGGAGGCGCAGCAGTTCGTCGATGCGTACTTCGCCGGTTTCCCGAACATCAAGCACTACATCGACGAGACCAAGAAGCGCGCCAAGACCGAGGGATATGTGGAGACGCTGTTGGGGCGTCGGCGTTACTTCCCGATTCTGCAAACGCAGACCCGTGATGCGCGCACCAACATCATGCAGCGTTCAGCCGAAC
>CAYNML010000045.1:0-9182 GCA_964398185.1 uncultured Anaerolineae bacterium | reverse complement strand
CTGCAAACGCAGACCCGTGATGCGCGCACCAACATCATGCAGCGTTCAGCCGAACGTGAAGCGATCAACCATCCCATTCAAGGAACGGCGGCGGACATCATCAAGCTCGCCATGATCAACATTCATGCCGAGTTGATCAAGCGCCAACTCACAGCGCGGCTGATCTTGCAAGTCCACGACGAACTGATCCTCGAAGCGCCGCAGAAAGAGGCGGCTGAAGTGGCGGAACTCGTCCGCGAGTTGATGGAGAATGCCTACCAGATTAATCCGCCGTTGAAGGTGGAAGTCGGCGTGGGGCTAAACTGGGACGCGGTGAAATAGGGATTTTACGTTCGTGCCAATTTGTGGCAAACCGGTCACGGTTGTTCCGTGCGCCAGTACGAAAAACCTGACAATACAGCAAAGTCGAATACAGATTGCCAACCCAAAGTCCTATTGAGGCGCAGCCGGGGCTGGGGTTATACTGTCACCATCATGGTTTGAAAAAGGTTGGAGGCCAGCATGACAACCATACAGACTGAATCCTATCAGGTCCCAAACAGTCAAGACCTCGCCCGACAGCGGCTGGCGGCCAGCCGGCAGGACATTCTGCTGTACACCCACCTGCTGCAAGCGTCGCTCGCGGTGGAACATGACAATCCGCTGCGGCGCGCCATGAGCCAGCATCCGCAGCTGGCGCGCGGCCTGGCCGTCATTCTCGTCATTCTGCTGAGCGCGGTGGGGGGGCTGCTGGCGCCGCAGATCGTTGAAGCACTGCATCTTTTCTGACCACCTCTGTCTCGCGCCGCAACGAAAAGCGCATAACCAGGCAAGCGTGATCGTCGCCCGGTTATGCGCTTTTGATTTTCTTCAGCGCCGTCAAACTGCGGCTATCCTTCGGCCTTGTCGCTCTTTTTGCTGCCAATCTCCACCAGCTGCACCTGCACCTGATAGCGCTTGCCCTCCACTTCGACCTTGCCGCTGGTGAAGTAGCCCTTGGAGCCGGTCTTGAAATCCTTGGGCGGCACCGTCATCAACCCGACGAGCTGTCCGGCATCCGTTTTGAGTTCGACGATGATGTTCATATGGCCTCCATGTCAGGGATCATACGATCGGGCTGGCAACCAACCGATCGGTCTGCGTATCAGCGGCGGTAATCGGCAATTTTCGGAAACGTCTGCGCGGCCACGGCCTTCTCCACCAGCGAACCAATGGGATGCAGGCCCAACAGCACCTTGCCGCCGCGTTTCGTCGTGGCAATGGCCATGCCGACCACCTTGCCGGTGTGCTGGCTCACGACCGGCGATCCGCTCAAGCCGCTGGGATCGAAGGCGTCGTCCATCGCCACCCACACGGCGGTAGGGCCGGCCGACAATACCGCGCCTTGAAACGTGCGCGCCTGATCGTTGACCAGGGAGTACAGAGTGACGCGCTCACCGGCCTGCGCCGCTCCGCGCGGATCAGGTTCCAGAATCAGATCGGAGTCGAGCGGCTGATCAATCGGGACGTTGAGCAGCACGTAATCGACCGACATATCTTCGCCGGTGCGCGCTTCACCTGGCTCGCCGCGCAGCGTGTCAAACTCTAGCACCAGGTTGGACCACTCCCCCTGCGCCAGAGCAAGGCGCGCCAACGGCGGCAGATTGCTGAACGACAAACTGTGCGCGGTCGTCACGCCGGCGGGCGTTCCATCTGGCAAGCGAAAGAGAAAGCCGCGCCCCACCGGCCGATAATTCTCGGCGCCGTACCGCGACCATTCGACCAGACCCACGGCCGCCGTCGGCAGATCACCGCGCGGCGCCGTCACGGTTGGGATGGGTGGAATTTCTGGCGGCATCGAAGGCAATAACTGCCGCCCGCGCTCTGTGAATAGGAGCACGGCCGCCAGCGCCGCCAGCACGGCCACCAGCGCCAACAGTGATCCGCGCACCACAAAGCGGACTTTCATAGCCTCGATTATCGCCTGATTGGTCAGAATAGGCAAAATGCGGCAAATCTGCCGCGTACAGCGCCAAGCTGCGCGCTGAGCCTTTATCCCCTACCCTCCACTTTACACTTGTGCTATACTACCAACCGTTATCCACTAACATCCGCGGAGGACAGTGTGAAGCACTTCTTATCATTAGCCGATTTGACCCCTGAGCAATTATCCGGCCTGCTCGATCTGGCCATTCACTTGAAAGACCAGTGGAAAGCGGGCGGCAATCCGCCTTTGCTCCAGAACAAGACCCTGGGCATGGTGTTCACCAAACCCAGCCTGCGCACACGGGTTTCGTTCGATATGGCCATGCTGCAGCTGGGTGGACAGGCGCTGTACCTGTCGCCGAACGAAATCTCGCTGGGCCAGCGCGAAAGCGTGGCCGATGTGGCCCGCGTACTTAGCCGCTATGTAGACATCATCATGGCGCGCGTGTTTGGCCATCGTGACGTGCTGGAACTGGCGCAGTATGCGCGCGTGCCGGTGATTAACGGCCTCAGCGATTATACGCATCCGTGCCAGGGTCTGGCCGATCTGTTGACCATTCGTGAGAAGTTTGGACAGCTGCCAGGGTTGAAGCTGGCCTACATCGGCGATGGCAACAACGTCGCCAACTCGTTGATCTTTGGGGCGGCGCTCAGCGGCATGTCGTTCGCCATCGCTTCGCCCGCCGGCTACGAGATTCGCGGCGATGTGGTCGCCAAGGCCAAGACGCTGGCGGCCCGCACCGGCGCGACGCTGTATTTCACGCACGATCCGGCTGAAGCCGTGCGCGACGCCGACGCCATCTACACCGACGTGTGGACGTCCATGGGCCAGGAGGTGGAAAGCCAGAAACGGCTGGAGGTCTTCGCGCCGCGCTATCAGATCAATTCGGCGCTGGTGGGCAAGGCCCGCCGCCACGCCATTGTGCTGCACTGCCTGCCCGCGCATCGCGGCCAGGAGATTACGGACGATGTCGCCGATGGACCGCATTCGGCTTTATGGGATCAGGCCGAGAATCGCATGCACGCGCAGAAGGCCGTGCTGGTGGAATTGATGGCGCCCGATTACGCCCGATCGATCCCGGCGGCCAAAGCGAAGGCGCCGGCCAAACCTGCGCCCGCCAAAGCGGCGGCCAAGCCGGCCAGCGCCAAGAAACCGCGACCCACCGTGCTCAAAGCGACGAAGCCCGTCAAGAAGACGGCGCCCAAGCAGAAGCGCTGAGCCTCTGGCGAAACGACTATCGCACATCAACTGCTCACATCATCCAGGGATCTATGGCTGGCAATCGACGACTATACGAACATGCCCTGCGCCGCGCGACCGAGCATTACGAGCGCAAACAGTGGGAAAAAGCGCTGAAGGAATTCCAAAACGCGCTGACTGAGTTCCCCGACGATCTGGCGCTGCTGGAAAAGACCGCCGACGTTTTCGAGCGCCTGGGACGTTTGGAAGAAGCCGCGCAAAACTACCAGACCATTGCCAATGCCGAATCGCGGCAGGGTGACCAGGATCAGGCAATCGAGTTCTGGGAGCGCGCCACCCGGCTGGATAACAACCTCGTCGATGCACACAAGAACCTGGCCTTTGTCTATGCCTCGCAAGGCAAGGCCAAGAACGCCGTCCGTGAAAACCTGGCGCTGGCCCGCATTTATCAGCAGCAAAATCAACTGATGGAAGCGCTGGGCTACGTGCAGACCGCCTACGCGCTCGATCCGGCCAACCCCGACGTACTGACGGCGCTCGAACTGCTGCGCGCCGCCGGGGTCACCACCGCCGAAGAAGCCAGCGGGACCGACGAGCCGGGGTCGCGCGGCAGCCCCGTGGATCTGACGCGCGAAAAAGCGCTGTCAGATCTGGCCGAAACCATCTTTGAAGATGTGCGTCCCACCACCGGCAAGCTCAACAAGGCTGAAGCCGACACGCTGATCACCAAGGCCATCGATCAACAAACCCAGGGCAACGTAAGCGGAGCGATTGACACTTATCGGCGCATTCTGGCCGCCGGCGTGGATATGCCCGCCGTCAACTTCAACCTGGGGCTGCTCTATCAAGAGAACGTCCGCCTCGACGAGGCGATTCAGCAGTTCAAGATCGCCGTGAACTATGCCGAATACCGGCTGGGCAGCCTGTTTGCGCTGGGCGAGCTGTATCGCGCCAAAGGGCAAGTGGATGAGGCGTTGAACTTCTTCCTGGAAGCGCTGAAGATCATCGATCTGGGCACGGTCAACCGCGAACAAGCCGATGATTTGATCAAAGTCTACGAAAGCCTGGCCGAGACCTATGCCACCAAAGGCGAAGCCCAGCAGGCCGGCACCTTCGTCAACACGCTGGTCGAGTTCCTCAGCAGCAAGGGCTGGGCTGACAAAGTTGCCCAGGCGCGTCACCGGCTGGACAGCTTGACCGAAGAAGGCGCACCGGCCATCAGCCTGGCCGAGATTCTGAGCTTGAAGGATTCTGATGCGCTGCTGCAATCGTTGTCGTTGATGCAGGAGCTGGCGAAGCGCGGCAAGTATTACAGCGCGCTGGAAGAAGCCTACCTGGCCATTCAACGCGCGCCCGACTATCTGCCGCTGCACCTGCGCATGGCCGAGATGATGTTCAAGAACAACCAGAAGGACGCGGCCAACGAAAAATTCCTGACCATTGCCAATACCATGGCGGCGCGCGGCGACAATCACCAGGCCATGGCCATCTATCAGCGCATCCTGCGCCTCGCGCCGATGGACGTCAACATCCGCACGCGCCTCATTGAGATGCTGGTATCGTACGGCCAGATCGATCGGGCGTTGGAGCAGTACCTGGCGCTGGCCGATACTTACTATCAGCTGGCCAGCCCGGAGAAAGCGCGCGAGAAGTATCTGGAAGCGCTGGCGCTGGCCCCGCGCGGCACCACCGGCCGCTTGTGGACCAGCCAGATCATGCACAAGCTGGGCGAACTGGATATGGAGCGCGGTGACTGGCGGCGCGCGCTGCAGACGTACGAACAGATCAAGAAGATCGATCCGTCCGACGACAAGGCGCGTTTCAACCTGGTGGAGTTGTACTACAAAGTGCAGCCGCAGCGCGCCCTGCAGGAAATCGACGAGCTGCTGAAAGCCTATCGGGCGGGCGGCAAAGCGAAGCGGCTGGTGCCGTTCATCGAAGAGCAGGCACGGGCCCACCCCAAGGACATCGGCCTGCGCGCGCGCGCCGCGCAGATCTGCATTGAAGCCGGCCTGAAGAACGAGGGCATCACGCATCTCAACACGCTGGGCGAGTTACAGTTGAATGCGGGCATGACCCAGCAGGCCATCGCCACCATTCGCGCCATCATTGCCCTGAATCCTCCCAACGTGCAGGCCTATCAGAAGCTGCTCGCCCAGATCGGAGGGTGAGGTGTGGGCGAACTGGCAGCCCTCTTCCAGCGCTTCGACTGGTACAGCCTGATCGACGTAGCCATCGTTGCGCTGATTATTTTTGGCCTCTTCTACCTGGTGCGGGGCACGCAGGCGGCGCCGTTGCTGCGCGGCGTCATCATCCTCGGCGTCGTCTTCGGCATTCTGGGCAGCCTGGCCACGCTGCCGGCGGTCAGCTTCTTGTTTGGCAACGCCCTGCCCGCATTGCTGATCGCCATCCCCGTCATCTTCCAGCCGGAATTGCGCCGTGCCCTGGAACGCGTGGGGCGAGTGGTGCAGTTCGGCGGGCAGCGCACGCGCCACGCCACCGATACCGATCGCATGATCAGCATCGTGGCGCAGGCCTGCCAGCGCATGGCCGACCGCAAACACGGCGCGCTCATCGTGCTGGAACGCGCCACCGGGCTGGAGAGTTACGCCGACACCGGCGTGAGAATCGACGCCGCCATCACGTCTGAACTCATCCAGAATATCTTCTTCCGCAATTCACCGCTGCACGACGGCGCCGTCATCATCCGCGACTATCGACTGCTGGCCGCGTCGTGCATTCTGCCGCTGACCACCAGCTATATGAGCGATCGCCGGCTGGGGCTGCGCCACCGCGCCGCCATCGGCATCACCGAAGCGACGGATGCTATCGCCGTGGTGGTGAGCGAAGAGCACGGCACCATCTCAATCGCGCACAACGGGCGTATCATCCGCCGCCTGGATGCTGCCCGCCTGGAAACCATCCTGCGGGCGTTCTACCAACTCGATCGGCGGCCGACCTCCGCGCGCCTGACCCGCAGCGGGCGGGACGCGGTGGGCCGGCCTGACGAGCCGTCCGCACTCCCGCCGACCACCTCAGACAAGGCGCCTCCCAGCCGGACGGTGAACGGATGAAGGAAGTGCGCGCCCTGCTGGGCCATTTTGGCAATTTGCTGCTGGCGATCATTCTGGCCGTCCTGGTGTGGGTGGTGGCCGAACGTCAGGCCAACCCCAGCGCCGAAAAGACTTTTCCCACTGCCATTCCGGTTGACATTCAAAACCTCCCGGCCGGGACCATCACTTACGACGAGAGCGCCGACGAAGTGGCAGTCACCGTCAACACGCCCGACATCGTCTGGAACGAGATCGATTCGCGCCAGGTCAAAGCCTGGATCGATCTGAGCGGGCAGACCTCGGGCACCCTGGATTTGCCCGTCAACGTCTATGTGCCCGATCAAGCCGCGCCAGTCGTCAAGGTCGAGCCTGCCTTTGTGCGCTTGAAGTTGGAGCCGCTGGCGGAAGCCCAACTACCGGTGTCCATCAACGTCAGCGGCGAGCCGGCGCTGGGGTTTGCAGCCAGCCCGATCGAGACCACGCCCTCCACGGTGACGGTGCGCGGACCGGCTTCCTTTGTGCGGATGATGGCCGCCGCCACCGGACAGTTGTCCCTGCAGGATGCGCGCAGCACCATCTCGCGCACCATCACGTTGACGCCGCGCGATCGGGATGGGCAATCTGTGCCGTATGTGACCCTGTCGCCAACCAGCACGCAGGCTGTGATCCGGTTGCAGCCGTTGGGCGGCTTCCGTGATCTAGCCGTGAAGATCGATCTGCGCGGCAACGTCGCGCCCGGTTATCTGACCACGAATGTCTCGGTCGATCCACAGGTTGTAACCGTCTTCGGCAGTTCCTCCGCGTTGGCAGCCGTGCCCGGCTTCATTTCCACAGAACCGGTCTCGGTGACCGATGCCATCACCGACATCAGCAGCCGGGTGCGCCTGGTGCTGCCGCCGGGCGTGTCCTACCTGGGTGATCCCACCGTGCAAGTGGATGTGAAGATCAAAGCGATTGAGAGCAGCCTGACCACCTTCGCGCCCATTACGCCGCAGGGCCTGTCGCCTGACCTGGTGGCGCGTTTCTCCCCGGAAACGGTGGACGTGATCCTCAGTGGACCAATCGCCCGTCTGAACGCCTTCCAGTCCTCTGACGTGCAGGTCTTTGCCAATCTCTTCAATCTCATCTCGGGCACCTATCAAATTACGCCCACCGTCAGCGTGCCCAGCGGCATCAACGTGGTAAGCATTCTGCCCTCCACGGTGCAGGTCATCATCGGGCCGTACGTGACCCCCACGATCACGGCCACGCCCACCATTTCCAGTCCGCTGCCTACGCCCACCACCAGGCCGTGAGCAGACGCGGGTTTTTGGTACAATAGACTCATGACTAAACCATTTGTTGCTCTCGTGGGCCGACCCAATGTCGGCAAATCGACGTTGTTCAATCGGCTGGCTGGTGAACGCCTGGCCGTGGTCGATGAAGTGCCCGGCACCACGCGGGATCGCTTGCACGCCGACGCGGAGTGGAACGGCCGCGCCTTCACGGTGATCGACACCGGCGGCATCGAGGTGGTGGCCGATCGGGCGCGCAAAAACAATCGGGCGTTGGATCAACACGCCACCTCCGAACAGGCCAACAAGGAATTCATCCCGCTGATCCGCGCGCAGGCCGAGGTCGCCATCGAGGAATCAGACGCGGTGGTCTTTGTGGTCGATGCGGACAGCGGCCTCACCTCTGCCGATCGGGAAGTGGCGGCGATTCTGCGCCGGTATCAACGCGAACGCAACGGCGAGCCGTGGCCGCCCATCTTCATCGCGGCCAACAAAGCCGACAATGCCGAGCGGCGGCAGAACGCCGTGGAGTTCTACGAATTTGGATTGGGCGAAGTGTATCCGATCTCATCGCTGCACGGGCAAGGCACGGGCGATCTGCTCGATGCCGTGGTCGCGTCGTTCGAGCCGATCGAGCAAGAGGAAGAGGACGAATCGATCAAGATCGCGATTGTGGGGCGGCCCAATGTCGGCAAGAGTTCGCTGTTGAACGCGATCCTGGGACGCGAACGAGCCATCGTGAGTCCGGTGCCGGGTACGACGCGCGACGCGATCGATACGCCGTTGACGTGGGGCGATCTGCCCGTGACGCTGATCGATACGGCAGGCATCCGGCGGCGCGGGCACATCGATCCGGGCGTGGAGAAGTACAGCGTGCTGCGGGCGCTGCGGGCGATTGAACGATCGGATGTGGCCTTGTTGCTGATCGATGCCACGGAAGGCGTGACGGCGCAGGACGCGCACGTGGCCGGCTACATCCTCGAGGAGCACAAGAGCGTGGTGCTGGTGGTGAACAAGTGGGACAAGATTCAGCCGGGCTTGCAGCCGCGCGAAGACGGCAAGCTGACCGATACGGAAGAAGATTTCAAGCGGCGGCTGCGCTACGAGTTGAATTTCATGGACTACGTGCCGGTGATTTTTGCATCGGCCAAGACGGGTTTACGCGTGGAAGACGTGATGGGGATGGCGCTGCGGGTGCAGGAAGAACGGCTGACGCGCATCCCGACGAGCGAGATCAACCGCATCCTGCGCGAGGCGGTCGATCGGCAAGCGCCGCCGACCCATGCGGGCAACCGCCTGAAGATCTATTACGGCACACAGGTGCGCACCGATCCGCCGACGTTTTTGTTCTTCGTCAACGATACGAAACTGCTGCACGTGACGTATGAACGCTATCTGGAGAATCGCATCCGCGAGGCGTATCCGTTTGTGGGCACGCCGCTGCGGCTGAGTTTCCGCAATCGACAGCAGGCGGGAACGGATTAGGCTGTCAACGGACTTGTCAGCGGACAAACGGACAGGAACGGATTAAGCTGTCAACGGACATGGAAACGAACAAACGGACGGAAACGGATTAAGGCAGCGATTCATGAAAGGCACGAAGTCACACGAAGGGAGCCGGAAAACTTCGTGGATCAAGAATTTTTCTTTGTAAGCGCAGGGAGACAGGATGGAGATCGAATCTGCGTTGATCATCGCCGTACCGGAAGC
>CAYNML010000044.1:17826-51724 GCA_964398185.1 uncultured Anaerolineae bacterium | reverse complement strand
CTGCAAAACCCTCACCATGGGTTCAATTCCCATCGTCGCCTCTAAAAACAAGCGATTTACCGGGGATTTTGCGGTAAATCGCTTGTGTGTTGTCAGCCCTCGGAACACTCCACGGTAAGGGTCAGAAAAACCCTCACCGTGACTTCGATGCCGTGGCTTTGGCCATTACTGGCGGATTTGATCAAACCAGCGCTCTAGCGTTTGTTTTCGCTAGAGCGCTGGTTTGTACGACTATAGTCTGGTGCGGCAGCTGTTTGCGGCAAGATTAACCTGCCCGAACCGCAACCTTACTTGTTCTTGGTCACCAACGGCAGATAAGTCTTGTGGATCAACCCGACGATCATCTTCAACGGCACGCCTGCCACCGGCTGCACCTGATCGTTGCTAAAGACGCACAGATTGCCCGTGTACACGCCATCGGCCAGACCGGTGGAGTTGAACACCACCGCGATCGGGCTGCTGGCGCTAGCCGCCGTCGATCCGCTGAGCGGCGAAGCGCTGACCCACGGCAGATTCGCGTCGCAGGTTGGCCACGTCAGGCCCACGACGTTGATGATGTAGTGCGACGGCAGGCCAAGATCGTCGGTGGGTGTCGGCTCATCGATCTGGCACGCCACCGAGCGGATGTAGCTTGAGCCGGTTTCGGGTTCGCTGTTCGCGCCTAGATAGAAGAGGTTGTTGTCCGACGACAGATTGGGCGAGTACACCTCGACCACCAGTTTCGATCCCGCGGGCACGATGGCCGTGATCGGCAGCGTGACCTTCGTCAACACCTGATCGGTGATGGTGTAGTTGGCGCTGGCGATCAACGTGAGATTGGCCAGCACGAAGTCGCCGTCGAGTGTGTACAACTTCACGGCCAGCAGCTGCTGCCCCACGCTGGTCGTCGCTTCTTCGATGCCGATCTCGATGCCGTTCACCTTCAGGCTGTCGGTGATGCCATACGTTGGTAGATCGTAAACGCGATAGTAACTGTTAGCGAGCGTGTTTCCGCTCATCCAGTCGAAACAGGCCATCGACGTGCCGAACACCAGGTCTTGTGACGTCGATTGCGTCAACGAGACGGGTTGCGTCAGGTTGAAGTCCGGTATCCGGCTGAACGTCTGCGGCGCGGTCGGCGCTGACGGGCTGCGAGAGTTACGACCCAGCTGACCGTGATCGCGATTGAGCGCGAACGCGGGCAGTGTATCGATCACGATCGGGTGCGCCGGGGCCGCCTGTTCTGCGATCGACCAGTCGAGAATCGCCGCGCCGCTGTTGGAGATTGTCAGCGTTTGTGTGATGCGCTGATTCACCTTTTGCTGCGCGAGCAGCGCATTCGGCGCGGCGGTCAGGCACGGCGCATCCAGCCGCAGATCGAAGTTGTTGACGACGATCGCGCCGCCGGTGCCGCTGATGCCGTTCCTGCTTTGCGTGACGTACCCCGCGGTGGAGACGGTCAGCATCAACGGGCTGTGGCTGGCCGGCAGCCAGATTTGATAGTGGCCCACGCTGTCGGTGCTTAGCGTGTACGTCAGACCGTTGTTGGCCGCGACAATGACGCTGGCGTGCGGCGCAGGTGTCGGGTTGACATCGCACGCGGCGAGGTTATTGACCGTGCCTTCGAACTTGGCCCACGTGGCGGGCGCTGTAACCGTCAAAGTAACGGGCACGTTCACGCCGGGCTTGACCGGATCGTTACCGGCGACTTTGAGCATGGCGAAGTAATCGCCGGGCTGCGTGATTTGCGGCACGCCTGCGTTCAACGTCACCCCGATCGGTTGTGCGCCCCCGTTCGCCCCCACCGTGCCGGTAGTGATATTTTGCGACAACCACGGCACATCGCCCAGCAGCCAGTTGAGTGAACGCTGCACGATCGCGGCCTTGGCCGGATCGAGCGGTGCGGTGCTGCCCGTGTACTCGAAGTTCCATGCGAGGTAGATCAAGCGATAGCCGTTGTCCACGCGCGAGCCCGTCCACGTGCCGGCAAACTCATTGGCGAAGATACCCGTGGCGTGCGGCCCATTGAGCGTGAAGTATTCAGGATACGGATCGCTGGACAGCGTGGTATTGACGCCCGTCATGATGTCCGTGCCGGTGATGGGCACGTTGGCTGCATACGGAAACTCGCCGGCGAAGGTCGCTTCCAGATAGTTGTTCATGAAGCGCAGATCGCCGCCGTAGGTGGCGCGTGCGCCGTAGAAGTTGCTGCTGAAGAGCAGCTTGCCGCCCGCGTCCAGATAGTTGCTGAGCTGCGTCAGCGTTGCGCCGCGGTACACATCGCCGATGTAAATTACCGCGCGGTAGTCGGCCAGATTCCGCGGGAAGCCGATGAACCAATTGACCGGCACGATTTCGTAGCTGTAGCCCAGCCGCTGCAGCGTCGTCGCAAACGCCTCGGCGCTGATCTGATTCGCGCCGTCTTGCGCGATAAGGATTTCGGGCGTGCCGCTGGGCGGCGTGCTGCCGTAATCCAGTTCGCGCAAGTCGAAGTTGAGCGCGGCTGCGCCGCTGTTGGTGATGGTTAACGGCAGCGTCGTCTGGTTGCCCAGCACCAGCTGCGCCGACAACCCTTGCGGCGTGACATCGACGCACGGCTGCGCGCGCCGCACGTTGAGGGGCAGGGTCGTCGTGATTCCGCCGGTGATGACATTCTCCGCGATCTGTTGCGTGATGTAGCCCTCAGCCGCGAAAGTGACGGTGTACGGGCTGTGCGACTGATACAGCCACTGCTGATAGTTACCGTTGGCATCGGCTTGGATGGTCGCGCTGTAACCGTGATGGCCTTGAATCAACAGCGCGGCATAAGCCAGCGGCGACGGATTGATATCGCAATAGCCCAGATCGGTGATCGTGCCGTTGAGCTTGCCCTGCGTGTCGGTGGGCACGAGCGTCATGGTGATCGGCACCCGGAACGTGCCGCGCTGCGCGTCGTTGCTCTTTACTTGCAGCGCGCCGAAGTAGGTGCCCGGCTGAGTGACGGCGTTGGCGTTGAAGGCTACGTTGATATTCTGCACGCCGGCATTGGCGGGCAGCCCACCAGCGATCGGGTTGGCCGACACCCACGGTAAGACATCGTCAACCGCCAGCAGCCAGTTGAGCGCGGGTGCCAACACCGTCGTCTTGGCCGTATCGGTGATTGCCGCGCTGCCTGTGTAGCGATAGTCCCACGCCAGATACACGGCCTTGTAGTCGGCGCGTTGGATGCGCGAACCAGCCCAGTCGGTGTACGGCGCAACGTTCTTGAAGAGGCCAACGGCGTGCGGCCCGTTGAGCGTGAAACTGTTCGGGGAGTCGTCGGCGCTGGCGTTGGTGGTGATACCGGCCATGATGTCTTGCCCGGCCAGCGTGCCTTGCGAGCCGTTGATGCTGACGAACTGCGCTTCAAGGTAGTCGAGATAAAGCGGCGACGTGCCGTTGTATGCTCCCAGTTCATTGTCGGCGATGAGCAACCGTCCGCCGTCGTCGAGATAGGCCGTGAGCTGATTTTGCTCGGCGGTTGAATCCGGCGTGCCCGCGTAGATCACGGCGGTGTAAGCGCTCATGTCTGCCAGGACGCCGTTCTCGAAGTTGGAATCGACGACCTCAAACGCATAGCCCAGCGTGGTCAGCGCTTCCGTGAAGGCCGCCGTGTTGGCCGCATTGCCCCACGGGCCGTTGTCGTTGACGACGAGTACCTTGGGGAGTGCCGCGGGTTTTAGCGGGATGAAGCCCCCCGCCTTTTCGGCGATGGTGTACGGCGTCGCGCCTGCACCGGTATTGCTCAACGTCAGCGTTTGCGTGATCGATCCGCCCCACGGCAGCGTGACTTCCAGGCTGTCCGGCGCAGCTGTCACGCACGGTTGAATCGAACGCAGAGCCAGGTCTTGTATAGTCACCACGCCGAAGCTGTTCACGGTGATATTGTTGGCGGAGTTGGGCACTTGCCCCGCCGCGGCGACCGTCATGGTGTACGGATTCTTGAACGAGTCGAGCCACAGCACGTAGTGCCCGTTCGCATCGGTGGTGATGGTGCGTGGCGCGCCGCTCGCGCCTTGCAGCGTCAGCTGAGCGCCGGCCAGCGGTGCAGGATTCGCATCGCAGTAGCCGAGGGTGGTGATGTCGCCGTTGAGCACGCCCCAGCTAAACGGCGCATTCACGATCAGCGTCATGATCGACTGGCGCGTGGGGTTGTACGGATCGTGGGTGTTCAGCGTGAGTCCGGCGCGATACGTGCCGGGCGCAGCCACAGCGTTGGCATTGAAACTCAGCGTCGTCGTGATCGAAGTGTCGGCGGGCAGCGTGCCGCTGATCGGATTGGCCGACAGCCACGGAATATCGGCTGTGATGCCGAGGCCGGTTGCAATGGCGAGGCCGTCGACTTCGGTGTTGTTGGGGAACGCGCCCACGCGCGCCGAGCCGCCGGTGCTGGTATCGGCGATGCGGAGTTCGCCGCCGCTGGTATCGCTAAAGGCGGCGAGATAGAGCACGTTGGTCACTTGATCGAAGTCCATGCCCTGCGCGTAATTCGCATCAAACCCGATCGCGTTCTCCGCCCCGATCGGTGTGCCCGCGCCCGTGGCGGTATCGATCTGATACAGGCGATTGGTGATCACATCGAGGCCATACAGGTTGCCATCTCGATCGATGGCCAGATCGATGACGCAGCCAGCGCCGCTGATCGCGCCGAGGCGCGTGGCCGCGCCGGTCGCGGGATTGATCGTGAACAGGCTCGACGCCGAGCCGCACGAGGTCGATGACGCATACATGACACCCGTCGTCGATCCGGTCAGACCGCTCCAGCTTTCGCCGATGTAAGGCGTGGCCGTGCCGATGACGGTGCGCGTGAGCATGGTCGTGTCGAGCGTGACGAGCTCGTTGGTGTAGCGATCGATCGCATACAGCGTGCTGAAATCCGCGCCGAGGAAATCGGCGGCGAAGTACGCGCCGGCACCGGTGCTGCCGATGGTGGTCCAGGTCTCCGGTGTGTTGAGATCGGCCCACTTGACCAGCGCGTTGTCGTACAGATTGAAGCCATAGGCCGGCACTGGCGCGAGCGCGGCTAAGGGACTGGCGGGAGCAACCGTTTCAACTTTCACCTGCGGCGCGATCTCAGCCGAAGCCGGGGCCGTGCTGCGGGTGAAGTCGCCCGCGCTCGCCGGAATATTGATGCCTGGATTCTGCCCGGCCAGAATTTGCTCGGTGTAGCGATAGGGCGTCGCGGCCGCGCCGTCGTTGTCGGCAAAGGCCGATCGGGTGGTGGCATCGCCCAGTCCCAGCGTCACCGTGATCGCTGCGGGGCGCGTCGTCACGCAGGGTTGCAGCCAGCGCACGTCGAAATCGCGCACGGTGGTGCTGCCCGCCGTGACCACGACGTTGGTGTATTGCTGCGCTTGATAACCAGCCGCATTTACGGTGACCGTGACGGGACTGTACGACTGATCGAACCAGTTGCGATAGTTGCCGTCGGCGTCGGTGACGGTAGACCAGGCGCCGCCTGCGCTTTGAATGGTCACCGTGATGCCCGCCAGCACAGTCGGTTCGGCTTCGCAGTAACCGGGCGTGGATACACTGCCGCTGAGTTTGCCCCATGTGGCCGGCGGAGTGACCGTTAACTTCACGGGCAGATTCGCTACGGTGTACGGCGTGTCGTTGTTGAACTTCAACTGCGCGTCGTATTGACCGGGCTGCAAGGCCGCCGCATCCAGCGTCACGTCGACGGCTTGCGTGTTATTCGCTGCGATGGTGGCGGTGACGGGCGCGGTGCTCAGCCACGGCACATCGCTGTAGCACACGTTGGTGCTTTCGCCCGATTCCAGTTGATACACCTGCTTGCCCGTTTGATCGACCGCCCAGAGATTGCCCGCGCAGTCGATCTCCAGCCCCGCGCCGCCCAACCCGATCGGCGTGTCGAACGTGCCGATGAGGTTGTAGTTGTGGTTCACGTCGAGCACGTAGAACTTGGACGTGTACGCGCTATCGACGACGAAGAGGTGACCGGTCAGCGGATTGTAGGCCAACCCGGCGATGGCAATGCCCACGTTCTTGCTGTTGAGCAGCGTGCCATCGGGCTTGAAGCGATAGACCATCGAGTCGCCCCAACCGCCCGCGAAGTAAGTGTCGGTGGAAGGATCGTACGCTAGACCGCGCTGCGAAACCGCAAAGCCTTGCGGACCGGTCGGGCAGATTTTGACGCCCGTCGGGCCGCTGGCCTGATCGATTTCATAGATGCAGTTGTCGGACAAGCCCACATTCATGATCCACAACTTATCGGTGTTCCAGTTGTAAGCGGCATCCGCCGGGCCGTAAGCGGGATTCCACGTGAACGATTGTGTGCGCCCGGTCGGCGTGCCATCGATTTGGAATTCGGTGATGTTCTTGGCCGGATCCCAACCGCTGCTTACCCACACCGTATTGTCGCGCGCATCGTAAGCCACGCCCCACGGACCGTTGACGCCCGTCGTGGGCCACGACTGGATCACATCGCCCGCGGCATACGGCGGCGCGATCGGCCCAGCAGGAAGCTTGAGACTAAGCGCATCCTTGAACTGTTGGCGGAAAGGCTTGACCACGTAGGTGGGCTTTTCAAACGGCCCAAACGGTACCGCGCCCTTGTCGAGCTCGACGATTTCAACGTTCGCCGCAGCGCTGCCGCTGTTGGTCAGCGTCACGGACCGCGAAGTGCTCGCGCCCGCCGACTGCGTCACGTTGATTGAAGTCGGCGTGAAAGCGACGCGCCCCGCCGGTAGTGAAAAATTCTGCCGCACGTTGTTGTTCAACGGCACAGTCACATTCGCCGTCTGCGGGGTGTAGTAGAACTGGGTCGCGGTGAAAGGCTGGGTGCCCTGCGGCGCGAACATGAGATAAAAGCCGTCGGGATTAGTCTCATCCAACGGCGTGGCAACGGTCTGCGTGCTGGTACCGGATTCATTCGCCACGGTCACGCCGTTGAGACTAAAGTCGGTGTTCGCATCGCTGACGTTGCCGACCACCAGACCACCTTGCCCCGGCACGCACTGTGCGGCGCCGAGAAGAATATCGTCGAGGTAGAGATAGCCGCCCCCATCGCTGACGCCGAGGATGCCGAGATCGATCGTTTGTCCGGCATAGGCGCTGAGTGAGATACTGTGCTGCTTCCACCCGATCGATCCATCGTACCGATAGAGTCTGCTGCCCGCATCCGTCCACGTGAAGCCGCTATCGGTGGAGACCTGCACTTGCGCGAAATCGGTGCTGGAGACCGCGCCGTCGTCGTGATACATCCACAACGTCAAGGTCGTCGTCGGGACAGCCGACAGATCGATCGGGTTGTTGTAAGTCAGGCGGCTCGATCCGCCAAAGAACACTTCGGCCGAATTGAAGTACACCAGATTCGGATCCGAGTGGGCAGGCTCGCCGCTTAATGTCCCTTCGTTGGTGGCCCACTTGGGTTGGCCGGGCGCCATCTGCACGGTGACACTCGACCAGCCCGCAGGCAGCGACGGCGGCGCGACTTGATCAAAGTTGGTAAACACGCCGTCCACGTCGAAGCCGTAGCCGGGGGCGAGGCAGCGCTGCAAGTTGGCATCCAGCGTGAAACTGCGCGTCGTATTCGCAGACAGATTTGTGATACTGCCACTGGTCGTTTGATAGCCCGGTGAGAATGCCGCCACGTTGAATGTGTAGTCCAGTCCAGCCACCAGCGTGATGCTGTAGTAACCGGTGGCGGGATTCGTCCAGATGGGGTTGCCGGGATACGCCCCGCCGATGGTGATCTGCGCGTACAACGGCCAGCCCGTCGTCGCGTCCTTGACCGTGCCCGACACGATGTAGGTCGGCGCAGGGGTTAATGCGAAGTCCTGCACGGTGGTCTGCGCATCGCTGATGACCACGCCATTCACTGTTTGCGACAGGAAACCATACTTCGACGCGGTCACGCTGTAGGTGCCTACGGCGAGATTCGTTTCATAGACGCCGCCGGCATTCGTGGTAGTGCTGCGGGAGTTGGTCACGCTCGCCGTCGCTTGGATCGTCGCGCCCGCGATGGGGGCCGCGTTCGCGGCGTTGGTCACTGAACCCGATAGAAGCCCCTGCGCCCCCAGCGTGCAACCGGGGAACACGAATGAGCCGATGCGCGTGCGCCACGGCGCATAGCCGGTGGTCGCGATGTATTGCTGCGTGTACCAGAAGGTGCAGTCATCCACTGGATCGACCGTCATGTCCGAGTAGTCGCCCCAGCGCGCGTAGGTGCTGGTCTGCGCCCCCGTGCCGTTGATGATCGTGGCTTCGGCTTGCGGCAGCGTGTTCAAGGGATCAGTCGAGAGCCGTCCCGCATAATTGATCGACGGATAACTGCTGGAACTGGACGTGCTGTAACCCAGCGCTACATTCCCGGCGCCGTCCATCGCAAGGCTGCCCATCCAGCGATACTTACCGTCGGCGGGCGCATACGTGCCTTGCTGATGGATCGTCGGCGTGGTGCTGGGATTGCGGACTTCATACCAGCGCACGCCGGCCCGATCGGTGCCATCGGCTTTCACCGTATGATTGAGCATCACGGATTCATGATCGCCGAAGTTGCGATAGGCCGCGCGGAACATCAGCCGATCGCCCAGCGAGTCGAGCTTCTGCGCAGTGCCCTGCTGCGGAATGCAATTGCGACTGCTCCCGGTCACGCACGGCAGCAGATCGAAGTTGGCAACAGGCAGCACCGTGTTCGGCTGACCTGCCAGACCAAACGTCGAGCTCAACGGGTTGGTCCAATCGACGTGGAACTTCCAGATGCGCATCGCATCGGGGCCGAGCGAGGGTGCCGCGACATCGTCGTCGACCTCGAAGAAATAGGCGGGTGCATTGGCCGGCGGCAGATTCATGCCATCCAGATCGGCGGACAGCATCCCGCCAAAGATGTCATTCACCCCGAACAGATCAAAGTACACAAAACTGGCGGCCTGACCGTTCAGCATCTTGGTGCGATCGAACGCGAAGACGCCCGCGCCGGCCCAGTCGCCGCTGCCGGACGCAAATTGATTGACCGTCATGTAATAACCATCGGGCCACACCGACAGCTTGGGGTAATCGTTCATCTTGGTGCTGTGCACGCGGAAGGTGTAAGGATACCAGTCGTTGGGGTTGTTGGTGGGCGTGCCCGCCTTGGTCACCGCAATACATTCATAGAAGGGACCGTACGGATAATTCGGCAGCGCGAACTGTGAGATCACCCAGCGGTCGGCCAGTTGATCGTACAGCACCACCGGATCGCCGTCGTTGGTGGTGCGGCATACATCGCCGTTCGGCCACAGCTCGTTGGGATGGAACGGGCCGTAGAGCAGGGTGCCGCTCTTGTCGTAGATCGCCATGGAGAGGTTGACCATCTGAATGTAATGGTCCTTGCCCACCTCGCCGTTGGTGTCGGGCGGATGGACGCTATCGACATTATCGACGCCGTCGAAGTTCACGTCCGGCGCGGGCATGTTGATCGATCCGCTGCTAGTCTGCAGGGCCGCATCGCCAGACGGGGTTCCCGCCGCTTGGCCTTTGGGCAACAGTCGATTCGTATCACGCACTTCAATCTGGCCGGGCGCGAGCGAGGTCGGCCTTGTGACAGCCGCAGCGAGCGGCAAATTGCGGGTGTTCCCCGGCTCGATCGGTTCACTCACTTCCGGGGTCAGCTGTCCCCGATCGGTTTGCGGCGCGATCGAGTTGGCCAGCGGCGCGGCGAGGGCCGTCAGCGGTGCGAGGGTGGTCAACACCAGCGCGACGATCAGCAATACATTCAACAGCTTAGGCGTCTTCATGCGAATGGTCTCCTTGTGCGTTGAGTTGTTCAGTGTGGGATGAATACGGTTGGTATTTGACGTACAGTACGGGGTGTTGCCGGTTAAACAAACTGCGCAGCACGCCGATCAAGGCGGCTTGATCGAGCAGCTCGCCGGTCAGGATCGTGATCGGTTGCAGCCGATCGTCGTAGGCGTGCGTGAACGTCATGCCTTCCAGCCAATCGAGATAGTTCGTGCTCAGATGGCCCTGCACGACGATGCGGTAGGCGCTCGGTTGATCCATGCGTAGCCGATCGGTCATAGTGGTGAGCTGCTGGTGAGAAGATCAAGCATAGGTTACCGCGGGTGCGCTGCCGTGGCAATATCCGCCGGGGATACAAAAGGGATACATTCGGCCAGACCTGTCAGGTGATGCGATGGCGTCTGAACGATCAGTCGTGCCGTGCATCACCTGACAGGTCTTTGGGGACTTACACCAACTTCAATTCTTCGGCGCGAGCCAGCGCGGCGCGGCGATTATCGACGCCGAGCTTGCGATAGATGCGGCCCAGATGTTTTTTGACGGCGACGGGCGTCACCACCAACTGCGCCGCAATCTCTTGATTGGTGAGATGTTGTGCCAGCAGGCGCAGCACTTCCATCTCGCGCCACGTGAGATCGATGGCGGAGGCGGCCGCAGAGGGGCGTGATTCTATCGAGAAAGCGGCCGGCCTGGCCGCCGGCATAGCCGCCAGCACCCGATCGAGATACTGCGGCGTGACGCCGCGCGCGCGCAGCTGCAGCAGCAGATCACGCACCGCCGATCCCAGATCGACAAAGACACGCACATGCCCGCCGGGCCACGCCAGTTTCACGGCTTCTTCCAGCAGGCGCAGCGCTTCCGCCATGCGGCCTTGCACGGACAGGCTCCAGGCCTGCGTGGCCTGCGCGCTGATCGTGTGAAACACATTGTGCTGGGCCTGCGCGTGCTGCCGCAACTCGGCCAGACAAGTATCGGCCACCGGCACACGGTCTGCGGTGCCTGCCGCAATTTGAATCCAGATAAACGCCAGATGCGGCACGGGCAGCCACCCCAGCGGATCGGGCGGCAGTTCGAAGTTGAAACTGGCCGCCCAGCGCAGCGCTGGCTCCAGCTCGCCCTGCTGCCAGTTCAACTGCGCGCGCAACGAAGCCAGATCGCCCGCCACTTCGGGATAAAGCCGCGTCAGTTCGGCCAGATCGGCGGCGGCCTCGGCATAGTGCTGCTGGGCGTGATGCACCAGGGTCAGGCCCACACGGCTGAGGTAAAGCGCCTGACGATGCGCCACGTAATTCAAGTGCAGCGCTTGCGCAAAATTCTCAGCGGCGGCGTCCAGCTCATTCCGCGCATAGCGGGCGTGCCCGCTGAAGTACAAGGCCCAGCCGCGCATCAACAGCAGATCAGCCTCATCGGCCGTGTCGCGGAGCCGCTGCGCGGTCTCCAACAGGCGATCGATCTCGGCGGCGTCCGCGTAAATGGCGCACAGCGCCAGGAGCAGGTGAGTGATATAGGTGGTCTTGCCGGGATGGCTGTCAACTTCCTGCCACAAAAAACGTTCGGCTTCAGCGCGCTGTCCTGACAGGCACAAGGCCAGGGCATGATACGTCGCCGCGCTGCCGCGCACATACAGCGCGTCGGTTGGCAGATCGCTCATGGCCCGCGCGGATTCACCAAGCATCTGCGGCACATCACTCCGCATGGAGGCGAGCTGGCTGCGCTGGGCGGCGATGTACCCGTGCAGCGCGCGCGTCTGTGTCGCGTCGAACTCGCCCGCTTCCGCCCGCAGCAACGCTTCCGCCCGATCCAGCAGTGCAGGGATCAAATCGTGGGTGTCGCGGAAACTGCAGATCCAACTCTGTGCGATCAACAGGCGGGGCCGCTCGAAAATGAGGCGTTCCGGCAGGCGCGCCAGCCAGCCCGCCAACGTCGCCTGCCGATTGCGATCGAGATAGCGGCTGAAGTTCGCTTCGACGATAAGCGCCGCCGCGTGAGTGTCCCCGGCGGTGAACGCGTACTGGATGGCTTCGTCCAGCAAATCGTGCGCGGCGAACCACGCGCTGGCGCGTCGATGCAGCTGCCTGATCGTCTCTGCACTCAACCGCTGGGCGGCGCGCTGCCGTAGCATCTCGCCGAAGAGATGATGATAGCGGAACCACTCATCCCGATCGTCCAGCGGCACGATGAAGAGATTGGCGCGCGTCAGATCGGCGATGAACCCCGCGGCCTCTGGCTTGACCAGCAGCGTGTTGCACAAATCCCCGCAGAAGCGATCGAGCAGGGCGGTCTTGATCAGAAAATCCTGCAGGGCCGGTGCCTGTCGCCGCAAGACTTCATCCAGCAAATAATCGCGCACATCGCTGAGGCCCGCGCGCTGGAAGGCTTCAATAAACTTCGCTTGATCGGCTTGCCGCTGCAACGTCAAGGCCGCCAGCCGCAACCCGACGATCCAGCCTTCGGTGCTGTCTTCCAGCGCATCGATGGTCTCAGGCGCGATCTGCTGGTTGACGGCTCGCTCCAGAAACTGCGCAGCCTCGTCACGGGTGAAGCGCAGGTCGGCTGTGCGGATTTCCAGCAGGTCGTGCCTGGCGCGCCAGCGAGCCAGCGGCAGCGGGGGACTGTCGCGCGCGATGAGCATCAGATGCAGCTCGGGCGGCTGATGATCGATCAGACGGGTGACAAAATCGTGCAGCGCCGGATCGGTGATGAGGTGATAGTCATCCAGCACCAGCACGCACGGCTGCGCCAGCGCATCGATCTCGTTGATCAGGGTGGTGGAGAATTCGGCGACCGGGGGATTCTGTTGGGATTGCAGCAAGCTGCCGGTGCGCGGACACGCGCCGGGAAACACGGTGCGCAGCGCGGCGACGATGTAGCTGAGGAAGATCGGCAGCGCGTTATCGCCTTCGTCCAGCGACAGCCAGGCCGTGGGCACGGCACTGTCGCGCAGCCAGCCAGCCATGAGCGCGGTCTTGCCATAGCCGGGCGGCGCCGTGATGAGCACCAGCTGGCGCTCTGCGGCACGGCCCAGCCGCGCGAGCAAGCGCGGTCGCGGGATGAAGTCTTCCGCCAGGCGCGGGCGATAGAGTTTGGTGCGCAAGAGATCGGATGGCGGCTGATTCATACGCACGGTATGATAACATCTTCCCGCCAAATTGGGGCGTATGATTTCACATCTCGGGTTAGTGGTCAGCTGCCGGCTGACGTTTGCAGGTTGTGCAGTTGGCGGCTCTCTAAACGTGATTTTCGATGGCCGAACCAACTGTACAAAACTGCAAAACCCTCACCATGGGTTCAATTCCCATCGTCGCCTTTCAACACAAGCGATTTACCGAGAAATTTCGGTAAATCGCTCGTGCGTTGTTAGCCCGTTGAATCCTCCCCGGTGAGGGTTGGAAAAACCCTCACCGGGTGGTTGAGTCTGCTTGCCAACCTACCGCTTAACCAGCGGCAGATAGACCTGGTGCGTCAACGACGGTGGCGGCAGCACAACTCCGGTGTTGATCTTCATCACGAACGCATCTTCATTGAGCGCCTTGTTTTGTTGAAAGACGCCCGCCGTCGTCGGCAGATTGCTCGATTCCGTCTTGCTGGTCACGTACAGATTGCTGTTCGCGTAAGCCAGCCTCTTGATGACAGCGTCGAGGCTGCCACCCAGATACGACATTGAATTTCATAAAGTTCAGGTGACTCTTCCCCGGTTAAATTTCGAGCGACACGGTTGGTTCAGCCAGCAGCCGTTCAGGTGTTCTGCTCCGCATCGGCCGCCGTCAGGCGATAGCTGTGGCTGAAGCGATTGTCAGGATCGTAGAGCGCCTTGACGGCTTGCAAGCGGCGATACGCTTCCGGCGAAAAACCGTCATGCGAACGAGCCAGCGCCTCTTCACCTTCCAGAAAGTTCAGATACACCCCGCCGATCAGCTGCGGCTGCAGCGCCTGCTTCAGTTGAGCGACATGCTGCCTGAACGCTGTCTGTGCGGCCAGTGTGGGCGTTGTGCCGATCAAGTTCAGAGCGTGGGGGGCGGTCCGATGACTGTAAGCGTTGTGGTCGGAAGCGACGCGCGCCATGGCGCCGCCCGCGTGCCGCACTTCGGTGACCGTCAGCGGCCGCGGGCCGTTGAGCGCTGCGCCGTACTCGATCAACGTTGCCAGCGTCTCAGCGTCGAGATCGTTCAGCCATGCGCCGCTGCTCAAACCCGGCAGTGGATCGACCGGATCGTTGCTGACTCTGGCGATGTCCGAGAAGGGCCGCGCGGTGAAGTCGTCGATGAGCGGCGCTTGCCAGTCGCGCCAGAATTTTAGCAAGGCCTCGCCCTGCTCGAGAGGGCCGCAGTACGCGCCGCGAATCTGCGCGATGGCTTTGCCGCGCAGCGCTTCCGGGAAAAACGGCAGCGGCGGATAGTTCATGATCACGATGGCGGACGTGAGCTCATCGGGCGCGGACGCGATCCATTCGCAATAGCGCGCGAACACTGCGGCCGCTTGCTCGATCGGGTAATAGAGATTTCCACCGTAGAACTCGGTCACCGGATACAGGCGCACCTCCATGCCGGTCACGACTCCCAACCCGCCGCCTCCACCACGCAGCCCCCAGAAGAGATTACTGTGCTGTTGTCCGCTGGCTGTCACGAGGTGTCCGTCGGCGGTGACCACTTCGAAGTAATTCACGCTGTCGCTGGAGAGGCCGTACTTGCGCGCCAGCCAACCCATGCCGCCGCCCAACGTGTAACCGACGGCGCCGACGCCGGGCGACGAGCCAAGCAGCGGCGCCAGGCCGACGGCTTGCGTCTGTTTCAGCACCTGCCCCCACTTCGCGCCGGCGCCAATCCACGCGGTGCGTGACTCGGCATCAACGCGCACCGCGGTCATGTTTGCTGTGACGATGAGCAGACTGTTGTTAACCGGACGAATCACGCCGTGGCCGGTGGCCTGCACCGCCACTTTGAGATCGACCTCGCGCGCCCAGCGGACGGCCGCGACGATGTCGGCGGCGTTTTCTGCCGCGACGATCAACGCCGGGTGTTGATCGACCGTCAGGTTCCACGCGGCGCGCAGTTCGTCGTAGTGCGGTTCACCCGGCGCGCTGACGCGGCCCTGCACCCGCGCCTGAAGTTGAGCGCCAGTTGTGACGCGCTGAGAAGTTTCCAGGGTGTGGTTCATGTGTTTGCTCCTTGATGTGAGGTATCACCTTTCAGTTTGACGGCTCTTGTCCTACCATTTCCCCTGCGTGCAGATCTTGCCGTACACCTTGGCCTGCAGCTCCACGCGGCCCAATTCCAGAAACGAGCCGGGCAGTTGTTCAATGTCGGGCTGCAACCCGGCTTTGCTCAAGTCCAGGTTCTGATCCAGCTCGATGGCGACCGGCCCCAGTTCGCCCTTGGCCGACAGGCCCACGCCGCACTCGTCGAACTTGATACCGGCGCCGATGCCGACCGGCCCCGCCTTCGCCTTGCCCTCAAAGCCGATTTCGCTGCCGGGCGGTTCCAGCCCGCCGTTGTCGATGCCGGCATCCACGCCCACGCCCAGACCGATCTCGCCGCACACCGACGCGCCCTCGTCGGTGATGCAGGTCTGCACGCCGCCGCCAAAGCCCGCGTAGGCCGACACGCCGATGCAGAACAAGCCCGTCGGGTCGCGGAAATTGATCGGGTTGTTGTTGCCGTACACGTACAGGTTGGCCTGCCCGCCGCCGAACAACAGCGGATCGCGCGCCGTCCATCGCCCGGCCTGGGGATCGTAGTCGCGCAGACCAAAGCGGATCAGACCCGTAGCGGGGTCGATCAGGCCGCCCGCAAACCCGATCGGTAGATCGAAGCCCGGCGCCGTGTCGCTGACGATGTTGCCGAAACTGTCGTATTCGATGGCACGCACGATCTGCCCGTTGGCATCGGCAATCACGCGCGGCGAACCAACTTGATCCGTGGCGACGTAGTACCGCGCGCCGCCTCGCTCAAAGGCAAACACGCGGCCTTGATCGTCATAGTAGAAGTAGGTCAGCACCCCCGCTGCACTGCGCGACGCCAACACCTGAAATGGATTGGATGGATTGCCGTACAGGTATTGCGTTGTGCCGCTGGTGTCGGTGCGCGCCACCAGGCGGTTGAGCGCATCATACACGTAAGTGATCGTCTGACCGTTAATGGTCGCGCTGATCAATTCGCCGCGCGCGGTGTAACGGAAGCGATCGGCGCCGCGTTGATCCATGAAGCCATCCACGTCAAAGTGATAGGCCACACTGCCCAGCGCTTGCAAGCGATCTTGTGGGTCGTAAGTCGCAGACTCGATCGGTCCGCCGTTGAGCTGGCGCGAGGTGCGATTGCCGTTGAGATCGTAGCCGTAGCGTTCGACGGTAACGCCATTGCGCGTGACTTGCGCCAGACTGCCGTCGCCGTTGTAGGTGTAGGTGCGCGTGACGGCGCTGCCATTGCTGCTCTCGATCTGCTGCGCGATGCGGCCAGCCAGATCGTAGGTGTACTGCGCCCGATAAGGCCGCTGGGCGTTTACTTGCTGCGTCCAGCTGATCGGGCGCGCAACAGAGTCGTAAGTCAGCGTCGCCGTCAGCGTGCCATCACGCAGCTGACTGATCGCGCGGGCCGGCCCGCCGCGCGTGAGGGTGAACGGCCCGTAGGTGATCGCCTGTCCATCGGCGTCATAGGTCAGCGTGGTGCTGATCGTATCAAGTCCGCTGAGCAAACGCAGGTTGGTCAGGAACAACCGCGAATTGTAAGTGTAGCTGAACGCGCCCTGCGCCGCGCCCGACCACGTCAGGCTGGTGGGCAATTCGCCTTGATAGGTGTACGCGATGACTTGCGCCATGCCGGTCGTCGGCGTGCGCGTCAGCGTGTTCACGCGGTCCATCAAGTTGTTCACGTGATAGCCAAACGTGGTGCTCGCTTCAGGGTACGCCATGCCCGTTACACGGCCGCTGTCATCGTAGGTGCGCGTGAGGGTGCGCCCGCCGGGCAGTGTCACACTTGCCAGCGAACGATCGGCGTTGAAGATCGTGGTCAACGCCGGATTGCCGGGCGCGGTGTAGCCGACCGGTTGATTCAGCGCGTTGTAGGTCAGTGTGTGAATCGCTCCGCCGGGCATGACGATCTGATCGAGTTGGCCGTTGTCGTCATAGCCAAAGTGCAGTGCGCGATCATTCGGCAGCGTAGTGCTGATCATGCGCCCGGTGAGATCATAGCCGTAACGTTGATCTTCACCGGCGGCAGTGCGGCGCCCGATCAGTTGTTGCGCGGCGTCGTAGGCATACATCCACGCTTGCGATCCCTGCCGTGTTTCGATCAGTTGGCCCAACGAGTTATACGTGTAGGTGATGGGTGTCTGACCTGGCGCCAGCGTGACGCTGATGATGCGCCCGTATTCATCCAACTGCGCGATTGACGATTGACCGGTGGCGCTGGTGTTGGTGACCGTGCGATTGGACGCGGTGTACGTGTAAATGGAGGTGGCGCTGCCCTGCTGCACCCGATCGACGATCTGCGCCACGCTGAGCGGATTGCCCGGCGTCGCCAGCGTGACGCTGCGCGAGATGGTCTGCGTGGTGGTCAAGCCGCCGGGCAGCGTCAGGGTGATCGCTTCGGGATACGTGGCCGCCGAACCCCAGCGCGGATCGGGCCGCTGGACGATATCGATCTGCGTGCCGTCGGGATAGACCGTCGTCTGTGAGCCATTCGGTCGCGTGGTGACGGCTGTGCGCGCGCCGTTGGGATCGATCCGCGCCCGATAGTTGATCGTCGTCGACAACGTTGCCACTGCGTACACGGTGGTGCGGCTGAGCGGTGACGTGACGCTGACGTGATAACCGTCGGGCGTCGTGGTCCGCTCGAGCGTGGTGACGCCGCCGGCCGCGTTTTCATCGCGCGTCAAGCGGCCAGCGGCATCATAAGCAAAGTGGAATGTGCCGCCGCGCGGCGTGGTAAGACTGGTCAGCAAGCCGTGGCTGCTGGAGGTCAGCGTGATCGCTTCGCCGGTGGGGTACGTGATCGATGAGAGATAGCCGTTGGCAGCGGTTGCCAGTAGCGTGTGCTGACCGCCGGGCGCCACCAAACCGATTGGCTGGCCGTTGGCCGCGTGTTGAATGATCGTCGTGTTGCTGAAGGCGTCGGTCACGCTGATCAAGCGGCCAGCACTATCGTAAGCAAACTGTTCGATCAGCGCGCCTGTCAAACCATCGAGCGTGCGCCGGTGGCGGCCAGTGAGATCGAAGACGTAGACTTCGCGGCCATCTTCGGCGGCGATCAATAATTCATCAGGATTCAGCCCCGATAGCGACTGCGCCCCGATGCGGCGTACCCGATGGTTGCCATAGTCCGCCACGTATACCGTGCCATCGGGCGCAGCCAGCACGCCATAGGGCTGGTTGAATTGCGCGCGGGTGGCCTGCAAGCCATCGCCTGAATAGCCATAGGTTCCTGTGCCCGCCAACATCACAACCGCTCCGTCAACGCCGATACGGCGCACGCGCGGCGACGAGTATTCGGTGAAGTAGACCTGCCCGTTGGCGTCGACATCCAGCCCCCACGGCGCGTTGGCCCCGGCGATGGGCAGCGTGCTGATGATGCCATCTGGCCCGATGCGGCGCACCACGTTATAGGCCGAATCGGTGAAGTACAGGCTGCCATCCGGCGCCACGTCGAGGCCGCGCACTTCGCCGATCTGCGCCTGCGTTGCCGGGCCGCCGTCGCCGGTGAGGCCCTTGACGCCGGTGCCCGCCACCGTGCGGATGAGGCCGTCGGGCCCGACGGCCCGGATGCGATAACCGAATGTTTCGGCGATGTAGAGGTTGCCATCCGCGCCCAGCGCAATGGCTGAAGGGTCGTGCAGGTTGGCGCTGGTGGCCGGGCGGCCATCGCCGTTGTAAGTTGTGTAGCCTGTGCCCGCCACCGTGGTGATGAGGCCGTTGGCGTCGATGCGGCGCACGCGGTTGGTACCGCTGTATTGCGCCAGATACAGACTGCCATCCGGGCCTAACGCGATGTCGGCCACGCCGACCAGCACGGCTTGTGTCGCCGGAATGCCGTCTTTGTCCTGTCCGCCCACTCCCGCGCCTGCCACGGTGGTGATGATGCCACTCGCATCGATGCGGCGGATGCGCTGGTAGGGACTGCCCGTCGCCACGACGTACAAGCTGCCGTTGGCATCGATGTCGGTCGCCACCGGCCAGATGACGGCCACCGAGGTCGCGGGCACACCGTCGCCGGTGGGCACGCTGGACCCGTTGCCCGCATAGGTGGTGATGAGGCTGCCCTGTGCGTTGACATTGCGCTGCCTGCCATTGCCCAGATACAACACGCCGCTGACCGGATCGTACACATGGTGACGGCTCAGGTTCCAGCCGCCCAGTCCCACCCGGCGCGCATCGGGATTGGACAACATCACTTCGTCTTGCTGCCACAACGTCACTTCCTGCCGCGCGCGGACACGCGTGACCTCGCCGCCAAACGCCCCAAAGGCGCGATTAAACCTGTCGGGAGACAGATACACCGCGCCATAGGTGTACCCCACGCGGATGATGGCCGCTTGCGTGGTCTGCACCGTTTGCCCGTTCGCATCTTTGCCGTCCCACACGAACGTATAGACCTGATCCGGCGTCGGCGCAAAGGTGCGATCGATGCGGCGGCCGGCGATGAAGATTTGCACATCGATGCGTCTCAGACTGGCGGGCAAGCTGGCCCCCACGCTCAGCGGAATGCGCACGGTGCGATTGGCGGTGTGCCCCGGTACGCGATTGCTGCTGTAAGACAGGTGGTAGGGTGTGCCGGGAACTTCTACCGCTTCGCCCAGTGTCTGGCTCTGGCACGCGATGATCGATCCGCGGCGTTGGCATTCACGCTCGGGTGTGGGCGACCAGGTGGGGCGGGGCTGATTGGGCGCGCGCGCATCGTCGGGCGGCCCGAACGGCCAGTTGCAATCCCACGGCGTGAAGTGCGTCAACGGTACGCGCCACAAACTCTGCCCCGACTGATACAGCGCGGCCAACTGCTGGCGCTCCGCCGTGGTGATATTTAAGACCATTGTCGCCGTGATGACCGATCCGTTGTCGGCGATGTCGTCGCCATCGGTGTCGACGTTGGCGAGGCCGTTTGTGATGCTGACGATCTTCACCACCCGACCGTTCTCCGACGCGATCCAGACCCCCTGTGCGCGATCATAATAACCGGTGGGCACCAGCGATCCCACCGGAAAATCGAGGAAGTTTTCCACGTAGTGCAGCACCGGTTTGGAAAAACGCACGTCCGCTGCGTCTGCGGCGAGCGCTTCATCCACGCTGTATTCCAGCGCATACGTGTAACCTGACGCGGGCGGCAGTTCGCCCGGCATGGCCGCCGGACCGCGCTCGCCCACGGTGTATTCAGTGGCGCGCACGTTGAGCGTCGTCAGCGTTTGCGTCATGCCGTTCGCCAACACCAGCTCGGCCTGCGTGCCTGCTTGAAACAGCACCGTGGCTTGCCGCGTGCCGTCAGCATCGGTCACGGCGCTGCCGCGCGCGGCTTGCATCTGCGGCGAAGTCAGATCGATCGTGGTCACGTTGGCATCGGGCGGCGCCAGCGCCACATCGGCCAGCCAGTCATACGCCTGCCATGCGGCCTGAACTGTGCGTTGAGCTGGAAAATAACCGCTCTTCGCAAAGTTCAGCGTCAGCCGTTGACCGCCGTTCACGATCAAGGTGTATTGTCCTTGCGCGTCGGTCAGAGTGCTGCCATATTCGGGATGATGCAGGACGCTGACCGTAACGCCGCTTAACAATGTCCCGGATCGATCGCACACCTGCCCGCGCAGCGTCGCCGCGCGCTGCGGATCGATCGTGTCGGTGAGTACGCCGCCGGGCAGCGGCGCGTTATCAGCAGAGGACCCATCGAGCGTGTGATCTCCAACCCGATCGATCTCGGCGGCGAACACGGCTGATTCGCTGCGTTGGATGAGCGGCAGAAACAGTTGATACCTCGGCGCGGCTTCCGGCTCCAACGCGCGGCACAACGCCGTGGGCGTCAGATTAGTCTGACCAGTTGACACGGCTACGACGCGCGCCGGTGCCGTGGAGGCGGCCGCCGGCACGATCGGCTGTACCACCGGAACGATCAGACAGAGGATCAACAGCCATTGAACGAAACGATGTAGAGGCATGGTGACACATTCTCCCTTGATTTAGTACAGATATAGTTCCAGCTGCGCTTGCTCGAGCGCGCCCGCCTGCACGACGAAAAAATTCTGCACGCCGCCGAGCGACGGCCCGGGCGCATACACACTCACCCACGGCGCGGCAGCGACAAACTGCGCCGTCAAAGTCGCGCGCACCCGATCGAGCACAGCGGGCGATACCGCCTGCGCGGCCAACTGCGCCAACACCTGCTCCAGCGAGGCGGCTTCCAGCTCGACAACGACTTGCCAGTTCATGCTCGCTATTAAACCGCCAACAGCCCGCCGGTTGGGGTAAGTGACTGACACACGGACTTGCCCAAAAAGCGACACCGTGCGTTGGAACCAAATCAGGTAGAATAAAGGCCGGGTGAAGACATGAGCGAGCGTTTGTTCTTCGGAGACTGGCTGCGGCAGCGGCGCAAGGCGCTGGGGTTGACGCAGCGCGAAGTAGCTCAGCAAGTGGGCTGCGCCACTTCCACGTTGGTCAAGTTTGAAAGCGAGGCGCGGCGACCTTCGCGCGAGATGGCCGAACGGCTGGCGGAGGTCCTGGAAGTGCCACCAGCCGATCGGGCGGAGTTCTTGCGCGCGGCGCGCCGTCACGGGCGCGGGCCGCTTGCGTCTGTCTCACCCCCCGATCGATCTACGCCCTCCGATCGATCCCTCGCCCCGACGATGCCCGCTGCACCCTCACCGCTTATCGGGCGCGAGGGCGAACTTGCGGCGATCCATGAATTGCTGCGCCGTCCCGACTGCCGCCTGTTGACCATCGTCGGGCCGGGCGGCATTGGCAAGACGCGCCTGGCTGTGCAAGCCGCCGCCGATCTGCGCGCGCAGTATGCCAACGGTGTCGCCTTCACGGCCGCCACCCCCCTCACCAGCGGCGATCAACTCCCGGCGGCCATCGCCGAAGCGCTGGGCTTTTCATTCAACGGCCCGGCCGAACCGCGCCGTCAACTCGTCGATTACGTGCGGCCGAAGCAGCTGCTGATCGTCGTGGACAATGTGGAGCAGCTGGTGAGCGACGACGACACGATCGGGTTGGTGAATGATCTCCTCGATCAAGCTCCGCAGGTGTCACTGCTGATCACCTCGCGCGAGCGGCTGAATGTGCAGCGTGAGTGGACGTTTGCGGTGCAGGGGTTGGCCGTGCCGCCTGCAGGGGTTGAGCCGCCCGATCGGTTGGAGGCGTATTCCGCGGCGGCCTTGTTTGTGCGGCACGCGCGGCGGGCGCAGCCGACCTTTGCGCCCACCCGCGCCGATGAGCTCGCCATTGCCCGGTTGTGTCGCGCCGTCGAAGGACTGCCGCTGGCGATCGAACTGGCGGCGGCCTGGCTGCCGGTGTTGACGTGCCCGGACATCGCCGCCGAGATTGCGCGCAACCTCGATCTGCTCAGCAGCACCGCGCGCGACGTGCCGGAACGGCATCGCTCCATGCAGGCCGTGTTTGATCAATCGTGGCACATGTTGTCGGCTGACGAGCAGCGGGTCTTGTCGGCGCTGTCGGTCTTTCACGGTTCCTTCACCCGCGCTGCCGTGCACAGCGTGGCCGGGGCCGATCTCAAGACCCTGTCAGCGTTGATTGCCAAGTCGCTGCTGCGGCGCACACCTGAGGGCCGTTTCGATCTGCACGAATTGGTGAGGCAGTCTGCGGAGTTGAAACTGCATGCCGACCGGGCGGGAGCCGCCAGCGTCCGTGAGCGGCACGGCCACTACTATCTGGAGCTGATCGAGCACAGCCTGCCACAGCTGCAAAGCGCCGAGCAGCAGCTTGCGCTGCATGAGTTGATATTGGACCTTGATAACCTGCGCGCGGCCTGGGCGTGGGCGGTGGAGCACACGAAAGTTCGACGCATACATGACGCCGCCTGGCCGCTGTGGTATTTTCTACAGCTGCGCGGCCTGTATCAGGAGCGCATCAAGCTATACCAACGCGCCAGGGACGCTGTCGAGACCCTTTCGGCGCGGGACAAGTCGCGCGAGGTTGAGGTGACGCTGAGTTACCTGCGCTTATGGTGGGCGTATGCCGATCTTTTTCACCAGCCGCTCAGCGAGATACGCCGGATTATGCAGGATTGTCTGAATGTCTTGCAACGCGCCAAGGCGCAGTTCGAGTTGAGTCTCGGGCTATGGGCCTACGCGGCGCTGAATTGGCTGGGCGGCGATTTTGAAACGGCGGCGCAAGCGGCGCGAGAGTGCCTTGAACTCAGCCGGGCCTTGCAGCGCCCGTGGCAGATTGGCTACGCTACGATGATCCTCGGCAGTGTTCAACTCTCCCAGGGGGCATATGCTGAGGCGGAGGTATTGCTGACTGAAGCGCTCGCCCTTCAGCAGCAGCTAGGCGAAGAGCGAAATATCATACTTGCCTTGAGTCAGTTGACGCGCACGGCATTAGCCCTGGGCCGCGGCCTCGACCTGGAACCACGGCTTCGCAAGGCGCTGGATTGGGCCATCCAGCACAACGATGGATCGGCTAGCGCCCTGGTGCACACGCATCTGGGGCTGGTCCTGCAGGCCGGTGGTCAGAGTGAGCAAGCCCGCCCGCATTTTCAGCAAGCAGTGCAGTATTACGAGGAAGTGGGGCTGCGCTGGGAGGCGGCGCGCGCGCTCAATCAGCTGGGGCAGTTGGAATTGACGCTGAATCAGGACCTGGTCGCGCAGCAGCATTTTACGCGCGCCCTTGAAGCAGCCCATGAAGCTCAGGCGCGCCCCTACGCCCTGGATGCCATGCTGGGCCTGGCCGAGGTGAACGCGCGCGAAGGCGAGACCGTCGTTGCCCTGGAATTGATCGAGCAGGTGCTGAACGATCCGGCCAGCACGCAGGCCGCGCGCGATCGAGCGGCTCACTGGCGGTCAATGAACCAGCCTGCGGTCTGAAGGCAATTTTCGCTGGCCGAATCAACTGTGCCAAACTGCCAAACCCTGATCAGAGGTTCAATTCCCCTCGTCGCCTTTTGTCGACGATCAATTTGTGACCAGTGTGATCACTTTTGGCTTGTTGGGCCGACCTCGCAGCCCTCGTGATATAATCCCCACCACCCCATCTCAAGTGAGTGGTTGTGTCCAAGAAAAAACATTAACATCCCGTGCCGGCGGCTGTCAAAGGCCCGGCGGCCAATAAGCAGAATGGTCTGCGTGCCTTTCGCCAGAACGACTTCACGACGGCCATTCGCTTATGGAGTCAGATCGATCTGCAGAGCGATCCCGTCATGCGTCCTGCCCTGGCCGAGGCGCACTTTCGCCGCGCTTTGAATACAGCGGATCCTCAATCTCGTTTAGCCGATCTCCAACGCGCACTCGAACTATCGCCCACTGAAGGCCGCTTTTGGTATCACCTGGGAATGGCGCAGCATCGCGCCGATCGTTTGGATGAAGCGTTGGCAGCTTATACGCGCGCGATCGAGTGCGGTGATCAGCGGCCCGTGCGCTTGCGAGCCTTGGCCCAGCTTGAACGCGATCCCCATTTTCCACTCGATGGGTTAGCTGAAATCGATCGGGATGCCCTGTTGCCCGTCGCGTTGTTGTTGCGCGGCGATCCGCAAGCGGTGCTCAATCACCCGATCGCGCCGCATCACAATCAAGCCGCCGCGCAGCTGTGGCGGGGCCTGGCCGCGCTGGCCACCAACGATCTGACGGCTGCGCGGGACTTGCTGACGCCTCAGGGCAAGTCATTGCGCGCGGGCGCCGAAGCGGCGCGAGCTTATTACCACGGCCTGGCGACATGGGCGGGCGGCGATCACGCTGCCGCCCTCACTGAATGGCGAACCGCCGCCGCGCGCACTCCCACACCGCGCTTATTCGCCATCGTGGCCGCCGAACAAGCGCAGCAGCTCACGACTTTGTTGTCCGACGAGCAGTGGGATGTCGCGTTGTTGACAGCGCAAGCTGCGTTGCGGCTCACGCCCGATCGGCCTGAGCTGCTCAGCGCGTAGTTAATCGCGCTGCATCGACTGGCCCTGGCCGCTCAGCAGCGCAGTGATTGGTCCACCGCTATTCAGCACTGGACCGCGTTGAGTGATGTGTTGGAAGCGCATCCGCAACTGGGGATCATGACGCCTGTGTTATACAACCTGGCACTGGCTTACGAAAAAGTGAGCGCTGGGCTGAGGCCGCGTCAACCTGGGATCAACTGCGCAACAAGTTGCCGCCACGCCCTTCTGCTAGATCGCAAGCTGCTCTGCAACTCCCGCTGCCCGTGCCTGAGTTTCGAGTCTGGCTGCGGCGGCATGTGCTGGACTGCTACAAGCACACCGGTGATCTGGAAGGCGCGCTTGTTCAGTATCGCGCGCTGCTCAAGTCTACGCCCGATGATCTCGATCTGCGTTACGAGTTTGCCGAGGCGCTGCTCTCCAACGCGCAGGAAGTGGCCGCGCGCAACGAAGTGCAGCGCATTCTACAAAAGGACGAGAAGCGAACGGATGCGCGCTTATTGCTGGTCGAGATTCACCTGGAGCGCGGCGAATTGTACGCGGCTGAGATTCAGGCACGTCAAGCGCTCGAACTCGATCCCAACCACGCGGCAGCGCGCCAGGCGGTGAGCGATGTCCTGGCGGAACGCGGGCACAACCTGTTTGAGTTTGGGCGCAACGCTGAAGCAAAGAAACTCTATGAAGAAGCGTTGGCGTTGACGCCCGATCATGCTCAGCTGCTGATCTGGCTGGGCAACACTGAACTGGCCTTGCGCCACAAGACCGAGGCGGCGCGCTATTTTGATCGGGCATTGAGCAAAGCCACCGATTTGCACGTGTATGTGTCGGTGTTTGAATGTTGGGCCATGCACCATGATCTGGCAGCGGCGCGCGCCCTCATCCCGCGCGCGCAGGCCGCCGGTTTTGCCACGGCGCATTTCTATGTTGATCTGGCCGGCATTTGCCTGGCGCAAGCTGCACCCCCCGCACCACTGGCGTTCTTTGGGCCGCCGCCCAGGCAGAAAAAGAGCGGCAGCAATCCGTGGGAGCAGCTGGGGCGTGAGATGTTGCAACAGGCCGAGGCCGCGCCCGGCGATCCGGCTCAAACGCTGCGCGAAATCGTCGGGGCGCTGGGCGGCACCCAGCCTGATCTGGCCATCGAATATGCGCAGCGGTTGACCCACTTGACGCCGAACGATCCGGCAGCGTGGCTCATTCTGGCCCTCATGCAAGCGCTGTCCGGACAGATCAAGCCGGCTAAAGATTCGGCGCGGCACGCGGCCTCACTGGCGCGCAAGCAGAACAACGCGCAGCTGGCGCGCGAGATTGATGCGTTTCGCCAGGAATTGGATATGCCGATCCCGTTCATGGGCAGCGGCCTGTTCGGCGGCGGTTTTGACGATGACTTTGACGACGAGGAGTTGTTCTGATGAAATTGCCGGCTCTTGCGCCGCACAGCGGCACGGATCCTTACACAGTCCTGGGGGTAGGCCACACCGCTTCGCTCGAAGAGATCAAGAAAGCGTATTTTGCGCTGGTGCGCCAGCATCCTCCGGAAAAAGATCCAGAGGAGTTCAAACGTATCCGCGCCGCCTATGAACAACTGCGCGATCCCCGACAGCGCCAACAGACCGATCTATTGAGCTGGCAAACGTGGATCGAACCTCCGCTGCCTGAAGTGCCAACACTGGAATCGATGCTGGAATGGACACTCGATCTGGCAGATGTGATCCGCGCGGCGCGGGCCTTGAGCGACCTGGCGCGCACGGATTTCCGTGATGATTACCGTGAGGTACGCGTGTGAGCGATTCAGTCGATGCGGAACTCGATCTGCCGCAGCAGATCGCCGCGCTGCGCGAAGCCGTTGAGAAACTCGATCGGCAGGTGGCGCGCGCGGGCAAAGAACAGTTCAAAGCGAATTCGCTGGCGGAAGCACAGCAGCAGAATCTCAAAGCGCTGCTCGATCAGGTGCGCGCGGGTGAAGCGGCGCGCGAGCGTGAATTGACGCAGCTGCGCGCGCAAGCCGATCGGGGAAGTGACGCCGCGCGGCTCGAAGTGATCGAGCGGCTGCTGCCGGTGCTCGATGGGTTGGACGAAGCGATCGCGGCGGGTGAAGGTCTGCTGACCGAAGAAGAACCCGTCTCGGCGCTCTCGTTCAGCCAGCGCGTGCGCGCCGCCTGGCGCATCGTGCGGGGTGAGCCGCCGCGCGTCAGCCTGCCGGCTGAGCACTGGGCCGCGTGGTTGCACGGCGTGGAATTTGTGCGCGAGCGTCTGTTGGAAGTGCTGGCCGCCGAGGGCGTACAGCCGATCGAGACAGAGGGACAACCCTTTGATCCGAATCAGCATCATGCGGTAGACGTCATCGCTGCCGATGCGACATTGCCGGTCGGACTGATCGCGCGTGAAACGCGGCGCGGCTATGTGTGTGGTGACCGCGTGCTGCGTTACGCGGAAGTGGTTGTGGCGCGCTAACACGAAAATGACGAAAGGCCATTCATGAGCAAAATCATCGGCATCGATCTGGGCACGACATTTTCGGCGGTGGGCACGGTGAGGGCGGGTGTGCCGATCGTACTGCCGCATGGCGCTGAGCGCATCATCCCCTCGGTGGTCGGCTTGACGCCGGATGACGCTTTGATCGTGGGGACGCCGGCGCGCAATCAATATGTGCTGTATCCCGACCGCACCGTGAAGTCGATCAAGCGCAGCATGGGTACGGATTTAACAGTGCAGTTGGGCGATCGGGCTTATACCCCGGCGGAAATTTCGGCCCTCATCCTGCGCGAGATGAAGCGCATCGCCGAAGCGAATCTCGGTGAGCCGATCGAGCGAGCGGTGATTACGGTCCCGGCGTATTTCTCGGATGCGGCGCGGCAGGCGACCAAGGAAGCCGGCGAAATTGCGGGCTTTACTGTCGAGCGTATCATCAACGAGCCGACGGCCGCAGCGCTGGCCTACGGGCTGGATCGCACCGACGAGACGCAGATCATCGCCGTGTACGATCTGGGCGGCGGCACGTTCGACGTGTCGATTGTGGAACTGAATCAGGGCGTGCTGGAAGTGCGCGCCTCGCACGGCAATACGCACCTGGGCGGCGACGACTTCGACGATCGCCTGATGGAGCATCTGGCGCATCTCTTCCGGGAAGAGCACGGCCTCGATCCGCGTGACGATCGCAAAGCGCTGGCGCGTTTGACGCGCGCCGCCGAGCAGGCCAAGATTGCGTTGTCGAGCCAGCCGTTTGTGCAGGTGCGCGAAGAATACTTGATGGAGAAGAATCGCCGTCCGCTGCACTTGGATGTGGAAATTGAACGCCATGACTTTGAAGATCTTATCCGGGATTTGTTGCAAGGTACGTTGACGGCGTTTGATGCGGCGCTGCGGGATGCGGGCCTGACCAAAGGCGATTTGAACAAGGTGCTGCTGGTGGGCGGCTCGACGCGCATTCCGCTAGTATGGGAGATGCTGGCCGAGCACGTGGGCCTCGACCCGATGATGGAGATCAATCCCGACGAGGCGGTGGCGCTGGGGGCGGGTGTGCAGGCGGCGCTCATCGCGGGTGAGCCGCTGGACGCCATTCTGGTGGATGTTACGCCGCACACATTGGGGATTGAAGTGGCCGACATCCAGTTCGGGCGCGTGGTGGAAGATCGCTTCGGCCCGATCATTCATCGCAACACGACGCTGCCGACGACGCGGGCTCAAGTCTTTAGCGCGCTCTATCCTGATCAAACCGCGATCAAAGTGAAGGTCTATCAGGGCGAAAACACGATCGCTTCGCAGAATACATTGTTGGGTGAGTTCTTGTTTGAGAATTTAGAGCAGGAGATCGACGGCCTGCCACCGCGCATCACGGTGCAATTCGATCTGGATGTGAACGGAATTCTGAATGTGTCGGCGGCCGATCGCGGCAGTGGGCAAGCGAAGCAGACTACTCTGCGGGCAGCTCACACCCGATTGTCTCCCAACGACCGGGCGGCCGCTTCGCAGCGCATCGATGAGTTGTGGCACACCGGCGCTGTGGTCACCGGCGATCCGCTGCTTCAGCGTGCTAGAGCTTGGGTGCAAAATGAAGAAGAACAGGTACACGAACTAGCCGATCTGGTGCAGCGCCTAGAAGCCGTCGAACGCGCCGGCGATCTGGAAGCGGCCGCCCGCCTGCGCGAAGAATTGACCGATTTGCTGTATGACCTGGAGGGCACGGTGGAAGTCGTCGACGGCCCGCCGACCGCTGCCTGGATCGAAGACGATGCGACGGACGATGACGCCTGGGCTGAAGATGACGAAGACGACGAGGATGATGAAGACGGCGAAGGCGATTGGGAGGATGAAGAAGAGGCGTAGTTTTCAGGGATATATCAGGCATTTCAATTAAAGCGCCTGACGGCGATACTTAAGTATCATGCCGAATGGGTCGATGATACTTTTTTGTGAAAAAGTATCATCGACCTGCCAATCCGTTTCCGCCACAGCGCGCAAGATATCGCGCGCCACAAACACGCGCCCTGCGCCACGATGCGGGTTGCTACGTGAGTGGCGGTTTATACGAATCGGCTTTGGAATTAGCGGGGGAGTAGGCTTGGCCTGAAAACAGAAGCGCTTCAAAATTGGGCTTGCAGCTGTCTGAAGACAATTTCCGAGGGCCGAGCCAACTGCACAAAACTGCCAAACCCTGATCAGGGGTTCGATTCCCCTCGTCGCCTTTGACATTTGAAGCGATCCACCAGGATTCCCTGGTGGATCGCTTTTGCATTCTGGAGCTTCCGCAAGGGCATGTTATACTTGCACGTATGTCACGCGCTGATGTGCTGCTTCGCACCAAGCTGACGCCGCCGCGCTTGCACAAGCGTATCCTGCCGCGCACCGGGTTGATCGCCAGGTTGTGTGAGGCGCTCGACTATCGACTCACCCTCATGCAGGCCGGCATGGGCTACGGCAAGAGTACTGCACTGGCCGCGCTGGCCAACACCGATATTCCGTTGTTGTGGTACAGCCTTGACGAAGGGGACACCGATCCGCAGCGCTTCCTCTCGTATCTAATTGCCGCTTGTGAATGGCGCTTGCCCCAATTATCGGCCGCGCCCGCCGTGCTGCTGCAAGAGCTGAGCAGTGCCGGCGGCGGCGGGTGGGCGCAGGTCATTGATGCGCTGGTCAATGCGTTGAGCGCTGCGCTGAACGCGCCGACGCTGCTTGTGATCGACGACTTCCAGTTTGTCGTCGATACGCCGGAAATCAATCTGCTGGTCGAACGCTTCCTGATTTACCTACCGCCCGATCTGCACGTGATCCTCACCGGCCGGCACGTCCTCAATACGCCGCAGTTGATTGCGTGGCGCGCGAAAGACGAGGTACTGGAGATCAGCCGCGCCGAGCTGGCGTTTCGCGCCGACGAAATCGCCGCTTTGTTTCACGACACCTATGGCATGCAGCTGTCAGCTAACGATATTACCGCGCTGGCTGACCAGACTGAAGGCTGGCCCATTGCGCTGCACCTGGTCTGGCAGAGTTTGCGCAACAACACCGCTGAAAATGTGCGCCAGCTGCTGGCGCGCGGCCCTACTTCGCTGAGCGCGCTGTTCGCGTATCTGGCGCGCGATGTGCTGGCTCGCCAGTCGGGCGACGTGGCTGATTTTCTGCGCGCCACTGCCGTGCTGCGCGAGTTGACCCCGGCCGCCTGTGATGCGGTTATGGCCTCCACCGCCGGGTCGGCGCTGCTCGATCGGTTGAGCGAGCTTGATCTGTTTGTCGTCGCGCTGGGCGAGAAGCACTATCGCTATCACCATCTCTTTCACGATTTTCTGCGCGAACAGGCCATGCTTGATCCCAGCGCGTGGCAGGTTCACCATCGTCGTGCCGCTGCATATTTCCAGGCAACCCAAAATCTGGAAGAAGCGATCTATCACTGGCTTGCGGCGCAGTCCTTTGGGGAAGCGGCAGCCGCAATCGAGCAGGTGGGTGAAGCCGCGTTGCGATCGGGCCGCATGGATGCTGTCGCCAACTGGATCGATGCGCTGCCGCCGGAGGTGCTGGCCAATCATCCTGCCTTGCAGGCGTTCCTCGGCGACGTGTATCGCCTGCGGAGTCACTTCGACGCCGCGCTGGCCTGGTACGCCGCAGCCGAACATGCCTGGCGCGCCAATGGCGATGTGGTCGGCGCCAGTCGTGCGCTGCGCGGCCAGGCGCTGGTGTATCTGGACACGGTGCGGCCTGCGCAAGCCGAGAGTCTGTTGGAAGAAGCGCTGCGTTTGACGGACGGCATGGCCGATCGATCGGCGCGGGCGCGCTTGCTGGAACTGCTCGCCGAGAACAAACTCAACATGGGCAAACCCGGCGAGGCTGAAGCGCTGCGCGTGGAAGCTCAGCAGCTGCGCGCCGAAGGGCCGACCGAAGACACGTTGAGTGTGCGCGTGAAGCTGCGCACCGGGCGGCTCGACGAAGCACAGCGCATTCTGGAAATGTGGGCCAGCAGCGAACGCGAAGCGGCCGAGCGCGGCCAGACCCATTCGCCGCGCGCGCATCGCGAAACCGTATTGATCTTGTCGCTCATTCAGTCGCTGCGCGGACTGGTCGAGCAGGCCTTTGCGTCGGCGCAGGAAGGCATCGCGCTGGGCGAACGCTTGAACTCACCCTTTGTCACGGCCGTGGGTCAGATTCGTCTGGGGCATGCCTGGCAGCTGCGTCCCCCGGCGCGCGACCATCGTGATGAAGCTCTGCGCTGTTATCAGACTTCCATCGTCCTGGGCGATCGTTTGTTAGTGCGGCGCATCCGGGCCGAAGCCATGTGGGGGCTGACGCGGGCCTACGGTTTCTTCGGCGATCTGGCCGCCGCCCAGCGCGCCGCCGCCGAAGGGATCGAGATCGGATTGTGGGCAGGCGATTTGTGGATTGCGGCGTTGATCGAAGTCACGCTGGGCGCGAGCCACGTGTTAGCCGATCGATCCGCGGCGGCGATCGAGATTCTCTCGCGCGCGCTGAGCCGTTTCCGCAGCTGCGGCGATACTTTTGGCCGCGCCGTGGCGCGCTTGTGGTTGAGCCTGGCTTACGCCAATCTCAAGCAGAGCGAAAGCCTGCTGACCAGTCTTGAAGATTTGCTGGCGTTGTGCGAAACGCACGGCTACGAATTTTTGTTCAGCGTGCCCACGCTGCTCGGCCCGCCCGATCCGCGCGCGCTGACGCCGATCTTGATCGAAGCGCGCAACCGCCGCTGCCATCCCGCGTATGCCGCGCAGCTGCTGGCCGCGATCGGTTTGCCCGACATCGCGGTGCATCCCGGTTATCAACTGCGCGTGCAGACGCTGGGCGCTTTCCGCGTGTGGCGCAGTGCAGTCGAGATCGCGCCGCGCGAGTGGCAGCGTGACAAAGCGCGCCAGTTGTTTCAACTGCTGCTGACCCAGCGCGGGCGCTGGCTCCAGCGGGATGAGATCGCCGATCGGTTGTGGCCCCATCTCGCGCCCGAAGCCGCGCAGCGCGATTTCAAAGTGGCCCTCAACGCGCTCAACAAAGCGATCGAGCCGCAGCGCTCGGCCGACGACGTGTTTGCGTTTGTCGTGCGGGAAGGATCAGCCTATCGACTGCGGCCGGAAGCCGATGTGTGGCTGGACGCGATCGAATTTGAGCGGGCGTGCGAGGCCGGCCTGCGCGCGAGCGATCTCGGCCAACTCCGATCGGCTTTACAGCTCTATCGCGGCGACTACTTGCCCGATGCCCTCTACGAAGATTGGGCCAGCGAAGAACGCGAGCGGCTGCTGTCCTTGTATCTGCGCGCCGCCGACAAGCTGGCCGGGCTGCTGATTGAGCGCGGCGAATTTGAAGAGGCGCTGGACATCTGTCAGGCCATCCTGGCGCGCGATGCCTGCTGGGAGCGCGCCTATCGCCTGATCATGACCGCCCACGCGCGGCAGGGTAATCGGCCGCTGGCCCTGCGCGCCTATCAACACTGTGTCACCGCGCTGCGCGATGAACTCGGCGTCGAACCCTCGGCGGCCACGACCTCTCTCTATCGCCAGATCGCTCAATCGGACGAGGCTCCCGCTGCCACGCTGTAACTGCCGTGTAACCCGCTGTTGTTAAAGTGATGGTTGTCTAGACCTGCCAGGTGGCGCACAACGCGTCGAAATAACTTGCTCAGCCTTGCGCCACCTGGCAGGTCTTACTCTACTATGGAATCCGAAGCCAACCTCACCTCCTTCGTGCTGCGCTTTGTGTTCGATCAATCGCTGGAAACGACCGAATTGGCTGTTGCGCCGATCGGTCAGGCCTGGCACGGCGTCATCCGTCACGTGCAGACCAATCAAGAACGGCACTTCACGCGCTGGGCCGAGGCAGTGGCGTTTGTCGAACAGTATATCGATCTGGGCGAAGAACGTCACGAGTAATGAGTAACGACTAAATCTGTTACTCGTTCAGTGACAAGCATCTTTTTCAAGGAGCCATTCAATGGGCATTGAACTGAAAGATCGCGTCGCCATCGTTACCGGCGGCGCTAACGGCATCGGGCGCGAGACGGCGCAGGCCTTTGCGCGGGCGGGAGCGGCGGTCGCCGTGTGGGACATGGCCGAGGAAGCCGGACAAGCTGTGGTGGCCGCGATCGAACAAGCGGGCGGTAAGGCGGCCTTCTTCAAAGTCAACGTGGCGAATCAAGCTGAGGTCGAAGCCGCCGTGAAGGCAGTGCTCGATCGCTTTGGCAAGATCGACATCCTGATCAATAACGCGGGCATCCTGCGCGACGCGCAGCTGATCAAGGTGAAAGACGGCGAGGTCGTCGGCAAGATGAGCGAGGCCGATTTTGATGCGGTGATCGCCGTGAACCTGAAGGGCGTGTTTAATTGCACGCAAGCCGTCGCGCCGATCATGATCAAGCAAGGCTATGGCCGTATCGTCAATGCTTCATCAGTGGTGGGACTGTACGGCAACTTCGGGCAGACCAACTACGTGGCGACCAAAGCGGGCGTGATTGGCATGACCAAGGTGTGGGCGCGCGAATTGGGCAAGCGCGGCGTCACGTGCAACGTCGTCGCGCCGGGCTTCATTGCCACCGATATGACCAAGAGTATGCCGGAGAAAATCCTGCAAGGCATGATCGATCACACGCCGGTCGGGCGTTTGGGACAACC
>CAYNML010000044.1:15361-17726 GCA_964398185.1 uncultured Anaerolineae bacterium | reverse complement strand
ATGTACATCGGTGACTGGCTGGCTCGCCGGGAAATGTTGACGCCCAACAAAGTGGCGCTGATCGACGCGCAGCGCGACTGCCGATCGATCACATACCGTGAGTGGAATCGCGCCGCGAATCGCACGGCGAACTTTCTGCGCGCGCTCGGCGTGAACAAGGGTGATCGCGTGGCGGTGTTGGCGCTGAACTGCGTCGAATACCTTGACGTGTGGTTCGCCTGCGGCAAGCTGGGCGCCATCATGCAGACGCTCAACTGGCGGCTCACTCCGTACGAACTCGCCGGCTTGATCGAGGATGCCACGCCGAGCGTGTTGATTTATGGCAGCGAATTTGAGGCGGCCGTTCAGGCCATGCGTGAGCGGAACCGCAGCTTGCGGCACTGTGTGGCGCTCGATCGAGCCACGGCGCCCGGCGATCACCTGTTCGCGGAGCGGACGGCTTTTCCTGATAGTCCGCCGCCGCCCGTGGAACTGGAGTGGAACGACGCCTGGGTACTCTGCTACACCGGCGGCACCACCGGCCTGCCCAAAGGCGCGATTCTCACGCATCGCGCGATCACGGCCAACTCCGTCAACACCGTCATGAGCTGGGGCCTGACGCCCGACGATGTGACTGTCCTCAATTCGCCGCTGTTTCACACGGGCGGCCTCAACGTCTTCACCGCGCCCCTCGTTCACATCGGCGGCACGTCGATCGTGTGCCGCACCTTCAACGTCGATCAGTTCTTCGATCTGCTGGGCGAGCAGGGCGTGACCGTCGCCTTTGGTGTGCCGACGATGTTCATCGCCATGCAGCAGCATCCGCGCTGGAGCGAAATCAATTTTGCGAAGCTCAAGCTGTTAATCAGCGGCGGCGCGCCGTGCCCCCTGCCGGTCTTCGAAAAGTTCTGGGATCGCGGCGTAGACTTCAAAACAGGTTATGGCTTAACCGAAGCCGGACCGAACACCTTCTGGCTGCCGAAGGAAGACGTGCGGCGCAAGCCGGGCGCGGTAGGTTTTCCGTTGTTTCATGTCGATGTAAAGGTCGTCGACGAACAAGGCGGCGAATGCCGCGCGGACGAAGTGGGCGAGTTATTGATTCGCGGGCCGCACGTGTGCGGCGGCTATTGGCAGCAACCGGCCGAGACCGCAGAAGCCATCGTCGACGGCTGGCTGCATACGGGTGATCTGGCGCGGCGCGACAGTGAGGGCTACTATTACATCGTCGGGCGCAGCAAAGACCTGATCATCTCCGGCGGCGAGAATATTTATCCGGCAGAAGTGGAAAGCGTGCTGCACGCGCATCCCGCGGTGGCCGAAGCCGCGCTGATCGGCGTGCCGGATGAAAAGTGGGGCGAGGTCGGGCGCGCCATCGTCGTCGCGCAGCGCGCGGCCGCTCTCACCGCCGCTGATCTCAACGAGTTTTGCCAATCGCGTCTGGCGCGATTCAAGATTCCCAAATCGTTCGTGTTTGTGAACGCGCTGCCCAAGACGGCGGCAGGGAAGATTGACAAGAAGGTGCTGCAGGAGAGGTACGGCCAGTCATGAGTAACACGTAATGAGTCGAGGCTGCCTTTTACTCGTTACTCATGACACGTTAGGAGAGACACATGCCCACCGTTCACGTCAACGGAATCACTCTCGCCTACGACACTCACGGCTCCGGTAAACCGCTCGTGTTGATCTCCGGGATTGGCTACGATCGCTGGGAGTGGCACAGGATGATGCCGGGATTGGCCGAGCACTTTACGGTGATCACGTTCGACAATCGCGGTGTCGGCCAGACCGATAAGCCGGCTGGCCCCTACACGGCACAAATGCTGGCCGAGGACACCGCGGGGCTGATTACCGCGCTGGGTTATGAGCGCGCGCACGTCATGGGACACTCGTTGGGCGGCTACATCGCGCAGGCGCTGGCGCTGCATCATCCCGAACTGATCGACAAACTGATTTTGGCGTCGACCAACTTCGGCGGGCCGCATCACATCCCCGTCACGCCCGAAGCGCTGGCAGTGCTGACCGACGTGAAGAGTGATCCCGTAACGCGCTTCAAGAACGGCCTCGTCGTCAGCACCGCGCCGGGCTATGCCGAAAAGAACGCGGCGATGATCGACACGTGGCTCACGTGGCGCGTGCAGAACCCGATCGATCCCGCCGCCTATCAGGCGCAGTTGGCGATCGGACTGGCATTGTTCGCGGAAAGCGCCTGTTTTGAAGGCAAATTGCAGCAGGTGACGGCGTCGACGTTGATCCTGTTTGGCGCGCACGACAAAGTTGTGCCGCCGGGCAATGCGGAACTGCTCGCGCGCGAGATTCCTCACAGCACGATCGAGATTCTGCCCGACGCCGGTCACTTCTTCCCCATCGAAACGCCTGAGGCGGCCAA
>CAYNML010000044.1:0-15261 GCA_964398185.1 uncultured Anaerolineae bacterium | reverse complement strand
AGATTCTGCCCGACGCCGGTCACTTCTTCCCCATCGAAACGCCTGAGGCGGCCAACGCCACACTTGTCAAATTTCTGAAAGGAGTGGACTAACCGCGAAGACGCTAAGGCGCGAAGTTCTGTCACTGTTAGCCGTCGTTGCGAGGAGCGCTGTTTGCGACGAAGCAATCTCCGTTCAACCGGCGTTGAGATTGCTTCGCATCCTTCGACTCCGCAGCGAAAAGATGCTGCTTCGCTCAGGATGCTCGCAATGACGGTTGACCGGGAATCTAATATTGTCGAGGAAACTGTTCATGCGCTACGCACAGATTCTAAGTACAGGCAGTTACGTTCCTGAACGTGTTGTGACCAACGCCGAGGTCGATGAGTTGATCGGCGAGTCGACGGATCAGTGGTTGATCGATAACGTCGGCATCCGCGAACGGCACTGGATGTCGCCGGATCAAACCACGTCCGATCTGATCGTGGCCGCATCGCGGACCGCGCTCGATCGGGCCGGAGTAAAACCCGAAGAGCTGGATTTGATCATCGTCTCCACCGACACGCCCGACTATCTGTCGCCGGGCACGTCTGTAGTGGTGCAGCACAAGCTCACTGCGAGCAAGGCCGGCTGCTACGATGTCAACAGCGCGTGCGCAGGCTGGGTCACCGCGCTCGATCAGGGTGCACGCTACCTCATCACGGAGCCGGCGTTCAAGTATGTGCTGGTCGCGGGCGGCTATGGCATGAGCCGCTTTCTCGATTTCGGCGACAAGAAGACGGCCAATCTATTTGCGGATGGCGCAGGCGCAGCGGTGTTAGGCGTAAGTGATGTGCCCGGCTGGCTGGGCAGCAATTTACTGGCGGTGGGCAGTTTTCATGATGCGCTGGGCATCTATGGCGGCGGCGCATTCCGACCTTGCACGCCGGAGAACATGGCAGCGTACGGTGTGCCGAAAGTGGAGTTCGTCAAGAAGTTCCCCAAGACGTTCAATACCGAATACTGGCCGAAGTTGATCCAGGGCGCACTGGACAAAGCCGACCTCACCTTCGACGACGTTGATCTGTACTTGTTCACGCAGTTGAACTTGCGCACCATCGAAGCAATGATGCAGACGCTCGGCCAGCCGGTCGAGAAGACGCACTGGATCATGGACAAGTGGGGCTACACCGGATCGCCGTGCGTGGTCATGGCGCTGGATGATGCCATCGCGCAAGGGCGCGGACCCAAGCCCGGCCAGATCGTGTGCTTCTGCGCGTCGGGCGGCGGAATTACCATGGCCGCTTCCGTCTGGCGCTGGAAATAGTGGTTAGTGGAAAGTGATTAGTGGCGAGTGAGAGATAATTGCTTGACCGCACAATCCACTTACAGCGAGGAAAACATGGCTGATTCAATCAAGAGTTATCGCGATCTAATCGTGTGGCAAAAAGGTATTGACCTCGTTACTGAGGTTTACAAACTGACGCGGAAGTTTCCCTCGTATGAGGTGTACGCGCTGGTTAATCAGTTACAGCGCTCAGCTGTGTCCATTCCGTCCAACATTGCGGAAGGTCAAGCCAGACAGCATACCGGCGAATTTCGCCAGTTTCTATACGTGGCGTTGGGTTCAGCCGCCGAAGTTGACACGCAGATTGTTATCGCGCACCGGCTGGGTTACATCACACAGGTTGAAGCCGACGCGCTTGCGGCGCGTATTGTCGAGATGCAGAAGATGCTTCATGCGTTGATTGCGAAGTTGCCCGCTTGAAGATGATATTCACTAACCACTTACCACTATCCACTAACCACTTTACGCGGAGTGACCAATGTATATCGGTGACTGGCTGGAACGAGGCGAACGCTACTGGCCCGACAACGTGGCCGTGGTGGATGTGGCCAAGGGCGAGGCAGGCCGCTTCACCTATCGACAGTTGAATCAACGCGCGAACAAGCTGGCGAACTGGCTGCGCGATGCCGCCGGCGTGCAGCGCGGCGATCGCGTGGGGATGCTGGCGCTCAACGGCGTGGAGTTCCTCGACGCGTTTTTTGCCTGCGGCAAACTCGGCGCGATCTTCACGCCGTACAACTGGCGCAGCCACTGGCGCGAACTGGTAGATTTGATCGAGGTCACGCAACCCAAGGTGCTGATCTATTCCGACGATTTCAAAGCCAACATCGCCAAGATTGAGCAGGCGACACGTGATCAGCAGTACGCCATACGTTCTTACTTGCACCTCGACGGCGGCGGCATCTCTGGTAGCCTGCCTTACGAAGCGACCCTGCAATCTGCCCAAGAGACGCCTGTCACCAATGAACTGGTCGACGCGGAAGACATCATCTGCCTGATCTTCACGGGCGGTACGACGGGGCTGCCCAAGGGCGCGCAGATTTCGTATCGCATGATCGGCTGGAACACGCTTAACACCGTCATCCACGAACTGCAGCGCGGCGACATCACCATCACGCATACGCCGCTGTTCCACACCGGCGGTCTGCTGGTCTATACCCTGCCGCTGCTGACCCTCGGCGGCACGGTCGTCATCATGCGGAAGTGGACGCCCGACGATATGCTGGAGTTGATCGAGCGCGAGCGGGTGACGATGTTCTTTTGCGTGCCGTCGCAATACCAGATGATGCTGCAATCGCCGAAGTTTGCGACGACGTCGTTCAAGAGCGTGCGCTTCATGACCAGCGGCGGTGCGCCGCTGCCTGTGCCCCTCATCACAGCCTATCGCGATCAACACAGCGTTGTTTTCAAACAGGGCTTCGGCATGACGGAATTCGGCCCCGGCATCTTCTCGATGGGGCCGGAATATGCCGAGAAAAAAGCCGGATCGATCGGTCAGCCGAACTACTTCGTCGATGCGCGCGTCGTCGATGATGACCATCAACCGGTGTCGGCCAACACCGTCGGCGAACTCGTGCTCAAAGGGCCATCGATGTGCAGCGGCTACTTCAACAATCCTGAAGCAAGCCAGGCGGCCATCGATGCCAACGGCTGGTTCCATACCGGCGATCTGGCGCGCATCGACGACGATGGTTTCTTCTTCATTGTGGATCGCAAGAAGGATATGTTCATCAGCGGCGGCGAGAACGTCTATCCGGTCGAAATCGAGAAGGCGCTGTATGAACATCCGGCGGTGGCGCAGTGCGCCGTCATCGGCGTGCCCGACGAGAAGTGGGGCGAGGTCGGCAAAGCCATCGTCGTGCTGAAGTCCAATGCAGCCGCCACGGAAGAAGAATTGATCGAGCACCTGAAGTCGCGTCTCGCCAAATTCAAAGTACCCAAGAGTGTGAACTTCGTCGCTGCGCTGCCCCTCTCAGCGGCAGGCAAGATTCTCAAGCGTGAACTGCGCGAGATGTTTGTGAAGTAGCTTCGTGGCGTCATGGCGAGCGTTTTTGCGAAGCAATCTCAGCCTTGGCCAACCGGGGATTGCTTCGTCGCAAACTGCGCTTCTCGCAATGACACACGAACCAAGTGTGGCCAAAGCAATCAGCAATCAGAGATCCACAATCAACAATTCAAAGGAGACTGCCATGCCCACTGTACCCACTCTACCCGGTATCACCTCGAAAATGATCGACACACCGCGCCTGCAGATGCACGTGCTGTTCAGCGGCGCAGACAGTGGCGTGCCCGTGCTATTCATTCACGGCAACGCCTCGTCGTCAACGTATTGGGAAGAGATCATGCTGAAGTTGCCCGGCGGCTATCGCGGCATCGCGCCCGATCTGCGCGGCTACGGCGACACCGAAGACAAGTTGATCGATGCCACGCGCGGCGCAGGCGATTGGGTCGACGATCTAGTGGCGCTGACCAAAACGCTCGGCTTGAGCAAGTATCACGTCGTTGGCCACTCGATGGGCGGCGCGATCATCTTCAATCTGCTACCTGCCGCAGGTGCTGCGATCCTCTCGGCCACCCTGGTCGATCCGGGTTCACCCTACGGCTTCGGCGGCACGAAGGATCTTGATGGCACGCCGAACTATGATGACTTTGCAGGCTCGGGTGGCGGCGTGGTCAACCCCGAATTTCCGAAGTTGATGGCGGCAGGCGATCGGAGCACGGATAATCCACAGGCCTCGCCGCGCGTGGTGATGAACAGCTTCTACTGGAAGCCGCCCTTCAAACCCGCGCGCGAAGAGGACTTGCTCACCTCGTTGATGACGGAGAAAGTTGGCCCCGCTAAGTATCCCGGCGATTTCGTGCCATCCGGCAACTGGCCCAACGTCGCACCCGGCAAGTTCGGCCCGATCAATGCGCTCTCGCCCAAGTACGTCGGCGACAGCGTGAAGAACTTCATCGCAGCGCAGCCCAAGCCGCCGATCTTGTGGGTGCGCGGCAGCGACGATCAGATCGTCGGCGACAATTCGCTCTTCGATTTCGGCACACTCGGCAAGATGGGCTTCGTGCCCGGCTGGCCCGGCGACGAGGTGTATCCGCCGCAGCCGATGGTGGGGCAGACACGCCGGGTGCTCGAGCACTACGCGGCGCAGGGCGGCAAATACTGGGAGAAAGTCATCGCCGACACGGGCCACTCGCCGTACATCGAGAAGCCGGAGGAGTTTGTGGAGTTGTTGAGCAAGCATTTGAAAGAATCGTAACGAGTAATGAGTAACGAGTAATTTACTCATTACTTGTTACTCGTTAGCTAACAAGGATCTATCATGGCAAAGAGTTCTATCGCTCGCCCCAGCGCCATCGTCGGCGCAGGCATGAGCAAGTTCGGCGCGTTTCCCGATAAGACAGGACGCGATCTGTTTGTCGAGGCGTTCACAGAGCTGCGTGGCTCGATCGATAAGGGGTTTGATCCCAGAGAGATCGATGCGATCTACGTCGGCAACTTCTCGAGCGATCTCTTTGAGGGACAGGCGCACAATGCGCCCATCGTCGCCGATGCGGTGGGTCTCGTACCCCGATCGGCCACGCGCGTCGAAGACGCTTGTGCCTCGGGCGGCGTGGCGCTGCGCCAGGGTATCATGGCGATTGCGTCAGGAATGGCCGACATGGTGCTGGTCGGCGGCTTCGAGCGCATGACGTCACTGCCCACCGCGGAAGTCACCGATACGCTGGCGGCCGCGGGCGACACGCTGTTTGAAATTCCGGCGGGCTTCACGTTCCCCGCGTTTTATGCGGCGATGGCGTCGGCCTACATGCACCAATACGGCCTGAAGCCTGAACATCTGATGCATGTCGCACTGAAGAATCATGCGAACGGCGCGCTGAATCCCAAGGCGCAGTTCGGCGTAACGATCCCTGACTGGATGCAGGGCCGCATCGAAGCCGCGCAGAAGAAAAACAAGCCCGTGCCGCCGTGGCAAAACGAGTGGGACTTCCTGCATGACGATGCTGCGAATCCAATGGTGGCGTGGCCGCTGCGCCTGTTCGATTGCTCGCCGATCACCGATGGGGCGGCGTGCGTGCTGCTGGTCGCAGCCGATCGGGCGAAGGACTTCACCGACAATCCCATCTATATCATTGGATCAGGGCAGGCGTCGGGGATGCCGCTGCACGATCGGGCCGATCTCACTTCGATTGGCGCGGCGAAGATCGCGGCGCAGCAAGCGTATGAAATGGCGGGCGTCACGGCGCAAGACATCCGCATCGCCGAAGTGCACGACTGCTTCACGATTGCCGAAGTGATCGCCAGTGAGGACCTCGGGTTCTTTGCGCAGGGCACGGGCTGCGGCATGGCCGAGGACGGCGTGACCGCGCGCGACGGCGCCAAACCGATCAACACGTCAGGTGGTTTGAAGTCGAAGGGACATCCGGTCGGCGCGTCGGGCGTGGCGCAAGTGATCGAGGTGTGGAAGCAGATGCGCGGCGAAGCGGGCGCGCGGCAAGTGCCGCAGGATGTGCCGCTGGCGCTGACGCACAACGTGGGCGGCACGGGGCAGACCTGCGTGGTGCATGTGTTTGAGCGAAAGTAAGCTGATCCACGAATTAACACGAATCTGCTCGAATGTTCAATCGCCCCTCTTTGTCATTCCCGCGTGCTTCTGGCGGGAATCCAGCAGCTACACTCGTATGGATGCCCGATAAAAGCATCCGGGCATGACGGATACGGGGCAAAAAGATTAGCGAAGATTCGTGAAGATTCGTGGATCGATAGGACTAATGGACATGGCAAACGACTCACGACCATTTACGGCCAGTGCTTTCAATCAATATCTCAACGAACACAAATTGATGGGCACACGCTGCACGAAGTGTGGCGGACTGTATCTGCCGCCGCGCGCCATCTGCCCGGCGTGCTACAGCAATCAGATCGAGTGGATCGAGTTAAGCGGCAGGGGCCAGCTGGCTGCGTTTTCATCGATCTATATCGGGCCGAGCGCCATGCAAGCCGAAGGCTACGATCGCACCAACCCCTACTGCGCGGGCATCGTGGAACTGGACGAAGGCGTGAAGATCAGCGCGCGCATCCTGGGCGTCGAGGCGAAGAACCCTGCCAGCATTGCTATCGGCACGCCGTTGACGATGGAGTTCCTCGATCGCGGTGAGGGGGAACAGAAGAAGACGGTGTTGGCGTTCAAGGCGATCTGAATCCCGTGTAACCGACCTGTAACCGCTGCATGTTAGGCTGGCTAAGTCCACATCCATCACAGGAGGAGTTACCATGAATGCCCGCAAGATCAGTTGGTTGCTGTTGAGTGTCTTGATCATTGGCGCGCTGTTGTTGTCGGCGTGTGCGCCGGCGGCAACACCCACTGCGGCTCCCGCACCGACGCAGCCGCCCGCGGTCGAACCGACGAAAGCCCCCGAAGTTGCCCCCACCGAACCCCCGGCTGCCCCCGAGCCGACCACAGCGCCCGCGCAGCCCGTCGCTGAAGGTGAAGTCACCGTCGGGTTGATTACGGACGATTCGGGTTCGCTGGCGATCTATGGCCCGATGCTGGAGCGTGGCTGGGAACTGGGCCTGGAGTATGCGACGAATGGCACCGGCATCGCCGGCGGCAAGCAGATCAAAACGGTCATCAAAGATTCAGCCAGCAATCCGGAAACGGGTGTGACGCTGGCCCGCGAAGCGATCGAGAAAGACGGCGCTGAAGTCTTGGTGGGTTCGCCCAGCTCGAGCGTGGCGCTGGCCGTATCGGGTGTAGCCTCGGCCACGAATACGATCTACATCGGCGCGCCTGCCGCGTCGCCCGATTTGACGGGCAAGGCCTTCAACCCGGTAACGTTCCGCGCCGGACGCACCAGCGTGCAGGATGCGCTGACCATGGGTGCGGCGCTGGTGGGGCTGGGCGATACGTTCGTACAGATCGCACCGGACAATGCGTTCGGGCGCGGTTCGGCAGCCGGCTTCTATAATGTGATCAAAGCCGCCGGCGGCACGTTCAATACCAACGACACCGCGGAAGGCGCGGGCACGATCTTCATCCCGCTCGAGACGACGGACTTCACGCCGTATCTCAATCAGGTGCTCGATTCGGATGCCAAGGTGCTGGTTGTGACGTGGGCGGGCACGGGCTTCGTGCCGTTGTTCCAGCAGATGCAGCAGCTGGGCATCATGGACAAGATGGTGGTCGGCACGGGCATGGGCGACAATCAAACCATGGCGGCCGGTTACGCGGATGCGATCGGCTCGGTGGGCGTCAGCGTGTATCACTACTCGCTGTTCGACAACGACGTCAACAACTGGCTGGTTGAGCAGCACAAAGCCAAGTACAATACGCCGCCCGATCTCTTCACAGAAAGCGGCTTCAATGCGGCGGTGATGCTGGTCAACGCGCTGAATGCTACCAACGGCGATGCTTCGTCCGAGGCGCTGATCAAGGCGCTGGAAGGCATGAAGTTTAATGGCCCCAAGGGCGAGTACATCGTGCGGCCCGAAGATCACACGGTGCTGCAGCCGATGACGCTGGTGAAGCTCCTCAACACCACCGATCCTGATTTCAAGTTCTTTGAACTGGTGAAGGCCTTCACGCCGGAAGAGACTGCGCCGCCGTGCGCCGTCCCGGCCGAACTCGGTCGCTGCCAGTAACCCCTCACCCCCGGCCCCTCTCCCGTTCTGCGAAAAGCGGCCGACGGGAGAGGGGAGGAAAATTATGCCCGACATCATTCTGGAAGCGCGCGATCTAGCTAAATACTTCGGCGGACTGCACGCTGTCGATGGCGTTGACCTGCAAGTTCAAGCCGGTTCGCTCCATTCGATCATCGGTCCCAACGGCGCGGGCAAGACCACGCTCTTCAATCTGCTGAGCGGTTATCTCAAGCCCACGCACGGACGCGTTATCTTCCAGGGGCGCGACATTACGCGCGTGCCGCTGTATCGGGTGGCGCACCTGGGTCTGGGACGATCCTTCCAGATCACCAATGTCTTTCCGAACTTGACGGTGCTGGAGAACGTCCGCCTGGCGGCTCAGGCCATCGGGCGTGATAACTTGAAAATGTGGAAAGCCAGCGCGCGGCTGAAAGCTTATCTCGATCGCGCTTACGCGGCGATCGAGCAAGTAGGCTTGAAGGGCAAAGAAGCCGTGCTGGCCTCGGCACTGCCGCACGGCGACAAGCGCAAACTCGAGCTGGCGATCATCCTGGCGTCCGATCCGCAGATCCTGCTGCTCGACGAGCCGACCGCCGGCATGGCGTCCGAGCAGGTGCCGCATCTGATGGACATCATCGCCACCATTCGCGGACAGGGCGGCAAGACCATCGTGCTGGTGGAGCACAACATGCACATCGTGATGCGCGTGTCCGATCGGATCACGGTGATGCATCAAGGCCGGGTGCTCGCTGAAGGCGCCCCGAGCGACATCGCCGCGAATGAAGCGGTGCAGGCGGCCTATCTGGGCGAGTCAGCCAAAACGGCGCAGGAAACGGCGCAGCGTAAAACGTGAAGCGTAAAACGTAACTCTACCGGGCCGTTGTTTACGTTTTACGCCTTACGCTTTGCGGCTCTCGATTGATCCCATGTCATCCAACGATCTCCTGGAAGTTGAATCGATTCACACCTTCATCGGCCAGTTCCACATTCTGGAAGGCGTGTCGCTGAGTGTGCCGCGCGGGAGCATCACCGCGTTGTTGGGCCGCAACGGCGCGGGCAAGACGACGACACTGAAGTCCATCATCGGGCTGCTGTCTCCGCGCGAGGGCCGCGTGCTGTTTGACGGGCAAGCGATCAATGGACGTCCGGCTTACGAGATCGCCTCGCTGGGCATCGGCTACGTGCCGGAACATCGCGCCGTGTTCCGCGATCTGACGGTGGAAGAGAACTTGAAGATTGCCGAGCGGCGCAAGGGTGATCTGGCGCGCCATGCCGATCTCATTTTCGATCTCTTTCCGGATCTCAAGCGTTTCATCAAGTTGCCTGGCGGGCAGCTGTCGGGTGGGCAGCAGCAGATGTTGTCGATCGCCCGCGCGCTGGTGCCTGAAAATCAACTCTTGTTGATCGATGAGCCGAGTGAGGGTCTGGCGCCGGTGATTATCGAAGGGATTGTGCTGGCATTGCGGAAACTGGCGGCAAACACGACGGTGCTGCTGGTAGAGCAGAACTTCAAGATGGCGTCCGATCTGGCCGATCAATATTTCATCCTCGACGACGGGCAAACGGTGAATGCCGGACGCATGGCCGATCTGGTCGATGACGCGGCCTTGATCAGCAAATACCTGGGTGTGGCGTGACCATGGCTTTTCTGCGACGCAATCAAACGGTGCTGGTGACGCTGGCGATCCTGGCGGGGCTCGTACTGCTGATGGCCAGCCGCTACCCGCCCCGAGTGGCGGCCAGTATTCTGCTGTCCGGCCTGACGCTGGGCTCGCTGTATTTTCTGGTAGCCAGCGGCCTGTCGTTGATCTTTGGCCTGATGGATGTGCTGAACTTCGCGCAGGGTCTGCTGTTCATGATGGGCGCGTACATAGGTTACACGCTGTACGCCAATCCGCGCATGTTGTGGAACACGCTGCCGCTGGCCCTGGCGTTGATGGGCGGCGGAATCATCGGGACGGCTCTGGCCCGATCGGTTTGGAAACACAGCGGCGCTTTATCGCTCACGATCGAGCGCGCCCTCGTCACCGGAGCGTGGATCGGTGCGATCGCTTTCTCAATCATTGGCTTGGGCGGATTTGATCTGATCGCGCTGGCATCCAGTTCCGCCGTGGTGGCGGGTGGCGCCATTCCGACCGCGCAGGCGCAGGCTACCGATGCGGTATTCTTCGGGCGGGTGATGGCGCTGGTCTTGGCCGGGCTGTTCTTCGGCGCGGCGGTTTATTCGGGACGCGATCGGCACACGATCGAGCGGCCACGAGCTCATCGGCAGCGGCGCAATCTCATCCTCGCCGTGGTCTTCATCCTGCTGGCGCTGGCGCTGACGCCGCTGCGCCTGGCCGGCGAACAGTTCATCTTGAGCTTGTCGTCGGATGTGCGTTTCATCTTGGCGTTGGTCGCGGGCGCGTTGAGCGGCGCCGCGCTGGGCGCATTGATCGAGTGGGGTTTGATTCGCCCGTTGTACACGCGTCCGATCTATCAAGTGCTGGTGACGCTGGGGCTGGTGTATGTCGGCACGGAGGTCGTCAAGAGCATCTGGGGCCCGGCGGGCTTCTACATGGATATTCCCGCGCTGTTCAACACCAGCGGCGAAGGTTGTCCTTCACCCGATTTGATCTCGTGGCTCAGCGATCACTGCGCTTCGATCGATGTGTTGGGGCGGCCCTTCCCCAGCTACCGCATGTTTATCATCTTCCTCGGCGGGGCGGTATTCATTGGCGTGGGAATTTTGCTGAAGCGCACCCGGCTGGGCATGACCATTCGCGCCGGGGTGCAGGACAGTGACATGGTGCAGGCGCTGGGCATCAACGTGCGGCGCGTTTTCACAGCGGTCTTTGCCTTGGGCGCGGCGCTGGCCGCGCTGGGCGGCGTGGCGGCTGCGCCTTTCCTCGGCGTGAATCTGGGCATCGGGCAGGAGCTGTTGATTCAAGGCTTCATCGCCGTGGTGATCGGCGGCATGGGCAGTTATCCGGGCGCGGCGATTGGCGCGTTGATCGTCGGCATGGCGCGGGCCTTCGGCGATCAATTCGTGCTGGCGGGCATTCAACTGCCGGGCATGGAAACCGCGATCAAGTTCTCGCCGTCCATCGCACGCGCCTCGACAGTGTTGATCATGGCGCTGGTCTTATTGATTCGACCGACCGGCCTGTTCGGGAAGAAAGACTGATCGTAACGAGTAATGCGTAATCTCACTCATTACTCATCACTCGTCACTCATTACTCGTCACTCATCATGACTTTTATCAAGCGGCACTCAACCTTCTTCATTACCCTGTTGGCGTTCATCGCCTTTCCGTTCGTCCTGTCCATTTTGACGGGTGAACCGATCGATGCCGGTACGCCGAAGTTCTGGCAGGGCATGCTGGTCCAGGTCTTTATCTGGGCAGTGTTCGCCATGAGCTACGATCTGCTCATGGGCTATACCGGCATCTTATCGTTTGGGCATGCGATGTTCTTCGGCACCGGAGCATATGTCACGGCGATGTTGCTGAAGCACGTGGGTTGGCCGCTGTGGCAGGTGGGACTGGCGGTGATCGCCGTGGCCGTGATTCAGAGCTTGATCATCGGCGTGTTATCGCTGCGTGTGCGCGGCGTCTATTTTGCCATGGTGACGCTGGCCTTCGCGCAGATGTTTTTCATTCTGGCTGAGGCCACCGATTTTCGCGAGTGGACGGGGGCAGAAGACGGCTTGCACAGCATACCGGTACCTGCCTGGATGAGTCCCACCAACGAGCGCCTGACCTTCTACTTCCTCACGCTGGCCTTTTGCGTGGCGGCCTACTTGATCTTGAAGCGGGTGGTTGAGTCGCCGACGGGCCGGGTGCTGGTAGCGATCCGCGAGAACGAGCCGCGCGCCCAGATGATCGGTTACAACACCTTCGTGTTCAAATTGATCGCGGTGACGCTGGCGGGCGTGATGGCGGCGCTGGCCGGATCGATGAATGCGATGTGGAACATGAATGCCAACCCCGGCATGTTGAGCCTCACCACAACGATCAATGCGCTGCTGATGACCATCATCGGCGGGGCGGGCACATTAGTCGGGCCGTTGTTAGGCGCAGGAGTTCTTCAACTCACCGGCTATTTCCTCAACCTCTGGTTCGGGCCGCGCTGGCCGCTGATCTTCGGCGTGGTCTTCATTCTCATCGTCTTGTTCTTCCCCTATGGTATTGTCGGCACATGGCGGCAACGTGGTACCGCGTGGAAAAGCATCTGGCGGGAACGCTGGCGCCGAGTGCGGACCGTCGGTAGTGCGAGCTAACTGATCACTGGACTACTCTTCTGTGTGCACAACTTCCAAATACTTCCGCCGATTTGCTCAGAAGGCGCTCAAGCAGGTCCATTTGAAATACAGCCCGGGTGCCTCCAGCGCTGTTGTTCAGGTCGAGAGTCTGGGTGAGATTTGTTAAGACCGAAAAAAACCTCACCATCGCTTTCTCAAGCGTCCGATCTCGGTCTGCATCTTTGGAAACGGCTTGCATGTTCTTAACGGCAGGCCGTTTTTGCTGGATTTCTCGGGGTTATTGCATGGTGACGCGGTACAGGCACATCATAACGATGAGTTTGCGGCTCCCGAGAAGCGATTTCCGCTGGCCGAAACAACTGTGCCAAACTGCAAAACTCTGACCGTGAAATGCATTCCCTCACCCGATGTATAATCGCCGCATGTCCGAAGTTGATCTTCACGCCGCGCTGCGTACGCACTTCAACTTCCCCGCGTTTCGCCCCGGTCAGGCCGAAGCGCTTGCTCACGTGCTCAATGGCCAGCACACGCTGGTCGTCATGCCCACCGGCTCGGGCAAATCGTTGATCTACCAACTGGCCGCGCTGCAATTGCCCGGCGTCACGCTCGTCATCTCGCCGCTGATCGCGCTGATGAAAGATCAGGTCGATAGCCTCACGCGGCGCGGCATGGCAGCAACGTTCATCAACTCCACGCTTACGGCTTCAGAACAAACCGATCGGCTCCGCGCGCTCTCCGCAGGCCGCTTCAAGATCGTCCTCGTCGCGCCGGAACGGTTGCGCAGCCGTGTCTTTCGTGATGCGCTCGGCGGCATTCCCATCAGTCTGCTCACCGTCGACGAAGCGCACTGCCTCTCGCAGTGGGGCCACGACTTTCGTCCCGATTATCTGCACATCGCCGAAGCGCGTGATCATTTCCACGCGCCGATCGTGCTGGCGCTGACGGCCACCGCCACCCCGCGCGTGCAGGACGACATCATTCAGATGCTCGGACTTGAGCACGCCGAACGTATCGTCACCGGTTTCAATCGGCCGAACCTCACGCTCGAAGTCTTCTCCACGCCCGACGTGAAAGCCAAGCTCAACTTTCTGCGCGATTTTCTGGCGCAGGCGGACGGGGGCGCGCCCAACGGGGGCGGCATCATCTACACCGGCACCCGCCGCGACGCGGAAGAAGTGGCTGACTTTGTGCGCGAGGTCGCTCGCGACACCGTCGCGCACTATCACGGCTCGTTGGAAGCCGAGACACGCACGCGCGTGCAGGATGCTTTCATGGCCGGCGATCTGCCGATCGTGGTGGCCACCAACGCCTTCGGCATGGGCATCGATCGGCCCGATGTGCGCTTCGTGCTGCACTACGCCGTGCCCGGTACCCTCGAAGCGTATTATCAGGAAGCAGGCCGCGCCGGGCGCGACGGCTTACCCGCTCGCGCCGTGTTGTTGTATTCACCCAAAGATACTGCGCTGCACGAGTTCTTCATCGAAAACGATGCGCCATCACTCGCTGAACTGCGCGCCGTCTACGGTTATTTGCAGCGCACACCCGTCACACGCCTCGACGGGATCGAACGCGCGATCGGACTGCCGCAGATCAAGGCGCGCGTCGCCGTGGAGCAGTTGGAGATCGCGCAGGCGCTGCGCCGTGAACCCGATGAATCTTTCGGCGTGATGCGTGTCGAAACATTGCCGCTGAATGAAGCGCAGTTGCAGGCCGTCGCCGCGCAGGTACAGAAACGCCGCGAACACAAATATCGCCAACTGGAAGTGATGGTCGATTACGCGGAGACCAATGCCTGCCGCCGCCGCTCGATCCTGCGCCACTTCGGCGACACCGGTTCCGCCGACGCGCCGCTGTGCTGCGACAACTGCCTGTCGCAAACGGAAACCGTCGAAGCGCCGCGCACTCAATCGGAACTGTCACAGTCCGAGCGCGCGGCGTTGATCGTGCTGGACACGCTCAAGTATTTGAAGTGGCCGATCGGCAAAGGCAAACTCGCGCAACTGCTGAAAGGCTCGGCAGCCAAAGACATGCAGCGCTTCGAGTACGATCAGGCGCGCAACTACGGCAAGTTCGCGGCGTTGAAGATATACGAAATCGAAGCGCTGATCGATCAGTTGATCGAATCCGGCTATGTGAAGCAGGTCGGCAGCGAGCGGCCCACGCTGAAACTCACGCCGCGCGGCGCGAACGCCCTGCAAAACCGAGCGGCCATTCGCGTCGAACTGCGACACATCTCGCCCACGGCCACGCAGCAGGCCCGCGCGCAGAAAGAAGCCGGCGGCACCATCGCGCTGACGGAACAACTGCTGGCGCGCGGCCTTACACCCGATCAGATTTCGGCCGAACGCGGCCTGACCGTCGGCACCATCTATTCGCATCTGGCGCAATTGATCGCGCAGGGTAAAGTGGATGTGAATGCCGTCATTCCGGTGGACGTGCAGCAGCAAATTCGCGCGGCGATTGAGGCGGTTGGTTCCGTTCAGTATCTTGCGCCCATCAAGCAGCGCCTGCCGGAAGAGATCGATTACAATGTGATTCGCTGCGTGGTCAATGCGTGGTTGATCGAACATGGCGCAAGTCCCAGCACACCTCAACGCAGGAGTGGGCAGGAACTGGCGGCCTACGTTTATGAGTGGGGCGAGTCTGGCAACCAGGAACGTATCCCGGATTTGATTGTCACGCTGGACAGCGATAACGGCAATGTGCGTCGCCTGGCCGCTTCAGCGCTGGGCAAACTGAAAGCCACAGAAGCCGTCGAGCCGCTGCTGGCCCTGCTGGAAAAAGAACCCGGCCCGCAGGTGCGGCAATACACCATCAAAGCCCTGGGCAGTATTGGCGACGAGCGTGCCCGCGACAAACTGGAACAAATCGCGCATGACGCCGGCGAGATGGACTACAATCGCCTGGCGGCAAAAATGGCCCTCACGCAGCTGCACCGATCACTCACGCAACAACTACCTGACTACGAGACCATTAGACTGCCCGACGATCCAGCGGATGATCCCATCGCCGACTTTCTTTCTCGCCCGCATCCGCGTCCGCTGTCTGGCCCGTGGCTGGCCGGCTGGGCGC
>CAYNML010000043.1:8886-52341 GCA_964398185.1 uncultured Anaerolineae bacterium | reverse complement strand
AAGAGCATTCGGGCAGGACGGACGCAGCAAGTCATTCCCGCGTGCAGTCAGCGGGAATCTGGTTGGCTGACAACCTGGATGCCCGACAAGAGCATTCGGGCAGGACGGACGCAGCAAGTCATTCCCGCGTGCAGTCAGCGGGAATCTGGTTGGCTGACAACCTGGATGCCCGACAAGAGCATTCGGGCAGGACGGACGCAGCAAGTCATTCCCGCGTGCAGTCAGCGGGAATCTGGTTGGCTGACAACCTGGATGCCCGACAAGAGCATTCGGGCAGGACGGACGCAGCAAGTCATTCCCGCGTGCAGTCAGCGGGTAGCCAGTTGTACGTTGATCTCAGCACTAGGAGTCCGGTATGAAGCTCGATGCTTCCATTGGATTTGCCGTTGACCTGAAAGAGGCCGGTGAGGTGGCGCAGGCCGCCGAGTCGATTGGCTTCGACGCGATCTGGACGAGCGAGACGCAGCATGATCCGTTTTTGCCGCTGACGCACGTGGCCGCGCATACGTCCCGTTTGCGGTTTGGCACGGCGGTGGCGATCGCGTTTGCGCGCAGTCCGCTGCTGGCGGCGCACACCGCGTGGGATCTGGCCAAGCAATCAGACGGGCGCTTTATGCTGGGGCTGGGCACGCAGGTGCAGGCGCACATCGAGCGCCGTTTTGGCATGCCGTGGTCGCCGCCGGCGCCGCGCCTGCGCGAGTACGTGCAGGCCATCCGCGCGATCTGGACGGCCTGGCAGACCGGCGGCAAGTTGAACTTCCGCGGCAGCGCATACAGGCTGACCTTGATGACGCCGTTCTTCTCGCCCGGGCCGATTGAGCATCCCAACGTCCCGATCTTCATCGCCGGGGTCGGCGCGCCGCTGTGCAAACTCGCCGGCGAGGTGGCCGATGGGTTTCACGTACACGCTTATCACACGCGCCACTATCTGAGCGAGGTGGTGCTGCCGGCGATTGCCGAGGGGGCGCAGAAGGCCGATCGGAAACAGGAGGCCATCGAGATCGCCACGCTGGCGTTTGCGGCGTTGAGCGAGGATGAGATCGAGCTGCAACGGCAGCAGATCGCTTTCTATGCGTCAACCCCGTCGTATCGCCCGGTGCTCGAGCTGCATGGCTGGGGCAAAGTGGGCGAAGAACTCGGTTCGCTGGCCGCGCGCGGCCGCTGGGACGAGATGCCAAAGTTGATCACCGATGAGATGCTGGAAGCGTTTGTTATCATCGGTAGTTGGGACGACATTGCGGCCAAGCTGCATGCCAAGTACGACGGCTTGCTCGATCGGGTCGGCTTGTATCGCCCGTTCGTGCCGGGGGTGGAGGATGACCAGTGGGGACAGTGGGTGAAGGGGATGGCGGAATAGAGGGATAACGCGGCAAAAGGAGAGCGGGATGAAGTATTTTGTCACGGGCGCCACCGGTTTCATCGGCAGTCATGTGGTCGCGAAGTTGGTCGCGCGCGGCGATCAATTAACGTGCCTGGTGCGGAATCCTGACAAGGCCGCACGTCTGGCGCAGCAGGGAGTCACGCTCGTGAAAGGCGAGGTGGCCGATCGGGTGGTGATGCGCGACGCGATGCGCGGTTGCGACGGCGTATTTCATATCGCGGCCTTGTACAAGCTGGGGCCGGCATTCAAGGCTCAAATGGCCGCGGCCAATGTTGAGGGTACACGCCACACGCTGGAGGCCGCTGTCGAGGCGGGTGTGCCGAAGATCGTGTATACCAGCACGATCGGCGTCTTTGGCAATACGCACGGCCAGATCGTCGACGAAACTTATCGGGTGGAGAAGTCCAGCCTTGCTTCGGAGTACGAGCGCACCAAGTGGGCGGCGCATTACGAGGTGGCCGTGCCGCTGCAGCAGACAGGCGCGCCGATCGTGATCGTGCAGCCGGGCGGCGTCACCGGGCCGGGCGATGTCAGCCCGTTGAACATGGTCTACGACTTCTATCTGAACCGGATGCCGATCATGATGGGGCCGCGCGCGGGCGTTACCATCGCTCACGTCGATGATATTGCGGACGGTCATTTGTTGGCTATGGAAAAAGGGCGCACGGGTGAGTCTTACATTCTGGCCGGACCGGGCATTACCTACCAAGCGATGATGGAAATGTGGCAAGCTATCTGCGGTGTACCGGCGCCCAGGGTGTGGCTGCCGGGGTGGGCGGCCGCGTTCAGCGCGAACATGCTCGGCGGCTTGGAGCGGATCTTCAAGTGGAAGATGTCCCTTTCGTCTGAGGCGTTGATGACGCAGGCTGACTACACGTTCTACGGCTCAGCCGCCAAGGCGGAGCGCGAACTGAGCTGGCGGCCGCGGCCGCTGGAAGCCACGTTCGCCGAGGTGCTGGGCGCGAAATTGGCGCAGCGCAAAAAATGACACGGCTATGGTATAATCGCCGCAACGAAGTCAGGATCGTATCGAGAGTGCTGCTCAAATCCAACCACAGGAGCAGCCGGTTTTCAGGGCCGCGTGGCCGAACACAAGGAGAGTTTCGCAATGCCAGTCAAGTTGTATGTCGGGAACCTGCCGTACAGCACCGGTGAGGATGAGTTGCGCGAGTTGTTTGCGCAGGCAGGGAATGTCGTGTCGGTCGCGGTGATTCGTGATCGCGATTCGGGTCGTTCGAAGGGATTCGGCTTCGTGGAGATGGCGACTGATGCGGAAGCGCAAGCTGCCATCAGCAAGTTCAACAGCTACAAGCTGGGCGATCGCGCCTTGACGGTCAACCCGGCGCGCCCGCGCGAAGAGCGGAGTGATTACGGCGGCGGCGGCGGCCGCGGCGGCTACGGCGGTGGCAATCGCGATCGCCGCAGTAGCGGCGGTGGATCGCGCCGCTATTAAGCCGCGCTTCAACTGAATAGCGAGCCGGGCTTTCCACACTGTGTGAGGCCCGGTTTCTTTTTCAGGCGGTTGATTGGTGGTATAATGGGGCAAAGCATTTGCGGGATTGGCATGAAACTGGCTACCAGACCCTCTTGTGGTTTGGCGGCCTTTTATTTTTTGATCGGCCAGGGTGGACGACCAGCCGCGGGCCGCGCTCAAGGAGAGCACTGATGGATACGAAGTTGTATGTGGGAAATTTGTCATATGCGGTTACCGAGGACGAATTGCGCGAGCTGTTCGCCCAAGTGGGCGCGGTCACCTCGGTGGCCGTGATCAAAGATCGTGATACCGGCCAGTCGAAGGGCTTCGCCTTCGTGGAGTTCGGCACGCAGGCGGACGCGCAGAAGGCGATCAATCGTTTCAACGGCCAGAAGCTGGGTGAGCGGACACTGACCGTTAACCTGGCCCGGCCCAAGGAAGAGCGCGGCCGCAGCGGCGGTTATAGCGGTGGCGGCGGTTATGGCAGCGGCGGTCGCGGCGGCAAAAACGATCGACGCGGCGGCGGCTCACGGCGTTATTAGGCGATTGTTGCAAGGAGGATTCAATGCCGTTCAAAGTCGGCGAGTTCATCGTCCATCCGTCATATGGTGTGGGGAGTATCCTGCGGCTGGAAGAGAAACGCCTCGGTGAAGATCAGCCGCGCTGGTATTACGTGGTTGGCGTCGATAAGAGCACGGTGTGGGTGCCGGTTGATGAGAACAACGGCGCCGGACTGCGCGCCGTGACGCCGCGCACTGAACTCGATCGGTACCGCGCCATCCTGAAGGCCCGGCCGGAAGCGCTGGAGCGTGATCACAACAAGCGGCGGCTGCTCATCAACGAGCGTGTCAAGCAGGGATCGTTTCAGAACTTGTGCGAAGCCGTGCGTGATCTAGCGGCGCAAAGCTGGAAGCGCCCGCTGAGCGAAGCAGATCTGACGCTGCTGCAGCGCCTCAGCCACAGTCTGTGTCGTGAGTGGGCGGCGTCGGCCAATGTGCCGCTGCCGGTTGCCACAGCGGAAGTGCAGGCGCTGCTGCAGGAAGCCAAGCAGACCTACAAAGTGTAGCGGACCTCATCTACCCGATCGGCCAACCGCCGGGCTTTCCGCCACAGGAAAAGCCCGGCGGTGTGTTATGCGCGCGGTTTGAGCGAAACGAAAGTCACATAGCACACTAACAGGAAGGCGGCAAATACCACCGTCACACCGTAGGTCTGTAAATTGCTGAACGGATTGGCCAGCCGCGACACGATATCGCCGAGAACATCGGCGGGGTAGAAGAAGATGTCCCAGCTGTTCCAGCGCAGGAAGCGCCCCGTGTAAATCCCCAGGCCGCCTAGCGTGAGCATACTCAGCACGATCAGCCAACTGCAGACCCGGCCGGCGTAATCGCGCATGATCCGATGCATGATGTTCAGCGAAACGACTGCCAGGAAGCACCCTGCCCACGCGAACGAGATCAGCATGCCAATGTCGTACCACACCGGCACCGGCGGGTAGCTGCGCAGGTGAATCAGATCGGTGATGAGGTAGGGTGCGTTCGGGAAGAACAGCAGCCAGAGCGCCGCCGGTAACAGCAGCAACCACCAGCGGCGCGGTTGACGACGATGGATGCTCAACGCCCACAGACTCCACACATAGGGCAGCCAGGCCAGGATCAGATTCCAGACGAGGAACCGAAAAATGTAGGGCGTCCACCATTCCGATCGAAATGCCCACAGTCCAACAGCCAGTGCGCTCGATAACCAGAGCGGATAAAAGTGATTGTCCGCCAACAAGCGATGAAACTTGCCAATTCGTTCGTGCATGTCATGTTTCCTTTCCAAGCGTCCACCACTTGTACCAAACATTGCCGCCCTGCGTCAAGCACTTACGTGCAAGGGAGACTTCAGGCGGCCTTAATCATTGTTCATTGATTAGGGTTCTGATATAATCGCGCCATGTCACTCACCCGAACTGAAGTTCAACACATTGCCGAGCTGGCCAAACTCCAACTGACGACAGCGGAAGAAGCGCTGTATCAAGAGCAGCTGTCGGATATTTTGGACTACATCCAGCGACTGAACACGCTCGACACCGCGGCGATTCCGCCGACGGCCAGCGTGCTGCCCTTGCGCAGCGTCATGCGGGACGATGTCGCCCGCCCGTCGCTGCCGGTTGACGACATCCTGTCGAACGCCCCGGCGCGCGCGGGGGATGCGTTTGAAGTGCGCGTCATCCTGGAAGATTGATCTGCCTCATGTCCCATCGTCTGACCATTCACGAAGCTCACGACAAGTTGGCGCGCCGCGAACTGACCTCCGTGGAATTGACGGAGGCGGTTCTAGCGCGGATCGATCAACTCGAACCGGCGCTGCATGCCTTTTTGCACCTGGCGCGCGAGTCCGCGCTGGCACAGGCGCGCGCCGCCGATGTGCGGCGGGCGCGGGGTGAAGATACGCCGCTATTGGGCATACCAGTAGCGATTAAGGATGTGATCTGCGTGCGCGGCCTGCCGGCCACGGCAGGCAGCAAAATTCTGCAAGGCTTTGTGCCGCCTTATGATGCGACAGCAGTGGCGCGGCTGCGCGAACTGGGCGCGGTGTTTGTGGGCAAGACCAACACCGACGAATTTGCGATGGGTTCCAGCACGGAGAACTCAGCCTACGGGGTGACGCACAATCCGTGGGCTGTAGATCGCGTGCCGGGCGGTTCGAGCGGCGGCAGCGCGGCGGCGGTGGCGGCCGATCTGTGCCTGGGCGCGTTCGGCACCGACACCGGCGGTTCGATCCGCCAACCGGCGTCGTTGTGCAGCGTCGTCGGGATCAAGCCATCGTATGGGCGTGTGAGCCGCTACGGACTGATCGCTTTCGCTTCATCGCTCGATCAGCTGGGGCCGTTTGCCAAAGATGTGCGCGATGCGGCGATCTTGCTGCGCGCGATTGCGGGCCATGATCCGCTGGATTCCACCACCATGCCGATCGAGGTGCCCGACTACACGGCCTTTCTCAAAACGGATTTGAAGGGCGTGCGCGTGGGCGTGCCGCGCGAATACTTCATCGACGGCATGCAGCCGGAAGTGGAACAGGCGATCCGTCAGGCGATTGACGCGCTGAAGTCGCTGGGCGCAGAGATTCGTGAGGTCTCACTGCCGCACACCGATTTTGGTCTGCCGGTCTATTATCTCATCGCGCCGGCGGAAGCGTCGGCCAACCTGGCGCGCTTCGACGGTGTGCGCTATGGCTTGCGCGTTGACGGTGGCGACATCCTCTCGACCTACAAAGCCACGCGCGGCCAGGGCTTCGGGCCGGAAGTGAAGCGCCGCATCATGATCGGGACGTATGCGCTATCGACCGGTTATTACGACGCGTACTACCTGAAGGCGCAGAAGGTGCGCACGCTGATCAAGGGCGATTACGATCGCGCCTTCCAGGAAGTTGATGTGATCGCCTGCCCCACGTCGCCGACGACGGCGTTCAAGATTGGCGAAAAGGTGGACGATCCGCTGCAGATGTATTTGAGCGATGTGTTCACGCTGAATCAGAACCTGGCCGGCATCTGCGGCCTGTCGCTGCCGTGCGGTTTCGACGGGCAAGGCTTGCCGATCGGGTTGCAGTTGAACGGCCCGGCGTTCGGCGAAGAGAAGATCATTCATGCGGCATACGCGTATGAGCAGGCGACGGAGTGGCATCGACAGAAGCCAATGATCAATGTGCGATGAACAATGAGCAATTAGCAAAATAACAGGTTCCACACCCACTAAGAAGGTTGCATATGAAAGTGATTATTCCTTTGGCAGGACTCGGCACGCGCTTGCGGCCGCACACCTACACCAAGCCCAAGCCGTTGATCAACGTCGCCGGCAAACCGATGCTGGCGCACATTCTGGATAAGTTTCGCGGCCTCGAGGTTGAAGAGTACATCTTCATCGTCGGCTATCTGGGTGACCAGATCGAAAAGTACGTATCGCAGCAATACGGCTTCAAGGCGCGTTACGTGATGCAGTATGAGATGCTGGGCCAGGCGCATGCGCTGTGGCTGTGCCGCGACTACGTCGACGGGCCGGTCTTCATGGTCTTTGGCGATACGTACTTTGAAGCCGATCTGGACGAAATCAAGGCGGCGCCGCAGGATTCGATTGCATATGTGCGCGAAGTGCAGGACCCGCGCCGTTTTGGCGTGGCCGTGCTCAACGGTGATGGCTACGTGCAGAAATTCGTTGAGAAGCCGTCGAGCATGGATAACCGTCTCGCCGTAATCGGGATGTATTATTTCACCGACGGCCCGGCGCTGATGCAGGCTTGCGGCGATCTGATGGAGAAGCGTATTCAGACCAAGGGCGAGTATTTCCTGACCGATGCCATCAACCTGATGCTCGAGAAGGGCAGCCGGTTTGTAACGCGCACCGCCACGGCATGGCGCGATACGGGCAAACCGGAAACGGTGCTGGAAACGAATCGCTATCTGCTGGAAAACGGCAACGACAACAGCGCGACCTACCACTGTGCTTCGTGTGTCATCGTGCCGCCGGTCAACATCCATTCCTCGGCTGTCATTGAAGACTCTGTGATCGGGCCATATGCCACCATCGGGCAAGATTGCCGGATCACACGCTCGATCATCCGCAACTCGATCATCGATGCGGACGCCGAGATTATCGAGACGATTATGGATCAGTCGCTGGTGGGCAAAGAGGCCGTCGTGCGCGGCCGCTACCGCCAGTTCAACGTCGGCGATTCCGCGCTGGTGGGCTACAGCAACAACGAGGAGGAATAGCCATGCGTGACTACGTTTCGACTCGCGTGAATTCCATACCACCCAGCGGCATCCGCAAGTTCTTTGACATTGCCGCCACGATGAAGGACGTTATTTCACTTGGCATCGGCGAACCTGATTTCACCACGCCCGACTCGATTATCAAGGCGGGGATGGAGTCGCTGCATCACGGCGAGACGCATTACACCAGCAACTCCGGCACGATCGAATTGCGCCGCTCGCTGAACGGTTACCTGCAGCGCCGCTACGGCATCGAGTATGATCCCGAGGCCGAACTGTTGATCACGGTTGGCGTCTCAGAAGCGCTGTATCTGGCCCTGACGGCGATTCTCGATCCGGGCGATGAGGTGATCGTGCCGCAGCCGTGTTTTGTGGCTTACACCGCCGAAGTGACGCTGGCAGGCGGCGTCCCCGTCCCGATTGCCACGCGCGTTGAGAATAGCTTCATGGTGACCCGCGCCGAGATCGAAGCCAAGCTCACGCCGCGCACCAAGGCGATCTTGATCGGCTATCCCAACAATCCGACCGGCGCGGTGATGAGCCGCGAGCGCTTGCTCGACATCGCGCAGCTGGCCGCCGCGAAGGATTTGATCGTCATCTCGGACGAGATCTACGATCGGTTGGTGTACGCCTCCATGCGCGACGGCACGTCGTTCGCGCACACCTGCTTTCCGACGCTGCCCGGCATGCGCGATCGGACGATCCTGCTGGGCGGCTTCTCCAAGTCGCACGCGATGACGGGCTGGCGCATCGGCTGGTCCGCAGCACCGAAAGAGATTTCGGCGGCGATGCGCAAGATTCACCAGTACACCATCATGTCCGCGCCGACGATGGCGCAGGTGGCGGGCGTCGAGGCATTGGAGAACGGCGAAGGCTACGTCGAAGAGATGCGGCAGGAGTACGATCGGCGGCGGCGCTTGATCGTGAACGGCTTCAACAGTTTTGGCATGGCGACGTTCGAGCCGCAGGGCGCGTTCTATGCCTTCCCGTCGGTGGCGATCAGCGGGATGAATGAAGACGAGTTTGCGAATCGTCTGCTGCAAGAAGAGCATGTGGCGGTGGTGCCGGGCACGGCTTTTGGCGAGGGCGGCGCGGGTTACGTGCGCTGCTCGTATGCCACGGCTTACGAGAAGATCGAAGAGGCGCTGCGCCGCATGGAGCGTTTTGTTAGAAGGCACGGATGACCGGTATGAAGCGTCCCAACTCGGCACGGCTGAAATCGATTGCCAAGCGCTATGGCCTGCGGCTCGTGATCTTGTTCGGGTCGCAGGTGACAGGTCGCACCCATCCAGACAGCGATGTGGATGTGGCGGTATGGTTGGCAGCACCGCTGAACCCGGCGCAGCGCACCCGCTTGTGGGCCGATCTGTCGACGCTGTTCCAGGCCGATATCGATTTGACCGTGCTCAACCGGGCGGAACCGCTGTTGCTGAATGAGGTGGCGACCAGGGGCCGCCTGCTGTACGAAAGCAAGCGTGGGGAATGGTCGAGTTTCAAAGGATACGCTTTTCGCTATTATCAAGACGCGCAGAAATATCGTGATGATTTGGCCTGCTATGTGCGGCGCGAATTGCAGGACGTGCACCGTGCTCGATAAAGCCTACCTCCGGCGCAGATTGGCTTCACTCCTGACTTCGCTCAGTGAGTTGGATGCGATCGGCCAGTTGACATTTGGACAGTACAAGACGGATTTTGTGCGACGCCATGCGGCGGAGAAAGTTGTCGAGCTCATCGTCGAAGATGCCGTTGACATCAACCGGGCCATTATTGAAGCGGCGCAGCTTCAGCCGCCGCAGACCAGCTATAACACATTTGTTGAGATGGAGCAGCTGGGAATTCTTCCGCGCAGTCTTACACCCCGACTGGCGAATGCGACCGGCCTGCGCAATCGCCTCGTGCACCGTTACGAGGAAATCGATCACAAAATGGTCTACGACTCACTCAAGCCATTGCTGCGCAACTATCGCAAGTATGCGCGCTTGATTGAGGATTATTTGCACACGGTTTAGCAGTTACACAGGTAGGCAACAGTGTGTATGCCACCCATGATCCGGGCCACGCTGCGCGCGGATAGTCAAACTGGATTTGTGGCTGAGTGCGCTGATTATCCAATCTGCGTGCAAGGCGCCACTCGGGAAGAGGCGGCCCAGCAGCTACGCGCAGCGGTGCAGGCTTATTTGGAGCGAGATGAAAATCCTTTGGCCGATTACGCGTTGATCATCGAGGAAGCGTAGGCGGCGTTGAGCACAGATACTATGGACTACGAAGGCGTCATCGGACTGGAAGTTCACGCCGAGCTTGTGACTCAATCGAAGATGTTCTGCGGGTGCGCGGTCGTCATGTCGGACGGCGAGCCGCCCAACTCGCACGTGTGCCCCATCTGCACGGGCATGCCGGGCATGCTGCCGGTCATCAATCGCCGCGCGGTCGAGATGACGATCATGACCGGGCTGGCGTTGAACTGCACCATCGAAGAGTTCAACATTTTCGCGCGCAAGAACTACTTCTACCCGGACTTGCCGAAGGGTTACCAGATTTCGCAGTACGATTATCCGCTGTGCCGCAACGGCTGGCTGGAGATCGAAACGGCGCAGGGCAAGCGCAGGATTGGCATTCGACGCGTGCACCTGGAAGAAGATACCGGCAAGAATATTCATCAAGGCGACGTGTCGTTGATCGACTTCAATCGCAGCGGCGTGCCGTTGATGGAGATCGTCTCTGAACCCGATCTGCACACCGCCGAAGAAGTGAAGGCTTACGCGGAAAAGCTGCGCGCCATTCTGCGCTACCTCGGCGTGAATACCGGCGACATGGAGAAGGGCGTCATTCGCTTCGAGCCGAACATCTCCATTCGTCCCGTCGGCTCGACTGAGTTCGGCACGCGCACGGAATTGAAGAACCTCAACTCGTTCCGGGCGCTGGAGCGCGGCACCGCTTACGAGTTGGTGCGGCAAGCGAAAGTGCTGGATGAAGGCGGCCAGGTCGTGCAGGAAACACGCGGCTGGGATGAGCAGCGCGGCGTCACCGTTCCGCAGCGCAGCAAAGAGCAGGCCGAGGACTACCGCTACTTCCCTGAACCCGATCTGCCCCCGCTGATTGTCGAGCGCGCGTGGGTGGAAGCGCTTCGCGCGCAGTTGCCTGAATTGCCCGACGCCAAATACGATCGCTTTGTGCAGGTATATGGTCTTTCAACAGAAGACGCCAGCGTGCTGGTGGCCGATCGCGCCGTGGCGGATTACTTTGAGGCGACACTCAAACAATCGGGCGGGAAAAACCCCAAGGTCGTGTGCAACTGGCTGACGGGCGAGTTGTTCCGCTATCTGAATGAAGCGCAATTCTCGATCGAGCAGGTGAAGGTCACACCCGCGCAACTCGCCGAATTGATCGCGCTGGTGGAAGCCGGCATGATCAACCTCAACACGGGCAAACGTGTCCTGGCGCAGATGTTCAAGTCCGGTCAGTCGGCCAAAGTGATCGTCGAGGCGCAGGGCCTGGCGCAGATCAGCGATACGAGCGCGATCGAGGCCATCGTGGCTAAAGTGCTCAGCGCGAATCCTGCCGAAGTGGAGAAATATCTGGGCGGCAAAGAAACGGTGCTGGGCTTTCTCGTCGGGCAGGTGATGAAGGAAAGCCGCGGCCAGGCCAATCCGGCGAGTGTGCAGGAGATTATGAAACGGCAGTTGGCAGAGCGGAAGAAGTGATCCACGAATCTGCACGAATCACCACTAATCAATTGGTGTCGATTCGTGTTAATTCGTGGAGAGAAACGTAAAGCCCCTCGCTCGGAAGAGTGAGGGGCTTCTATTTCGTCTTTAACTTGCGGTAAGCCTGCTCGAAGCGCTCGAGTATGTCAGGATTTGCCAGCAGGTCACTGAATTCACCAAGCCAGCGGCGAATGTAATCGACATTGAGGCGTCTTCCCTGTCGCAATACGACGCTCTCAATATCGACGATATCTTGAGGTCGTCCTGCGACGGCTTTGTGAATGATCAGATCTTCTGCAGAGCACACGCGCACATACTTGCCGGTATCGACTTCGATCTCCACGGCGCGGCGGAATAATTCATCTTCATAGCCGGGTAACCCCAAAGAAATATCAACTTCGACCCCATTGCTCGCTTTGACGAGAATCATACGCGCGCGGTGTGCGAACGTCTGCGGATCAGCAATGCGTGAGGGAAATCGCGACGTGATAAGCTGTACGATTTCGGCCGAACCTTCCAGGGGAGCGGCAATCGTGAAATCCGCGTCGACGGTGAGCCGGGCGCCGCCCCACTCCTGAACCGCCAGTCCACCGATTACAGCATAAGGAATGCCATGTTCGGCGAAGAACTGGCTAACCTCCCAGGCGGCAAGCAACGGCTCATTCATAACAATCCTCTGCGCCGCGCAAACGTTTCAAAGGCCCTGCGCAGCGCGACATCATCTGCCAGCCGCTGCTCAGCCAAGGCGTCCCAGTCGCCGCCTGCTCTGTAGCCCGTGCGCTGCCAGGTTGTGTAGAGGGCGTCGAAAATTTCCCAGCTTTCGTGGCGCGACATCTGGGCCAGCGCCGCGGCACGCTCAACGGACGCAATCTCATTGGCTTCCGTGTAACCGCGCAATGTTTGGAGTAAGATGTCTTTGTTCAGCGTAGACATGCTCATATTGTATAGCACACCGCCCTCAAGTTCAACTGAACTGAGGGCGGTGGAGGAGAAAAAAACCGGGTTTCCGCAGAGCGCGTCCAAATGGAATCAAGCCTTTGGCCGTAGAAACCCGGGTTCTATCACTCAGTTACTTCTTTTGCGTTTCAAGCACGGCGTCGATGAGGCCCACTTCCACGGCCTGCGCAGCGGTCAAGTACATGTTGCGATCGGTGTACTTGGCGATCTGCTCGTCGCTCATGGTGGTCTGCTCGCGCAAAATGCTGTTCAGCAAATCGCGCATGCGCAGAATTTCTTTGGCTTCGATCTCAATGTCGGCAGCCTGGCCCTGCACGCCGCCCAGTGGCTGGTGCAGGTGAATGGTCGAATGCGGCAGCGCGAAGCGCTTGCCCTTCGCGCCGGCAGTCAGCAAAATCGTACCCATGCTGGCGGCCATGCCCACGGCAATGGTCGAGACCGGCGCCGTGATCATGCGCATCGTGTCGAAGATGGCCAATCCCGACGTGATCTGCCCGCCGGGCGAGTTGATGTACAGGTTGATGTCCTTCTCGGGATCCTGGCTGTTCAGGAACAGCAACTGCGCCACGATCACATTGGCGACCTGATCGTTGATGGGTGTGCCGAGGAAGATGATGCGCTCCATCAGCAAACGCGAGTACACGTCGTACATGCGCTCGCCGCGCGCATCGGTCTCGATCACATACGGCGTCACAGCCTGTGGTGAAATCATGATTCGCTCCTGTGCAAAATTCTGCTGTGATTGTACCTGACAACAGTTGATTTCAACTGATCGAACCTACAGGGTGTCTACAGGCCGATCGGGTTTAGGCGGCCGCCGGTTCTTCCGCCGGTTTGTCCGCCTCGCCCTTGCAGATCGCCATCAGGCGCTTCATGGCCGCCTGCGTCAACAGATCAATCTTGATCCCGTCGCGGTTCTGCGGTTGCGAGAATGTTTTGCGGGCTTCCTTGGACTGCGGCCCGTAGGCGGCGGCCAGCCGATCGATCTGCTGCTCGACCTCTTCGTCGCTGACCGACAGGTTTTCCTGTTTGATGATTTCGTTGAGCGCCAGACCACGCTTTAAGCGGATTTCGGCGGTGGGCTTTAGTTCCTCGCGATACTGCTCGTCAGTCTTGCCCAGTGCCTCAAGGTAATCCTGCATCGTCATTTTCTGCTGCTTGATGCGGCGCTCGGTGCGCTCCACCAACTCGTCCACTTCCGCTTTGATCATCTGTGGCGCAAACTCGATCGTGGCCTGCTTGACCAGCGCGCTGATGCACTCGTCGCTGTACTTGTCGTCGGCCTGGCGGACGGCGGCGCTCAGCAATTCCGATCGGATTTCGTCCTTCAACGCGTCGAGCGTTTCGTAGTCGCCCACCGTCTGCGCCAGCGCATCGTCCAGTTCGGGGAGTTCGCGCTTTTGCAGGCTGTGCAGGTGCACCTGGAAATCGGCCATCTTGCCGCCAAAAACGTCATAGCGCTCGCTGGCCGGTACGGGCAGGCTGAAGGCTTTGTCCTCGCCGGGCTTCAGGCCGATGAGGGGCGCGCTGAAGTCCAGCAGGTCTTCGTCGCGATCGAGCGGCGGATATAGATTGATCTTGACCTTCTCTTGCTTGCTGATGAACGGCTGGCCTTCCACCGTGCCTGCGATGTCCACGGTGGCGATCATGTTTTCGGCGGCCACGGCGTCGTCACCCAACGGTTCGACGATGGCGTTGTTCTCACGGATGTGTTCGAGTTGATGTTCGATCTCGTGTTCGTCAACCGCCGGTTCGAGATATGGCACGCGCAGCGATTTGTAGTCGCCCAGATCGACCAGCGGGGCGAGAGGCACCAGCATCTTAAAGATCATCGGCTCCAGCGAGAAATCTTCCATCTCGCCCATGCCGTACGGCTCGATGTTGTGCGTGTCCAGCGCTTCCTTGTAGACCTTGGGGCCGAGATCGTCCACGACTTCTTCCAGCAAAGCCTGCTTGCCCACCATGCGCTCGACCACGTCGCGCGGCGCTTTGCCGGGGCGGAAGCCCGGAATCTTGTACTTCTGCGACAGGCGGCGCGCGGCCTGCGCCAGCGCCGCATCGACGCGCTCCTGCGGCACCTCGATGGTAAGCAGCAATTGACGGTTGTCGCGGGGTTCGGTTGTAACGTTCACTTCTGCCTCGATCTAGATGTTAGAAATTGGACATTAGAGATTGGATGCCGGGTATTGGAGACGTGACGGCCTGGCTGGGCAGTCCGAAATCCAAAATCAGAAATCTAAAATCTAAAATCCATTGTGGGGACGGAGGGAGTTGAACCCTCACACCTTGCGGTACGCGGTCCTAAGCCGCGCGCGTCTGCCATTCCGCCACGTCCCCTGCGCCGCATGATTATACCTGTCACCAGCCTTCCCTGCAACCAGCTCATTGAAAATTGATCATTGTGCCTTGATCATTTATACTTGCCCATCATGTCAGACCCACTCATCGGCAAGACCCTCGGCCAATTCGAAATTCTGGAAGCCATCGGGCAGGGCGGCATGGCGCTGGTCTACAAGGCCCGGCAGCCGGCCATGAACCGCAGCGTAGCGCTGAAGGTTCTTTCCTCGCCCATGACGGTCAACCCCGCGTTTCTGGCGCGCTTCAAGCAGGAAGCGCAGATGATCGCCTCGCTGGAGCACACGCACATCCTGCCGGTGTACGACCTGGGCGAGCAGGACGGCTGGGTCTACATCGCCATGCGCTACATGAGCCACGGCACGCTCACGTCGCGCATCGCGCAGGGGCCGGCGCCCCTGAAAGACGTCAGCAAATGGATCGAGCAGATCGGGTCGGCGCTGGATTACGCGCATCAACGCGGCGTGATCCACCGCGACGTGAAACCCAGCAACGTGCTGCTCGACGCGCAGGGCAATGCTTTTCTGGCGGACTTCGGTATTGCTAAATGGTCGGAAGGATCGATCAGTTTGACGGGCAGCGGCGTCATCGGTACGCCGCAGTACATGTCGCCGGAGCAGGGGCAGGGCCTCAAGATCGACGGGCGCAGCGATGAATATTCGCTGGCGGTGCTGGCCTACGAGATGATCATCGGCAAGCCGCCATTCGAGGCCGAGACGCCGCTGGCGATTGTGTTGAAGCATATCACCGAGCCGTTGACGCCGCCCATTGCCCTTAACCCGCGCTTGCCACAGCCGGTCAGCGATGTGATCAGCAAAGCGCTGAGCAAGGACCCCGACGATCGTTATCCGACCACAGCGGCCTTCGCACAGGCCCTCAGCGCCGTCATCGCCGCCGCACCCATCGGCGGAACATTGCCCTTGCCTTCCGCCGCGCCAACTGAAGAAGTGCGCCTCACAAAACACGCACTGCGCAAGCCGCCGCGCCGCTTCCGCCCGATCGCAATAGTTGCTGCCGTGCTGCTTGTGCTGACGATCGGTATCAGCGGTCTGTTGATTATTTCCGGCAATCGGCCACCCCCCGATCGGCCTGCGGCGACGATCGGGCTGGGAGCAAACGTGGTCGTAGTGACGCCGCCGGTGGCGGCCACGCCCATCGTCACCCGCACCATGTCGCTTAGCGATACCTCGGCCCTCAACGCCGATCCCTGTACGCCGCCTCTGTTTGCCGAAACGTTTGACGATCCTGCCAGCGGGCTGCCGCGCGGCGAGCAGGACAACACGCGCTGGGGCTACCTCGACGGCGCGTATCAGTTATTGATTAGCGTGGCGAACAACCGGCAGACCCGTCTCATCGGTGAGCCGTTGTCCGATTACGACGCCACCGTCGAGGCGCGCTTTGCCTCAGACCACCTGGGCAGTTACGGCTTGGCGGCGGCGGCGCGCGGCCAGAACGACTACTACGCCCTGATGATCGACGGCGAGGGGCGCTACACCATCGTGCGTCGTTTGCCGCAGGGCACGCAGGTCATCCGCGACTGGACGTTCTCCTCGGCCATCAACGAAGGCCAGGCCAGCAATCGCCTGCGCGCCGTGCAGCGCGGCGACGAGCTGGCGTTCTACGTCAACGATGTGCTCTTGAAGATCGTGAAGGATGAGGGTGAGCCTGCGGCGCAGCGCTCGATCGGTTTGACAGCCGCGTCATTCAACACGGGCGCCGACGCGCGCTTCGACAACCTGCGCGTATGCCCGCCGCCCGATCGAGCAGCCGTGCGCCAGATCATGCTGCTGGACTCCTTCGACGACAACCGCAACGGCTGGGCGCCGGGTCAGTTCTCGGCCATTGGGGGCAGCGCCATCGAGAACGGGCAGTTCACTTTCGAGGCGAACTATTTGCAGGAACCCAAGGTCGTTCTAAACTGGAACCCCAACATCGCGTTCGACGCGCTCGATCTGGGCGTCGTCGTCCAGGTGCTCACCGGCGCCACGGCGAGTCGCGCGGGCGTCGTTTTTGGACTGCAGGACTTTGACAACTACTACGCGTTTGATCTTTCGAATGATGGCCGCTACTACCTGTCCCGGCGGCAGGCGGGTCAAACCTTTGGCCTTGCGGAGGGCGCGTCGCCGGTGGTGCATGCGAACCTGGCCCGCAATCATATTCGTTTGACGCTGCGCAACAACACGTTGTCGGTCGCCGTGAACGATCGGGTGGTGACCCAGGCCGCCATCGACTACACGCCGGGATATGTGGGTCTGCGCTGTGGCGCCTATCAACCGGCCGGCACACGCTGCGCCTTCGACGATCTACAAGTGCTGGGCACGCCGTCCGATCAGCAATTGATCATCTACCCATTCTGTAATTGCCGCCGCACCACCTACGGCCAGCAGCCGGCTGAAGTGCGCTGGCGCTGGGCGGCCAAATCGCCCGAATACCTCGACCAATTTGCGTCGGGTACGGTCTTGACGGCGACCATCGATGGCGCCGCGATCGAGAATCCGCAGCAATACTGGACGCCGCCGGCGGTGGTTGAGGGCGACGCGGAAATGTTCTGGATCTATCCGCTGCCTGCGCTGGAACCGGGCGCGCACCTGATCGAATACCAAGTGTGGTCTGATCGAAAGTTGACTGACGGCCTGGATGAAAACGGTGATGGACAGCCGGATACGTATGGCCCCGGCGACATTTTGATTGGGTATGTTGAAATAATTGTTGTCCCCTGATCATTTTTCTTCACAATGTTGACAGCCCCGCTTTCAGCCTTATAATGAAACTGCCGGAAGATTGAGCCAAATCTCCGGTCACTGATGTGTTCTCCCAGCATTCAACGTCGTGCATAACCGTTAACCTCGTCGTTGTCGAAACCTGACTGTATCACCGTGGCGCGTGAGAGATTGCGGACTTCCTCAAGGAGGTGCTGTGACTTTTCGCTGCCTGAGCGCGTTGTCGTGGCGCCGTTGTGCTAACCACCGGCAGAGCGTGCTGGCGCGCCCTCCGCCCGTATGGCGCTCCGTGTGTGCACCGGTGCGTGGTTGCCTACTATTCTCGAAAGGGGGAAGACTATGTTTGCTCGTAAATCGACGATCATGCTCGCGCTGGGTTTGCTGCTGCTGCTGGGGCTGCTGTTGGCGCTGCCGCGCGACACCTCGGAAGCGCGCGGGGCCGATCGAGGGGAGGCGGCCCCGGCGGCCTCCGTCTCTGATCGCCCGGCGGACCAAACGGCTGCCGCGCGCATGATCATGCAATACTCGGCCAAGTTCGTATGCCTGGAACCGATTCAGCCGGGCGTGTATTCCTATGGCTCGACAGTGCCGCTGGTCAAGGAAGCGACCGGCGTGGTGATTCACAACCCCAACAGCTTCGGTGTAACCTTGTACAAGAAAGCGGTGCGCGCTCCGGTCGAGAATCCCAATACCATCGCGCAGGGCGTCGCACCGGGCAAGTGGGTCACTGTGACGCTGGAGCCTGACTATGCGTTTCACATCGACTGTGATGACATCGCCAAGCTGCTGACCAACAATCCGGCGGCCACCTTCATCGGCACCTTCGGCGTTGGTGTGGAGGTGGAGGGCATGGTGGTGGTTGCCATCGGGCCACAGATCAACGCGGCCGGGACGCCGGTGCGGTATGGGCCGCTGGATGTCACAGCCGAATACGTGCGTGGCTCGGAAGTGATGAAGAAGGACATCCACTATCAACCGTGGTGGTGGTGGTGGTGGTGGCCGCTGCCGTGGCGGCTGGGCTATGCTTACGAGCGGGTGATTCCGGTGCAGACCGATCCCACGCTCAACCTTGACTGTCGTGAGATACTGTACAACGCGCTCCATCAAGATGTGGGCCGTGTCGTGGTGAGCCCCACGTTACAGGCATTGACGAATCAGGCTTTGGAGGTGGGCCGCTCGCTGGATCCGACCAACATCGGCGGCGTCAACGATCAGACCGAGCCTGCCCTGGTGGCGCTCATCGGCGGGTGTCGCAAGATCTTTAACGGCGCGACACTGAATCTGGATATCGACTATGTGCTGATGAGCAACCAAACCTGCACCGATGCTGATCCGCGCACGCCGGGCGTGCCGGGACAGTGCGGCGCCGCTCCTGTAACGAACATTCGCTATCCGTGGTGGCCGGGCCGCTGGTACGACCTGCCGGTGGTGCATCCGCAGAACGTCAGCACGGACCTCGACAAATACTTCCGTACATGGCATGCGCAACAATGGATCGCGGCTGGAGCCCCGGCGCCCACGGTGAACGCTGCGATGGTGTATTGGTTCCCGTACTGGTGCGGCTGGAACTACTGGTGGTGGTGGGGTAACTCCGGCGACTGCACTGACATCGCCGTGGGCGAGGGTGAAAGCCTTGACGTGGAGCAGGTGACGCCGACACGCGTGTATGTCAACGTCTGGCCGCCTCAATAACGGAGGTGTGACATGCGCCACTTCAAATGGTTCCTGTGGGCGCTGTTGGTGTTGGCCGCGTTGTTGAGTGTGACCATCACGCTGGCCCGTCAACTGCGCCCCACTGCCTTTGCGCCACCGCCGGAAGCGCAAACACAGGCGTTCTCGATCTCCAGCGGGAGCACGCTTACCATGTCGAGTGTGCATCCCGCCGATGTGCTGGGCGCCGGCGTCAATCCGTTAATCGTGTGCGGCAATTTGGGCTTGCTGTGCACGGATGCGGTGAGCAGCGCGCTGGACGATGTGCGCGGCTTGTCTTACGGCAACGACTTCACCACGAGCGATCTGCCGCCGTTTCAGTTCTCGGTGGCGCCCGGCTCGTTGGGGCTGCCAGGTACGGCGGTGCGTGTCGAGGCCGACTGCATTCCCGCCGAAGCGCACGCCGATGTCTTTGAAGCTGCGCTGGATGGGCAGAACCAGCAGGACCTGGACGGTGATGGCGCGCCGTGCAGCAGCAATGGCGGCTACGGGTTGGATCTGAATGAAGCGAGCGGCGGTGATGACCTGGACGAGATCGCGCGTGATCCCTGCGTGTTTGTCGATGTGAATTGCGACGGCGATCCCGAAGAGCCGCTATTTGTCACGCTGGCTCCCGGCTCGCCCACGCTGCTCGAACTCAACGCCATCCCAGCTGATGTCCTGCTGACCGGCAGTCAGTTCGCGCCAGAGGTGTATGCCAGCGGCGTGAATGATCTGGGTTTGCAGGCGGGTGATGTGATCGATGGGTTGTGCGTGCGCGAGAACGGCGACGGTGGGTACGGCAGCGGCGATCTGATCATGTTTTCACTGACCGCCGGATCACCGTCGCTGGCGGCGTGGCAAGTCAGCGCCGCCGATCTCCTGACGCCCCGCAACCAGTTCCGTTATCGCGCCGCGGCGCTGGGCTTGCAGGACACGGATGACATCGACGGGCTGCACTGTTCGGCGGCGCTCAGTTTGTACGCGATTCAACTGCCGATCATCTTGAAGAATTGACGCGCAACGAAACCGGGCTGCTGCCGTACCAGCAACCCGGTTTCAATTCTGCCATCTGCTAACGCACGCGGCCCAACCCCGCCTGACTCAACCGCGTTTGCCCCGGACTGCCCAACAGCCACGTCATGAATTCGCGCAAGTCGCCTTGTGGTTCGCGCTGCGCAATCACATACACCGGCGACGCGAGAACGTACTTGCCGCTGGCGGCTGTGGCGGGCGTTGGCGCTGTACCCTCGATGGCAATGGCCTTCACGCGCGCGTCGATCTGGCTCAGTGGCGCATAGCCAATAGCGCCCGGCGTGCTTGCGACAAAATCGATCACGTCTGTGGCCGAAGCTTTCAACACGGCATTGCGCGTGACGGCGCGCGCCTGCATGACGCGCTCTTCAAAAACCTGGCGTGAATACGCCTCAGCTTCGCGGCTGACGGGAATCACCGCGCCCGAGCCGCCGAACGGCGACCAGTCAAAGGTGCGGCCCTGAAACAAGTCGCTGAGCTGCGCCAGGGTGACATCACCGATCGGGTTGGCAGGATGCACGATAATGGCGACAGGATCGTGCGCCAGCGCGCTGACCCACACGCCTGCCTGCGGCGCCGGCTCGACGTGCAAAATCGCCGCATCCAGCTGGCCGCGGCGGACGCGATCGATCGCGTCTGGCGTGGTGGCGGATGAGGTGCTGGCGATCACCCATTCCCGCTCGGCGGCATAGTCCTTCACCACCCGATCGAGCACGGCGGCCAGATCGGCCGCTTCGGCCACGCGCAGCGTGACCGGCGGGCGCGTGACCTGCGGCGTTTCCGCGCACGCGGCCAGCAGGCTGAGCGCGGCGATTACCAGGCTCCAGCGAATGCAGTGGTTGATCATAGACTATTGCTCAGCCAGACGAATGATCCCGACGATCAGGCAGAAGCCGCCGAAGACGAAGCGGTAAATGACGAAGACGTTGAGCGATCGGGTCTTGAGATAACCGAGCAGCCAGCGAATGCTGAGATAGCCCGTCAGCGCTGCGGCTAAAAATCCCACAGCCAGCGGCGCGGCCAGCGAGCTTAACAGGCCGGGCGTATCGAACAGATCTTTGAGCGCCACCACGCCCGCGCCCAGCAGCGCCGGGATCGACATCAGGAAACTGAAGCGGGCAGCGTCGGCGCGCGTAAAGTGGCGCAGCATGCCGCCGCTGATGGTGACGCTGGAACGGCTGAAGCCGGGAATCATGGCGAAGATCTGCCACACGCCGACGAGGATGGCGTCGAGCCACGTCAGCTGTGGGAGTTTGCGTGTGCGCTTGCCAAACCGTTCGGCGATGAGCATGAGCACGCCGCCCAGCATCAACACGATGGAGATCAGGATGTACATCTGGTAAAGCTGTTCCAGGTAGCCCTTGATGAACACGCCCGCGATGACGGCCGGCGCCGTGGCAAGCACGACCAGCCAGCCCAGGCGCGCTTCAAATGTCTCGACTGGTTTACGGCGACGCAAGCCGTTGAGCACCGCCCCGGCGATCTGCCAGATATCGCGCCAGAAATAAACGATGACGCCCACCAGCGTGCCCCACTGCACCAGGATGACAAAGACTTCCGTCGTCGCCGGATCGAACTCCCAGCCCAGCAGCCACGGGATCAAAATGAGATTGGCGGTGCTGCTGACGGGGATGTATTCGGTGAGACCTTGGATGATGCCTAGAACAAGAGCTTGAAGGATGCTCATGTGAAATCCTGTGGAAACGTGGTGCGTGGTGCGTGAGGCGCGATCGGTGCAGCACGATCACGCACCACGCACCACGGCCTGAATCGATCTCAGCTCGCCGCGTTGGCTACTTCTCTTCGATCGTAATCGTCTCAATGACGCTGCCCATGAAGTTGGGGCCTTGCTGCGGATCGCGCGGCGTGAGTTTGCGGACGATGTCCATGCCGCTGATCACTTCGCCGAAGATGGTGTAGTTGGCTTCCTTGGTCGGATCGGCGGCGTCCAATTGTGTGGCCGGCCCGAAGGTGATGAAGAACTGGCTGCCGTTGGTGTCCGGTCCGGCGTTGGCCATGGCCACGAGGCCTGCGCGATCGAACTTGATCCCGGTGACTTCATTGGGGAATTCGTAACCGGGGCCGCCCATGCCCAGCCCGGTCGGATCGCCGCCCTGCGCCATGAAATCAGGCAGCACGCGATGGAAAGTCACGCCGTCGTACCAGCCCTCGCGCGCCAGGAAGACGAAGTTGTTCACGGCCAACGGGGCTTTATCCGCAAACAGTCGGATGACAATGTCGCCCTGATCGGTCTGGATGGTCGCGATGTATTCCTTGCTTTGATCGATCTTCATCGCCGGCGCTGCTGCGTACTGCATCTTTGGCAATTCCACGATGTACTTCACCACGCCTTCCAGATCAGGATAAGCCAGGTAGTTGATGCCCTGCGGGAACTGGCTGCCGTTGAGCAGCAAGAACGGCGTGCCCGGAATCTGCAATTGCATGGCCAGGTCTTGCGCGGCCTGCACGATGGCGCGATACTTGCCACTATTTAGTTCTTCATCAAACTTGCTCACATCCAGCCCGATTTCTTGCGCATACTGGCTGAGGGTCTTGCGGAAATCGGCATCCGCCTGGCTGCTCCACTCATCCTGCTGCGCCATCAGTAGTTCTTCCATCTCCCAGAATTTGCCTTGCGCGGCGGCGGCTTCAGTTGCCTCGGCGGCTAGAAATGCCTTGTCGTGCGAGGGCAGGGGAAAGTGTCGATAAACGATTTGTACATCCTTGGGGTGATTCTCGGCTAGTTTCTTCAGGAGCGGTGTCGCCACGGCGCAGTACGGGCACTGGAAGTCGCTCCATTCGATGATGGTAACGGGCGCGCCGTCCGGCCCCAGCTTGTGATCGTCGGGTTGCGGATTCAACACCTTCTCCATGTCGGGCGTTGCCACGGGCGCAGCTGGCGTAGCGCTTGCCGCCTCAGTTGGTTGCGGCGCCGTGGTCGGCTGAGTTTGCTCAGCCGTGGGCGGCGGTTGTACCGTGGCCGTGGGGGTGCTGGCGGGCGCGCAGGCGCTTAGCCACAAGCCCAGCAAGACCACGAGCAGGGTTATCAGACGTGTCATGCTTCTCCTTTGCTTGCGATATAGGCACGACATTTTACCATGAACGTATGGCCGATCGGCTGAGGGTTTGGTGAGAAAACACCGGTGGCCGGTGCGCAGCCGATTAGCTGACCGCGCCCGACAGGAACGCCAGCACCGCCTGATGGAAGGCCTGCGGTTGTTCGATTTGCGGCATGTGCGCAGCGCGAGGGATGATGGTCAATCTGGCGCCGTTAATCTCGGCCGCCACGCGTTGCCCGTTGTCCAGCGGGCTGAGGCGATCTTGATCGCCCCAGATGACGAGGGTGGGACAGGTGGGCGTGCGCAAGGCGGGCGGCGTCGTCAACACAATCTGCCGCACGGCGGCCACAAACCCGCTCGAGGCGGCCTGGGCGTTCGCCACAAAATCCGGCGTCAGCAGCTGCTCGTCGACAATGGCGCGCTTCAAGCCGTCGCGCGCGTAATAATTCCGGCGGATGAGGTCGCTGACGAGGTTGCTGAGGCCAGGCAGGCGGATCAACGGCCGCGCACAGCCTGGCGCATCGATGATCGTTCCGCCGTTGATCAGCACCAGGCGCGAAACGTAACCGGTGTTCTCGGCGGCGAACAGCCGGCTCAGTACCGCCCCGAAGGAGTTGCCCATCAGCAGCAGCGGCCCGCCGATGTTGAGCATGTCAAACAACAATTGCAGCCAGTTTAGATAATTCTGATAGCTCGGCATGGGCAGCGGCGCGCTGACACCAAAGCCTGGCAGATCGGGCGCCAGAATTTGAAAGTGCGGCGCCAGCGCTTCGAACGTCGCTGCCCAGTGCTGCCGGGCATCGCCCAGGCCGCCGTGGATCAGTACCAGCGTCTTGCCGCTGCCGCCGATCCAGTATTTAGCCGGGCGTCCTTCCAGGGTGATGGCTTGCTGACTGATCATGATGGAAGCCGGCGCTCCTCTGGCGCGGTAGTTGGATCATACCACAGCGCGCTTTGTTTTTTGCGCCGTTCGGTGTATCCTACTCTCGTCGGAGCCATACCATTCCGGCCGTCACCTCACCTGCCCAGGAGCTGCCATGCTGGTTCACCTCAAACACATTCTTGCGCCGCCGGTCTTTCCCGACGAAGAGCGCACGCGCCGCGCGGCGTTGTTGAACACCCTCGTGCTGGCCGCAGGCGCCATGCTGGCGATCTATCTGCTGACGCAGCTCGTCATGGGCGATGCCGTCGGCCTGCTGGTGGGTCTGGGGTTTGCCGCGGCGATGGTCGCTTTAGGGTGGGGCTTGCGGCGCGGTGCGGTGCAACTGTGCGCGCTGGTCTTCTGCGGCCTGGCCTGTGGGGGATTGACGTTCTTTGCCTATGAACTGGCCAACTCCGGCGGGACCAGCTACAGCTTACTGATCCTGGCGGTGGTGATGGCGGGTGTGTTGCTGGGCGGGCGTGCTGCGTTGATCGTGGCGTTGTTGAGCGTTGGCGCGGGCTGGTTGTTCATCTGCAATGCGGATCTGCTGGTGCTTCCGCGCTTGCGCTTCTTCACAGCCTTTGATGCGTGGTTGGGACAGTCGCTGGTCTTTTGCATCGCGGCGCTCTTGCTCGGGCTATCCGATCGCAGCTTGCGGCAGGCCATGACCGCCGCCCGCGATAGTCAGGCGGCTTTGCAGCAGCGCTCACAAGAACTGGAACAGGAGCAGGCGGCGCTGCGCGCCAGTGAAGAGCGCTATCGCAACTTCATCGAGCAGAGTGTGGAGGGTATCTGGCTGGTGGAGTTTGAGCAGCCCATCCCGATCGATCTGCCGCCGCATGAGCAGGTGCAACTCATTCATCACACCGGCTACGTGGCCGAGTGCAACGAGGCGTTGGCCAAAATGTATGGCTATGACGCCCGCCGTGATATTCTGGGAATGCGCTTGATCGATTTGTACGGGGGCCGGGCTAACGAGGCAAATGTGGCGGCCACTTTGCAGCTGGTCCAGTCTGGCTATCGCAGCGGCAACCGCGAGACGGTAGAGACCAGCCGCCAGGGCGAGGTGCTTTATTTCTTGAACAACGCGGTGGGCACGGTGCGCGACGGCTGCCTGGTTGCGGTGTGGGGCACCCAGCGCGATGTGACCGAGCGCAAGCTAATCGAGCAGATGCTCGATCGGCGCGCGCGGCATCTGCAAACGGCGGCCGACGTCTCGCGCGCGATTGCCTCGATTCTGGATTTGACCGAGCTGCTGCCGCGCATCGTCGAGCTCTTGAAGGACGGGTTTGAGCTGTATTATGCGGGCCTGTTTCTCATCGACGACTCCAACCGGCAGGCCGTCTTGCGCGCGGCGACGGGCGAGGCCGGGCAGCAGATGCTGCGCCAGGCTCATCAACTAGCGTTGAACGATCAATCCATGATTGGCTGGTGCATTCTGCATCGGCAGGCGCGCCTGGCACTGGATGTGGGCGAAGAGCGGGTGCGCTTCGATAATCCGCTGCTGCCCGCCACTCGTTCGGAAATTGCGCTGCCGCTAATCAATTGGGGCAGAACAATCGGCGCGCTCACCATCCAGTCCGATCGGCCGCGCGCCTTCACACAAGATGATGCCGCCGTCTTGCAGACCATGGCCGATCAAGTCGCCATCGCCATCAATAATGCGCTGCTCTTTGCAGGCGAGAAGCGCAACACGGCGCTGATGACGGCGCTGCGTGACATTGGGCTGGACTTCAGCGCCCAGCTGGAACTATCGGCTTTGCTGGAAATCATTGTGAAACGCGCCGCCCAGCTGCTGGACTCGCCCATGGGCGAGCTGCTGTTGATGCAGCCCGATGGCCAGACGTTACGTGAGGCCGCGCGTTTTAACGCTTCGCCTTATCCTGCGATCATTCATTTGGGGGAAGGCGTCTCGGGCCGCGTGGCGCAAACGGGCGAACCGTTGATTGTGGATGACTATGCGCTGTGGTCAGGCCGCTTGACGGGGCCGGCGGGCACGAGTTACCGATCGGTGTTGAGTGTGCCGGTGCAGTGGCAGGGACGTGTGACGGGGGTATTGAACGTGCTGCACGATCGACCCGGCCGCTTCAATCCCGACGATGCGACGATGTTGGAACTGTTTGCGGCGCAGGCGGCAGTCGCGCTGGACAAAGCCCACTTATTTGAAGCGGTCTGGCGGCGCGCCAATGAATTGAACGTGCTGCACGAAGTCGCCCTCGCCACCACCGAGGCCGCCGATGTCGCGCAGCTCATCGATCGCAGCATGAAAGTCATCGGGCAGATTTTGTTCCCGGAGTATGCGGGCATTGTGCTGGCGGATCCGACAACGCATCTTCTGCACGGCCGGCTGTATCAAGCCGGCGTAGCGGTGTCGCTGGAAAACAATCTCGTCCAGGTGGGGCAGGGCATCATCGGCAGCGTGGCGGCCACCGGCGAGCCGCGCCGCATTGCCGATGTGCGGACTGAGCCAGACTATCATGTCCTCTATCCAGACGTGCGGTCTGAATTGTGCGTGCCGATGAAGGTCGGCGATCGCATCATCGGCGCGCTGAATGTCGAAAGTCACCAACTGGCGGCGTTTTCTAGCTCGGATGAACAACTGCTGTCCACGGTGGCCGGCCACCTGGCTACGGCCATCGAGCGCCTGCGCGCCGAGGCCGCGCGCCGCCAGAAAGAGGAGGAACTGGCGCAGGAGCGCAACTTGCTGCGCACGCTCATCGACAACCTGCCGGACGCGCATGTATTCGTCAAAGATCGCGCCAGCCGCTTCATCACCACCAATGCCGCTCACTTGCAGACCATCGGCGCGGCGACGCTGGAGGAGGTGATTGGCAGGACCGACTTCGAATTTTTCCCCGCCCTGGATGCGGCGCGCTATCACGCCGACGAGCAGGCCGTCATCAACTCGGGCCGGCCGCTGCTCAACCGGGAAGAACCGGTGCTCGATCGGGCGGGCCAGCAGCGCTGGTATTTGACGCACAAAGTGCCGCTGCTCGATCGGCAGGGCGGCGTCATCGGGCTGGTGGGCATGAGTCTGGATATTACAGCACGCCGGCAGATGGAAGAGCGGGAACAGGCGATTGCGCGCAGCTTGCAAGCGGTCGTTGAAGCGGCCGATGAACTGCTGCAGATTGACGATCTGGATTTGTTCTACCGGCGGGCGGTGGAACTGGCGCGCGAAAAACTCAACGTGGAGCGGTGCGGTATCTTTTTGCTGGACGACAACAAGCGGTGGCTCAACGGGATGTACGGCACCGATTTGCAGGGGCGCACGACCGACGAGCGCTTTGTGCGTGTGCCTGCCACTGAGATGCCGGGCTTCTCGACCTATGGCCCGCGCCGCCATGTGCTGCCGGACGCCAAGCACGGTTACTGGCGCCCCGGCGGCTTCACCGAGGCGGGCCGCGGCTGGGTGGCGCTGACCGCCATTGGCTCGCGCGCTGAAATGATCGGCGTGTTTTCCAACGATCGGGCCATCACGCACGGCTCCTTGGACGAAGTGCAGCAGGAAGCGCTGGCGGTCTACTGCTCGCTGCTGGGCAACCTCGTCATCCGCAAGCGCAGCGCGCTGGAGCGCGAAAAACTCATCAACGAACTGGAAGCCAAGAACGCCGAGTTGGAACGTTTCACCTACACGGTCTCGCACGATCTCAAGAGCCCGCTGATCACCATTCGCGGTTTCATGGGCTTTCTGGAGCGCGATGCCCGCGCTGGCAATTTCGATCAGCTGCGCGACGATCTGGCGCGCATCACGCAGGCCACCGACAAGATGCAGCGCTTGCTCAACGAATTGCTGCAGCTGTCGCGGATTGGGCGGCTGGTGAATACGCCGGAACGCGTGGCGCTCGGCACGCTGGCGCGCGAGGCGGTGGCGCTGGTGGAAGGCCGCTTGAGCGCGCGCGGGGTGCGCGTGGAGATCGCGCCCGATCTGCCCGAGGTGTATGTCGATCGCGCGCGGCTGGTGGAAGTGCTGCAGAACCTGGTCGACAACGCAGCCAAGTTCATGGGCGATCAACCCGAACCGCTTATCGAGATCGGCATGCGAACCGGGAACAAGCCGCCGATCTTCCTGGTGCGGGATAACGGGCTGGGCATCGACCCGCATTATCACGACAAGGTCTTTGGGCTGTTCGATAAACTCGATCCGAAGAGCGAAGGCACCGGCATCGGGCTGGCGCTGGTGAAGCGCATCATCGAGGTGCACGGCGGGCGGATCTGGGTGGAGTCGGCGGGGCTGGGGCACGGAAGCACGTTTTGCTTCACGCTGCCTGCGTAGGGGTCAGCCTTGCGCCCAGCCGGGGCGACCGCGAGGGCTGCCCCTACCCGGACAACAGCGCGTGCTTGATGAGGAACTGGCGCAGGCCGTCGCGCGACGGTTCGCTGATCACCGCGCCGCGATCGACATTGCGCACGGACTGATACGGCTCCAGCGGGGTGGGCGGCTCGAGCGGGCGGCGCTGCTCATCGGCGACGACGAGCGTCGGCACGGCCAGACAACCAATGAGCTGCTCCAGCTCCAGCGCCGCATCAGGCTCGCGCGAGATGTTGACTTCACGGTAGGGCACGCCAAATTCTTGCAGGCACAGGCGCGCCAGTTGTTGATCGCCGCAGGTTCGTTCACGGGTGTACATGTAGAGGATCGTCATGGCTGCGATTATACCTGGATCGCTGCAAGGAGGCAGTGCATGTTGTCATCTCTTTTTGCGCCGCGCGGCATAGCCGTCATCGGCGCCAGCCGCGACCGCGCCAAACTGGGCTACGGCGTGGCGCGCAACCTCATCGCTTCCAACTATGCCGGGGCCATGCACTTCATCAACCCCAGGGCCGATCGCCTCCTGGGCCAGCGCTGTTACCCGGCCATTGAGGACGCGCCTGATCCGATCGATCTGGTGGTGGTGATTGTGCCCGCCGCGCAGGTGCCGCAGACCATCGCGGCCTGCGGGCGGCGCGGCATTCGCTGGGCCATCATTGTGTCCGGCGGGTTCCGGGAAACCGATCGGGCTGGAGCTGACCTTGAGGCCCAGATCGTGAGCATCGCGCGTCAATACAACATGCGCCTGATCGGACCCAACTGTATCGGCCTGATCGATACGCATGTGCCGTTCAACACCACCTTCATCAAGAGCGTGCCGAACCCGGGCGAGATCGCCTTCGTCTCACAATCGGGCGCGATTTGCCAGGCGGTGATCGACTGGGGCACGGGCATGGGCTTCGGTTTTTCGCGCATTGCGTCGTTGGGCAATCAGTGTGATCTGTCAGAGGCCGAGGTGATCACGGCGCTGGCCTCTGATCCGAACACGCGCGTGATTACGATGTACCTGGAAGGCGTGAAGGACGGCGCGCAATTCAAACAGGCGATCGGTGCGGCGGCGCACGAGAAAGCGCTGGTGGCTTTGAAGGTGGGACGCACGGCGGCCGGCAAGCGCGCGGTCTCGTCGCACACGGGCGCATTGGCCGGACAGGAGACCGCTTACGACGTGGTCTTCGATCGTTACGGGGTGCTGCGCGCCAATACCACGGAAGAGTTGTTCGATTGGGCGCGCGCACTGGCGTGGTGTCCGCCGCTGCAGGGCGATGGTGTCGCGGTGGTGACGAATGCGGGCGGGCCGGGCATTCTGGCGGTGGATGCGCTGGAAGCGAACGGCTTGCGCCTGGCGACGCTGCCCGCTGAAACCGTCTCCGCGCTGCGATCGTTATTACTGCCCCACGCGTCCCTCCACAACCCGATCGATATGCTGGCCTCCGCCGGGCCCCGCGAATACGCCGGAGCCGTGCGCGCGTTGTTGTCCGCCGCCGGCGTCGATGCCGTGTTGGTCATCCTCGTGCCGCCGCCGCTCGAAGATCCCACTGCAGTGGCCGAAGCCATCGCCGTGGCCGCCAAAGACGCCGCGAAGCCCGTCGTCGTGGCCGTGATGGGCGAAGCGACGGTGGGCCTGGCGTTGAAGGTGCTGCGCGCTTTTCGTCTCACCGATTATCGCTTTCCAGAGCGGGCCGCTTCGGCGTTGGGCGCGTTGTGGCGTTACGCGCAGTGGCGCGTCCGCCCGGTCGAGCAGGCCGTGGTGTTGACGGACGTTGACCGGGCGGAGGCGGCGCAGTGTCTGGCCGCGACGCGGGCTGAATGGCTCACCGGCGAGGCGGCGATGCAGGTGTTGGACGCTTACGGCATGGCGGTGGTGCGTGAAGCCGTGGCAACTGCGGCAGATGAGGCGGTACGCCGAGCTGAGCAATTTGGTTATCCGGTCGCGTTGAAGGTCGCATCGCCAGATATTTTGCACAAGTCCGATGTGGGCGGGGTGGCGCTGGAGCTGGAGAATGCGGCGGCAGTGCGCGCGGCGTTCGCGCAGATCATGACGCAGGTGCGCGCCGCCAAACCTGAGGCGCGGATCGACGGCGTGACGATTCAGCCGATGCTGCACACCGGGCAGGAGGTGATCATCGGCGCGGTGCGCGACGAGCAGTTTGGGCCGCTGATCATGTTCGGCGCGGGCGGGGTGGAGGTGGAGGGCCAGCGTGATGTGGCCTTCGCGCTGGCGCCGTTGTCGCGCGCCGAGGTTGAGCGGCTGATCGACAGGACGTTCGCCGGACGGCGGCTGCGCGGCTTTCGCGGATCAACGGCGGCCGATCGGGCGGCCGTGATCGATCGGGTCTTGCGCTTGGCGCAATTGATCGTGGACTTTCCGCAAGTGGCCGAGATCGAAATCAATCCGCTGCGGGTGTTGAGCGATGGCGCGGTGGCGATCGATGCGCGACTGCGCGTGCTGCGTGACGAGCCGCCCGCTCAGTAGATTGCGTAATCGGGCCAGCATTCCACTTCTGACCAGGCGAAGGGATGCCGCCACTTCAGACCCTTGTGCGCCGGACCGGTGGGGCCGCCGGCGATGAAGCGCCCCAGTTCACGCGCGCCCCACGAGCCTTTGAAGCTCAGCCATTTCAGGTGACGGCGAGCGGGGTTGTCGGGGTGGACGATCTCGATCGGATCGGGCAGCACTTCCACGTGCGGCGCCAACGGCGGGTATTGATCGCTGCGCGGCGGGACGAAGTCGCGTGCGCCGGTGCTGGAGCCGATCTTGAATTTGAGTTTGCCGAGGAAGATGCCGGCCAGTTCGGTGGTGTGCCCGTCCGGCACATGCTGGAAATATGAAGCGTGCGAACCTGAGGCAACATACACCAGCGGATGCGTCTCGTCGAGCTGTTCCACATCGCGCCAGTGACGGCGCGCGCCGTTCTCGTGCGCGGAGTACGTGGCGCCCAGCGGTTGCCACGCCGTGGCTTGCCGCCGCAAAAAGATCGTGATGCTTTCCCAGTCGCCTTCGTGAATGTTGGCCCAGTCGTCGAAGTAGTAGCAGAACCAGTATTGCAAGGCCACATCGTCGGGCTGCGATGCGCCGTCGGGTTGGTAGAAAGGCCGCCCCACTTTCCCGACGTAGTCTTCGGGTTTGAGTTTGGCATCCGCCTGGCAGGCACGTTCAGCTTCGGCGCGGGTGAGGACGTGGGCATAGGTCGTCACCGGAAAACGCTCGTAACCCGATCGGCCCTGCGCGTCGATCGCGTTGAGAATCTCGAAATAAGCATCCCAGGCCCGCTGGGGATTGGGGATAGGCCCACCCAGCAAACGAATTTGATCAAACGCGTGATCGCTTTTGGCGAGGTTATCGAGGGTGGCAGGGAGACGGCTGGTGTGGTTGAACAGCCAAGCGATTCTCAGTTTAGCCAGCGCGCGGAGTGTGCCCGGATACAGGCGCCCGCGTTCCAGCAGCAACTCCAGGCTGCGCGGATGATACGACCCGGCGCCGCCTTCGATCTTGGGTTTGCCCAGTTCGTGTTTTTCAGGAAACAGGATCAGGCGCGGTGCATATTGCGCAGCGAGTGCGACGCGTTCATCCCAGCTGAGTGCCGACATGCGCAACCTCCGTGACTTGGCTGGGCTTACTATACAACAAAACGCGGGCAAAGACCTAATGCGATTTTGCGGCCAGACAATCCTGTACTACAATGTTAGCCGAGTCAAGCCTGCTTGTCTTAGCGGATAGCGACCATGCCCGTTCACGATCTCGAATGCCCCAACTGCGGCGCGACGGTTGAATTTGGCAGTAGCCCGCGCGCCACGTGCGCTTACTGCCATTCGGCTGTGCTATTGGCCGGGAATTCGGTGCAGAACGCACCGGCGACGCCGAGCCGCGAGGCAGCTCCGCCGACTGCAAGCTTGCCTCGCGCCGTGCCGTTCAAAGTCGCGCGTCCGCTGAACGCGAGCAAGTGGCTGCGCACCGGCTGCGCGCTGGTGATACTATCGCAATTTCTCTTCGTGTGCGTGTGCGGCAGTTTTGTGGCGCTGGCCAGCAACCTGATCATGAAGGCGTGGGGGCCGCTGGATCAGGTGGCGGCCATCGTGCAGGCGCAGCCGCAAGTGGTGCAGGCGCTGGGCCAGCCTGTCAAGCTGGGCGCGCTATCGGCCAGCAGCTTTCAATCCAAGAACGGCGCAACAACCGCCAGGTTTGATGCGCCAGTGATCGGCGCGCAGGCGAGCGGCAAAGTTCACGCGGAAGGCCGCTGGCTGGATGATGGCTGGGATCTGGCCGTGTGGATCACCTATCCGGTTGACGGGGTCGAGCGGCAGATCCTGGTCGAGCGGCGAGGCGTGCGTTAATCTGATCAAGGGGTGGAGAGATGGCGATCAACGACATGGACTGTCCCAACTGCGGCGCGCCGGTCCATTTTGGCGATGGGACCCGCGCTGCGTGTTCCTTCTGCAAATCGCAGGTGTACCTCAGCAGCGACGGCGTCAAGGCTGAGAGCAAATTGAACGATCTGCTGGCACAACCACCCGTCGCACGCGGCGTCGATTTCGATCACGTCCGCCAGCTGGTGAATGACGGCAAAAAGATCGACGCGGTCAAATATGTGCGCGAACAGACCGACCTGAGCCTGTCAGAAGCGAAGGCCGCCGTCGAAGCGATTGCGCGGGGCGAGACGCCGAATTTGCCGCAGCACGCAGCTGCGGCCCACGGCGTGTCCGGCGTCGATCTGGACGAGATCAACGAACTGCTGGTGCAGGGCAAGAAGATCGAGGCGATCAAACTGTATCGCGAGCAGACCGGTGTGGGCTTGAAGGAAGCCAAGGATGCCATCGAGGCGATCGAGGCGACGGGCTGGCCTCCACTGCCCAATCCGCCGGGGCGGACCGGGACCACGGTCACTTATCGGCCGCCGCAACAAAAGACTTCGACGGCGGGTTGTCTGCTGGGCTGTCTGCCGACGTTATTGTTCATGGGGCTGTGCGCGGGCTTCATTATGCTGTCCAGTCACATCATGTTTCGCGCTTTCGGCCCCCTGGATCAGGCTTTGGCGATCATCAACAACGATCCGGCCGTGGTGCAGGCCTTCGGCACGCCGATTACGCCGGGCGTGTTTGTCACTGGCGAGATGAGCAGCGGCGGCAGTTCATCCTCGGCCAGCATGAGTGTGCCGATCTCTGGGCCCAAGCGCAGCGGCGAGCTCAACGTCAGCGGCAGCTGGCGGCGGGGTGTGTGGGATTTGAGCATCTGGGTGTTGTACGATGAAGATGGTGAAGAGCAGACCATTCACCTGACCCGGCAGGTGAAATAGCCTCAGCGCCGACCGCCGTTGCGGCAACAGCACCTCATCTCTTGCGAAATGGATCAAACTCATGCCTGAACTGATGTTGTTACCTCAACCGCGCCGCGTGGAACGGCGCACACCGCCGTACCTGCTGCAACCCGATCGCTTCATCTGGCTCGATGGCCCCGCGCCGCAAGCGATGTTCTTTGCCGCGCAGCGTTTTCAGCAAGCGCTGATCGATCGCGCGCAAGTGCGCTGGCCGATCGTGGCCGGCGCGACGGCGCTTGCGAACGTGGGCTTAACGCTCCGGCTCGTACCCGAGCGGATTGCGCAGCCCGAAGGGTATGAGCTGCTCGTCGAGGCGGGCGGCCTCACCATCACCGGGCACACTGCGGCCGGTGTGTTTTACGGCGTCTGCACGCTGATCCAGCTGCTGGAAGCACTGGACGGCATGGCGCTGCCCGGCCTGCGCATTGAAGACTGGCCAGACTTTCCGGTGCGCGGCGTGATGCTGGACATCAGCCGCGACAAAGTGCCGACTATGGAGACGACGAAGGGCTTGATTGATCGGCTGGCGAGTTGGAAGATCAATCAATTCCAGCTGTACACGGAACACACCTTCGCTTATCGCCGCCATCCCGCCGTGTGGGCCACAGCCTCGCCATTCACGGGCGAAGAGATTCTGGAACTCGACGCCTACTGCCGCGAGCGCTTCATTGAATTAGTCCCCAATCAAAATTCGTTCGGGCATCTGCATCGCTGGTTTGCGCATCCGCCGTATCTGGACTTGGCCGAAGCGCCGGACGGGTTCGATTTTCCGTGGGGACACAGCCACGAACCGTTCAGCCTCAATCCCACCGATCCGCGCAGCCTGCAACTGGTCACAGAGCTCTTCGACGAATTGCTGCCGCATTTCACCAGCAAGCAGATCAACGTGGGCTGCGATGAGACGTTCGACGTGGGGCAGGGCCGCAGTCGCGCCGTGTGCGATCGGCTGGGGGTGGGCCGGGTGTATTTCGACTTCGTGCAGAAGATTTATCACGAAGTGAAACAGCGCGATCATGTGATGCAATTCTGGGGCGACATCATCGTGCATTACCCGGAATTGATCGCAGAGCTGCCCAAAGACGCCATCGCGCTGGAATGGGGCTACGAAGCCGACCATCCGTTTGACGAGCACGGCGCGCAGTTTGCCCGGGCCGGGCTGCCGTTCTATCTGTGCCCCGGCACGTCCACGTGGAACTCCATCGGCGGGCGCACGACCAACGCGCTGGGCAATTTGCGCAGCGCGGCCGCGAATGGGTTGAAGCATGGCGCGGCGGGCATCCTCAATACCGAGTGGGGCGATAACGGGCACTGGCAGACGCTGCCCACCAACTATCTGGGCTATGGCATGGGCGCGGCGTACAGCTGGGCGTTTGAGGCCAATCGCGAGGTGGAGGTGGCGCAGGTGATCAGCCGCTTTGCGTTTGATGATCCGTCCGGCAACTTCGGGCGCGTGGCCTACGAGCTGGGCGAGGTGTATCGGGCGCCCGGTCTCGCGCCGCACAACTCGTCGGTTTTGTTCTGGATGCTGCAATGGCCGCTGCGGGAACTCCGCGCGGGCTACCGCGAGGTTATCTCGCCGGAAAAACTGCATGAAACGCTGGCGGCGATTGATCACGCCATCGCGCCGCTGCCGGCCGCTCACAGCCGGCGGCCTGATGCGGCCTTACTGAAACGCGAATTCGAATTGGCGGCGCGCATGCTGCGCCACGGTGTGCGGCGCGGCTTGTCTGCCGCTGATGCGCCGGATCGATCGCTGGCCGAACTCGATCGCGAACTGGGTGACATCATCGCTGAGTACACGGCCGTGTGGCTGCTGCGCAATCGGCCGGGCGGCTTGCGTGACAGCGTGGCGCGGCTGGAAAAATCGCGTCGCGATTACGGCCTCTAACCACCGAAGCCGGACTTCTTCACGAAGCCCGGCTTCTCTTTTCCCGATCGCTGATCCCTGTCCCCTGATTACTGATACTTTTCCCTCTCCTGATCGAACTTCTTGCGCAGCTTCTCGCCCTCGGGCGCAGCCGCCATTTGCCGCAAGTCTTGCAGGGCGGCGATCATCTTCTCGAGGTTGCGCTTCTTGTCGCGCAGCGCTTTCCACTGCGTGCGCCGCCCCTTGCCGACAATATCGTCGCCCAACTCGATCGTGTCGTAGTCTTTGCAAGCTTCCAGCAGCAGCCAGTCTTGCAGGGCCAGGTCAGCCACGTCTTGCAGTTGCTTGTCGATCGCGGCGAGGTCGGCTTGATACCGATGGATGGTCTTGTCGAGCAGCAGGGCGGATTCAGGCGCTTTGGCCATTTCAATGCCTCCCGGTGGGTTGAGTTCTTGCAATCAATTGTAACGCAAGTTGCGCGTCTGTGCTGGTTACGATTCGATAACAACATCGACTTTCTGAACGAGCGCCAGCGTGAGCATGAAGACGAAGGCCAGATCGACGACAAAGTACGAGGCATCAATCAAGCCGTGGGCCAGAAAGTCCACCATCGAAGCGGCCAGCCCAATGATCAATGCCCAATGGTCAATTCTCAATGAGGCTTTGGCGTGTCGTATTACGCGGATGACCGTAGCCCAGAATGCGATCTGTAACCAGACAAACACCCCCAACCCGATCAGGCCGAGCCGCGCCCCAAAGTCCAGGATTACATTATGCGGGTGCGACAGCGACGATTCCTGCCACGCTTCCGGCAGCAAGTAGCGTCCGCGATAAGCGTACAGGAAATTGTCAGGTCCCACGCCAAACAGCGGGTGATCGCGAATCATTTGAAGTGTGCTCTTCCACAACGCCAGCCGGAAGAACGACGTGCCGCCTTCGCCGCTGAACAGCGCCTGCATGCGCGGCGAGTTGAGCAGCGGAATCGCGGCGATGGCGCCCACGGCTAGCACGCCCAGCGAAGCCCACAGCCAACGCCCGCCTGCCAATAGCCCGATGGCAAGGATCGATAGCGGCACGCCGCTGAAGATGGCGCCGCGCGACTGGCTGAGCAAGATCGCCGCCGCGATCGGGATCAGCGCGAGGCCGTAGAGCGCACGCCGTCGACCGCGCCCCAGCAAGAGCAGCGCCAGCCCGATCGGGAAGACGCGCCCCAAAAACAAGCCCACGTTGTTCGGCGAGCCGTACACGCTGCGCAAGCGCCGCACACCTTCCTCGGCGGTGATGATGTTGAGATTGAACGCATACTGGATCAATCCGATGACGGCCACCAGCACCCCGGCCAGCATCAGGCAATCGACGATGCGCCACACCGCCTGCCGATCGAGTTTGGCTGATCGAATGAGCGCGTAGTAGATAATCGGCTCCAGGATGATCACGCGGAATTCGCGCAGAGCAAAGGTGCGGTAATCGGCCAGCAGCACGGCGATGACGGAAACGATCAGGAAGGCGAGGACAGACCAATCGAGCGACGTGAAACGTAAAACGTGAAACGCAAGCGTTCTGGTTTGCCTCACGCGCCACGCACCCCGCAGCACGACTGACGCCACGCACATGAGCAGGATCAGCTCGCTCATCGAAAACGCCGACTCGAACAACTGGCGCGGCAGGAAGAAGAACGGCGCAAAGAGCGCGACCAGCGCCAGGCCCAGATCGAGCCGCAGGATGATCAAAGCCAGCAGCACCAGCCCGCTGATGAGGGTGAGGATCAGCCACGGTGAGACGTAGAAGATCGTTGCCGCGGCCAGTGTCGCGAGGATGTTGGTCGTGTCACCGGCGCGGCGATAGGCTGCGGCAAGGTCCACGCCCCACGTCAGCCACGCGCTGGCGTAGACGATGATCGACGTGATCACGGCGACGATGGCTTGCTGCTGATTGCTCAAACGCGACCACCGCGCCGAGACTTTGCGCCCGGCGCTGCCCCAATCGGCTGTGCGGCCAAAGTAAACGACACCCGCCAGCAGCAGCAGGCCAACGATGAGCAATGCCACGTACACCGTGCTCAGTCCTGAAAGTTCTTCGCTGCGGCCCACGCTCCAGCCGATGAGCGACCACTGATTCCAGCCGCGCTCGGCGACGATCTCGGCGACGTGATCGGTGTCGGCCCAGCCGGTTGCGACAGGGATGGTTTGAATGTCGGTGCGCGTGATGTCCGGCGGGATGAGTTGCAGATACGCGCCGCGCTCATCGCGGGGCAGGGCGTTGGCCGGCTGACCATCGATCGTGATGTAGAAGTTCGCGCGATCGGCGGCGCGGCGCACGCGCAGGGCAAGATCGGTGCCGCGAAACGGAATCGTCACCTTGTCGCCGGTGGCGCTCCAATCGGCGCCCAGTTCGCTGAAGCGCCACTCGCCGGTGAAGGCGGCCAGCGGATTCGGTTGATACGTCGGACTGCCGGGGCGTGTTGGCACAGCCGCGGGATAGTAACCTAAGCCGCTCGAACCTCCCGCAGGCTGTACAGCCTCCGGGAGGTTGTTCTTGATCGCAAAGCCCCAGCGTGGATCATCTGGTGGCGTGTTGGGTTCCCAATTCTCGACTGCCAGCACGCCCAGCCAGGGCCAATGCTGGCGCGCAAAACTGATAGCTTGCTGCGTGTAAGCGCGTTGTTGATCGGGCGTCACGCGGCCCCACGGCGAATCCTGGGCGGTATTCCAGCCGAATTGCGTGGCCCACAATGCTTTGCCCGCATCGCCGTGCTGCTCCATCTCTTCACGCAGCAAGACGAGATGCTGGAAGTTCAGGATATTCGAATCGATGCGGTGATCAGCGGGCGCGGTATCAAACCCATACGGCTTGCCGGTGACGACGTCGAAGAGATCGCGCGCGCCGGCTTCGTACAAGCGGCGCAGGAACAGCCAATCGGCCAGGTTGGCCTGGCTCGTCTCGACGGTGGGCGCCAACCCTGCCAGCACGATCGTGGCCGTGGGATCGACCTGCTTGATCGCGTCGCGCGCCTGCCGCAGCAGTTCTGCATACTCGACCGGATTGACCTCGCCGCGCCAGCGATCGCCCAGATTGGGTTCATCCCAAATCTGATAATAGTCAATGCGCTCGCCGTAGCGCAGCGCCAGCGATTGCGCGAAGTTGGCAAACTGGAGCGTGGACGTTGGAGGTTGGCGATTGGACGCTGCGGCCCAGAGCGGCGCTGTATCCAGCACGACGATCAAGTTGAGATCGCCAGTGTTCTGAACGATGCGATCCCACGGCGCCCAATCGAACTGGCCTTGCTCTGCTTCGATCTGCGCCCACGGAAAGGTCTGGCGGATCCAGCTGAACCCCGATTGTTCGATCTGCGCGACTTCGGCTGTGAGCTGCGCTTCGTCGTATTGTTCCAGCGCCACGTTCACGCCTACGCCGCGCGCCGGCGGCGCCAGCGGTTCCGGGAAGCCGAAGAAAGCGCCGCGCGTGATCTGCGCGTGCTGCTGCGTGATGGCCGTGGCTGCGCCGAGGATGGCGGCTAATCCAACGAGGCAAAGAATGGTGAGGATAAGCGAGCGTCTGGTTTTCACGAGTGATTGCCGAGGTGCTGATCTTTAGTTGGCCCAGCGCGGCAGTGAAATCGAGCCATCAACCGAAAGACGACGCGTGAGATTGGTGTTGAGATTGATCCAGTAAAGATCGCCCTGGTAGGCCACGATGACGCTGCGGCCATCGGGCGAAACGTCGAAGTCGGGCAAGCCGCGAATGCCGGGCTGGCCGTCCGTGGGGAAGATCAGGCGCCGGTTGCTGCCGTCGCGATCCATGACGTACAACATATAGCGGCTGGTATCGCTGGCATATGGCGTCTCGGCCATGCCGTACACAATTTGGCTGTCGGCGGCCGTCGTGCCCAACCATTGCGGCGCGGCCCACATGCCAGCGCCCACCGCCAACGGCGTTTGCAGCGTGCCGCTGACTTGCAGCGCGGCCACGTCGAAGGCAGGTGAATCCTCGTCGGCTTCACCGCTGGGCGACGGCGAATGCAGCTGCGTGGCCAGGAAGTGCCCATCCGGCGACCAGCTCAGCGCCGGGGTCCAGGCCCAGGTCGATCGGGTGTTGTAGGCCGCAAAGTTGGTGATCGGCAGCGTGCGCGTGAGCCGGGCCGTGGGGCTGATCACGCCAACTTCGGCAGTGTTGCCGTAGGCCAGCCACTTGCTGTCCGGCGACCAGGCATAGTTGGTACCCCACCAGGCGTAGGGCGCAGCGGCGGACGCTTTGACGATTTCTTTCCTGGCGCCCAGCTTGCCGTTGTTAAACGGCACCAGCGTCAGATCGTTGAGCGCTTTCCAGCCGGGCAGGCCGGGCGACGGCTCGGCACGCGAGTAGGCGATGGATTTGCCGTCAGGTGAGAAATCGGCCCACAATACGCCGTTGATCTTCAGATTTTGCGGCTCGGGCACGGCCAGCGTGGTATCGACCAGCCACAGGCTGTTGAGCGTGCTGGTGTTGCCGCGGGTGTATAACAGCCAGCGGCCATCGGGTGAGACGGTAAAGACGTGGGCGTCCAGATCGCTGTCAGTGGTCAGGGCGCGCTTCGTGCCCACCGTGTCGCGGATGACATAGGCGTTGTTGTTGGACAAGAAGACGAGCGTGCCGGGCACTTTGATCTCGCGATAGTCTTCACTGGGACCTTTGCGGATGATTTCGGGAACGGGGGTGGCCGTTTCTTCCTCGCCAATCTCAACCCGGTTGATCAACTGACCATCTTCGTATGTCAGCCGGTAGCGCACCGTGATTTCACCGTTGCGGCCCGCTTGAATGATTTGACTTTCGCCGGGTTTAAGGGCATAGTCGGTGATGGTCTGGCCGGTGGGGTAGGGCCGGGTTCTGGTCACGATCTCGGTGGTCTGGATGACGCGCGTGACGGTGATGCCCATACCGCTGACCAGCAGTGTCGTTTCAGGCGGGCGCACGCGATCGAGTTCGGCCAGCGTCAGGCTGGCGTTGCGCAGGGCATCGCGCACGGTGCTGCCCTGCGGCAGCAGCAGTTCCTGCGTCTCACCGTCCGAGGTGAGATTGACCAGTACTTGTTCGGGCAAGCGGCCCGGCCCGCAGGCGGATAATATCAGGATGAAGATCAGCAGTTGCAGAAGGCGGCGCAGCATGGCGGCGATCATACCATAGGACATGCGTAACGAGTAATGCGTGACAACTAAGGAGGCAGGATGACGTTCTCGATTGTGGCTTACGATCCGGCGGCGCAGGAATGGGGTGTGGCGACGCAGAGCAAGTTTCTGGCGGTGGGCGCGGTGGTGCCGTGGGCGCAGGCGCGGGCGGGCGCGATTGCGACGCAGTCTTACGCCAACACGACCTTCGGGCCGAAGGGCCTGCGGCTGCTGGCGAAGGGGACCGGCGCGCACGAAACGCTCGAGCGGTTGTTGGCGGCTGACAAAGGGCGCGCTCAACGACAGGTGGGCATCGTCGATCGGCAGGGCGAGGCCGCGACGTTCACCGGATCGAGTTGTCATGCGTGGGCCGGCGGCGTAACGGGGAAGCACTTCGCGGCGCAGGGCAACATTTTGGCGCGGGCCAGAGTGGTGGAGGCGCTGGCGGCGAAATTCGAAACTGCCAAAGGTGAGTTGGCCGATCGGTTGGTGGCGGCCCTGTTGGCGGCGCAACGCGCGGGCGGTGATCGACGCGGGCAGCAGAGCGCGGCGGTGTTGGTCGTGCGCGATAAAGGCGGTTACGCGGGCTTCAACGATCGCTATCTGGATTTACGCGTTGACGATGATCCCCATCCGATCGAGCGGTTGCACGAGATTCTGGAATTGCATCATCTCTATTTTGGCAAGCCCGCGCCGGAATCGTTGACGCCGATCAATAAGAAGATCGCGCGTGAATTGCAGCGTATCGCGCAGCAGGCCGGGTTATATCGCGGCGCGATCACGGGGGCGTACGATGACCTCACGCGCGGGGCGGTGGAGGATTTGATCGGGCTGGAGAATCTGGAAGATCGCTGGCCGTTGGGATCGAACCAGATCGATCCGGTGGCGTTCAAGTTCTTACAGAAGCGATACCCGGCGGTTCGCTGATTGCGCCGGGTGTGTATCAAGAAGCACGACCTGCTCAATCACGAGCAGGTCGTGTTGTGTTAGTGTGGCGTGTCAGTGTCCACGAAGTAGCAGCTGCACGCTTCGTCGAGCAGGTCCGGCGTCATCTGCGGCGGGAGGCCAGCGTAGTCGCAGATGGCGATGAGGGTCTTGAGGATGTCGCGCGGGTGAACGGCCTGCAGGGTGCGCCCGGCGTCGCGATACCATTTTTGCAGCAAGTGCACAAAGCCGTTGCGGTCAAACGGCACTTTGAGGCTCTGGCACATGGCGGCAAAAATCTGGTAGAACGTTTTCTCGTCGGGGCTGCTGACTTCCACCTTCATCTGGATGCGGCGCAGGAAGGCGGCATCGACGAGCGCGCTGGGATCGAGATTGGTGGCGAAGACGATCAACTGCCGGAAGGGAATCTCCAGGGTCTGGCCGGATTGCAGCCGCAGAAAGTCGATGCGCGTCTCGAGCGGCACGATCCAGCGATTGAGCAATTGCTGCGGGCTAATCTGCTGGCGGCCGAAGTCGTCGATGAGGAACATGCCGCAGTTGGCCTTCATCTGCAGCGGCGCTTCATAGATCTTCGCGACTGGCTCGAAGCGCAGTTCCAGCGCATCCATGGTCAATTCGCCGCCCACCATGACCGAGGGACGCTGGAACAACCCCCAGCGCTTGTCAACGCCGATGAAGCCGGTCTTGCCGGAGGGGGTGTCACTGTCCGGCGGGTTGAAAGGCACGTGCACCAGCGGGTCATAAACCTGCACGATCTGTCCGCCGATGGACACCGCGTACGGCAGCCAGACGGGATCGGCGCCGGCCAGCAATTTGGCGATGGCCTGCGCGACCGTGGTCTTGCCATTGCCGGGCGGGCCGTACAGAAACAGCGAGGTGCCCGAGTTGACGGCGGGACCGACGCGGCGGTGGAAGTGCTCTGGCAGAATGAGACCGTTGAGCGCGCGTTTAACATCGGCGGGTGTGACTTTCTGCCGGTCCGCCGTCTGCAGCGCCACGGCCTGGCGGTAGGCGTCAATATCCACCGGAAATGGCCCGATGTACTGCGTGCGCTCCAGCGCGTCGCGGGCGCGGTTGGCGCCTTCGTCGGTCAGGCGGTAGGTGTAGCTAATGCGGAGAGCGCCCGCCTTGACCACTTCCACCATGTGGTCGTGCTGCATGTCGGCCATGATTTCGTCGATGACTTGCGGAAACAGCCGGGTAATCTCGGCGACGCGCGAGACGTTGGCTTCGCCTTCGGTGAAGAGGATGCGGTAGATGAGATCGACGGCCAGTGAAGCGGGCAGGCCCAGTTGTGAGACGCTGGTGGCCTGCATGAGGAGGGTGCGAAGTTGATCAGAGCCGGTCACGTTGGTATCCTCCAACCAAAGGTAGGCCGATTATAACGCAATCTGCGGGAAGAGGTGACATGGCCGGATTGACGGCGCGCCGATCAGCTGCTAAGCTTATCGCAGTTAATACCCCCCACCGGGGGGGAGGGGGATAAGATGGACGACGAACATCGCACGGTGGTGCTCAAGCGGCTGCGCAGCATCGCCGGCCACGTCAACGGCATCGAGCGGATGGTGACCGAGGACGCCTACTGCATCGACGTGATCAAACAGGTGCAGGCCGTGCAGGCGGCGTTGAACAAGGTCAATGATCTGATCCTGGAGAATCATCTCAATACGTGCGTCATCGAGGCGGTACGCGGCGACAACAAGAAGGAGCGCGAGCGCGTGCTGGACGAAATCGTAGAGGTATTTGAGATGGCGCAGAAGATTTAATGAGCAATGAACAAGGAACAATGAACGAGGAAAAGCGGGCGGGTTAAAGAATGACGACCAAGC
>CAYNML010000043.1:0-8786 GCA_964398185.1 uncultured Anaerolineae bacterium | reverse complement strand
GAACAAGGAACAATGAACGAGGAAAAGCGGGCGGGTTAAAGAATGACGACCAAGCAAGTGACAATTCCCATCACGGGCATGACGTGCGCCAACTGTTCGGCGACGATTGAGCGGGTGACGAAGAAGCTGCCGGGCGTCGAGAATGCTGCGGTGAACCTAGCCAGCGAGCGCGGGACGTGGGTGTACGATCCGGGGTTGGTGTCGCAGGAGCAGATCATCGCGCGGATCGGTGACATCGGTTATGGGGTGGCGACGGCCGAGGCGGAACTACCGCTGCAGGGGTTGCACGACGAAACCGATGCGCGGATTATCGAAGAGGCGCTGGGGAAAACCGATGGCGTGCTGAAGGTCAGCGTATCCAGCGTGACCAACATCGCGCTGATCGAATATCTGCCGACGATGGTGGGGCAGGGCGATCTGCGGCGCGTGATCGAAGCGATCGGGTTCAAGGCGATCGCGATGGAGGGCGCTTCCGCCGAAGATGCCGAAGCTGCGGCGCGCGAAGCCGAGCTGGCTCATCAGCGTAAACGCTTGATCGTGGGGCTGGCGTTCACCATTCCGCTGTTCGTGCTGTCGATGTTGAAGGATTTCTCGCACACGGGCCTGATCGAGGCGCCGTGGTTTCTGGACGAGTTCTACATGTGGCCGGGCAGCTGGTGGGTCTTTGCGGCGCTGGCGACGCCGGTGCAGTTCTACGTGGGCAAGGATTTTTACGTGGGCGCGTGGAAGGCCTTGAAGAACAAAGCCGCCAACATGGATGTGCTGGTGGTCATGGGATCAAGCGTGGCCTACTTCTACAGCTTCGGGCCGCTGCTGGGTCTGTACGGCACGCATTTGTACTTTGAAACGGCGGCGGTCATCATCACGCTGATTGTGTTAGGCAAGTATCTGGAGGCAAAAGCCAAAGGTCGCACCAGTGAGGCGCTCAAGAAGTTGATGGGGCTGCGCGCCAAGACGGCGCGTGTGCTGCGCGATGGCGCTGAGGTCGAGATTGCGATCGATGATGTGCGCGTGGGCGATGTGGTGATCGTGCGGCCCGGCGAGAAGATCCCGGTCGATGGCGTGGTAGTGGATGGCCGATCGAGCGTGGACGAGTCGATGATCACCGGAGAGAGTATGCCGGTGGGCAAGGGGCCGGGCGACAAAGTGATCGGGGCGACGATTAACAAGCAGGGCCTGCTGAAATGCGAGGCGACGCAGGTGGGCAAGAACACCGTGCTGGCGCAGATCGTTCGGTTGGTAGAACAGGCGCAAGGCTCGAAAGCGCCGATCCAGAAACTGGCCGATCAGGTCTCGGCATGGTTCGTGCCGCTGGTGATCGTCATCGCCGCGTTGACGTTTGTGGGTCATATGATCTTCAATCCCGAAGCGGGTGTGGCCGCGGCGCTGATGGCGATGGTGGCCGTGCTCGTGATCGCCTGTCCATGCGCGATGGGCCTGGCCACGCCGACGGCGGTGATGGTGGGCACCGGCAAAGGCGCAGAGAACGGCGTGCTCTTCAAGAGCAGCTCGGCCCTGGAAAGCCTGGGCAAGGCGCAAGTGGTGGCGCTGGACAAGACCGGAACAATTACGGAGGGGAAGCCGGCAGTAACTGATGTAATTAACAATGTGCAAGTAACAAGTAGCAAAGAAGAAGTGCTGCGGCTGGCTGGATCGATCGAGACGGCGAGTGAGCATCCGTTGGCGGCGGCAGTTGTGGAGGCGGCGCGGGCGCACGGTCTGGCGTTGAGCGAGCCGCAGGGTTTTCGATCGCTTGCGGGGCGCGGCGTGGCCGCAACGCTGGACGGGCAAAGTGTGCTGTTGGGCAATCTCGCCTTGATGAACGAGCAGCAGATTCAGTTGAGCGGCCTGCAATCCGCGGTCGAGCGCTTGCAGGGCGAAGCAAAGACGGCAATGATTCTAGCCGTGAACGGCGCAGCGGCCGGCGCGATCGCCGTGGCGGATACGGTGAAGGACGGATCATTGGAAGCTGTTGACTCGCTACATGCGATGGGGCTGCAAGTCGTGATGATCACCGGCGATAATCGCCAGACGGCGGAGGCGATTGCGCGGGGCGTGAAGATCGATCGGGTGTTGGCCGAGGTCTTGCCCGGCGACAAAGCCGCAGCCGTGAAGCAGTTGCAGACCGAAAATCAGATCGTGGCGATGGTGGGCGACGGCATCAACGACGCCCCGGCGCTGGCGCAGGCGGACGTCGGCATTGCGATCGGTACCGGCGCCGACATCGCGATCGAAGCTGCCGATGTGACGCTGATGTCAGGCGATCTGCGCGGGCTGCCGAAGGCGATTTTGATCAGCCGTGGCACGTTGAGGACGATCAAGCAGAATTTGTTCTGGGCCTTCTTCTACAACGTGATCTTGATCCCGGTGGCAGCATTGGGGTTGTTGCAGCCGGTATTCGCCGCGGGCGCGATGGCGTTCAGCAGCGTGTTTGTGGTGACGAATTCGCTGCGGCTGCGCGGACTCAAAATGCAGAAGTAAACAAGTAGACAGGTAGATAAGTCGCGCAACATTTGTCTACTGTTTTCTTAATCTACTCAAAACTCAGGAGGACACAGCAATGGCAATCGATCCGGTGTGTGGTATGCAAGTCGACGAGAAGACGGCGAAGCACAAGAGCGAGTACAAAGGCGAGACGTATTATTTCTGCGCGCCCGGCTGCAAGTTCACGTTCGAGGAGAAGCCGGAGGATTTTGTGGGACCCGATCGAAAAGGTTTCATCCCAATGGAGGGCCACGGCGGGAAGATGTAGCCCACACCTGCGGCTGCAGTTGGACAGGGGGCATGAAGTCTCGAAGATGAGGCTTCATGCCCCTTTGGTTGCGCGATGGACTGTGCTTTCATAACTGTGAGATGACTATAGGCTGACGATGAGTTTAGGATGACAGCCTGCTGGAGATGGGGGGGAGAGTCATGTTTCCGAAGAATTGCAAGCTCAGCAAGGCACAGCGGGAACATCAGCGGCGCTTCAGGCAGGCCGTGGCTTACGCCACAACCGCCCAAACGAATCCGATCTGTGCGGCGTTGGGGAAGAACCAGCCCGCGTATACCGTCGCTCTGGCCGCTGCGAGGCATCCCCCTGGGTGATTGAGATCGACGTGCGCCACGCCGGCCACTCCTGCCCAGGCTGCGAATTCGCCCTGTGCAGGCTTGGGCCGTTTGGACTGATTGTATGCTCAAACACTACGCGGCAACCGGGAGCGAACAACCCATAAGCCAAGTGCTTGACTTGCGAAAAAATGACCCTATACTGAAACCAAATGTCCGACTCTGCCAGATTCTGTTAGGAGAAATCATCATGCCTAAGAAAACTGCACTGGTTTTGAGCGGGGGCGGCGCCAAAGGGGCGTTTCAGGTCGGCGCCGAGAAGTACGCGCGTGAGGTCAAGGGTTATACGTGGGACGTCATCGCCGGCGTGTCGGTGGGCGCGCTTAACGGCGCGATGCTGGCAATGCAGAAATACGAGCGGCTGCTGGAGATCTGGAACACCATCTCCGACGACAAGGTTTATACGGGCGGTTTCAACCTGTGGTCGGCGTTGAAAATCCTGTTCCGGGGCGACAGGTCGTTCTACGACAATGAACCGCTTAAGCAGCAGATCGTGCAAGAGGTGGAACCGGACAAATTCGCAATCGATTTGCGCATCGGGGCCGTCTCGCTGCAATCGGGCGAGTATGTGATCTTTAAGCCGAACGATCCCAGGGTGCGCGAAGCGATCCTGGCCTCGACGGTGATGCCCATCATCTGGACCCCGGTCGATGTCTCGCCGGCCTATCCGTGCATGGTCGATGGCGGCGTGCGCAATGCCAGCCCCCTGGGCGACGTGCTGGACGCCGACCCCGATGAGATCGTCGTCATCAATTGCGGCTGCCGCGCGCCGGAGCCGCAGTCCGCGCCGCCGCGCACCGTCGTCGACATTGGCGGGCGCATGTTGTCCATCATGCTGAACGAGATGTTCGTCGGCGACGTGCAGGAGTTCCTGCGCGTGAATGCGCTGGTGCAGGAGGCCGCCGGGCAGGGCGTGACGCTGCACCATCCTGTCAGCGGGCGGCCGCTGAAGTACGTGGAGCTCAAGATCATCGAGCCGAATCACGATGCCGATCTGGGTGACACGCTGGACTTCTCGCAGCCCTCGGTGCAGCGCGGCATCCGCGCCGGGCGCGAGCGGGCCGCGCAGGTGTTGGGCTGACCTTGCACCGTGTGACTCTCAAGATCATTGTCGTCTGACATGCAGTCGTTGCCCTGCGCCGGCGGCTGCGTGTCTTTCGTTGTCTGGTGGTATCCTTCCGCCTGCCCGGAGTTGCATCACCCCGACTCCACACCCACCTTCCCAAGGAGAAGCATCATGACGATTGTGCTAGACGGCTCCAATTTGACGCTCGAAAAACTGGTGCGCATCGCACGCGAGGGCGAGCAGGTCGAACTCGCGCCGGAGGCGTTGGAGCGCATCAAGGTCTGCCGCGCCATGCTGGAAGAGAAACTCAAGGCGCGCGAGATCATGTACGGCACCAACACCGGCATCGGCGAGTTTTCCGAGATCGTCTTGTCCGACGAACAGGTCATGCAGTTCCAGCGTTATCTGATCTACAACCACGCGGCGGGCATCGGCGATCCGGTCCCGATCGAACAGGTGCGCGCGGCGCTGGCCGGCCGCATCAACGTGCACGCGCACGGCAATTCCGGCTGCCGCTCTGAGATCACATTGACGCTGGTCGAGATGCTCAACAAGGGTGTGACGCCCGTCGTGTGCCAGAAGGGTTCGGTGGGCGCGTGCGGCGATCTGGCTCCGATGGCGCAGCTCGCGTTGCTGCTGATGGGCGAGGGCGAGGCGTTCTATCAGGGCGAGCGGCTGCCCGGCCACGTTGCCATGGAGCGCGCCGGCATTCCGGCGCCTGACTTGCAGGCGCGCGATGGACTGGCGGCCATCAACGGATCGAATCTGCTGACGGCCATGAGCGCGCTGCACCTGTACGATATGAATCGCTGGCTGAAGCAGGCCGAGATCGCCGCCGCGATGAGCCTCGAAGCGTTACTCGCCAACCTCAAGCCCTACGATGTGCGCCTGCACCAGCTGCGCGGTTTTCCCGGCGCGATGCGCAGTTCACAGGCGATCCTGAAGTGCATTGACGGCAGCGATCTGAAGACGGGCAAGATCAAGACCAAGGTGCAGGATGCCTATTCAATGCGATCGACGCCACAGGTCATCGGCGCCGCGCACGATGCGGTGGCGCACGCGCGGAGGCAGGTTGAGATCGAGTTGAACGGCGTCGGCGATAATCCCATCTTCCTGCCCGAATATCGTTTGACGTTGACGGGCGCGAACTTCCAGGGCACGCCGGTTTCGCTGCCCATGGACATGGCCGGCGCGGCGATCACGATGGTCTGCGTGCTCTCCGAACGCCGCTTGAATCGCCTGACGAACCCGGCGTTGAGTGTGGGCCTGCCGGAATTTTTGACCAAGGGCGCGGGCATGTTCTCCGGCATGATGCTGAGCCAATATACGGCCGATATGTTGATCGTCGAGCAGCGCATCCTGTCAATGCCGGCCAGCATCCAATCGATCCCGGCGGCGGCCGATCAAGAAGACTTCGTCTCGATGGGCATGAACACGGCCCTGAAGAACGGCCAGATTCTGGACAATGCCTACGGCATCCTCGGCATTGAATTCATGGCGGCGGCGCAGGCGCTGGATTTCCGCGGTTTCACCACCGGGCACGGCGTGCAGAAGGCGCGCGAGGTCATTCGAAAATACGTGGCGCATCTCGACGAGGATCGCCCGTTGTATCCGGATCACAATCGCATGAAGGCGCTGGTGCAGTCGGGCGAGATTCTGGATGAGGTGGAGCAGGCGATTGGCAGTTTGGAATAGCGGTCAGTCAGTGCGCGCCGAACCCAGCTCTGCCGCGCTGGCGTCATGACGCCATTAGCCGCTGGTTATTCTTCCAGGCGCACCAGATCATCCCACGTCTCGCGCCGTCGAATCAGGCGATGGAACTTGCCCTCGACCAGCACCTCTGCCGGGCGTGGTCGGCTGTTATAGTTTGACGCCATGCTCATGCCGTACGCGCCCGCCGTCATGATCAGCAAGCGATCACCCCGCGCGACCTCGGCCAATACTCGATCGTATCCCAGCGTATCGCCGGTTTCACACACCGGGCCGACGACGTCCGCTGGCAGCGACGACGGCTGGCTGTCTTTTACCGGCACGATATGATGATAAGCATCGTACAGCGCCGGGCGGATCAACTCGGTCATACTGGCATCGCACACGACGATGCGGCGGCCTTCGCGCACTTTGGTGTACTGCACGGTGGCGATGAGTGCACCCGCGTCGGCCATGATCGATCGGCCGGGCTCGATGGCGATCTCGAATGATTGGCGCGCGCTGGTCTTCAGCACTTGTTGTACGGCTTCGGCAAAGACCGACGGGTCGGGCAATTCGTCATCGGGGCGGTAGGGGACCGGAAAGCCACCGCCGATATCAAGGTTGCGGATCGGATGCAGCGTCGCCAACTCGAGCACGCGCTGCAGGGCCGCCACCGTCTCGGCGGTGTTCGCCAACTGTGATCCAATGTGGATGTGCAGGCCCGCCAGATCAAGATTGATGAACTTCCCGGCTTGCATTAAAACCGATCGAGCATCGTCCATATCGATTCCAAACTTCGAGCGATGTCCGCCGGTGGCCATGTGATGATGCGTGTCGGCCTCGACCACGGGATTGATGCGCAGCGCCACCTGCGGCTTGGCGTGGCGTTCACTGGCCAGCCGATTGAGCGCTTCCAACTCCTGCACCGATTCGACGTTGATCCAGCCCAGGTTGTTTTCCAACGCGAAGATCAATTCCTGCTCGGTCTTGCCCACGCCCGCAAATACGATGGTGGCCGGGTCAGCCCCGGCGCGCAGCGCGCGATAGGCTTCACCCGCCGAGACCACATCAAAGCCTGAGCCCAATTCACGCAGCACGCGCAAGATCGCGCCGTTGGCGTTGGACTTCACCGAAAAATGAATATGCGGATTAAGCGCCTTGAAGGCAGACTGCACCCGCCGGTAGTTTTCTTCCAGGCGCGCGCGGCTGTAGACATACAGCGGCGTGCCGTATTCATCGGCCAGCGCGGTGATGGCCGCTTGATCGCACCACCATTGTCCGTTGCGTAACTCAAATCCATTCATGCTGTGGCTCCTGCCGTGAAGATTCAGGCTCAGTGTACCAGAAAGCGCCTAATCGTCCAGCGCCGGGTGGTGTGAATTTCTCTTAACTGCCGCTTGATTGACTTTTAACGCGTTTGCTTCTAAACTCCCTGTACCTCACGCGACGCTCAGGGAGACGCATGACGACGACCCCGCTCATCAACGATAAACACGAAATCCGCCGCTGGATGCTGTATGACTTCGCCAACTCGGCCTTCTCCACGACAGTGGTGACGACGTTCCTGGGGCCGTATCTGACCAGCGTCATCGAGTCGCAGGTGGGCGATGGCGGGTCGTTTACGTTACTGGGCATTCCCATTGCCGCCGAATCGTTCTTCACGTATTGCGTGTCCTTGTCGGTGCTGCTGCAGGTCTTCTTTCTGCCCATCCTCGGCGCGATTGCCGACTACTCGAATTTGAAAAAGCGCATGATGCTGTTCTTTGCCGTGCTGGGCGCGCTCTGCACGATCGGTCTGTACTTCATCACCGGGCCGCTGTACTTGCTGGGCGGCCTGTTGTTCATTCTGGCGAATCTGGCCTTCGGTGCGTCGATCGTGTTTTACAACGCGTTCCTGCCGCAGATCGCCTCGGAAGATCAACGCGACAAAGTCTCGTCACGGGGCTGGGCGTTGGGTTACATCGGCGGCGGATTGCTGCTGCTGTTGAACCTTATCCTCTACCAGTTTAGCGACAAGATCGGGTTGGACGGCGCACAGGCCGCGCGCATCAGCCTGGCTTCGGCGGGCGTGTGGTGGCTGGTATTTGGCTACTTCGCTATCAAGGGCCTGCGCGAGCGCGGCGCGCAGCGCGCGTTGGCCCCCGGCGATTCTTATCTGCGCGTGGGCTTCCGGCAGTTGGGGCAGACGCTGCGCGAGTTCCGCCATTATCCGATGACGCTGCGCTACCTCATCGCGTATCTCCTGTACAACGACGGCATTCAGGCCGTGATCGTGGTGTCGGCGTTATTTGGCGATCAGGAGTTGGGTATGGATTCCAGCAGCCTGATCCTGGTGATTTTGATGGTGCAGTTCATGGCGTTCTTCGGCGCGTTGTTGTTCGGTGTCATCGCCGGGCGCATCGGCGCGAAGCGCGCCATCATCATCTCGTTGTTGATCTGGTCGGCCATCGCGGTGTGGGCCTTGCTGAGCCTGCGCAGCGTCGCCGAGTTCTGGCTGCTGGGGGCGTGCGTGGCGCTGGTGCTGGGCGGCAGTCAGGCGCTGAGCCGTTCGCTGTTCTCACAGATGATCCCGCGCGAACGCGAAGCCGAGTTCTTCAGCTTCTACGAGATCAGCGATCGCGGCACGGCCTGGATCGGCACGCTGTTGTTCGGGCTGGTGACGCAGTGGACCGGCAGCATGCGGACGGCTATCTTCTCGTTGATTATCTTGTTCATCAGCGGGCTGGCGATCCTGGTGACCGTTGACGTGCCGCGCGCCATTCGCGAGGCGGGCAACGAGGTGCCGGAGAATTTGCAGGCCGAGCCGTCCGCGGCCTGAGAACTACTGGCACTTGAGTGCTTGCTCTCCCGCAGGCGCCTGAGGTTTAATGGCTCTTCCGGGTTCAGCGGGATTATTGTCACCAACGTGCGTCATTGCGAG
>CAYNML010000042.1:17025-52877 GCA_964398185.1 uncultured Anaerolineae bacterium | reverse complement strand
CAATCGTCGGCTACCCGCGGCCCGATCGGTTTGCAGCGCCGATCGGGGTTTGGTACAATGCCTTCATCCCAACTCGTCGGGCGCGCGCTCGACACCTGGAGAACATTAACCCTATGGATCAGTTCGTCATTCGCGGTGGTCGCCCCCTATCGGGAACCGTGACCCCCAGCGGCAACAAGAACGCCGCCCTGCCCCTGCTGGCCGCCACCCTCCTCACCGATCAACCCGTTATTCTGCACAATGTGCCGCGCATTCGCGATGTTCACACGATGATGCAGCTGCTGGCCGCGGTGGGCGTGGATATCACCGAGATCGATCGGCACACCCTGCAATTGCAGGCGAAAAATGTCCACACCACGCAGCTTGATGCCGATTTGTGCCGCGACATCCGCGCCTCGATTCTACTGGCCGGTCCCATGCTGGCGCGCCTGGGGCAAGTGGAACTGCCGCCGCCCGGCGGCGATGTCATTGGCCGGCGTCGCGTCGACACGCACTTCCTGGCGTTCAGCAAGTTGGGCGCGCAGGTGCAGGTCAACGGCGAGTTCAGCGTGCGCGCCACGGAACTGGTGGGGCAGGATATTCTACTGGACGAAGCCAGCGTCACCGGCACCGAGAATGCCATCATGGCGGCCGTGTTCGCCAAGGGAACAACGATCTTCCGCAACGCCGCCTCCGAACCGCACGTGCAGGAACTGTGCCAGCTGCTTAGCTTGATGGGCGCGCGCATCGAAGGCATTGGCTCCAACACGCTCACCCTCCACGGTGTCGAGTCGCTGCACGGCGCCGAGTTCACCATCGGGCCTGATTATTTGGAGATTGGATCTTTCATCGGGTTGGCGGCCATTACCGGCGGCGAGATCACCATTCGCAACGCCGCGCCACAGCACCTGGCAATGATCCGGTTGGTCTTCGAGCGGCTGGGCGTGAAGTTCGAGGCGCACGGCGACGACGTGCTGGTGCCGCGCGGCCAATCGCTCACGGTGATTCCCGACATGGGCGGCGCCATTCCCAAGATCGACGACGCCCCCTGGCCCGCCTTTCCGGCCGATATGATGAGTACGGCCATCGTCGTCGCCACCCAGGCGGTCGGGTCTGTCTTGATCCACGAGAAGATGTTCGAGAGCCGCCTGTACTTCGTGGACAAGCTCATCGGCATGGGCGCGCGCATCGTGTTGTGCGATCCGCATCGCTGCATTGTGCAGGGGCCCAGCTGGCTGCACGGCGAACGCCTGGAAAGCCCGGACATCCGCGCCGGCATGGCGCTGGTCTCGGCCGCGCTGTGCGCGCAGGGGCAAAGTGTCATCCGCAACATCGGCCAGATCGATCGGGGCTACGAGCACATCGAAGTAAAATTGCAGGCGCTCGGGGCCGACATCGTGCGCGAACAAAACCAACAACGCTGATCGGTTGACCAGACTTCATACATCAGTTATAATCGCTCCGCTCGCAAATGGCAGCAGCTCGCATGTCCGGCGCAGTTAAGGCCGGACATACTTTTGTGAATTAATCATCAGTTGAGGAGAAACAGAGATGACCAAGCGCACATTCCAACCACGCAAGCGCCGCCGCGCCCGGACGCACGGCTTCCGCGCCCGCATGGCGACCAAGGGCGGCCGCAAGGTACTGGCGGCGCGCCGCGCCAAGGGCCGCTACAAGCTGAGCACGCAGCCGCAGGGCGCGAAGCGCATCAACTGGAAAGAGCAGTAAAGCACAGCGCTATGATGCGCGTATGGCGATTGCGGCCGCGCGGTGAGTTCGAGCGTATTCGTCAGAACGGCCGCTCGTGGCCGCATCGCTTCTTTGTGCTCATCGTCCTGCCGCAGCCCGATCGAGCCACAACGCCACCCCGGATCGGTATCGCCGCCGGCAAGAAGTTGGGGGGCGCAGTGACGCGCAACCGTTACAAGCGCCTCTTGCGCGAAGCGGTACGGCAGGTGTACCTGAACATTCCCAATAGTGTCGATCTGATCCTGATCGCCCGCGCGCCAATCGCGGACGCCAGTGTGGACCAGCTGGCTGCCGCACTGCGCGAGACGCTGCAGCGGGCCAGGGTCTGGCGCGACAGCGCGCCCCGCGCAGCAGGCTAAACGGTGCGGTACATATTCATTTTTCTCATCAAAGTATATCAACGCACGTTCTCACGGGTAATGCCGTCCAGCTGCCGGTTTTATCCATCGTGCTCGGAATACGGGGTGCAGGCCATTCAGAAGTACGGCATCTTCAAGGGCGGCTGGCTGACCGTCAAGCGCATTGGCCGCTGCCAGCCCTTTCATCCCGGTGGTTACGATCCTGTTCCCTGATTTTGGAGGTTGTTTGATTCGCTTTATTGCTCGACGATGGCTATCGATCGTCTCACTGGTGGTACTGACGTTTGTCCTGGCCGCGTGCAGCGGCGCCGCCCCGGTCACCAGCTGGCCGGGCTACGTGGTGCGCGCTGACACCGCCTACCTTGCCTCTAGCAATCAACTCTCAGCCGTCAACATCGGCGGCGATACTGCCGGGGTGCAGCTGGTGGGTTGGCCGATCCCGTCACCCGATGCGGCACGTGGCTACTACGCCATGCCGTCAATCAGCGAGGACGGCACGATCCTGTATGTCGGCACCGAGCAAATGAACGGCAACAGCGGGCAAGTGCAGGCCTGGGCCAATGTGGCACGCGGCACGCAGACCGCCCCCTCGATCAAGTGGACGTATCCCCAAACGACCACCGATTACATTCCCGGCAACATCTACGGCGCGGTTGTATTGGACGGCGACGCGTTGTTCTTCGGCGACGGTAAAGGTTCGATCTACGCGCTGAAGGCCGCCGATGGCCGCCCGCATTGGCCGCAGCCGGTACGCACCCAGGCGCGCATCTGGTCAGCGGTCGCCGTGGACGAGCAAAACGTCTACGCCGCGTCACAGGATCACTCCCTGTATGCGGTCAACAAGCGCACCGGCGATCTGGTCTGGCAATTCCCCAACGATGGCGCCACGATCGATGCGCTAGTCGGCTCGCCTACCGTCCATGATGGAACGGTCTACGTCGGCTCGTTCGGCGGTGTGCTGTATGCCGTCGAGGCGGCCACTGGTCAGCTTAAATGGTCGTTTAAGGCCGAAGGCGGCCTCTGGGATGGCCCGGCCATGCTCGATGGCGCACTCTACTTCGGCGATCAAGCTGGCAACGTCTATGCCCTCGACGCCGCCACCGGCCAAAGCGCCACATGGACCGTCAAAGTGGAAGGCGGCGTAAAGATGACGCCGCTGGTGGACAACGGCATTGTCTACGTGGGCACAGATCGCAATCAACTGGTCGCCCTTGAAGCGGCCACCGGCCGATCGATCTGGAATGCGCCCTACAAGGCCCGCGATGGCGAAAGCTTGCTCATCACGCCCACGGTCTTCGAAAACACGTTGGTCGTGCTGCCCAACCTGGCAGGAGCGAACCCAACGCGCTTGATTGGCTTGAACAAGAATACCGGCCAGGAACTGTGGCGCTATCCCGCGCCGCAGTAGTCGGCAACGTCAGGAACATACCGTGGATATTCTGATCTCACCTCTCGTCAACATGCTGCTGCTCCTGTACGGCATTCTGGGGCACAGCTTTGTGCTGGCCATCATCGTCGCCACCATTTTAATCCGCCTGATCACCCTGCCGTTGACGCTGCCGCAACAGCGCAACTCGCGCAAGATGGCCGAGCTGGCGCCGCAGCTGGAAGAACTCAAGAAGAAGTACGGCAACGATCGCAACAAATTCGCCCAGGCACAGATGGAGTTGTACCGCGAAAACAAGATCAACATGTTCGGCGGCTGTCTGCCGTTGATCTTGCAGCTGGTCATCATGATCGCGTTCTACCAGGCGCTCACCGGCGCGCTGGCCACCAATCCGCTGCAACTGCAGCAGCTGTCACACCGCGTGCTGCCCGCCCTCGTGCCGCTGATCCCGATCGATCCGATTTTCATGATCTATGATCTGGGGCTGCCGGGCATTCTGCCCTCCATCGAGCAGAACGTGTCGCCCATCGTGGCGCAGCTGCTGGTCTTCATCCTGCCGGCGCTGGTGGTGGCGACAACGTATCTCTCGCAAAAGTTGATGACGCCGCCCAGCAGCGATCCCAGCCAGGCCTCCATGACGAAGCAGATGAACATCATCATGCCCATGATGTTTGGCCTGTTCGCGCTGCAATTCGCCTCCGGCCTCAGCATCTACTTCATCGTGTCCAATGTGGTGGGCGCGGTGCAGTCGTGGTTGATGAACCGCCGCTGGCAGAAGAAGCCATTACTGGAACCCGGCGCGCCCGCCGTGCAGGCCAGCAAGGCCTCCAAAAAGATCGCGCCGCCGGCCGATAAGCCCGCCCCGGCCAGCAAAGCATCTAAAAAGATTGCGCCGCCGGCCGGCGATACCACAGAAAAATAAGCAGACCGATCGGCGAGTGACGCCGCGCTCTACCCAAGGAGCCCTGACGTGGAAGCGCCTCAATCGATTGAAGCCATTGGAGCAACCGTAGAAGAAGCCATCGGCCGCGGGCTGGAAGCGCTGAATGTCGCGCGGGACGAGGTCGATGTGATGATCCTGTCGGCCGAGCCGGGCCGCACCGCGCGCGTGCGCCTGACGCGCCAACCGCGCGCCGCGGCGCCCGCTTCCGCAGCGCCTGCCACGCCGGCCGTCACAGCGGAAGAATCCGCCGCCGCGCAGCGCCTGGTGCAAGCCGTGCTCGATTGCATGAAGTACAAAGCGCAGATCACCCAGCGCGATCCCGCCGAACTCAACGGCTATGACGAGCAGGACGAGCCGACGCTGGTGCTGGACATTCACGGCGGCGATCTGAGCACCCTCATCGGGCGGCGCGGCGAAACGCTCGACGGCCTGCAATATCTGGTGCGCCTGCTGGTGGCCAAGGAACTGGGTCACTACCTGCATGTCGTGCTCGACGTGGAAGGCTACAAAGCCCATCGTGCGCAGATGCTCAAACAACTGGCCTTGCGCATGGCCGAGCGCGTCGCGGCGACACACAAACCCGCGGCGCTGGAGCCGATGCCGGCCAACGAGCGCCGCATCGTGCATCTGGCCTTGCGCGACAACACGCAGGTGCGCACGGAAAGTGTGGGCGTGGGTGAGAATCGCAAAGTCACCATCATCCCGCAGTCTTACAAGCGCTAAACGCGACCTTACGGGAGACCGCTACCGATGACCAATGGCACTCGGCTGAGCTTGTCATTGGTCATTGTTATTACCGATGGCTTATGCGCTATGTGACGATTGGACACATCTGCCAGGACGTGCTGCCGCAGGGCTGGATGTTCGGCGGCGCAGCGACGTATTCCGCGCGCATGGCGCACGCGCTGGGCTGCCAGGTGCAGGTGCTGACCAGCCTGCGCGCAGATGTGGACGTTACTCCCGCGCTGCACGACATCGAAGTGGTGCGCGTGCCAGCCGATCACACCACCACCTTCGAGAATGTCTATACCGATCAAGGCCGGCATCAAACGCTGCACGCCGTCGCGGAACGCCTCACCCCCGATCGGTTCCCGGCGCTCCCCGCGGCCGACATTGTGCATCTGGCGCCCATCGCCCAGGAAGTTGAGCTGGGCTGGCTGGACTGCTTCCCCGGCGCGCTGATCGGCGTGACACCGCAGGGCTGGCTGCGCCAGTGGGACGCGCAGGGCCGCGTGAGTCCGATCGGGTGGGCCGAGGCCGAGCGGGTGCTGCCGCGCGCCGACGTGGTCATCATCAGCATCGAAGATGTGGCGCACCACGAAGAACTCGTGCAGCAGTGGGCGGTGCAGGCGCAGCTGTTGGTGGTGACGCGCGGCGCGCACGGCTGCACCGTTCACCGGCGCGGCGCCGTCACTGCCGTGCCCACGCATCCCGTCGAAGTGGTGGACGCCACCGGCGCAGGCGATATTTTCGCGGCGTCATTTCTGGTGCGGCTGCGCGAGTGCGGTGATCCAATCGCGGCGGCGCGCTTCGCCAGCTGCCTCGCCAGTCAATCGATCACGCGGCGCGGTCTGGACAGCATTCCAACACCGGCCGAAATTGATCAGTGCCGCCAGGTGTAAACATGCCTTATCTCTACGCTCTCGTCAATCAGAAAGGCGGCGTGGGCAAGACCACCACCGCCGTCAACCTCAGCGCTTTTCTGGCTGCGCGCGGCCAGCGCACATTGCTGGTCGACCTCGATCCACAGGCCAACGCCACTTCGTCGCTGGGCTTCGATAAAGCGCAGATCAGATCGTCCACTTACGATGTGCTGGTCAACGATCGGCCGCTGCGCCAGATTGTGCAGTTGACCAAGCGGCTGCGGCTGGATCTGGCCCCGTCGTCACCGCAACTCGCCGGAGCCGAGATCGAATTGGTAGAAATGCCCGATCGGGAAAAGCGCCTGAAGCACGCGCTGACTGATGTTCTCGCTAACTACGATTACATACTGATCGATTGCCCGCCCTCCTTGGGTCTGTTGACCGTCAACGCCCTGACCGCGGCGCAGGGCGTGCTGATTCCGGTACAATGCGAGTACCTCGCGCTGGAAGGTCTCTCGCAATTGATGAACACCATTCAGCTGGTGCGCAAGGGACTGAATCCGGGGTTGGTGGTGCGCGGCGTGTTAATGACGATGTACGACAGCCGCATGCGCCTGGCGCAGCAAGTGGTCACGGAAGTGCAGGCGCATTTTGGGCCGCAAGTCTTTAGCACGCTGGTGCCGCGCAGTGTGCGCTTGGGCGAAGCGCCCTCCTACGGCGAGCCGATCTTGTCATACGCGCCCACGTCGTCGGGCGGCGTGGCTTACGCGCAGTTGGCCGACGAACTGCTGGACAGCGATCGGGCCCTGAGCGAGCGGTTGAACGCCGCGGTGCAGAAAGCGTCGTAGCCGTTTGGCAACGCCGCCAAAATAGGCTACACTGTGGTGAACGTATGGGCCCAAGCATGAACCGCAAAATTGGACTAGGAAAAGGACTGGGCGCCTTGTTGCCCGGCTCCGGTGAGACGGCTGCCCCCAGCGGTCTCACCGAAGCGCCGGTGCGCGCCATCGTGCCGAATCCGCATCAGCCCCGCACCACCTTCGACGAGCAAGCCCTGCGCGAACTGGCCGACTCCATCCGGGAACACGGCCTCATTCAGCCGCTCATCGTCGCGCGTTCCGGCGAAGATCATTACACCTTAATCGCGGGCGAGCGCCGCTGGCGCGCCGCGCAGCTGGCCGGGCTGGAAACCGTGCCGATCGTGATCAAGGATGTGGCGCCGCAGCAGATGCTGGAAATGGCGCTGGTCGAGAACGTGCAGCGCGCCGATCTCAACGCGCTGGAAGAGGCGCTGGCCTACAGACACCTGAGCGAAGAGTTTGGCCTGACGCAGGATCAAATCGCGCAGCGCGTGGGCAAGAGCCGCGTCGCCGTGGCCAACACCCTGCGCCTGCTCAAACTGCCGGAAGCCATCAAAGCGCGGCTGGCCGACGGGTTGATCACCGAAGGGCACGCGCGCGCGCTGCTCACCATCACCGACGCCGCCGTGCAGCAGCGCCTGCTCAGCCAGATCGTCAAGAACGGACTGACGGTGCGCCAGACCGAAGAGCTGGTGCGCCGCCTGATGGAAGATCATCCGGCAACGAAGAAGGCACAGGCCGGCGCGGCCCATCCACGCAGCAGCGGCGCCGACACGCGCGCATTGGAAGAGCGCATGCGCCGCGCGCTGGGAACCAAGGTGATCTTGTCGCGTTCCAAAAAGGGCGGCACCATCATGATTCACTTCTATTCCGAAGAAGAACTCGACGCCATTTATCGCCGCATCGTCAGTTGATCATTCGTGCCGCCTTCCGAACTCCGCATTCAGGAGCCTACCCCATGTCCGATCGCAAAATCGTTCTCGAAAAGATCGATCAGGCTGTGCAGATTCTGCAAGAGAAGGACATCGACCTGTGGCTGACCTTCGTGCGCGAGACGAGTCACATGCACGATCCCAGCCTCTCGCTGGTCCTCAGCCCGGTGCTGCAAATGACCTGGCATTCGGCATTTATCATCACGCGGCAGGGCCAGCGCATCGCGCTCGTGGGCCGTTATGATGTCGAAAATGTCGCGCAGACCGGCGCCTACCCGGAAGTAATCGGCTACGATCAGAGCATCCGGCAGCCGCTGGTCGAAACCCTGCACCGCCTCAAGCCGCGCTGCATCGCCATCAACTACAGCGAGAACGACTCAGCCGCTGACGGGCTGACGCACGGCATGTGGACGCAATTGTTCCGTTTGCTGGAAGGCACGCCCTACGCGGCCTGTTTCATTTCGGCGGAGGACGTTATCGCCGCGCTGCGGGGCCGCAAAACCAAATCGGAAGTGGAGCGCGTTAAAGCGGCGGTCAAAACGACGCTGGAGATTTTCGGTGAAGTCACGCGCTTCCTGCGCCCCGGCCTGCGCGAGATCGACATCCGCGATTTCATGTATGACCGGCTGGCCGATCGTGAATTGAGCACGGCCTGGGAGATGGAATTCTGCCCGATCGTCAATGCGCACCCCAGCAGCCCGATCGGCCATGGCGCGCCCGGCGACAATCGCACCGAACGTGGGCACACCTTGCAGATCGATTTCGGCGTCATCCAGGACGGCTTCGTCTCCGACCTGCAGCGCATGTGGTACTTCCTCGACAAGGGCGAGACCAAACCGCCCGCCGAGGTGCAGAAAGCGTTCGATACCGTGCGCGGTGCGATCTTGTCTGCCGCCGAGGTGCTGAAGCCTGGCGTGTTAGGCTGGGAGGTCGATCAGGCAGCCCGATCGGTTGTGGTGAAGGCCGGCTATCCCGAATATCAACACGCCACCGGGCATCACGTCGGGCGCACCGTGCATGATGGTGCATCGACGCTGGGGCCGCGCTGGGAGCGGTATGGCGACACGCCCAACATGGAAGTGGAAGCAGGCAACATCTTCACGTTGGAACTCGGCGTGCAGGTTCCCCAACGCGGCTATGTGAGCCTGGAAGAAGACGTGCTGGTCACGTCCAACGGCGTCGAATGGCTTAGCACGCCGCAAACCGAGTTGTGGTGCGTCTAGCTCGCATCGTGAGGTCGTGCCGCATTTTGGGTTTTGGCCCATGATCCACGAAGTCACCGCCAAGACGCTGCTCTCCTCGGCCAAACAGCCCGATGCGTGGTTCGGCATCAAATACACCATGAACCTGTATCGCGGCTGCCAGCATCAGTGCATCTATTGCGACTCGCGCAGCGAATGCTACCAGATCGAAAACTTCGCCAACGTGATCGTGAAGGTCAATGCGATCGATCTGCTGAAGCAGGAATTGCCCCGCAAGCGCGTGAAAGGCACCATCGGCACCGGCTCGATGAGCGATCCGTATCTGCCGCTGGAAGCCACGCGCCGCCTCACCGCACAAGCCTTGGCCGTCATCGCCGAGCACCAATTCCCCCTGCACGCACTGACCAAGAGCGATCTGGTGCTGCGCGACATCGAGACCTTGCGCGTCATCAGCCAGACGTATGCGGCAATCAGCTTTACAATTACCACGGCAGACGATGACCTGGGCAAAAAGATCGAGCCGGGTGCGCCGCTCGTCTCGCGCCGGTTTGCGGCCATGATGGCCTTGGCCGAGGCAGGCTTGTTGACGGGCGTGCTCATGATGCCCATCCTGCCTTTCATCGAGGACAATCCCGCGAACATCACGGCGATCGTGACTCGCGCCAAAGCGTGCGGCGCGTCGTACATTCTGGCCTCGTTCGGCATGACGCTGCGCGATCGACAGCGCGCCTATTACTACGCTCAACTCGACCGGTTGTTCCCCGGCCTGCGACCGCAATACGAACGGCGGTATGGCAATCGTTATTCGGCTTCAGCGCGGGGAGCCAAATACCTGGAACAACTCTTCACAGAAACCTGCGAGCGTCACGGCATCGCCACACGCATGCCGTTTTACCAGCCGGCTCCGCCGTTCGGCTCTGCCGCACAGCCGGCGCTGTTCTGAAAGGTGGTCACGATGGACCCGGAGACGATGGCACAGCACGCGCTGCACCACGAACGCGCCCTGCAAGATTTGCTCGACGGCATCTCGCCCAAGACCCAGAAGTCCGTCATTCGCGAGAGCAGCTCCAAAGCGATCTTGTATCTCAGCGTGCAGCATCCGGAGGTACTGCTGCCTCACTGGGCCTACTTTGTCAAACTCCTGAAAAGCGACAATGGCTTTTCCAAGTATGTCGCCATTCATACCATCGCCAATCTGGTGAGCGCCGGCGACGAAGGCCGCTTTGAGAAATCCTTCAATGCTTTCTACAAACTGCTCGATGACGACAGCGTGATGGTCGCCTCGCACGTGGCCGGGGTGTCGGGACAGATCGCCCGCGCCAAGCCGGCGCTGCGCTCCAAGATCACGCAGCGACTGCTGGGTATTCCGCAGACGCACTTCCCCGCCGAACGGCAGGCGCTGATCACCAGCTATGCCCTGCTCTCGTTGAATGAATACTTTGCCGAAAGCACGCCGCGTGATCAAGATCGCATCGTGGCCTTCGCACAGCAGCAGCTCGACTGCGCCAGCCCCAAGACGCGCAAACTGGCGAAAGACTTCATCAAGAGATGGACTGAGTCAGCGTGATCATCCGACGTGAAGAACCACAAGACAGCGCCGCGATTCGCTTCGTCAATGAACAAGCCTTCGGCGGATCGGCGGAAGCCAACGCAATCGATGCGCTGCGCGCGCGGGGCGCGGCGACGTTGTCCCTCGTCGCGGTGATGAACGATCGAGTGGTGGGGCATCTTTTCTTCTCGCCGATCACGATTGAGTCGCCAGATCGATCATGGCCAGGATTGGGACTCGCGCCCTTGGCCGTGCTGCCGGACTATCAACGCCGCGGCATTGGCTCAGCATTGATGGATGCCGGGCTGGAAGAATGCCGCCGCTTGGGCTGTGAACGCATGATCGTGCTGGGGCATCCCGATTACTATCCGCGCTTCGGTTTTGAGCGCGCCAGCCGGTACGGTGTGCGCTTTGAACTCGAAGCGCCCGACGAAGCATGCCTGATCCTGGCGCTGCAATCCGGCGCGCTCGACGGTGTGAGCGGTGTAGCGAAGTATCAGCCGGAGTGGAACGGCGTATGAACGACGTCGCCCTCGCGCTCATTCATTACGATCCCACCGGATCGTTATTCGATCAGACGGTGCGCGTGCTGCCACGTTTGCAGCAAGTGTTTGCCGACATCGCGATCTTTGCCAATGCGGCCACCGCCCCGCGCTCGATCGGTTATCTGCGCGACCACGGCGTGCGCGTGTCTGCTGAAGCGACACAAGTGGGATTGAATCATCTGGGCTGGTTTCGCCGCGAAGCTATACACTTGGCGCTGCACAGCCCTTGCCCGTTCATCTTCTACTGCGATTTCGATCGCAGCCTGCACTGGATGGAATTTCATCCGCAAGAGTTGAGTGACGTGGCGCAGCAGATCACGACGCACGACTTCACGATCCTGGGCCGCACGCCGCGCGCTTTTGCCACGCATCCGCGCATTCAACGCGACACCGAAGCGATCATCAATCACGTCTTCGAGCGGATCACCGATCGGGCGTGGGACACCGGCGCGGGTGCGCGCGGCCTGTCGCGGCGCGCTGCCGAGGCAATCGTGACGAATTGTCTCGACGATCAGATCAGCAACGATGTGACGTGGCCGCTCTGTCTGCAACAGCAGGGCGGATTCACGCTCGGTTACATTGAAACCGAAGGACTGGAATTCGAGACGCCCGATCGGTTTCTGACCGAGGTCGCGCAGGCGGGCGGCGTGGCGCAATGGAGCGAACAGCTCGACGACGATCCGCAGCACTGGGCGGCGCGTCTGGAACTGGCGCGTATTGAAGTGGCGGCCATGCTGCCGTTTGCTAAAGGCTGATCATGCTCACTGGCTTGTTGCTCCAAGAGAGTCTGTCTGATCTCAGCGTGCTTGATCGGCTGCATATCACACAGACAGAAACGTGGCGCGTCGCCAACGCCGCAGCGTTTCAGCCGCCGGTCTGGACCGCCCTATCGTTCGAGGTCAGCGCTGCCGACGCGGAAAGTATGATTGAAGCTTTGAGCCACGCGCTCAGGCCGCAGTGGTACATCGATGCGCGTTGGGGTGATGAAGTGATCGTGATCTTCCCCGGGCGCGTCTTCAGATATCAGCGCGGCGATCAAGCAGGCAAGGCGGAAGCGCAGGCCTACGCCCTCATTATCGGCATTCCACCGAGTCAAGTTGATTGGGGTGATTGAGCGCAATTAGGAGGTCATGATGATCCGGTCACACCGTCTGTACCAGTATCGTTGGCTGGCGCTGCTCCTCGTTGTGGCGAGCGCCTTCTTCCAGCGGGTTGCAGCCACGCCCCCGGAAATGATCACTTCCTCGATCACGCGATCTAGCGATGCGGCGCAGCCCGCCGCGCCTGACTATTCCGGCTGCGGTGGGATCAATCACCCGGTCGTCAACGCCGACTACGAGCAGCAGGTGGTCGATCTGGTCAACACCGAGCGCGCCAATCGCGGCTTGCCACCGTACAAGCGCATGACGGCGCTCGACAATGCGGCGCGCTATCATTCGGCGGATCTGGGTCAAGATAACTATTTCCAACATGACTCTTACGATCGCGTGAGCGGCAATCTGGTCTATGTCTGCGGCACCTGGACGCGCATTGGTACATATTATTCTGGCGCATCCGGCGAAAACATCGCCGCCGGGTACTCCACGCCGCAAAGCGTGATGAACGGCTGGATGAACAGCACCGGCCATCGCAACAACATTCTCAGCACGTACAGTTGGGAAATCGGCGTGGGGTATGCAGCTGTTAATGGATCAACCTACTATCACTATTGGACACAGGATTTTGGCAAGCGCAGCGGCGTGTATCCGCTCATCATCAACCGCGACGCCGCCAGCACCGCTGATCGGCATGTGACGCTCTACATCTACGGCAGTTTTCAAGAGATGCGCTTGAAGGACGACAACGGCGCGTGGGGCGACTGGCAGCCGTTTCAAAACAATGTCGCGTGGATCATCGCCAACGGCGTGGGCACACATACTGTCACCGCCGAACTGAAGACCGGCAGCACGGTGGTCACCAGCAGCGACACGATCTATTTGACCATGGCCGATTCAGAGTTGGGCGGGCTGCCCGGTGCGCAGGCATTCTTGTACAGCATTCCGCAAGCCAGGCTTGCTCCCGCCATGATCACTCTAACGCCGCTCAACGTGGGCACAAATGATTCGATCACCTGGGTAGTGACAAAGGCCGGCGTATGGTTTGTCGCCTCGCCGTCGGGAGGAACATCACCGCAGTCGTTTCAGATCACACCCGGCGGGTTTGATACCAACACACCGGCCATCTACACCGGCAGCGTTACGGTTACTGTCACCAGTCCTGCTGGAACACTCAATTCGCCGCACAGGATCGATCTGACCCTGCGCGTGATCGACACGCCGTTGTACGATGTCTACTTGCCGTTGATTCAGAGATAGCCAGTGAACACGTCATGCCCGAGTGCTTCCATCGGGCATCCAATTGTCAGCATGCGATGTGCACCCAAAATGCAGCTGGATTCCCGCCAAAAGCACGCGGGAATGACTCGGGACGGCATTTTTGCCAAATGATCACACTCATCGTTGCCTCCACCAATCCTGTCAAGATTCAAGCCGCTGTCGACGGCTTTCAGCGCCTGTTCCCCGGCAGCGAGTTGAACGTCGTCGCCGCCGCAGTCCCATCGGATGTGGCGCAGCAGCCGATGTCGGACGAAGAGACGCTGCGCGGCGCGCTCAATCGATCGGCCAACGCGCAGGCGGCGCATCCCGACGCCGCTTACTGGATCGGCATCGAGGGCGGCATCCAGCCGATCGGGCAGGAGATGATCGCTTTCGCGTGGATTGTGGTACGCTCAAGGGAGATGATCGGCAAGGGCCGCACCGGCACATTTTTCCTGCCGCCCGCCGTCGCGGAACTCATTCGGCAGGGCAAGGAGCTGGGCGAAGCTGACGACATCGTCTTCGGGCGATCAAATTCAAAACAGGAAAATGGCGCGGTGGGGCTGTTGACCGACAACGTGATTGATCGCGTGCAGTTGTACGAACATGCGATGATTCTCGCGTTGATTCCATTCAAGAACGAAGCGCTCTATGCACAACAAGGTGAAGCATGACAGCTCAAGAGCGAACCGTCCTCATCCGCATGACCACGCTGGTCGATCAGTGGGAAGCCGCGCACGATCGCCGCGCGATCTTTCTGGGCTGCTACCGGCTGATGACGGCCAACATGCTGGATGCCATCGAGGCGGGCCGCTTTCATGATGCTGTGTGGGTTTCCAGCCTATTGCACCGCTTCGCCGATTACTACTTTGACGCATTAAAGTTGTACGATCAGCAACGACCCGATACTCCCGCTGTCTGGCGACTCGCCTTCGACGCCACACGCGACGAGGACGTGATGACGCTGCAGCATTTGCTGCTGGGCGTCAATGCGCACATCAATTTTGATCTGGTCTTTACGCTGGTCGATCTGCTTGCGCCAGAATGGACGGGACTCACCGACGAGCGCCGCGCCCAACGCCACACCGATCACACGCTGGTGAATCGCATCATCGGCGAGACGGTCGACGCGGTGCAAGATCAGGTCATCGACCGGCATTCACCGTGGTACGATTTCGTCGACAAGCTGCTGGGGCCGGTGGACGAATGGCTCACCTCACGGCTGATCAGCCAGTGGCGCGAGGAAGTGTGGGAGAATGCCGTGCGCTATCTCGCAGCCGCAACGCCAGAGGAGCGCGAAACGCTGCGGCAGCGCATCGAACAGCAGGCGCTGCGGCTGGGCAGTGACATGTTGAAGATTCGATCGTAACCCTGTAGGGGCGAGGCTAGCCCTCGCCCCTACAATTCTACGAGGATATCATGCCCGATCTCATTTTCTCCAATGCCCGCCTCCACACGCTGGATGCGGCTCAACCCACCGCTCGATCGATCGCCATCCGCGACAACGTGATTCTGGCGCTTGGCACAGACGACGCCATGCGATCGTTGCTGCCCGATGCGCAGGTGATCGATCTGCACGACCGCTGCGTGATTCCGGGCCTGATCGACGCACACCTGCACGCCGAATGGACCGCGCTCGGCCTGAAGAACATCGACGCCGAAGCGCCGACGCTCGACGAACTGCTGCGGCGCGTTGAGGAACGTGTGAAGATCACACCCACAGGCGCGTGGCTTCGCGGGCACGGCTGGAATCAGAACGTGTGGGGCGGAATCTTTCCAACCAAGGCCGATCTCGATCGCGTGGCGCCGGAGCATCCAGTCTTTCTCACGGCCAAGAGCGGACATGCCGCGTGGGCGAACTCGCTGGCGCTGAAAATGGCGGGCGTCACGGCGGGTACGCCGAATCCCGCCGGGGGCGAGATCGTCCGCGATGCGCAGGGTGAACCAACAGGCATCTTCTTCGAAGATGCGATGGATTTGGTAGGTAAGTTCATTCCCGAGCCTAGCGCGCAGCAAGTGGCAGACGCGCTGCGCGACGCCCTGCCCTTGTTTCACCGTGTGGGCTTGACGGGCGTGCACGACTTCGACGGGGCGCGCGCATTGCAAGCGTGGCAGATTCTGAAAGAACGCGGCGAACTCAACTTCCGCGTCAGTAAAACAATTCCCGTCGCGCTGCAAGAACACGCCATCGCGCTGGGAATCCGATCGGGGTTTGGCGACGACCGGCTGCGCCTCAACAGCGTCAAGTCCTTTGCCGATGGCGCGCTCGGCCCGCAGACCGCGTTGATGATCGATCCCTACGAAGGCAGCACCGACAATCGCGGCATCAGCACGTTGGACAAGGAGGAGATGTTCGAGAACGTGCGCAAGGCCAGCGCGGCCGGCTTATCGTCCACCATTCACGCCATCGGCGACAAGGCTAATCACGACGTGCTGGATGTGTTTGCGATGGTTCGGGCCGAGGAAAAACTTCGGCAAGAGGAAGGCAGCGCACGTCTGCGCCATCGCATCGAACACGTGCAGCTGCTGCATCCCGACGATTTCAAGCGGCTGGCGCAGTTGAACATCAGCGCGTCGATGCAGCCCATTCACGCCACCAGCGACATGCTCATCGCCGATCGGTACTGGGGCCAACGCAGCGCGGGCGCGTATGCGTGGCGCACGCAGCTCAACGCCGGGGCGAGGCTGGCCTTCGGATCCGATTCGCCCGTCGAGTCGTTCAATCCCTTCCTCGGCATTCATGCCGCCGTCACGCGCCGCCGCATCGATGGATCACCGCATCCCGACGGCTGGTATCCCGAACAACGTTTGACCGTGGAAGAAGCGGTGTATGGTTTTACGATGGGTGCAGCTTACGCCTCTTACGAGGAAACCCGCAAGGGATCGTTGACGCCCGGCAAGCTGGCGGACCTCAGCGTGCTCGATCGTGACATCTTCTCGATCGAGCCAATGGAGATTGCGGAGACGCAGGTGCTGGCCACGATGATCGACGGTCAATTCGTGTGGCGGACTTTTTAGCGCATGGCCGATCGTGTGTCGCATGCCGTGCGCTTTGAGAGGGATGGCCGCCTGTGGTCGGAGCAGCGCGTCGAGATTCCGCGCCCCGAGGAGGCGCGCGCACAGTGGCCGCCCGCTCGAGCAGTGGATACTGCTTTCATCGAGCAGTGGGCCGACGATTATTTCCGTGCCATGCGGCGCATGACGTTCGGTGTGTTCTACACGGTGCCACACGGCGCAGGGCTGGCGATGCGCGCACCCCTCGTGGGCGATGTGCTGGTGTTCGATCAACCGCAAGTGGCGTGCGACGATCGCGGAGCGCGCATCAGTTGGCCGGTTGTGGGCGGGGCCATGCAAAGCCGGCGCACGCCGGATCGTGGCAGAATTTTCTTCGAGGCGGCGCAGGATCAATCGGGCGCAGTGCTGACGCTGATCATCCGGGTGGAAGATTACACCACGCGCTTGATCGATCTCTTCGGGAGGCGGCTGGGCATCATCGTCTATCACTTCACGCAGGGACTCTCGCACAAGACCTTGACGCTGCGTTTCTTGCGTGAGCAGGCGCGGCGATTGACCGGGGCGTGATGGCCTCGACAACGCGCAATTACCCATGAGCGTCATTGCGAGGAGCGCATTTTGCGACGAAGCAATCTCGTTGCAGCGCGCGGGAGATTGCTGCGCTTTGCTCGCAATGACGAGTCGAGCGTGGTCGAGTCAGGCGCGGATGCTGTTAGGGCGCGGTTCCTGCAAGGCGAGGCGAATCGCTTCGCGGATCGGCGTGCGCTCGCTGGGGATGAGATCGAGAATCGCCTGATCGTGACAGATCATCTCGTTCTTCAGGCCGTCCACCAATGGCCGCGCCAGTTCGGCAGACACCGGCGTGACGAGATTGATCCAGTACGAGGAGAGGCGCGGTGTCAACACTGGCACGCCGATGATGAAGCGCTTCAGGCCGCGCAGCTGGGCGTAGATGCCGATCAATTGGCGGTACGTCACGATGTCCGGCCCGCCGATGTCGAAGGTGCGCCCGCTGGTGCGATCTTCAAACAGGCAGCCTGCCAGATACGCCAGGCAATCGCGCGCGGCAATGGGCTGGCTGCGCGTCTCCAGCCACCTGGGCGCGATCATCACCGGCAGGCGATCGGTGAGATAGCGCAGCATCTCGAACGACGACCCTCCCGCCCCGATGATCAGCGCGGCGCGCAAGGTCGTCAACTTCGGCTGGCCGGAAGCCAACACCTCGCCTACTTCTTTGCGGCTCAACAAGTGCCTGGACAGCGCATCATTGTCGTCGCCCAGCCCGCCCAGATACACGAGCCGCTGCACGCCCTGCTCGCCCGCCGCAGCGACGAAGTTCTGCGCGCCCAACCGATCGCGCTCTTCAAACGACAGCCCGGTGCCGCGCGTATCCTTGCTCATGGAATGGACGAAGTAATAGGCGACGTCGATCTCACGCAGAGCGTTGGTCAGCGAGGCCCGATCAAGCACGTCGCCCTGCGCCACTTCTACGCCGGGCAGCGGCGCATAGCGCGCGGGATTACGGGTGAGTGCTCGCACCTGAACGCCCTGCGCCAGCAATTCTGGGATCAGCCGTGAACCGATGAAGCCTGTTGCGCCTGTGACAAGGACACGCATAGTGTTTACCTGCTGTGAGAGACTTACAGTAAGTCTAACACACTCAGCGCTAAACGATCCGGTGCTATAATCGCGCCACTCTCAACCCGCGAGTAATCACGTGGAACTATCCGCCGTCATCCTGACCCGTCGTTCGATCCGCCGCTATCTCGATCAACCTGTGCCGCCCGAACAGATCCATCACCTGCTCGATTGTGCCACGCGCGCCCCCTCGGCCCACAATCGCCAGCCGTGGCGCTTTGCCGTGATCACGACATCGGACGTGAAGGCGCAGTTGGCCGATCGGATGGGGGAACGTCTCAGAGCCGATCGGCTACGGGCGGCCGATCGGATCGAGTTGATCGATCGGGATGTGGCAAGATCGCGTGAGCGGATCACATCCGCGCCGGTGATCATCGTCGCCTGCGCCGTGTTCGACGGTGATGATCCGCACGAACGAGTGATGGCGATGCAGAGCGCAGCGGCGTCGATTCAGAATCTGCTGCTGGCCGCGCACGATGTCGGACTCGGCGCATGTTGGCTGGCCGCGCCGTTGTATTGCCCTGATGTGATCCGCGAAATGCTGCAATTGCCCGACGATTGGGACGCGCAGGCGTTGATCACGATCGGCTACCCGGCGGATGAGGGAAAGCCCAGAGGGCGTGTTGATTTTCGAGAGATCACGATATTCCGGTAGGGGCGAGGATGACATGAACATCGTAACTTTGGCGGGCGGCGTGGGCGGCGCAAAGTTGGCGCAGGGATTGACCCTCACCCCGGCCCTCTCCCTTGAAGGGAGAGGGGGACTAACGATCATCGTCAACACGGGCGATGATTTTGAGTGGCATGGTTTGTACGTGTGTCCCGATCTCGATACGGTGACGTACACGTTGGGCGGTGTGGCGAACTCCGTCACCGGTTGGGGTGTGGCCGGTGATACGTTCGAGGCGATCGGCGCGCTGCAACGGTTGGGCGTCGAGCCGTGGTTCAAGATCGGCGATCGCGATCTGGCGACGCATGTGTATCGCACGGAGCTGCTGCGGCAAGGCAAGACGTTGACTGAGGCGACGCAGATCATCACTCGCGCACTTGGCATTCAAGCGACGATTTTGCCGATGACGAACGATCGCTTTCGCACGCTGGTGGACACCGATCAAGGCGTGTTGGAATTTCAAGATTACTTCGTGCGGCAGCAGTGGCAGCCGGTGATCAAGCGTATCATTTTCGAGGGCGCACAAACGGCGAAAGCGACGCCGCACGTGATCGACGCCCTGCAACAGGCCGCTGCGATCATCATCGCGCCGTCGAACCCGTTTGTGAGCGTGGAGCCGATATTGAGCCTCATCCCCCTACCCCCTTCTCCTGAATCACACAACGATTCAGGAGAAGGGGGAACAGCCGCTCCCCCTCTCCTGCGATCATCTTTTCAGTCGCAGGAGAGGGGGCCGGGGGGTGAGGTACCCATCGCCGCCGTATCGCCCATCGTCGGCGGGCAGGCCCTCAAAGGCCCGGCGGCCAAGATGTTCCGCGAGTTGGGCTGGGAGCCGTCGGCGCTGGCAGTGGCGCGGCATTATCAGGGGCTGGTCACACACTTCGTGCTCGATCAAGTGGATGCTGATCAAGAAAGCGCCATCCAGGCGCTGGACATGAAAACGCTGGTGACGAATACGATCATGCAGTCGGTGGTAGATCGCGTGCGGCTCGCCGGTGAAGTGGTAGAATTCGTGAAACGTAAGGCGTAAAACGTAATTGTTACGCTTCACGTTTCACGTTTTACGCTATGGCTAACCATTCTTCCCCAACGTATGCCATTATCCCCGTCAAGTCGCTCCGTCGCGCCAAAAGCCGATTGGCCCGCGCGTTGAAAGCGCCCACCCGCGCCGCGCTGGTGCGCTCGATCTTTTCGCGCACGCTCGACGTGATCGCGCAGGTGGATCACATCGACGGCGTGATCGTGGTGAGCCGCGATCTGACAATTCTGGAACTGGCGCGGCAGCGCAACGCCATCACGCTGATGGAATCCGATTCGGGGTTGAACCCGGCCATCACGCAGGCGGCGCAATGGGCGGCGCAGCATCACGCCCGAGCGGTGATCGTCATCCCCGTCGATTTGCCGCTGATCACTTCGTCCGATCTTGACGAGATGATCGATCGGGCGGTGGAAGAACGCTGTATCGTCATTGCGCCCGATCGGCATGAAGATGGCACCAACGTGCTGCTCGTCCGCCCGCCGGACGCGATCCATTTTTCCTACGGCCCGGCCTCGTTCAACGCGCATCGTACGCAGGCCACCGAGCGCGGCTTGATCGTACACGAGTATCGCTCGCCCACCACCGCGTTCGACATTGACGTGCCGGATGATCTGGAAACGTATCGCTTGCTTGACGCGCACGCTGTTTCAGAATAAACTGAATGCGACCCCACACCCAGGAGAATCCCCATGACTGAACGAGTTGCCATTTATTTGCAGGACGCCCACGATCTGCGCGAAGGTATGGAGTTGGCGAAATATGCCGAAGCGCGCGGCTTTGAAGCCGTGTGGCAGGCTGAGTCGCGGTTGGTGCGCGATGCGATCGTGCCGATGGCGGCCTTTGCGGCGGTGACCAGCAAACTGAAGGTCGGATCAGGCGTCATCAACAATTGGACGCGCAACATCGGCTTGCTGGCGGCCACATTTTTGACGTTGGACGACCTCGCGCCCAATCGCGTGATCTGCGGCATCGGCGCGTGGTGGGATCCGCTGGCGCGCAACGTCGGCATCGAGCGCCGCAAGCCGCTGCTGGCCATGCGCGAGACAGTGGAAGTAATGCGGCGCCTGCTGAACATGGAGCGCGTCACGTTTCACGGCGAATTTCATCACGTGGACGGCATCGAGTTGGACGTGGTGCATGGCCGGCGCGAGCCGCGCCACGTGCCGATCATGATCGGCGCGACGGGCGACGCGATGATGGAACTGACGGGCGAGATCGCCGACGGGGCGGTGCTGAATTACTGCGTGCCGCCAGAGTACAACAACAACGCGCTGCGCCTACTGGAGAAGGGCGCGAAGAAAGCAGGGCGCAACTGGCTCGATCTCGATCGGCCGCAGTTGGTGGTGTGCTCGGTCGATCACGATCATGCCAAAGCCCTCGACGGTGCGCGCGGTTTGTTGACGCAGTATCTGGCGCAGCAGCCGCACATCGCCAGGGCCAGCGGCGTCAGTGAAGACGTGGTGAAGCAGATTCAGTCGATTCTGGGCTGGCCCGCGACCAAAGAGCAGATTCAACAGGCGAAGAAGTTCGTGCCGGACGATCTGGTGGAGCGCATCACGGCCAGCGGCTCGCCCGACGCGGTGCGCGCCAAGGTGCAGGAATATCGCAATCACGGCTGCACCTGCCCGATTCTGTATCCGCTGGGCGATGCGCGCCTGATGATTGATACGTTCGCACAAAATTGATCCGTTTTTGATCGAGGTTCAAGCATGAGTCAGGCGTTTGAGGCTTTGCAAGGGCAGCAGTTTATCAATCTCACCACGTATCGCCAGAACGGCCAGCCGGTGGTGACGACGGTGTGGTTCGCGCACGAGGGCGATCGCATCGTGGGCACGACAATGCGGCATTCGGGCAAAATCAAGCGTATCCGCCATCATCCGGCGGTGAGCGTCGCGCCTAGCACGGCGACAGGGCAGGTGCTAGGCGAGTCACTGTCCGGCCTGGCGCGCGTGCTGCCGCCAGAAGAAGAGGCGGCGGCCAAAGCGGCACTGCGCAGCAAATACGGCGCACATTACGACCAGATTACGGCCAACTCCGATCCGGCCTCGCGTGTGTACTGGGAAGTAAAGACCGTCTAGCGGAACAGCCATCAGTGACGACAGCGTGGCGAGGGTCGAGCAGCTCTCGCCGCGTTTGCTATCCCAGCAGCGGGGTAAGCACAATCAACGCCTGCCCGGTGATGTACACCACCCACACCACGTCGTGCACCAGGAACCAGCCGTGGTCGCGCAGTTCGCGGTTGCCCAGGATGATGTCTGAGATCAAGAAGAGCACGCCGCCGATGGCTGTCAGCGTGAAACGCGGATCAGATAAAGCCAGCGCGGTGGCCGTGCCGGCCATGATGGCGATGAGCCAGCCGTAGACCAGCGAGCCGATATTCAAGACGCGCGACTTGGCGGGGTTGTAAATCAGAAAGAACCACAAGAACGCCGCCACGATCACGAACGCCACCCACAACAACGATCCGGTTAATGGATCGTTCAGTCCCAGGACGCTGGCCGTCTGCACGAACCCGGCGATGTAGCACAGATGGCCGATCGAGAAAACGATGATGCCACTGATCATGCGTTTGGGCAGCGGCAGCACATCGGCTAACACCAGATCCCCGATCGCGCCGAACGTCATTCCCAGCGCGATCAACAGCGCGGGTGCACGAAGCGTGGTACTGGTGGCAAAGATGATCCACGCGCAGGCCGCTAGAATCCACGAGGTCGATAGGCGCAGCGGCTTGAGGGTGCGGCGGGTGCGTTCGGGATTGTAGTGGCCAAAGATGAAGGCGATGATTAAGACGACGGGAATGGCGAGGTAGCCGAGTAGAACGATCGGGTTGGCAGAAGTGAGCACGGTTATTCTCCGATGATCTGCGCCACGATTTCGCGCTGGCGCGGACGAGTGTCAAAGTCGATCAGGATGATCTGCTGCCACGTTCCCAGCGTGAGGCGGCCGCCGACGAAGGGCACGCTGAGCGACGGGCCGAGTAGAGCCGCGCGGACGTGGCTGTGGCCGTTGTCGTCGCCCCAGCGCAGATGATGCTCGTACTCCAGCCCGCGCGGCGCGATCCGCTCGATGGCGCGACTCAGATCATTCACCGCGCCATCTTCGTACTCGATGGTGGTCAGCGCCGCCGTCGAGCCGACGACGAACAACGTCACGACGCCGCTGCCGACATTCGCTTCGGCGATGGCCCGCTCGACGCCGGGCGTGATGTCGATCGTGTCGCCGTGGCCGTTGGTCTTCATAGTGAGTTTCTTGCCGATGACCATGCCGCCTCCTTCGTCCGGTCTCGCGCTGATTATACCGGTGAAGGGAATAGAGAGATAGAGGGACGGAGGGAAAGCGGGAAATCATCACAAGCCCGCCTCAATTTATAGTTGCAACTTCGCCCAAAGTGTACTATCCTGTTAGCGACCGTTACGCAATACACATTACGTTTTACGCATTACGTTTGACGTTTTTCCTCACGCACCCACACTTTCTCAACAGGAGCTCCACATGGCTAAAACAGTTGTCATCGTCGGCGCGCTGGACACGAAAGGCGAGGAGTTCGCCTACGTCAAAACGCTGCTCAAGAAGAAACGTCTCAAAACCATCGTGGTCGATTTTGGCGTGTTGGGTGAACCGGCCTTCGAGCCGGACATCAGCCGCAGCGTTGTGGCCGCGGCCGGCGGCGGCGATCTGGAACGCTTCCGCTTCGGCGAGCACAAGGATGAAGCGATGAAGGTCATGGCGACCGGCCTCGCCGTGATTGTGCGGCAGCTGTACGACAGCGGCAAACTGGACGGCATCCTCAGCATGGGCGGCAGCGGCGGCACCTCGATCGCCACGAACGCGATGCGCGCCCTGCCGGTGGGTGTGCCCAAGCTGATGTTGTCCACGGTTGGCGGCGGCGATGTCAGCGCGTACGCCGGGACAAAGGACATCACGTTCATGCCGTCCATCGTCGATGTGGCGGGCTTCAATCGCATCAGCCGCAACATCTACACGAACGCCGCCGGAGCTATCGCGGGCATGGTGAGCATGAGCGAGCCGAAACCGGCCACCGCCGCAGCCCCGACAGACATGGTGAGTTTCAGCGTGTCGGCCACACCCGCCGATAAGCCGTTGATCGTCGCGTCGATGTTCGGCAACACGACGAAGGCCGTCGATCACGCGCGCGGCATTCTGGAAGGCCACGGCTACGAGGTGCTGGTCTTTCACGCGACCGGCACGGGCGGCAAGACGATGGAAGGCTTGATCGCCGACGGGTTGATCGCCGGATCGCTGGACATCACCACCACGGAACTGGCTGATGAAGTGTGCGGCGGCGTGTTCAGCGCCGGACCCGATCGGTGTCGGGCGGCTTCAAAGGCCGGCATTCCTGCCGTGCTCGTTCCCGGCTGCGTCGACATGGCGAATTTCTGGGGCATCGACACCGTGCCGGAAAAATACCGGGGACGCAATCTGTACCAGTGGAATCCCAACGTCACGCTGCTGCGCACCAATGCGGAAGAGAACGTGAAGATGGGCGAGATGATCGCGGCGGCGGCCAACGCGGCGACGGCGCCCGTGGCGATTCTGCTGCCGCTGAAGGGCGTCTCGCAACTCGATAGCCCCGGCGGCGCTTTCTGGGACCCGGAAGCCGATCGGGCGTGCTACGAGGCGATCAAGCGCAATCTCAAGCCCGGCCTTCCGGTGATCGAAGTCGATCACAACATCAACGATCCGGAGTTCTCCGGCAAGGTTGCCGAGACGCTGCTGGAGATGTTGAAGTAAATTCCTAGACCTCGGAGGTTTCGGAAACCTCCGAGGTCTTCCTATTCATGGAGGACATCATGGCAGTTTCACGCGCAGAAATCTTGCAACGCCTGCAAGCGCAGGTGGCCGCGGGCCAGCCCATCGTGGGCTGCGGCGCCGGCACAGGCATTTCGGCCAAGATGGCCGAAGCCGGCGGCTGCGATCTGATCATCATCTACAACAGCGGACGCTATCGCATGGCCGGGCGCGGCTCGCTGGCCGGGCTGTTGTCCTATGGCGACGCCAACGGCATCGTCGTGGAGATGGCCGCCGAGGTGCTGCCCATCGTGAAGAACGTGCCGGTGCTGGCGGGCGTCAACGGCACCGATCCGTTCCGCCTGATGCCGGTGTTTCTGAAGCAGCTCAAAGACATGGGCTTCAGCGGCGTGCAGAACTTCCCGACCGTTGGCCTGATCGACGGCAACTTCCGCGCCAACCTGGAAGCGACCGGCATGGGCTACGACAAAGAGATCGAAACGATCCGCCTCGCGCACGAGATCGATCTGTTCACGTCGCCCTACGTGTTCGACGTCGATCAAGCGCAGGCGATGGCGCAGGCCGGGGCCGATCAACTGGTGGCGCACGTCGGCCTGACCACGGCGGGCACGATTGGCGCGGGCGTCGCGTTGACGCTGGACGAAGCGATCGAGCGCGTCATGCAAATCGCGGAAGCGGGCCGATCGGTGCGCAAGGATATTCTCGTCATCTGCCACGGCGGCCCGTTCGACGAGCCGGATCAAGTCGGTAAAGCATTGCTGCGGATGCCGGGCATTCAAGGCTTCTTCGGCGCATCCAGCATCGAACGGCTGCCCACCGAGCGCGGCATCCGCGGACAGGTGCAGGAGTTTAAGGCCTTGAAACTCGGTAAAATTTGACATTCCCTGCGCGCCATGATATATTCCGCGTCGTAGGACGTGGTCAGTACCTGAAGTGGTTGCAAATCCGCTCGGGCTTACGGGAGACCCCAGCGGATTTTTCGCGCCCGCTTTCAGGGACAGCCCACTGCCTAACATTTTCAATCTCTGAAGGAGCAGCAACTGTGAGCGACAAGGTGACCGGAACCGTGAAGTGGTTCAACAATGCGAAGGGCTACGGCTTCATTTCGCAAGAGACCGGCGAGGATGTCTTCGTGCATCACAGCGCCATCACCATGGGCGGCTATCGAACGTTGAATGAAGGGCAGCGCGTGCAGTTCTCGGTCGAGCGCGGCCCCAAGGGCCTGCAGGCCAAGGATGTGGTCCCGCTGTAATCCCGTCGACAACTGAAGTGCAACGCCGCCCCTTAGCCGGGCGGCGTTTTTGTTTTGGCACATTCGTTGTAGAATCACGTCGCCATGTCTGACAAAAATTCCGTATGGAGTTCTCATCCCAACATTTCGCGCTCGCTGTCGCAAGAGACGCAGCCCTCGCCGCGTTTGCAAGCCGCCGCGCTCAAACGAGCGGGCCGCCGCAAACCGATCGGGTTGTACGTGCTCACCGGCGCGCTTGCGGTCATCGTGCTGCTGTGCGTCGGCACCAGCCTGGTGCTGGCCTCGATCGGCCCCGGCACGCTACTGGCCCTGCGCGATCGCTGGCTGGGGCGCAACTTGCAGGAGACGGTCAGTACGCTGGGGCAAGTGGCGCAGGTGATAGTCACCGAGCAGGACGTGTGGCCCGCGCCCGATAATGGCCGTGTGACGATCCTGCTGCTGGGCATCGATGCGCGCGATCGGGTGAACGAAGGCGCGAGCCGCACCGACGTGATGACGCTGGTCACGATCGATCCGATCAGCCAGACGGCGGCCATGTTGTCCATCCCGCGCGATCTGTACGTGCCCCTGCCCGGCTACAACGAGCAACAGCGCATCAACACCGCGTACTTCTGGGGCGAGCTCAACGGTCGGCCAGGCGGCGGGCCGGGCTTTGCCGCAGAGACGGTGACGTACAACTTTGGCATTCCGCTGCAGCGCTATGCCGTGATCGATTTTGAGGGGTTCAAGAAAATTGTAGACGCAGTGGGCGGCGTGGAGATCGACGTGCCGCAGGAGATCATCGACTACGAATATCCCACGCCCGATTACGGCACCGAGGTCTTGCAGATTCCGGCGGGACAGGTGCACATGGACGGCGAGCTAGCATTGAAGTACGTGCGCACGCGCCACGGCGACAGCGACTTTGGCCGCTTGCAGCGCCAGCAGCAAGTGATGCTGGCCATCCGCGACAAGGCCGTCAGCATCGGATCGATCAATCGCGTGCCGGAAGTGCTGAATGCCGTCAGCGATTCTCTGCAGACCGATCTGACCCTGCCCGAGATTCTCTCACTCGCCAAGAAGTGGAGCCAGATCCCGCGCGAGAACATCCACAACTACCGCATCGACGAGACGATGATTCAGCCCTACATCACACCGGAAGGCGGCCAGGTGCTGCTGCCCGATCGGGACAAGATCGCCGGGGTGGTGGCGCAGTTCCTGGGGCAGGCGCCGGATAGCCCGGCAATGGCGCAGCAGTAATCGAAAACTTCCCGGAGGCTGGCAGTCTCCGGGAAGTTCGCTTAACGGTAGAAATCAATCCACTCGATGGTGAACTTGTTTTCCCCGCTCTTGAGAAAATCAACCGGTACTTCTAAATCAAAATAGCCTGTACCCGGCGTTACTTCAATCCAGTAAGGATCGCCAGGGTTCAGCGTGTCCGCTGCGCCCGCCTGTTCGTACTCCTCGCGCACGGCGTTATCGCCGTGGCTGGACACGCTCACCTCGATGGTGGTGTCTGCATAGCGGAACTGGAAATTCTCCAGTCCTTTCACGCGTAGACGCATGACGATCTGAGACGGCCACTGGCCGGCGGTCTTTTCGATCGCCGCACTGCCGATGCCGGTCGGGCTGGTGATGTCGATCAACAGCATCTCGTTGGTGGTGCTGAAGGTGATGACCGGATCGCCTTTTAGCGGCACGGCCTGGTAGGTGGCGCGCTCGATCGAGGTCGAGGCGGGCGAGCAGGCTGCGAGGCTCACGAAGACAATACTCGAGAGGACCAACACCGAACGGCGCATGAGACGTTCTCCGGTACAAGATACCGCGCATTATACCGGAAGACTGTTGGGCCAGAAAAGTCACGCGGCGCGCATCTCACTCGATGCGCGCCGCGTGGGCGTGTCAAGCGTTATTCGCCGACCGCCAGTTCCTGGGTCGTATTCGACCACTGGTACTGCACACCATCGATGGTGCAGGAGCCGATGCCGCGCACGTGAATCACGCCGCGTCCCGCCGCATCGAGCACCACGTTGCGTCCGCTCAGCGTCACGCCGATCAGCGATCCATCCGCGTGCGCCGCGCCATTCAGGCCGTACACATACGTCCACGCGCCGCGCATCACTTTGCGGCCGGCGCCGGTGACCGTCAGCACGCCGTCGCCGCTGATGTTGTGGAACGCCAACGTGCCGAAGCGCGCGCTGACATCGACCGTCAGGTCGCCGCGCAGGTAGGCATAGCCGCTGCCTTCGCAATGCACGTGGTGCACTTCCGGCGCTGCAAACGCCGCCGGAACGATCAGCAGGGATAACAGCATGACCACGCTCAGCACCTTCACCAGTTTCGTCTTCATCACAGTTCCTCCGTCAAGTGGATTTACTGTCCTAACGATACCGTAGGCGTGCAAAGCGTTGATGTGCGAGTTGTAAAAGGTCTGTAAATTCAGGCGGCCAGAAACCGCGTCACCGATTCGGCCATGGTCATGTGTCCGGCAACGACCGCGGCCTCGTAAGCTCGCGTCCATTCAAAGAGATTCGATCGGGCCTGCGCCAGTTCGTCGCGGATCAGCAGCGCGATCGGCCCGGCTTGTTCGATAAAGCCGGTCTCCTCAAAATCCCGATCGGCCTGCGCGCGATCGTAGTCCACCCGCACGATTTCCGCGTTCCAACGACCCGCCCGCCACGTTATCTGCCCGTAACTGGCGCGCGGATCGAGATCGAACGGCAGGCCCACCGCGCCCACGTTGACCACCAGCGTGTCGTCGATGATGCGGATGAGCGGCTGATGCGTGTGACCGACCACAAACAATTTCGGCGGCGGTGCGATCTGGGCACGCAGCACAGCGTCAGGCGTCTGTACAAAGACACCGTCGCGCGTGCCGCGCATGGAGGCATGCACCACGCGCGCCTCCGAGCCGTCGGGCATGTGCCAACTCTGTTGCAGCGGCATGGCCTTCAAGGCCGAGACATCGCACTGCAATTGCTCAAACGTCCAGCGCGATGAACCCCAGATTTGAATCCACGGCCCGGCGATGGGTTCGCGTGGGTGAGCGTGATGAATCACGTACTCTTCGTGATTGCCCAACACCAGCCGCCAGTCGCGCTCGCGCTGCATCTTCAGCACGAAGTCCAGGCATTCCACCGGGCGCGGTCCGCGATTGATCACATCGCCGGCCACCACCACCCGATCGGGCTGCCACCGTTCAAGGTCGGCAGCCACGGCCTGCAGCGCCTGCCAGTTGGAATGAATGTCTGCCAATACCGCTAATTTCATCAAGCCTCCAGGAAAGTACTCCGTTGTCTGCTGCCAGCAACCCACCACCACCAACCAGCCACCAGTCTGCTATAATCGCGCCCAACTTTACCACACGGAATGTGCTCCCTCATGCGAACGATCTCACTGCAAATCGCGCGCCGCCTGTTCATTCAACGCCAGCGCCTGAACAATCTCAAGCCTACCACTGATGCCGCCGGTATCCTCGACGTGGTGCGCGATCTGGGCTGTTTGCAACTCGATCCGATCAGCGCTGTGGCCCGATCGCATCAATTGGTTGTGCGAAGCCGCGTGGGCAACTACGATCTCGGCGCGCTCGATCAACTGCTGTGGACGGAGCGCAGCCTGTTCGAGTATTGGGCGCACCAGGCTTCGATCGTGCTGACGGAAGATTACCCCATTCACTCGCTGCTGATGCGGACGTATGCCCGCGAAGAAGCCACCGGCCAGGTCAGCCAGTGTTACCAGCAGTGGCTGACCGACAATCAAAAACTCAGGCGGCGCCTGCTGAGCGATCTCAAGCGGCGTGGTCCATTGCCTTCGCGTGTCTTCGAGAACAAATCTGAAGGGGACGCCGGCTGGTATTCGTCGGGCTGGACGTCGGGCCGCGACGTCTCGCAGATGCTGGATTATCTGTGGATTACGGGCAAGATCATGGTGGCGGGGCGAGCGGGCCTGCAGAAGTTGTGGGACTTGAGCGAGCGCTGTCTGCCCGAGTGGACGCCGCGCGAGAAACTGTCTGAAAACGAGGTGGTGCGCCGCGCCATGCAGAAGTCCCTGCGCGCACTAGGCGTGGCGACGCCGCAGCACATCAATCAACATTTCACGCGCAAGCGCTATCCACATCTCAAGGATAGGCTGCACGCTTTGCTGGCCGAGGGATTGATCGAGAAAGTGCATGTCGAGAATGATAAAGCCGAGTGGTTCATTCATGCCGAGGATGTGCCGCTGCTCGATCGGATTGAAGCCGACGAGATCGCCTTCGAACGCACCACCCTGCTCTCACCGTTCGACAACCTCATCTGCGATCGCGCCCGCACGGCGAGATTGTTCAACTTCGATTTCACGATCGAGATTTACGTGCCTGCCCACAAACGCCAGTACGGCTACTACGTGCTGCCCATCCTGCACGGCGATCGCCTGATCGGCCGCATCGATCCGAAGTTTGATCGGGAGCACCATCGCTTGCACATCCACGCCGTGCACGCCGAGAAGGACGCGCCGCGCAACCGCCAGACAGGCCGCGCGATCCGTGACGCGATTGAAGACCTCGCCACGTTCCTCGGCGCGACGGACATTCACTACACCCATCTTGTTCCAGAGGGCTGGCAGCGTGATTTGCATTAACCTCCCGGAGGCTCGCAGCCTCCGGGAGGTTGCATCCGGTGACTATTCGTTGCCTCGACCTCCCACCAACACCTCTTGAAGTTCCCCAAAACGCGCGCGGCGCAGAACGAGTGATCACTCGCGCTGCGCCGCGCGCTCTTGCGCTAAAGCGCAACCGCCGCGTTGCATAGCGACGGTTTCAAACCCCTTCCGGGGATTACCTTCATTCCAACCGCAGTCTTAATGTTTCGAGAGACTTCCCCACTCAGGGGTAAAACCCACGATGAACCGGCGCCTCTTTCGCCCCACTTTGCCCTCTTTTTTGACCACGAACACGCCGCCGTCCACCACCGCTCTTGGCCTCAAAATAGACCTAAAAAAGTGGTATTATCCCAAACGTGCGGCAGCCTCACCGGACGCTCTTGTTGTATCACACTTTTCCGCTCAAAGTCAAGCAGCAGTCCCCCTCAAACCTCCCGAAGGCTGCACGTCCGCCAACTCAAGATATTCCCGCACTTGCTGGTCTGCCACGGCCCAAATCCGGCTCGCAAAACCCTGAATGAAGTAGCGATCGTGCACCACGGCCAGCGCCGTGCCCGCGAAGTTCGTCAGCGCCTTCTCAAACTGCGTGCGCGACGGGATGTCGAGATGATTGATCGGCTCGTCGAGGATCAAGAAGTTGCAGCCCTGCGCCACCAGCAGCGCCAGCATCAGCCGCGCGCGCTCGCCGTAAGACAGTGCGTGATTCGGCGTCAACGGCTGATCGCCCGTGAACAGGAAGAAGTGCAAAAAACTGCGCGCCTCGGTTTCGGTCATCACGGCCACGGCGCGCAGACTGTCCAGCGGCGTCGAATTTGGATCGAGGGTGTCTTGCTCTTGCGCAAAGTAACCCACCCGCACATTCGCGCCGAGGCGGACTTCACCCCCCAACGGCGGCACTTGTCCCACGATCGTTTTGATCAACGTCGATTTGCCCGTCCCGTTTGCGCCGATCACCGCGAGGCGCTCGCCCTGCCGGATCGACAGCGTCACGCTGCGCAACAACACGCGCTCGCCGTAACCCACGCTCAACTTCTCCAGCCGCAGCACGTCCTTGCCGCTTTCCGGCAGATCGCCAAAGTCCACTTTCATCTGCCAGCCTTGCCTGGGCTTCTCCACGCGCTCAGCGGATTCCAGATAGCGATCGAGTTTCTTCTCGCGCGACTTCGCTTTCTTCGCAACTTTCCGGGCGAGGCGGCGCACGTTGGGCTGGCGCGGCGTCGTGCTGCGCTCCACCGAGCGTGAATGCTCCATCGTGCGCGCAATGTCCTGCTTCATCCGCCGGATTTCGGCTTCCTGCTGCTTGTACGCCTCCCAGTGGCGCTCGTGTTCAGCCAGGCTTTGTTCCAGATAGGCCGTGTAATTGCCCGCATACTCGCGCAGTGTGTGCGTCTGCGGATCGAGATACACCACCCGATTGATCGAGCGATCGAGAAAGACACGATCGTGCGAGACGAGCAGCACCGCGCCTTTGAAGTGACTCAGCCAGTCTTCCAGCCATTCCAGCATCGGCAGATCGAGATGATTGGTCGGCTCGTCCAGCAGCAGCAGATTCGGCGCACCCAGCAGCACTTTCGCCAGACCCAGCCGCGTCTTCTGCCCGCCGCTCAAGGTCGCAACTGCTTGATCGCGCGGAACGCGATCGAGGCCGAGATGCTTCAGCACGTTGTCGCGCAACGATTGATCAGGGTAACCACCCAGCGCTTCGAGCCGATCAAGCGCGGCCTGATACTCCGGCAAGCGATGGGGATCGAACGAGGACGCCAGCGCCAGCCGTTCGACTTCAGCCGCAGCATCCATGCGCGGATCGTGCAAAGCGTCGGCCAGCGTACAACCGATCGGGTATACCAGGCCCTGCCGCAAATACCCGACCCGCGTCTGCGGATCGATGAAGATGCTGCCGCGATCCGGTTGCTCTTCGCGTGCGATCAAGCGCAGCAGCGTCGTCTTACCGCAGCCGTTCGGCCCAATCAAGCCCACCCGTTCGCCGGGGCTAATCACAAATGAGAGATCTTTAAAGATGAGTTGATGCGCAAAAGATTTTGCAAGGTTGTTGACTGACAGCATGTTGGAAACTCCCGTGAGTCTCACCATGGGTGAGAGAAAACAAAAAGCCGAGGGACATGCCCTCGGCCTTGTGGTAAAACCTGCCAGGTCTGGCACAGCCGGCCGGCGATCACAAATGATCGCGTCAGACCTGGCAGGTTTTGAAGGTCTGCATTCCCTGCACAACGTGCGACTCAGGCGAACAGCTTTATCACGGGTGTTTCCTTGACGGCGAAGTTGTCGCGATTATACCACAACGGGCCTCGCTTCCAGTTGGAGCGAGGCCCGCGCTTGCCAAATCCCGCCTGCTGCCGCTCAGCGCATGACGATAGGCAGGAACACCTGCCAGCCCGGCGCCATGGTCTGAGCCAGCAGATAAACGCTGTTGAACGGATCATCTTCTGCGGTGAGCTGCATCTCAAACACGATCGGTTGATTGAGCACCGGCAGCGGCACGACCAACACCTGCTCGGACAGCGGCGGCAGCGTCAACGGCTCGGTGATGAGCTCGGCGACGAACGGCAGCTGCAGCGCAATGTCGGGCGTGAGGTCTTCGAGCGGCAGCAGGACTTCAGGCTGCAGGGCGGCCGCGCTTTCGAGTGTCAGAGTCAGGGCTTGCTCGTTGACGATTTTCACCGTTACTTGATCGCGCGCCGGCCAGCTGAACTCAATGCCCGCAAACAGCGGAGCGGGGACCAGCGGCGTCGTGCCGCTCAGCCAGGCGGCGGCCGACGCCACATTACCCAGGCGCAGCTGAGACTGATTGGCGCATAAGCCCAGCTGTACCAGATCGCTGTCGGAGGCATAACCGTTGTCGAAGTTGAAGCGATAGGTGCCGGTGCCACCGTCGTAACCGCTGGAGGGATCGAGATCGCCGAACGGATTCAGGGTGCCGGTGTACACTTGCGTGGGGGTGTACACGCCGGCCAGGCGCAGCCGGACGCCACTCGCATCGTAGCCGGTGTTATTCCCAAAGCTCCAGGTATAGCAATACTCGACGGGCAACGAGAAAGCTGCCGAAGCGGTTGCCGGCGCGGTCGGGGCGCGCGCCAGCGCGCTGCTGGCGAGCAAGCCGATCATCATGATCAAGCTTGCGGTGGCCAGCACGGCGGCCGAGACTAACATACTGGTGCGTGACATGGCACGCCTCCTAGCGTAGTGTGGGGTTGGGTGGGACTGCGCCGTTGGGCAAGAACACGCGCTTGCCTGTCACGCGCTCCACGTCGATTGACACACCGGTTGGGGCGGTGGCCAGATCGCCGGGCGCGTTGGCCGTGTAGACCACGTCAACATCCAGCTCGGTCGGACTGAGAATGATCAGATAGCCGATGAACACCGGCATCGGCGACGGCAAAGCCACACCCGGATAAGTCAGGGTCCACAGATTGTTGCAGTCATCCATGGTGGCAAAGTCCGCACCCAGCGTCATCGTCAAATACCTCGCCGGTCCAATCTGCGCCGGTTCGCGGACGGCTTCCTGCGCGTTCACCAGCCACAGGAACTTCTTGCGCAGCTGAGTCGGCTTGTACGCAGGATTGTGGATGTTGATCTCGGTGGCATAGTTGCCGGGCTTCACGATAGGCTCGCCCGCCGGATTTTGGCCGGGCTGGGCGCTGCGCTGAAAGCCGCACACAAATTTGGCGGCGTAACTCCACACATACTGGCCATGCGTGGCAATCTGCGCTGCGGGCGCAGCGGGTGGCGCGGCGGCGCCAGAAACGGCGGCGCCGGAAGCGCTGGCCGCGGGCTGCTGCACGAACACACTCAGCAGCAACAGAAAGACAATCACTTGCGCGAACAACAACACAGGTATGGCATATTTGCGTAACATGCGATATCTCCTTGGTTGATCCTTGGCATGGACAAATTGTCGGATACGGCGCCGGCCGATCGAGCAGGTCGCCGATCGCGCCGTCGTAACGGGGGACTTGGCTGAGTACACAATAGATCAATATCGTGCGCCAGTCAATTAGAATTTTGTCCTGCCGCTTACGACAAAGTTGTGAAAACTGATGCAAGGCGCAAAAAAGAGACACCCTGCTGTGCAAAGTGTCTCAATCATGGCGATCTTCGGGCTGGACGTCTACGAATCCACGGTCGTTAGTCCAACCGCATCCGGCGGACGCCGATCACAAAATAGATCAGCGCAAAGGCCAGCAGCACCACCGCATTGATCCAGATATCACTCAGCCCCTTGCCGTACACGATGATGTCCGTCAGCCCTTGCATGGCCCACGTTGACGGCAGCACCTTCACCAGCGTCTGATAGAGCGGCGGCGTGATCTCCAGCGGCCACCAGCAGCCGCCCAGCGCCGCGAACAACATCGCAAACAAGATCGACAGGCCGCCCGCCTGGCTCAGCGTGCGCGAGAAGGTGCCCAGCATGATGCCAAACGCCGTGCCCGCCAACCCGAACGTGATCAGCATCACCGCCAGCGCCACCGGATCGTTACCATAGGGCACACTCAACACCACCGCGCCGAACACCACCATCAAGATCATCTGCACCGCGCCCAGCGCAAAGCGACCGGAAAAATTGCCACCCAAAATGATCGAGTTGCGCATGGGCATCACGGCCAGTCGCCGCGCCGTGCCGTTGACGCGCTCGTACACCAGAAAGCCTGCCACACCAAACAGCGTCGTCATCACCCACGTCACCAACTGCCCCGGCGATGACTGCGCAAAGCCCTCACCACTCTCGACCGTATCAGCGGCTTGTGGCGGCTGGGTCGCTTCCACGCGCGCGGGTGGATTCTTCAGCAGGCCCTGCGCGGTCATCAAACTGGCATCGAAGTAAGCTTGTTGCGCCTGCTCATCAGCAAACGGCTTGATGCGCTCGGCTTCGCTCACGGCAATCTGCGCCGCCGCGATTGCGCCGGCGGTTTGCTCCATGATCGCGCGCACCTCCTGCTCCACCGCCAGCGATCGATTATCGTTGGCCGCTGTCAGATCGAGATCGATCGGCTGGCCGTTCAGCGCCGCGGCCTGGAAGCCGATCGGGATCACCAGCACCGCCAGCGCTTCATCGTTCTCAAACGCCCGATCGGCTTCCGCCTGCGACAGCGTCTCAGCGCGCATCACTTTCGACGCTTGCAGGGCCGTCACCAATTCCTGCGAGAGCGCGCTGTGATCGGCATCGACCACGACCACCACGGGGCGCGTATCACCAGCGGAACTGCCGCCACCGCTCAGCGCCGATCCCACGATCACCGTAAACAGCAGCGGCAGGATCAAGAAGAACACAATCGTCGAGCGATCTTCAAATTCAATGCGGATATGATTCCACGCAATTGTCAGCAACTTGCTCATGCCCAGCCTCTTGGGGACACAGATTCCACAGATTTACACGGATACATCATTACGCAT
>CAYNML010000042.1:0-16925 GCA_964398185.1 uncultured Anaerolineae bacterium | reverse complement strand
CTTCACTTATACTGCCGCCGGAACAGCACCGTCGCCGCCGCAAACAACACCACGCCCATCACCGTCAGCGCCGCAATCATCGGCAGCACTTCCGGCAAACCGCCGCCCATCCCCAATGCCTCGAAGCCTTCCAGCGCCCACGCGTTGGGCGTGAACAGGCTGAGCTTCTGCAGGAATTCCGGGTAATTCTGGCGCGGCACAAAGTTGCCCGCCAGGCCGGCAAAGACCAGCGCCATCATCGAGCCGAGCGACATAGCCTGCCCCGGCGATTTGGCATACGCCGCCAGCAGCGCGCCCCAGCCGCTTGCCGCAAACACCGTCGCCACAATCAGGCCAATCAGCGCCACGGGCGCGCCCCAGCGCACGCCGAAGATCACCGCGCTGAACAGGATCAAGATCACCATCTGCGCCAGGCCCGTGAAAAAGATGCCGCTGAGTTTGCCGCCCAACACCTGCGGCGGAGATGTCGGCGAGATGAGCAAGCGCTGCAGGGTGCCCCACTGCCGCTCGGCCAGCACACTCCGCGCCCCCAGCGAGACGGTGAACATCAGGAACAGCACGGCCATGCTCGGCGCCATGTAGGCCATCCAATCAAAGCCGCCAGAATTGTTCGATGCGCCCACGTAGTGTACCGTCAGTTTTGTGGAAGTGTCTTGCGCGGCTTGTTCACCCGCCCGCATTCCAATCTCGCTGCCGCTCTGCGCCATCGCCTGCGGTGAGACTGCGCCACTCATGATCAACTGCGTGATTGACGTCTGCGCCGCCGCGCCCGCCGCCGCCATGCGATTAAGCACGGCGTTGACGATGCTCCGCACGATTGAAGCGCTGATGGGCCGTTCGGGACTGGCATACACCTCCACCACGCCCTGCTCCCGATCGGCCAGCGCCGAGAAGTCGCCCTGCTGCAGCCCGGCGGGAATGATCTTCTCCGTGAAACCCGCTGGAATGATGATCGCCGCTGCGACTTGATCCTGCTCCACGGCTTGCCGCGCCACCGCTTCGTCGGTGGACAATGTCGCCGTGATCAGATCGCCGAGTTCTGCGGACTGAAACGTCTGCACGATCGGTTCACTCATCTGCCCGCCGTCCAGATCGACAACAATCACCGGAATATCACTCAGCCCGGCGGCCTGCCCGCCGCCCGTCAAGCGGCCAAAGGCAAAGGCCATCGCCAGCGTCAGCGCAATCGGCATGGCCAGCATCCACACCAGCGACGACGGATCACGGAACATGATCTTCAAATCTTTGAGGGCGATGTTGAATAATTTCTTCATCGCAAGTCCTTTTTATGCACCGTTGAGTCATACGTCATGCCCGAGTGCTGTCAGCGGGCATCCAGGGTGACGATGGACAACTGGATTCCCGCTGACAATGCGCGGGAATGACATTCACTAAGAAAATTACGTCTTCGTGTTCCTTCGTGAACTTCGTGGATCAATCTCTGAGCGCCCGGCCCGTCAACTGCAAGAACACCGTCTCCAGGTTCGGCTCCTGGATGTCCACCGAGTGGATACGAATTCCTGCTTCGTTAGCGTGCGTGATCGCCGGGGCCAGCACCGCTTCCGCTTCCGGCGCCACCAGCACCACCTGATGATCGGCTGCCGAGCACTTCATGACGCCCGGGATGCCGCTCAGCGTCTGAGCCAGTTTCTCAGCGTCACCCTCTTCGCCGATGTGCAGCCGCAGCGTGTCGTGCTCGCCCACGATTTTGGTCAGTTCCTGCTGCGTGCCCAGCGCGATCAACTTGCCGTGATCGATGATGCCCACGCGATCGGACAATTCCTGCGCCTCTTCCATGTAGTGTGTGGTGTACAACACGGTCATACCCTGCTTGTTCAGGTCCTTCACCGTCTCCAGGATACTGCGGCGGCTCTGCGGATCGATGCCCACCGTCGGTTCGTCCATATAGATGATGCGCGGCTTGTGCAGCAGCCCCACGCCGATGTTCACGCGCCGCTTCATGCCGCCCGAGTACGTCTCGACCTTGGCGTTGGCCTTGTCCGTCAGCCCGATCTGCTCCAGCACTTCGTCCACGCGGCGCTTCAACGCCGCGCCGCCCATGCCGTACATGCGTCCCCAGAACACCAGGTTCTCGCGCGCGCTGAGCATGTTGTACAGCGCGATGTCCTGCGGCACCACGCCGATCACCTCGCGCACCTTCAACGATTCGCGTACCACCGAATGTCCGCCGATGATGGCATCGCCGCTGGTCGGCTTGAGCAGGCACGACAGCACGGAGATCGTCGTCGTCTTGCCCGCGCCGTTGGGGCCGAGCAGGCTGAAGATCTCGCCTTCCTTGATCGCGAAACTCACTCCGTCGACGGCGGTGAAATCGCCGTACTTCTTCAGCAGGTTTTGCACTTCCAGAATGAATGTCATGGCCTTAACCTCCACAAACTGCGGACAGTGTAGCAGAACACGCCTGTGCCGTCATGTGCCGATCGGCCTATTGGCAGGCATAAACCGGTCACACAACGAGCAGGGCGCAAATCTGATCGCTTGATCAAATCTGCGCCCTGCGTTTTGATCCTCCCGGAGGCTTGGAGCCTCCGGGAGGATCAGCCCGTTTACTTGATCTTTGACTGGTACAACTCCACCCCGTGCCGGATGGCCTTGCGCGCCTGCGCCGCCCCTTCCCACCCGATCGTTTTGACGCTGACCCCTTCGAGGTCCTTGTACACCGCGAAGAAGTGCGCCACTTCGTGCAGGAAGTGCTGCGGAATATCGGTGATGTCGTGATAGTCGCGCGTAATCGGATCGTTGGCCGGCACGGCCAGAATCTTTTCGTCAGGCAGGCCGCGATCCGTCATGCGGAACAAACCAATCGGGCGCGCTTCAATCACGCAGCCCGGAAACGACGGCTCGCTCACCATCACCAGCACATCCAGCGGATCGCCGTCTTCGTAAAACGACTGTGGAATGAAACCGTAATCGCCGGGATAGTGAATGGACGAATACAGGACACGATCGAGTTTCAGCATACCCAGGCTCTTGTCCAGCTCGTACTTGTTGCGCGAGCCTTTGGGAATCTCGACGACCATGTTGATGATGTTGGGAATGTCGGACCCGGCGGGCACTTCTTTCCAGAGGTTGATCATGTGTCTCCTTGTCTTGTAGCAACCGGGTTTCTCCCTGCGAATCGTTCAATTCCATTTGAACTGAAGAAACCCGGTTTCTGCGGATTGGCCGATTGTAACATCGTTCATGCGAAAGCGGCAACCGTTGCGCAAGCTCTCGCCGAATGAATTCGGCGCTGCTAAACCAAGTCGGCTAAAAGCCGACTCCGCAACCGTTGCGCAAGCTCTCGCCGAATGAATTCGGCGCTGCTAAACCAAGTCGGCTAGAAGCCGACTCCGCAACCGTTGCGCAAGTTGGCAACTTGCGCTACAGTATCCTTACGCTATCCCATGCTGAGGACATCATGACCAACCTGGCCCTCGATCGCAATTATCTCCATCACACGCTCATCGATCTCGTCCACATCAACTCGATCAATCCGTCGTTGACGCCGGGCGGCGCCGGCGAGCGCGAAATCGCCGGTTACCTGTTGAGCGCCATGCAGCAGTTGGGCCTGAGCGTCGTACAGCACGAACCCGCGCCCGATCGCCTCAGCACGGTCGGCAGGCTGCGCGGATCGGGCGGCGGCCAGTCGTTGATGCTCAACGGCCACATCGACACGGTGGGCGTGGAGCAGATGCCCGATCCGTTTTCCGCAGAAGTCCGCGATGGCAAGCTGTACGGTCGCGGCGCGTATGACATGAAAGGCAGCATCGCCGCGATGTTGGCCGCCGTGAAAGCGCTGCGCGACGCCAACGCTGCACTGCGCGGCGATCTGCTGCTCGCCGCCGTGGCCGATGAAGAATATGCCAGCCTCGGCACGGCGGATATTGCCACGCGCTACCAGCCCGACGCCGCCATCATCACCGAACCAACGGAACTGCAACTCGCCATCGCGCACAAAGGCTTTGTGTGGCTGGAAGTTGTCGTCACTGGCAAAGCCGCGCACGGCAGTCGTCCGCAGTTGGGCATCGACGCCAATCTGAAGATGGGGCGCTTCCTGCACGAACTCGAACGGCTTGAACAGGAACTGCGCGCGCGTGAGCCGCATCCGCTGATCGGACCGCCCACCCTGCACGCGGCGCTGATCAACGGCGGGCGCGAGATGAGCGTGATCGCCGATCGGTGTGAGCTGCGCGTCGAGCGCCGCACCATTCCCGGCGAGACGGAAGCGCAGACCGTTGCAGAACTGCAAACCATTCTCGATCGACTATCTGCGGCCGATAAGGATTTTCACGCCACCGTCAAATCGTTCTTCGCGCGCGAGCCGTTCGAGGTCGCCGTCACCGATCCGATCGTGCAGGCGGTACAAGCCGCCGCTGCAAGCGTGCTCGCACAGCCGATCGATCCCGGCGGCGTCTCGTTCTGGACCGATGCTGCCCTGCTCGCCGCGGCGGGCATTCCGACGGTGGTCTGCGGGCCAAGCGGAGCCGGGGCGCACGCCGCCGAAGAGTGGGTTGATCTGCAATCAGTTGAGCAAGCCGCGTTGATCTACGCTCAAGCGGCGCTGGATTTTTGCCGGTAGTTCGCACAATCCTCCCGGAGGCTGACAGCCTCCGGGAGGATTTTTCTGTCACGACGCCCGATCGGGAACCTTTCCGCCCGATCGGGCGTCTCATTTATACAAGGCCCGAATAGGCCGAAATTTTCAGGAGGCTCAACGATGTTGGCAAAGAAAGTGATGTACGGTTTAGTGGTGTTGGTCGTGGTGACGATGCTGAGTATCGGCGGACTGGCGCTGGCGCTGGCCAGCACGCCGCGCGGCACACAACCGGTGGCGGCGGCTGAAGCAGGCAGCGAGCGCAGCATCACCGTGGTGGGCATCGGCAAGGTGACGGGCAAGCCCGACATCGCGCGCGTAACCGTGGGCATTGAGACGCAGGCGTCATCGCTGCAAAAAGCGGTGGATGACAACAAGGCGAAGATGAACAGCTTGCTGGATACGCTGAAGCAGCTCGGCCTGGCCGACAAGGATATTCGCACCAGCAACTACAGTGTCTACACCGAGCGCGTGTCTGCGCCGGCGATGGGCGCGGAAGTCAGCACCGATCAGATGATCTATCACGTCACGAACACCGTCGATGTGACCGTGCGCGACGTGAATCAGATCGGCGAAGTGCTGGACAAGGCCGTGGCCGCGGGCGCGAACAACATCTACGGCGTGAACTTCAGCGTGGAAGACACCGCCGGGTTGGAAACCGAGGCGCGTGAGAAGGCCGTGGCTGACGCCAAGGCGCGCGCCGAGGAACTGGCGCAGTTGAACGGCGTACAGTTGGGCGAAGTGATCACCGTCAGCGAAGTCATCGGCGGCTCGGCGTACCCCATGTACCGCGACGCCATGGGACTGGGCGGTGGTGGCGGCACCCCGGTGCAGCCCGGCGAGTTGGAAATGAGCCTGTCGATCCAGATCACGTATGCCGTGAAGTAGCCACACCAACCCTTCCGGAGGTTGCGAACCTCCGGGAGGGTTCCTCTTGTTTGACCCCCGCTGATTTCCGGCCTACAATGTCCTTCAGTCATGCCCGAGTGTTTCTATCGGGCATCCAGTCTGATCGGCGGCTGGATTCCCGCCGAAAGCGCGCGGGAATGACCTGGCACACGAGACACCCATGAGCGATCCGGCAGACTCGACGAGCAGCACCAATGTGAGCGGCGGCATCAACCTCACCAGCGATCAAGCCAACATCGGCGGTGATGTAGTCGGGCGTGACAAGGTCACGCAGGTGCAGGGCGATCTGATCAACAACTATCTCCAGATCGATCTGGCCCAGCTGGCGGCCACGCTGAAGCAGGCGCTACCGGCGAATGACCCCCTGCCCGATCGGCTGGTGGCGGCCCTTCAGAGCTTCAAGCACTATCATGCGCGTTTGTGGGAATTCAAGGAACTGCACAATGCCTTGAACGATGTGATCTTCGTGCTCGATCAATTTGCGCGCGAGGTCGAGCGGTGGGACGCGGTGGGTCAGGCCGGCAATGTGCGCGCGCTGGCGCGCTTGTGGCGGCCCGTCGATCAGAAAGTCGATCTGCTGATCACATTTGCCGCCGGCGTGCAGCACATCGCTGCGCCGCTCGTCGAGCGGAACGGTGGCTGGCAGGGGCCCGCGTGGGCCATCGAGTTGCAGAGCGCGGCCCAACGCATTAACGCGCTGCTCACGCCGTCAGACTACGACTTCGCCGCGCTCTACGACGCCACCAACGCTTTTTCCGACAGCGCCGATAAGCATCTGTACCTGGCCGATAAACAACTGCGCGACACGGCAGGTGAGTTGTATAACCTGTCGCAGCAATTGCTGGGAGAATTCAAGCCATGACCCAATTTGCAGACCTGCAAGCCGCGCACGAACGCTTGCTGGAACAGAGCAAAGCCCCGCAGGACGTCACCGCCTTTGTGGCCGAGGTGCAGCGCGAGATGCAGAACATGTGCGTCGCGGCAGAAGACATCACCGCGCCGCGCGAGCGCGATCAACTGCGCGCCATTCTGCGCTTCTGGGCGTCATATGTGTATGACAGGACCGGCACTTATCCCGATACCACGCTGCGCCCGGCGAGCAACCCGCCGCCCCAACCGCCTGAACCCGCTGAAACACGTCCGCACTTTCTGCGCATCTTTATCGTTGCGGCTGGTATCCTGGCGGCGCTTATGCTGCTGCTGGTGCTGATTGTTTCACGGTGGCCGACTGGCAGTTTGACCCAGCTGCCGCCCGCTGACAACCAAACCGATGTTTCAACGGCGGGTGCTGCGTCCGATCAACCGCTAAATCTCCAGTGGACAGTGATCACCGCGGGGCCGTCGCCGTTCGATAAAAATGTCTGGGTCGCCAGACTCCAGCTCAGCGCCACCGGCGGCAATGGCAGTTATATTTTCTGGCTCAACGGCGCGCGCCTGCCCGATCTCAGCGCCAATCAATTCACTGTCGAAGGCGCCGGCTGCGAGCCGCAGATCCGCGTCGCAGGCGCCACCTCCGGCGGCCAGGCCACGTCGCTCGAATTGACGATTTGGTCGCCGCTGCCCGACTGCCCCACAAACGAATCAGCGCCATGACCCAGCGCCGCCGCATCCCGATCGCAGATCTGCCCTCCGCCGAGAAACTGATCGGCCTGCGCTTCACGGCCAAAGAGCGCCAGTTGATGATCGCCGATCTCCACGCGCAGCTGGCCGCCTACAAGAAACTGCGCGCCATCCCGATCGATAACGGCATCCCGCCGGCCCTCGCCTTCGATCCACGCCTGCCGGGCATGACGTTCGAGACGAAACAGCGCCAGATCACCTACAGCAAGATCAAGACGCCGCGCTTGCCGGACAACGTCGAAGACATTGCCTGCTGGCCGGTCACACAGCTCGCCGCGCTGATCCGCACGAAGCACATCTCGTCGGTCGAGTTGACCAAGTTGTATCTCGATCGGTTACAGCGTTACGATCCGATCCTGCGCTGCGTGGTGACCTTCACTGACGATCTGGCGTTGAAGCAAGCCCGCCGCGCCGATCGTGAAATCGCCCGTGGTGAGTATCGCGGCCAGCTGCACGGCATTCCGTATGGCGCAAAAGACTTGCTCGCCACGCGCGGCATTCGCACCACGTGGGGCGCGGAACCCTATCGCAATCAAGTGCCCGCCGTCAACGCCGCCGTGATCGATCGGTTGGAGGAAGCCGGCGCGGTGTTGATCGCCAAGCTGAGTGTGGGCGCATTGGCCTGGGGCGACGTGTGGCTCGACGGCGTGATGACGAAGAATCCGTGGAATCTGGAAGAAGGCTCGTCGGGGTCGTCGGCGGGATCAGGGTCGGCCACCGCCGCCGGGTTGGTGGGCTTTGCCATCGGCACGGAGACGCTCGGCTCGATCGTGTCGCCGTCGAATCGCTGCCGCGTCACCGGGCTGCGCCCCACCTTCGGGCGCGTGAGCCGTTACGGCGCGATGGCGCTGAGTTGGAGCATGGACAAGATCGGGCCGCTGTGCCGATCGGCGGAAGACTGCGCCATCGTGTTTGATGCGATTCGCGGCAGCGACGGGCGCGATCTCACCGTGACCGATTATCCGTTCAACTACGACGCGCGCGTGGATGTGAAGCAACTGCGCGTGGGCTACGTGAAGAGCGCCTTCGATAAAGAACGCGAGAACAAGGCGAACGACGACGAGTCGCTGCGCGTGATGAAGTCGCTGGGGATCAAGCTCATCCCGATCGAGTTACCGGAGTTCCCGTACGAGGCCATGACCATCATTCTGTTTGCCGAAGCGGCGGCGGCCTTCGATGAATTGACGCGCAGCAATCGCGATGATCTGCTGGCGCAGCAGGTGAAAGACGCGTGGCCCAACGTCTTCCGCCGTTCGCGCTTGATCCCGGCAGTGGAATACGTGCAGGCCAATCGCGTTCGCACGCTGGCGATGCAGGCCATGCAGCAGGTGATGCGGGGCATCGATGTGTACGCTGCGCCGTCGTTCGACGAAGCCGATCTCACGCGCACCAATCTCACCGGGCATCCGGCGGTGGTCGTGCCCAACGGCGTGACGGCGCAAGGCCATGCGAGCAGCATCACGTTTACCGGGAGGTTGTACGGTGAGGCAGCGGCGTTGTCGGTGGCCAGGGCGTATCAAGACGCGACCGATTTTCATTTGAGAGTGCCTGATCTCGCCGCGTATTAACACGAATAGACAACCGTGTCATTCCCGCGCGCAGCAGGCGGGAATCCACAGTACGACTAGCGCGAATCACGCAGCAGTCAGCTGGCTGCCCGATGAAAGCACTGGGGCATGACGCTGGTCACAGGTCACAGTCACAGTCACAGCGAATGAATTCGCTGCTGGTAGAGAAAACACGTTAAAACGTGTTTCAATATGCGCGTTCTATTACTAACCACCCCTCACACCTATCGCGCCGAGGCGTTCCGCGCCGCCGCGCGTCAGCTGGACATCGAGATCGTCACGGCGATCGATCTACCCGACGAGTTGGGCAATCCGCGTGAAGCAACCTTGACGCTGGACTTCCGTTATCCCGATCGCGCCGTGCAGCACATCGTCGCTTACGCCAACGATCATCCGCTCGACGCGATCTTATCCGTCGATGACAGCGCCAGCCTCATCGCCGCCCAGGCAAGCGCGGCTTTGAACCTGCCGCACAATTCGCCGCAAGCCGCCGCAGCGGCGCGCGACAAGTTCGTGATGCGGACCTTGTTGAAGCAGGGCGGTGTGCGCGTGCCGAATTTTCGGTTGTTGAGCACGGCAGACGATCTGGCGCGAGTGGCGCGACAGGTCAACTACCCCTGCGTCGTGAAGCCGCTGGCACTCAACGGCAGCCGGGGCGTGATCCGCGCCGACGATGCGGATCAATTTGTCACGGCGGCACAGCGCCTGGGGCGACTGCTGCACTCGATCGATCCCTCACCCGATCCCAAACCATTCCTCGTTGAAGAGTATATTCCCGGTTTTGAAGTGGCGCTGGAAGGCTTGCTTGATCACGGCACGTTGAGGGTGCTGGCCTTGTTCGACAAACCCGATCCGCTCGACGGGCCGTTCTTTGAAGAAACGATCTACGTCACACCTTCGCGGTTATCGCCGGAAACGCAAGCGGCCATTGCTCACTGCACGGCGGATTCGGCCCAAGCGTTGGGGTTGAAAGAAGGGCCGGTTCACGCGGAACTGCGCCTCAACGATCGAGGCGTGTGGTTGATCGAGATGGCGGGGCGATCGATCGGCGGGTTGTGCGCGCAAACGCTGCGCTTTGCGCACAGCGCCGATGTTTCGCTGGAAGAGCTGATCTTGCGGCAGGCAGTTGGAATAGAGATCGATTCGTTGGAACGCGAAGATCAAGCGGGCGGCGTGATGATGATTCCGATCCCGGCGGCGGGATTGTTGCGCGGCGTGTCCGGCCTCGACGAAGCAAAAGCGGTGATCGGCATTGAAGACGTGCAGATCACCGCCAAATTAAACTATCCACTGGTGCCGCTGCCCGAAGGCGAAAGTTATCTGGGCTTCATCTTTGCGCGCGGCGACACACCGTCCGAAGTTGAAACCGCCTTACGCGCCGCCCACGCTTGTCTGCACTTCAACGTACAGCCCATCATCCCATTGATCATTGATCATTGATCATTGATCATTGTTCATTGTTCATTGTTCATTGTTCACTTTCTCTGCGGCGTGCCCTTGCCCTGCTGCGGCGACCAGCCCGCCGGCATCTCGCCGCCAGTGCCGAACAAGAATTCTTCCATCTGCGCCGTCAGGAATTTTTGCGCTTCCGGATCGGCCAGGTTCAAGCCGTAGTGATTGATCAACAGCACCGAGTGTTCTTTCCACTGCGCCCACGCCTCTTTGGAAATATTCTCAAAGATACGCTGGCCGAGCTCGCCGGGGAACGGCGGCCGATCGAGCGCCGGGAGTTCGCTGTTCAATTTAGCGCACTGCACCATCCACATCGTTTTCTGATAACGGGCCATGGCTCTCGCTTTCCACCTGAACTTACGGTAAACTATAACCGTTCTCCACGGGGTGTCAAGCCATGCGTGTGATCTTCTGCGGCACACACTGCGCCTTTTCCACGGCGCCGCTGCGGCTACTGATCGAAGCTGGCCACGATCTGTGCGCGATCGTGATCCCGTCTGATCAGGCGATTGGTGGCCGCCCGATCGCGCCGCTCAGCCCACCGCAGCTCACCGCCATTCCGCTGGTCGAGTCAACTTCAACACCATCGATCGTCTCGCTCGCGTGGGAACGGCAGATTCCGGTGTATCAAGTCAGCCGCCTCGCCGCCGCTGAAACGCTTGAGGCCTTCGAGCAATGGCAAGCCGCTGTCGCCTGCGTCGCCTGTTTTCCAAAACGCTTTCCAGCCGCAGTGCTGAATGTGCCGCGCTGGGGATTTTTGAATATTCACCCCTCGCTGCTGCCACACTATCGTGGGCCACATCCGTTGTTCTGGATGCTGCGCCACGGCGACCGGCGTTTTGGGGTGACGATCCACTTCATGGATGAACACTGGGACAGCGGCGACATTGCGGCACAGGCGGAAGTCGATCTGCCGGATGGCATTACGGGCGAAGAAGCTGACAGCACGTTGTCGCAGTACGGCGCAGAACTGCTGTTGGACGTGCTGGACCAACTGGAGAAGGATCGACTGACACGGCGCGCACAGCCGCCGGACGGCAGTTACTTCTCGACGCCGCACGCCGCCGATTTTGAGATCGAGACGACGTGGTCGGCGCAGCGCGCGTTCAACTTCATGCGCGGCACCGCTGAGTGGCAGCGCCCCTACCCGATCGATGTTGCTGGGCAGCGCTTCACGCTAAAACAGGCGCTGTTCTACTCCAGTCACGAAGTGCTCGAGCAACCCTATCAGCTGTGGCGCGATCAGATCGACATCCAATTCACGCCGGGGGTGCTGCGCGCATTACTCGCCTGACGTGAGTTCGGGTCAAGCCGCATCCCACCGTAGCAGCGTATCGAGGAAGAGCGCTGGCATTTTCGGGTGTGACCATTTGCGGTTCCCAGCCGCTGGACAGCCACGCTCCGCAAGCGGGAGTGGCAGCACCCATCAAGGCCAATACCGATTTCGGACGCCGTTAATCTCCGCTTAACCGACTACCGGTAAACTTCGCCGTAGTTTGAACCCGCGCCGGTTGATGCTATACTATTAGCGACGGAGGAAATCACATGGCAGAAGAAATCACCACTGCACCAGGATCAGCGGAGAGCGCAGCGCCGCCGGAAATTTCGGATTGGCGGCGGTTAGGTCAGCGCATGCGCAGCACCAAACCCGTGACCGTGGCCCGCTACGCCCTGGTCATTGGCGCCCTGGCGGCTCTGGTCTGGCTGGCCAACACGGCATGGCAGTCGCTTCTGCCGTTTATCGTGGGCGGCTTCATCGCGTATGCCGTGCTGCCGTTCGTCAACCGGCTCGATCGCATCATGCCGCGCTGGTTTGCCTCGCTCGTTGTCGTCTCCAGCGTGTTCGCCTTCATCGTGTTGTTCATCGCCACGCTGATGCCGTTGCTGGTGCGCCAGTTCATGACGCTGATCAACAGCCTGCCCACGGTCGAGCAGCTGGAGAGCAGCGCCGATCAAATCAATCAATCGCTGAGCACTCTGCCCGAACCACTCCGCGTAGTCCTCGATCGAGTTCTCGAAGACGTCGGCGTGTCTTTCCGCACTGAAATCGACGCCTTCATCGGCGCTCTTCCGCAGGCCATCGTGCAAGCCACGCTGAGCCTCCTCAACACTTTCAGCGCAGTGCTCGGTTTGCTGGTGCTTCCGGCGTGGCTGCTGACGGTGCTGAAGGACGGCCGGCGAGCCGCGCGCGAGATCAATACCCTGGTGCCGCCAGCCGTGCGGCTCGATTTCTGGTCGATCGTGCGCATTGTCGATCGCTCGCTGCGCGCGTTTCTGCAGCGACAGGTGACCCAGGCCTTTCTGGTGGGCGCCGGGGTGACCGCGGTGGCGTGGGGACTGGATCGCATCGGCCTGGTCAATGCGAAGTACCCGCTGGCCGTCGGACTTGTGGCCGGCACGTTTGAATTGATCCCCGAAGTCGGCCCGATCATCGTCTACCTCTGGCTGGCGTTCAGCAGCCTGCCCTTCGGGCCGGAAGTTCTGCTTGTCAACTGGGGGGCCTTTTATTTGATCCGCCGTTTCGTCGGGCAATTTGTAGAAGCACGCGTGGCGACGCACGTCAAAGAACCGCACCGCGCCGTGATGGCGCTGCTGGCCATCATGCTGAGCCAGGTGGGGTTTGTGTACGCGCTGCTCTCCGTGCCGATCGTTGTGATGTCGCGCGATCTGTTCCGCTATTTATATGGCCGGCTGAGCGATCCACGACAACCGGCCGGTTTACTGCCCGATGACCCCCGGCCCATCGCGCCGCCCGAGCAGCAGGTGTTGGTGAAACTCCGCACGCCGCTGGTGTATCGCCGCGCGGCCAGGAAGCGGCGCACAGTTCAGCCGGTGACGTCGCAGCCTACCAACCAGTCGGAAGCCAGCTGAACGATCGAATGGTGTGAGATCGCGAATCAAATCCCTAGACGAGGTGTATGACCATGCCCGATGAATCTCCGCAAGCCGAAGCGGGTTACACGCAACTGACGCAGGTGCGTGTGCCACTGGAACAGGCCAGCGAGGCGTTCGCCACGCGCGATGCCTCAGGCCTTATTCCGATCGTGTTGATTCCGGCCCAGTTGAATCGTGTGCGCAACGAAATGGTAATCGCAGGTGTGGCCGTGCTGCTGGGCGCGATCGCGCTCAATCTCCTGATCGGGGAACCGCTCATGATCCCGCTCGGGATTGCGCTGGCGGTGCTGATGATCGTCGTCGGCGTGTACCGGTCATTTATCGTGCGCGTGCCGGAAGGCGCCAATGCGCTGCTGGCGCGCGGCGGGCGATACGTCAAAACGATCGGCAGCGGTATCAGCTTGATTCCGCCGTACATTGTGGTGACGCATCTGGTCACACGCCGCGAGATTCCGTTCGACGTGCCGGTGGTAGAAGCGCCCACCAAGGACAACGTGCGCGCCGGAGTCGACACGCTGGTCACCTTCGTCATCACCGATCCGTACAAGTTTGTTTACAGTATCTCCGCCGACGATTTCGACGAGGTGTTTCAGGCGGCCTGCCAGGACGGGCTGCGGCATTTAGTGCGCAGTATCATCGGAGAGCAAGTCGCCGATCTCGCCAAGCGGGACCTGGTGGAATTCCGTGAGGAGCTGAGCGCCGAGATGGAGCCATACGGCGTGAAGATCTCCAAAGTCACCGTCACGTACGCCCAGCCTTCACCCGACGTGATGCGCTCGCTGGAGGCGCGTCAACTGGCCGCCGTGCAGCAGTCGGAGCAGGCCGAAAAACAAATGCTGGCGCAGCGCCGCCAGCGGGATGCCGAACAACTGGCGCACCAGGAAGTGCTGGCGCGCATCGAACGCGAAAACGATCTGCTGCAATTGAAGATTCAGGAAGCCAGACTGCACCGCCAACTGGTGGAAATGGAAGCCGACGCCGAAGAATACCGGCTGGCCAAGCTGGAGCAGCGGCTGAAGGATTACCCCAACGCCGCCAAGTGGATCTGGGAAACCGAGAAGCTGGGAGTGTCACGCGCGCTGGCCGGGAATACGCGCGCCGTGCTACAACTGGGCGAAGCGAACGACATACTCAGCGCATTCGCGGTGCGCGAGATGTTGACGGGAAAGGATGACGACGACCGGACGGCGCAGTGAGTGCCGCGCTTCGTTCGACACAGCCCGCTCAGCCGAGCGGGCTGTGTTGTTTTCGAGGCAGGCTTACTTCGCGGCACACACCGCCGTGTTGATGTTGTCGTACACCTGCCGCAGTTCGGCAGCGGCGGAGGTGACCTTGTCTGCCGCCGGGCCGAGCACATTGCCCTGCACCGTGGCGTAAGCCTGCGCCACTTTATCCAGTGCGGCATCCAGCTTGTCGACCGCTTCGATTGAGGTCAGCCGGGCCAGGCGCTGGATGTTCCGCCGCTTGGCGGCCAAATTGTCGATGGTGCTTTGATACTTGCTGATTGGCTCGTCGACTTTGGCCGCTTGCAGTTCCACGGCGCGCGCGCCGACATCGCGCAGTTCTGTGCAGAATTCCGCGCGCGCATCGGACACCTGCTGGCAGCCAGCCACCGTCAGGACGAGCACGAACGCACTCAACATCAGCAGACTTCGTTTGAGAATGATCGACATGGTTTCACTCCTGTGAGTTGAAGTTTTCCATCTGGCATCACGCCGCATCAAGTATACACCGACTTCAAGAGGCGGGTGGCGGATGCCGCTTGATGGGGTATCATTATTTACGATCAACCCATCCGCAATGAGAACGCGGTGCACTCGCTGGAGCACGGCGCGGTGTGGATCGCTTATCGGCCCGATCTACCCGAAGCCGCCGTTCAGACGCTGCGTAATCTGGCGCGCGGACGCACACACGTGCTGGTAGCCCCTTATCCCGATCTGCCGCAGCCCGTCGTGGCGACGGCGTGGGGTCTGCAATTACCATTAGAGGATGCGTTCGATTCGCGTCTGCCAGTCTTTGTGTCACGGTACGAGAAAGGCCCTCAGACACCGGAGCCGGGTGCGCTGTGCACCGGCGGTACAGGCACGCCCATTACCGGATAGTGCGGATAGCACTTCTTCAACGGAATGCCCTCGTGTACCGAGGGCATTCCGTTTGTCTACTTCCCATCCATGGCACACCGCAAGCGCTAACCATACAACGCCAGACATTCCTCACGCAGCACACCGCCGATGACAGCGATCATCACCGGAGAACTTTCGACAATCTCGGCGACGCTGACGTGGATGCGCGCTTTGCCGATAACACGAGCAGTGCCGCAAGCGCTCGATCTGGCGCTGGACTTTGGAGGGGAAGTCGTCGGACATGTTTTGTGCCCCGAGTGATGTATAATTTCTCCAGCAAACGTGCGGCTGTATCTCAGGAGTACTAACGATGTTACAACAACTGGTAATTAGCACTAACGACAAGACATCACTCAGGCCGCTACTGGAATCGGCGATTGAAAATCAGAAGAAGACGCTCAGGGCCGGGTTGGCAAGGACGCAAGCGCGACTGGCCGAATTTGAGCAGCGCTACGGCATGACCTCAGCCGAGTTTATGCGCCGCCTGCAAGCACGCGAGATTGAAGAGACTTTCGACTTCACCGACTGGCGGATGGAGCTAGGGATGCTGGCACTGCTGCAGCAAAAATACGCCACACTGCAAGAGGCGCACTTTGTTGATTGAAGCCTGCCTGCAAGCGCTCTTCGATACGGTCGCCAATGCGCCCGAGGTCGCTACGTCGGATGTCGCTCTGGATAAACGCGGCCCCCAGGCCGGGTTAATTCGGGGCGACATTACTTTTGTGGATGGCGCGCTGCTGCATTTTCGAGAATTGGTCGATCTGGAATCCAATCCATCGCGCCTGATGTACAGTTATCACTACCAGCGCGCTGACACTTCGCTAGTCTTCCGCTACGATGACACCCCGCATCACCCCGAAATATCGACATTTCCCCATCACAAACACGAACGAACCGAATCAAATGCCCTCGCCGCCGAAGCGCCCACGCTGGCAACGGTGCTGGATGAAATCGGGCGGTTGCGGATAGACCAAAAATAAAACTGGGGATGCCGATCACCCGCAATCGCGCATCCGCTCATCCGCTCCCCCCATCCGCTGAGGGACCTTCATCCGCTGGCGGCGCGGCCAGGTGGAAAGATCGATGGTACGCATGGTAGTCTCGCTCAACCAAGATACAACTCAAGGTCGCAGCGATACGCCCAACGTGCGCAACACGGCGTGCTCAATCTCGGCGAGGCGTGTGGGCGGTAGCGTTCCCCAGTGCGCGACCAAACCACGTTTGTCCAACGCGCGAATCTGATGGCCAATCGCCACAGAATCAACACGCAGACCGCCTTCGCCAGCAGGTACGAAAACACACGTTGGCAAGTTCTGCATTTTCAAGTTGGTGGTAAACGGGACGACCACGACAGTGAGAGTAGCGGGGATTAAGCGATCATCTTCCAAAATGAGAACAGGCCGTCGGCCGGCCTGCTCAGAACCTTTTGTCGGATCGAGATCCGCGAGGTAAACGTCGCCGCGCTTCATGCTTGTTTCTCTTCTTCGTCAAGGATGTGCGCATAATACTCCAATCCTTCTTCCGCGAGTTGACGCTCTTCCTGCGCGAACTCGGCATACATGTACTGCAACGCCGCTGCATCGTTCAGCAGCGCATCCTTGGGATCGATCACCTGATGGGTGGATACTGTGCTGATACGCAGTTCGACCGCCGCCCCTTCCGGCAAATCGATCTTGGTCGCGGGCTTGAAGACGCCTTTGTTATAGGTGGCACGTGTCGTCCAGATAGTCATGGCACCCTCCCACAGAAATTATACCTCCA
>CAYNML010000041.1:27581-53074 GCA_964398185.1 uncultured Anaerolineae bacterium | reverse complement strand
TTGCCCTGCACCGGTCGGTACTTGAGGTAGACGGCCTGCGCCCCAACCCGATCGGCCAGTGCCTGCAACACAGCTTGCGGCGGCGCGATCTTCACGCCTTGACTGTACACGTGCGCCACCAGCACATCACCGTAGCGATCGACGGCCAGCTCAGGAAAACCGTCGCCCGATCGATTGATCAGGCGATAGGCGCTGGTCGTCGTTGCAGTGTGCAGCGCCGCGCGGCGCTGCCAGGCCGCGTCCAACTTGGAGGATAGAGCGGAGGGCATGACATCAGCCCAGCTTGTAACCGATCTTGCGCAGGAAACCTGTGCGCCATTCCACATCAGCCTCCGTCTCAATCCCTTTGGTGCGCTCGCCGTCGATCACGCCGAGGATGCCGCGCCCTTGTTCGCTCTCCGCGATGATCACCTGCACGGGATTGCCCGTGGCGCAGAAGATGCGGCACACCTCCGGCACCAGCTTCACGGTGTTGAGCACGTTGATCGGAAAGAAGCCTGCGCCCAGAAAGATGATGAACGAATGTCCCGCGCCCAGCGCCAGCGCGTTCCGCTTCGCCAGTTCCACCAGCGCCTCATCCGTGCCCGAGGCGCGCACCAGCGACACGCCGCTCGCCTCGCAGAACGCCAGCCCGAACTTGATGCCGGGCACGGCCTGCACCAGCGCCTCGTGCAAGTCCTCCACCGTCTTGATGAAGTGCGACTGGCCCAGAATGAAATTCATGTCTTCCGGCTTATCGATTGCGATCAGCTTAAGTTCCATGGTTCACCTCGTGTGAGTGTTGTGTTCCCCTCTCCAGAATGGTGCTGTTCCATTCGGGAGAGGGGTTAGGGGTGAGGGGTTATCCCGGCGGCCAGTGCATGGCGCGCCCGCCCAGCAGATGCACGTGCAGATGAAACACCGATTGGCCGGCCTGCGATCCAGTGTTGATCACGAGCCGGTAACCTTTCAAGTTTTCCTGCTGCGCGATTTCTCTGGCGGCGGTCATCAGCCGCCCGATCACGCCCTCATCCTCGACGGTTGCTTCCGCGATGGACACGATGTGCTTCACTGGAATGATCAGGATGTGCGTGGGCGCTTGCGGGTTGATGTCGCGGAAGGCCACCACGTCGTCGCGGCGCTGGACGATCGTGGCCGGGCGCTCACCCGCGGCGATCTGGCAGAACAGGCAGGTCACGGTTTCACCTCGCTCACTGTGAGATTATCAAACGCGATGTGCACGCCGGCATTCTCGAACAGCGTCCCGGCTGTCAGGCCAATGTTGCCGCTGGAAAAATCGCTAGCGCTGAAGGTCTTCACCGTTTCGCCGTTGACGTTGAACGTGAACTGATTCCCCTGGGCGATCACTTGCAGATGATTGGTGGCGTTGCCCTGTGTGACCGCCGCGCTTTCGACGTAGTCCTGCACTTTGCTCCACGCCCCATCTTTGCGCTTGAACACCGCGAAGTAGCCGTCGCCGCTGATGTCGAACCGGTAGAAGTTGCGATCGTCCTGGTAGCGGAAGATCACGCCGTAGGTGTTGTCATTGGGGCCGGCCACCTGCGTGGCATCCACGTCCAGTACAAAATCGCCGAAACGCTTGTCCTTAGGCGTCGACCACGCGATCGTGTCGAGATCGTCGATCGTGAAATGCAGCGCGCCGTCCTGCACTTCGATCTTGATCGCCTCATCACTGGCCGTCTTCCACCCGCCGTCGGCTGTGGAAAAATCATCGGCATAGGGCAGGGGCGTCAACGCCGGCCCGCAAGCGGTTAATATCATTCCGGCCATCAGCAACACCAGGCGTCTGGGATTCATGTCTTTTCCTGCGTTTCGGCCCGGAACCAAGCGACGGCTGCCCGGCCATAAATGGGTTGAACGATGCGCAAGCCCTTGGCGTAAGGAGCGCCATAGGTCAAGCCGACCTGCTTCAGCCAGCGCTGCACCTGCCGGAGCTCGGCTTTGGATGAAACGGTCAGGCGGACTTCATGGCCCTTTTTATATTTTGGTCCGAGCTGCGCGCGCCGTTTGGCATTGGGCACACGCACGCAGCCACGCTGTTGAAACAGACGGCGCAGTTCGACTTGCGGGTCGATCGCCGGCGTCACGTTCCGCATTTCGCTTTCCCCGTTCCGCATTTAACTGAGCTGCCGTTTCACTTCAATCACATTCGGCAGCCGTTCGATGCGATCCATCAATTTGGACAGCTGCGCCGTGCCTGCAATCTCCAGCGTCGCAACAAACGTGGCGATGTTCTTGTTGGTGGTCACGTGCACGCTGCTCATGCTCACGTTTTCGCCGGCCACCACCGTCGCCACATCACGCAGCAAGCCGTCGCGGTCGTACGCCGAAATCTTGACCGTCACCGGATACGTGCGCTGGCTGGTGCCCCACGACACTTCGATCAAACGTTCCGCTTCGTTGCTGTGCACGATGTTGACGCAGTTGCGGTGATGCACGGTCACGCCGCGCCCGCGCGTCACAAAGCCCACGATCGGATCGCCCGGCACCGGCTTGCAGCACTTCGCCAATTGCGTCAACATGCCGCCGGTGCCGCGCACCACCAGGCCCTGCACCTCCGGACTGGAGATCGGCACCATCGGCACCGGCTCTTCCGGCGGCGGATTCGCTTTGCGATCGGCCTCGATGACTTTGCTGACGATGGCCTGCGAACTGATGTCGCCCCCGCCGATCTTCTCGAAGAAATCGTCCACCTTGTCGAAACCGAACAACTTCGCCACCGCGTCGTGCGCCATGCCATCCAGGCTCAGGCGGCGCAGTTCGCGCTCCACCACGTCGCGGCCCTGCGCGATGTTCTGCTCGCGGTCCTGTTTCTTGAACCACTGTTTGATCTTGGTGCGCGCGCGCTGCGTCTTGACGTAGCCCAGGTTGGGATTGAGCCAGTCGCGGCTGGGGCCGCCGCGTTTGGCCGTGATGATCTCCACCCGATCGCCCGTCTGCAGCGGATAATCCAGCGAGACCAGCGCGCCGTTCACGCGCGCGCCCCGGCAGCGATCGCCGATGTCCGTGTGAATGTGGTACGCAAAATCGATGGGCGTGCTGCCGGTGGGCATGTCCACCAGCTTGCCCTTGGGCGTGAAGACGTAGACGCGATCCTGAAACACGTCCGAGCGCAGCGAGTCCACGAACTCTTTGGCGTCGCCCACGTCGTGCCGCCAGTCCATCAGCGAACGCAGCCACGTGATCTTCTCTTCATACTTCGGATCGCGCTTGCCGCCTTCCTTGTAGCGCCAGTGCGCGGCGATGCCCAGCTCGGCGCTTTCGTGCATCTCCTTGGTGCGAATCTGCACTTCCAGGGTCTTGCCTTCATCGGCTACCACCGCCGTGTGCAGGCTTTGATACAGGTTGTCTTTGGGGTTGGCGATGTAATCGTCGAACTCGCCGCTGATGGGCCGCCACATGGAATGCACAATGCCCAGCGCCGCGTAACACTGCGCCACCGTCTCCACCAGCACGCGGACGGCGCGCACATCGTACACCTGCTCGAACGAGCCTTTGCGCTCCATCTTTTTCCAGATGCTGTAGATGTGCTTGGGGCGGCCGGAGATGTCAGCGGTGATGCCTTCCGTCTTCAAGCGCTCTTGCAGCTTCCGGCTGACCCGATTGAGATACGCCTCCCGATCAGGCCGGCGTTCGTCGATGAGCTGCGCGATTTCTTTGTACTTCTCCGGATACTGGTAGCGGAAGCCCAGATCTTCCAGTTCCCATTTCATCTGCCAGATGCCCAGGCGATTGGCCAGCGGCGCGAACAGCTCCAGCGTCTCGCGCGCGATGCGCTGGCGGCGCTCTTCCGGCAGCGCATACAACGTGCGCATGTTGTGCAGCCGATCGGCCAGCTTGATCAAGATCACGCGCGGATCGTCCACCATGGCCAGGAACATCTTGCGCAGCGATTCGAGTTCGCGCTCGTCATACGATCGGGCGGCCTGTGAATCCAGGTGATCGAATTGCCCCAGCTTGGTCACGCCCTCCACCAGGCTCAGCACTTCCTTGCCAAAGTCCTGCTCCATCTGCTCGCGCGAGTAGTCGGTATCTTCCAGCACGTCGTGCAGCAGTCCCGCCGCAATGGTGGGCGCATCCAGGCCGAGGTTGGTCAGGATATTGCCGACCGCCAGACAGTGCTGCACGTACGGTTCGCCCGAAGAGCGCTTTTGACCCTCGTGCGCCAGCTCAGCCACCTGGTAAGCATGCGCCACCAGTTCATGGCCGGCCCTGCTGCGCATGGCGGGAATATCTTGCTCGAGCAAGGCGTCGATACTGAGGGTGGGATATTTGGGCATGGTACGAATTGTAGCACAGGCGTCAGGCCCGTACTATAATTGGTCAACGTGAGTGACAAGCCCGATCATACTCAGGAACAAAAAACATGACAACCGATCAACCGGCCACAACCTTTGAACCCTCTCGTCCGGCGGCTCCGGCGGGCGTTGGGGCGCCGCCGTATCGCCAGACGGTCGCCACGGTGATAGCCCGCTTTCACAGCGATGCGGCGCGCGGACTGACCGCGGCCGCCGCGCAAGAAGCACTGGCGAAATGCGGTCCCAACGAGCTGCCCACAGTTCCACCCGAGCCGGCCTGGAAACGATTTCTGGCGCAGTTTGAAAATCCGCTGACCATGCTGCTCATCGTCGCCACAGTGATTTCATTTGTGGCGTGGATCATCGAAGAAGAGGGCGGCCTGCCGTTTGAAGCGCTGACCATCCTCGCCATTGTCATCCTCAATGCGGTGCTGGGCTACGTGCAGGAGAATCGCGCCGAGCAGGCCGTGGCCGCGCTGCAAGCCATGGCCTCGCCGACGACGCGCGTGCTGCGCGATGGACAGCCGCAGCAGATTCCCACGCGCGAGGTGGTGCCCGGCGATATTCTGCTGATCGAAGAGGGCGATACGCTGGCCGCCGACGGGCGCGTCATCGAATCGATCGCGCTGCGGGTGGCCGAAGCTGCGCTGACCGGCGAGAGCACGTCAGTGTCCAAAGACAGCGAGCCGATCGCCGACGAGGTGGGCATTGGCGATCAGCAGAACATGATCTTCAGCGGCACGGCAGTCACGTCGGGGCGCGGCAAAGCGATCGTGACGCACACCGGACCGGATACGCAGATCGGCAACATTGCGGGCACCTTGCAGCAGCAAAAAGAAGAACCCACGCCGCTGCAAAAAGAACTCGATCACGTGGGCCGGCTGCTCGGGCGGATTGTGATCGCCATCGCCGTGATCATGGGCGTGACGCTGCTGGTGATCAATCGTGAAACCCGATCGCTGGAACAGCTCGTCGATATTCTGCTGCTGTCGGTCTCACTGGCCGTGGCCGCCGTGCCTGAAGGGCTGACGGCGATCACGACCATCGTGTTGTCACTGGGCATGTCGCGCATGGCCAAGCGCAATGTGATCGTGCGCAAGCTGAATGCGGTGGAGACGCTCGGCTCGACGACGGTGATCTGCACCGACAAGACTGGGACATTGACGAAGAATGAAATGACCGTGCGCACGGTGGCGGTGCCGCTGGGACGGGTGGAACTCACTGGCGGCGGTTACGATCCTGCGGGTGAAGTGCAGCAAGATGGCCGGCCGCTGGCCGAAGGTGATCTGCTGCGGCAGGTCAGGCGCACGCTGCGCTTTGCCGCGCTGGCGAACAATGCCACGCTGCTGCAGCAGGACGGGCGCTGGGTGGTGCAGGGCGATCCGACTGAAGCCGCGCTGGTGGTCGCCGCCCGCAAAGCGGGCGTGACCGAAGAAGATTTGTCTGAACGTTATACACGCGTGGGTGAAGTGCCCTTCTCGTCGGAACGCAAGATGATGAGCACGGCGCTGGAGGATGCGGAGCACGGTGACATGATTGCGGTAGCCTCCAAGGGCGCGCCCGACGTGCTGCTGGCCCGCTGCCAATATGAACGGACGGGCGGTCAGGAGCGGCCCTTGACGCCGCAGCGCCGGGCCGAGATTCAGGCCGAGATCGATCGGATGGCCGCGAACGCGCTGCGCACCATCGGCGTGGCTTATCGGTTCTTGCGCAAAGACACCGTCAGCGGCGTCATCAGTGAAGACGCCGAACGCGAGCTGGTGTATCTGGGCGTCGTCGGTATGATCGATCCGCCGCGCGTCGAGGCCAAGGAAGCTGTGCAGGTGGCGCGCCGCGCCGGGATTCGCTCGATCATGATTACGGGCGATCATCCCACCACGGCCGCGGCCATCGCCGCTGAACTGGGTCTGGTGTCCGCGGGCGAGCGGGCGGTGACGGGCACTGAACTGCAAAAGACCGACGATCAGCGGCTGCGCAAGCTGGTCACAGAGACCTCGGTGTTTGCGCGCGTCGCGCCGGAACACAAGCTGCGCATCGTGCGCGCGCTGAAAGCCGAGGGAGCGATCACGGCGATGACGGGCGACGGGGTCAACGATGCGCCCGCGTTGAAAGCGGCGGACATCGGCGTGGCGATGGGCATCACCGGCACCGATGTGTCCAAGGGCGCCGCCGATATGATCCTGACCGACGACAATTTCGCGTCGATTGTGGCCGCCGTGGAAGAAGGCCGTTCGATCTTTGCCAACATCCAGAAGTTCCTGCGCTATCTGCTCTCGTCCAACATCGGCGAGGTGCTGGTGATGTTCTTCGGCGTGGCGCTGGCCAACACGATCGGCCTGCTGCCCGAAGAAGGCTCGTCCATTATCGTGCCGCTGCTGGCGACGCAGATTCTGTGGATCAACCTGCTTACCGATTCCGGCCCGGCGCTGGCGCTGGGCATGGAGCCGCCCGATCCCGATGTGATGAAGAACCCCCCGCGTGATCCGCGCACGCGGGTGATTACGCGCCGGATGTGGTTCGAGATTTTCTTTGTCGGCATCATCATGATGATCGGCACGCTGGGCGTCATGGACTGGGCGCTGCCTGCCGGCTTGCTTCCGGGCGGCACAGGCTCCATGGCGTATGCCCAGACGCTGGCTTTTACCACGCTGGTCTTCTTCCAGCTGTTCAATGTGCTGAATGCCCGCTCGGATGAAGACAGCGCGTTCAAGGGGTTGTTCCGCAACAAGTGGCTGTGGCTGGCGCTGCTCGTCTCGGTGGCGCTGCAAGTCGCCGTGATTTATCTGCCGTTCCTGCAGACGGCGTTCAACACCGTGCCGCTCACCGCCTTCGATTGGGCCGTGTGCATCGTGGTAGGCAGTACGGTCTTGTGGCTGCGCGAACTGGTGAAGGTCTTCCAGCGGCGGCGCTAGTACGGGTATTCCGGTCTCATGTCCGGCCGCTGTGGTAGCATAGCAACCGGAACAGTGAACGATGAACAATCAGCCAGTACATCCAAAGCGCCGTATCAAGTGGCGACGTGTGTTCGACGTTGTGGCTGTGCTGATGATCGTAGCGGTGCTGCGGGCTTGCTTCTTGCGGCCCGGCACCGATTATCCGGGAAGTCACTTTAATCGCGGGCAGAATGCAGCCTGGTTGGGCGTGGAATGGAGCATGGAGCCGCACAGTGTATCCGAAGTCGAAGCGCTGGCCGCCAACTTGAAGCAGCAGCAGATTGCGACCATCTTCGTCTACCTCAGTTATCTCAAGCCAGCTGGTGAGTTCAACCCAACCTACGATCATGCCCGCGAGTTTATCATGGCGTTCAAGCAGGTCGCGCCAGAGATTGAAGTGCAAGCCTGGTTGGGCGTGCCAGTACGGGTGCCGCCGGGCACACCGGGCGCAGCGGGTTACGTCGATCTGGCCGATGAAGCGGTGCAAAACAAAATTGCCGAGATTAGCCGGTTGGCCGTGCAGGACTTTGGATTCGACGGCGTGCATCTTGACGCCGAACCGGTCGTTACCGGCGATCCGGCGCTGCTCAGCGTTCTGGATAAAATGCGCGCGGTGATTGGCGCACAAGCTCGTCTGTCGATTGCCGGGCGCGAGATTACGCCTTTGCTGCCTGAGGCCGATTTGATCGTCAACCGCTGGTTCACGTGGCGCGGCGATTACTATCGGGAGGTCGCCAACCGGGTGGATCAGATTGCCGTGATGGCGTATGACAGCCATGCCCCGTTCAGATTTTGGTATGAGCAATGGGTACGGCATCAGGTGATAAACTTGACCAACAGCTTGCGCGAGACAACCGCTGAGATCTTGATCGGTGTTCCGACATCTGAGGAGCACAGCTCTTCACATGATCCAGCGGTCGAGAACATGCAGACCGGGTTGACGGGCTTGCTGGCAGGTTTGAATGATCTGGATGCGCAGCCCGGCAAGATCACCGGCGTGGCGATTTATCCTTACTGGGAAACGACCGCAGATGAATGGCAGACTTACGCCGAACTTTGGTTAGGACGAAAAGCGCATTAATGGATAACCAACAGCCATCAACTAACAACCAACTACCAATAACCAACCACCAATCATGCGTGTGATTTCTGGCACGGCGAAAGGCCGCCATCTACAATCCGTCCCCGGCGATTCAACCCGCCCCATCACCGATCGCGTGAAGGAGGCGGTCTTCAATATCTTCGGCACGGACATCGTCGACGCGCGCTTTCTCGATCTATTCGGCGGCACGGGCGGTGTGGGTATCGAGGCGCTCAGTCGCGGGGCGGCGCACGCCGTCTTCATCGAGAAGAACCGCAAAGCGCAGGAGACCATCAAGGCGAATCTGGCGCTCACCAGGTTGAGCGATCGCGCCGAGATCGTGCGCGGCGACGCCTTCGCCTATTTGCGGAACGTGCCGCAGCCGTTCCACTACATCTACATCGCGCCGCCGCAATATCAGCGCCTGTGGATCGATGCGCTGAACTTGATCGACGAACAGCCCGGCTGGCTGGCCGACGACGGCGAGATCGTCGTGCAGATTCATCCCAAGGAATACGAAGCCGTGGCGCTGGAACACTTCGAGGAGATCGAGCAGCGCAAGTACAGCAGCACGCTGCTGGTCTTCTACGAGCACAAGCAGGCCACAGAGAAAGTTCAGGAGTAGGCAGTGAAGCGGTCGATTGGCGCGGTGACAGGCTATCAAGCACGTCATTCCCGCGTGCCGTCGGCGGGAATCCAGCAGCTTGATCGGCACGAGTCGCCTATCAGTGGTGTGGCTGCCCGACAACTGCACTCGGGCATGACGGTTCAGCACCTCTCCATTACATTATGCTGTCTGCTCGTCATCTTGCTGTCCGCTTGCGAAGCGACGACCAGCGCGGCTTCATCGCCTTTACCCACGCTTGTTGCCCCGCCATTACCCACGCGCACCTCACTGCCGACGATTACACCAACCTCTACGGCGATCCCGCCGACGCCGCAGCCGTCCCCAACGTTGATGCCCACCGTTGCGCCGCTCACGTCCGACGGGTGGCAGCCGATCCGATCGGGCATCTTCGTGCGCGAAATGTTCGCCGATCTCATCCTGAAAACCGGGCGCGTGAACGTCGTTAAGATCGATCCGACGCAGGTCGATTTTCACGTGCGTTATCAGCCAGAGTCGCCGTTGAAAGTGCGCGAGTGGTACAGCACCACGCAGGCTCTTGTGGTGATCAACAGCAGTTTTTTCGACGGCGCACACAACGCGGTGGGACAGCTCACCAGCGACGGGCAGAGCGGGGGACAGTCGCACGAGCGCATGGAAGGCGCGTTCTATCTCACGGGTGTCGGCGCAGCGGTGTGGCCGCTGCGCGGCTGGACCAAACCGGCGGGCTTGCACATCATCGAATCGATCGAATCGTTTCCCATGCTGCTGCTGCCCGGCGGTCTGCCCAACCCCGATATTCCCAACGATGCCCGCGCGGCGCGGCGCACGGCGGTCGCCGTGGATCGATCGGGCAACTTGTTGTTTATCGCCACGCCGACCAGTTCGTTCACGCTGCACGGCCTGGCCGTGTGGCTCGCCAACAGCGATCTCGACATCGACACCGCGCTAAACTTTGACGGCGGCAGTTCGTCGGGCCTCGCCGTGTGGACGCCCACCGGCGTGTGGGGCTTCGATTCGGTGGGGCGCGTGCCCGCCGTGGTCACAGTGGATGTGAAAGTGTTGGGCACGATCGGAGAAGGTGGTGGCGAATGGCCGTAAAGTGGCGCTGGCTCTCGTTCACAATCATCCTCTTCGGTTTGTGCGCCTGCTCGATCGTTGATCTCACCGCACCGGTAGTTGCCCCGCCGACAATCACGCCACGTCCTACGGCCACACCGGCGCCACGTGATACCGGCTGGCAATCAATCGCGCCGGGCGTGGAATACCGCGAACTCAAGGTCGATCAAGAGGGACGATCGGATCGGCTGCGGATCGCGCGCATCGATCCGGCGCAGACGCGCCTGCGCGTGCTCTATGATCCCGATCGGCCCCGGCGCGTCAGCGAATGGTTGTCCGAGTCCAACGCGCTTGTCGCTGTCAACGGCAATTTTTTCGATCCGCAGAATCAGGCGCTGGGGTTGGTCATTCAGGACGGACAGCGGCGCGGCGGCGTAGTGTACGAAGGTTTCGGCGGCATGTTCGCCGTGGATGGCGATGAGGTACGTGTGCGCTGGAACGTGGATGATCCGTATACCGGCGAGCCGCTGACGCACGCGCTGCAAAACTTCCCCATGCTGGTGCTGCCCGGTGGATCACCAAACCCCGACATCGACGACAACGGGCGGCGGTCATTGCGCACGGCGGTGGGGCAGGATCGATCGGGGCGTATCGTCTTCATCGTGAGTCCCGGCGCCACCTTCACGCTGACGGAGTTCGGTCAGTGGCTGGCGGCTAGCGATCTCGATCTGAATGCGGCGTTGAATCTGGATGGCGGCACGTCGTCGGGCTTGGTGCTGCGATCGGGCCAGCGCAATCTCGGCGTGGATTCGTGGGTGCCGGTGCCGAATGTGATTGTGGTGGAGCAACGTTGAGTGGTCATTGCGAGGAGCGTTTTCTAGCGACGAAGCAATCTCGGCGACGATGAGGAGACTGCTTCGCTGAAAGGCGCTCGCAGCGACGCTCTCACTCAAACTTCGTAATTCGTAGGACGAAACGCCGTTCAGTGCTGATTGATTCATCAAGATGTTTGAATTCTTTTTTCGTCCAGGCGGTGATTTCTTTGAAGGTTGTTTCAAAGATGTGATCTGGTACATCCCACGCATCCGAACAAACACGGCTGTGAATCGCCTCTAATACTTCACGCGGTGTGCCGGTGCTGTAATAACGCAGCACTTCTACTTCTTCAACCTGCGCCCCTAATGTCTGCAACTCAGCCGTGATCTCATCCGGGCTTTGCGCGCCGGGACGCCGCCATTGCGCACCCTGCGCTTCGATGAGCGTGTGCCAGTGATCGCGAATAAGCCGCAGCGGCGAGGTCTTGTCATGCCACTGCGTGCTGTCGATGTACACCCCGCCCGGCTTGAGCACGCGCCGGTATTCGCGCAGCGCCTCACGCCACGGGCCGATCAGGTGCATCACATGGGTGGTCAACACCGCGTCGAACCGGCAGGCCGCAAACGGCAGGCGCGACGCGTCGGCCTGCGCCAGGTGTGCGGCGGGATACTTCTCGCGCAATTTGCCCATCATATTCAACGAGAGATCGATGCCGGTGACGTCCGCGCCCAGCCGCAGCAGCGGCACGCTGATCCGGCCCGTGCCGGCGCCCACATCCAAGATCTTGCCCTGCGGCGCGATGTGCTGCAGCAGGGCGGGAATGCCGTGCGTGGCGATCGGTTCCGGCAGTTCGCGCGTTTGATCGTAGTAGTCAGCGGCGCGATCGAAGGAGCGGCTGGGTTTCGTCATGGCAGGCTAAGTGCAGCTAAGATGGATTCAACTTCGTCAAGAAATTCAGGCAGATCAATCGCGCGGCGACCTTCCGGGCTGGCATCATGAGCTGCGGGCTGCGCTACGGTGTGGCGGTGCCATGTGCCGCAGACTTGATCGCGGCCATACAGGCGTTGCGCGTTATGGATCAGAACGAAGTTCGTCGTGTCGAAACGATCGTTCCGGTAGACTTGAATGAACAGATCGGGCGCAATATGCAGACGGGCCTTGATGAGGCTGACACTGTGATCGAGCACTTCGACGCGGCGCACGTAGCCACGGCGTATGGCCTCGTTTTGCAGGGACGCAGACAACTGCGCGACATTCATGCTGCTTCACTCAGGCTTTTCAGACGATCGATTTCTTCGCGCATGTCGCCGACGCCCGTAACCGCCAGTTCCCAGTCGAAATAATCCTGTTCCATTTCAGCGGAGATTTCTCCCCCGCTGACGACCCCGCGCACCGCTTCAAAGCCCTGCGGATATTTTGCCTCGAACTGGCGCAGGGCCGCCTGGTATTTGATCAAGTTTTTTTGGGCGCGTTCCAGCAGCAGCTCGGCCATGATTTGCTCGAGGCTCAAGTTGGGAAACAAACGGCGCGCGCTGGCCTCAACGGTCAGATACACCGCGGCGGTTTCTTTGATTTTTTTCGAATCGCTCATAACGGCCTCCCGCTGCAGGGAGTATATCATCAAAGATAGCGGCTTACCACTTCCGCCACTTGACGGCGCTGCGGATCGGCGCGCCACTGCTTCACGATCGGTTTCACGATTTCCGGTCGAGCCTGCCCCAACTTCGCCGCGGCCGATGCCACGGCGCGCCACACAAAGCGGCGCTCATCGGCGGCGAGCTCAGTCAGCAGTTCCATGCCTTGCTCAGCATACTTGCGCCCGCCCACCGCGCTCCACACCATCGCTACGTTCCAGCGCGCGAATTCGTTTTTGCTGCGAGCGTGCTTATGCAGCCACTTCAACGTGAGGTCGGGGTAGTTCTTCAACAATGCCAGGCTGATGGCAAACTGGCCGAGGTTGACGCGCACGTAACGCGACTCGTCGCGCATCAACGGATCAAGCAGCTTCAGCAGCTTCGCGCCGCGTTTGGGATGATTGGCCTTGGCGGCTTCCATCGCGGCGATGACCACTGCGCGCCGCACATTCTCCGACTGGTGCTGCGCCCACGCCTGCAGCACCGGATAGATTTCCGCGAAGTGCTGATCGAGGATGCGTCCGGCGCACGTGCCGGCATACTCGCGCACGGCCCAGTTGGCGCTGTCGGCGTGGCGCTGCAGCAAGCGCAGCACGGTCTTTGGATTTTGATCGTATACGTCGGATAGCATGACGAGACCCAATTGATGACCGCTGAAGTCCGTCTGCGTCAACAATTGTTTGACCCAGCGGAAGCGATCGGCTGGGGCGGGAGTGTGCGATCGGATGAGCCTGGCCGCCAGAAGTATTTCGGGCACTTTGGCCGTGCCGGGATCAGCGCCCACGGCAGAGGCTCCCGATCCGCGTTTGGCCAATGCGGCGATCACGGCGGCGAGATCGTCGTGCTCAACGGCGGTGGCGAGTTCACGTTCGAAAGTAGGCATGGCTATTCTCCACTGAACTGAATGACGAGCTGTTCCCGATCGTCGTAATGATAGTGCGCAAAGAAGGGCGGGGCGGCGGGCGGCAGATCGAGCGCGCGCGGCAGGATCGTCGGCAGGTCTTCCACCAGATCGAGCTGCGCCAGTTGATCGCGGCTGATCCATTCCAGCGATCCTTCTTCCGACGGGATGGGATCGCCCGATCGGGATGTGGCGGTGAAGACGAAGAGCAGGATGCCCGTCGGCTGCTCGCCGTCAATGTTGATCAAACCGGCGAGGCGCAGATCATCGACGGCCAGGCCAGTTTCTTCACGGACTTCGCGCCGCGCGGCCGCATACACATCCTCGTCGCGCTCGATGTGCCCGCCGATACCGTTGTACTTGTTGGCCCAGATACGCTTGGTGGGCGCGCCGCGCAGCAGCAGCACGCGATCAGCGCGGATGATGAAGACCAGCGTGCGGGGGATGACGGTGTAGCGCTGGCGCTTGAGGCTGACGTCGATGCCTTGATCGTGTTTGGGCATGTTGCAGTGTTGAGTGCTGAGTGTCGTGTGTTGATTGAACTACGGGTTACTGCTGGCTGTTGAGCGCCTGCAAGGCCCGCATGATCTCGCGGGCAATGTGGCGATTGCCCTGCCCATTATAATGCAAAGCCGTGTTGGAGAACTCCTCCGGGGGCAGGTGGTTCCACAGATCGAGATACCACAACTGATGTTTCTGCGTGAAGGTCGTCAGCGCGTCCCGAAACCGATCGTACACGGCGCGTTCGTAGTCCGAGTTGTAGTTGACGTCGCTGTGCGGCCCACTGGCGAGGTAGATCGGTTCGTTGACCAGCAGCAGCGGCACGCTGGCTTCCGCGGCCATGCGCTGCCCGGTCAGCAACAAGTCCCAGCGTGCATTCGGCAGTGCGCCATAGCCCGGCAATTCGCTGGTGATTTCCGCCGGGAATCTGAGCGGGCGCTGGGTTACGGGTTCGCCGGGCAGCAGATACTCGCGCGTGCGATCTTGACCCGGATAGACCAGCGCGCGCTGCACCGTGCGCGCCATCAGGTTGATCCAATCGCGCAGGCGTCCGCCTTTCGCAAGGATCGAAGATTGATACCACGACTCGGCATCAGCAAACTGCGCCATCTCCCAGACGTTGAACCCGTAGCGGCGCTGCAAGTCTGGCAGTTCGTCGGCGTTGAGGCGCGTGAAGAGATGCGCGTCAGGCTGCGCGGGCGTCGGTTGATCGCTGCTGCCCTTGGCCGTCACCAGCCACACAATCGCATCCGGTTGATAGTCCAACGCGTGCTGCAAGATCAGCACGTCCTTCAACCAGTCGGGGCCGGGATAGGCCAGGTTGTACGCGCGCACGCGCTGGCCGTCGAGGGTCTCTTCCAGATCAGTCAACGCTTGCGGAATCGCCTCGCCCGCCGCGCAGTACAGGCAGAACGTCGCCGAATCGCCCAGCACCACCACGCGATATTCGTCAGGTGCTTTGGGCTGCGCGACCTCGTGCGCAGCGAGCAGCACATCCAGGCGCCACCACGCCGGATCGCCGATGTGAAAGGCGTCGCCCAGCCGTTTGGTCGGCGGCGTCAACGCGCGATAAATCGACCAGTGATCGATCGCGTCGGTCAGCCCCACGGCCATTTGCGCCACATCGCACACGATCAACAGGATCAACGCTTTCACGCAGACCCGCCGCATCTGGCGCGGCGAGGTAAAGGGTGTCTTCATCGCGTGATCCCGAACAGGCGGCCCAGCGTCGTGATGGCCGACGGCAGATCGCGCGCGCTGAAGAACACCCAGCCCAGCATCACGTAGTTGAACGTGATGAACCACGCCGGTAAACTCCACCAACGCGATCGGTTCACGGCGTTCCGACGAGCGCGCGGCCGGCGCCAATCGCCCCACAGTTTGACGCTGAACAGGCCCGCGCCGTGCCACACGCCCCACGCCACAAACGTCCACGAAAAACCGTGCCACAAGCCGATGACCAGCATCGTGCTCAGGTGACACAGCAGCGCCACCAAGTTCGCGGGCAGCCACTCGGCGCGCCGGCGCAGTGTGCGCGCCAGCGGCAGAAACACGTAGTCGCGCGCCCACGCCGACAACGTCATGTGCCACGCCTGCCAGAAACGCGCGAGGTTGGTCTTGCGATACGGCGCAGAAAAATTCTCGGGCAGCTGAAAGCCGATGAGACGCGCCACCCCCAACGCCATATCGGTGTAACCGGAGAAATCGAAGTACAGCATGAAACCATAGGCGTACAACATCAGCCACAACACCGGCACGGAGGTTATACCTGGATAGTCGGCCAGCAGCAGCGGCAGCCGCGCCAGCAGATCGGCGATGACGAATTTCTTGAAGGCGCCGATCAAGATGCGCCACACGCCTTCGGCCAGAAATTCAAACCGATAGGCTTGCCCCACCCGATCGAGATCGCTTTGAAAGCGCGGCAGGCGATCGATCGGCCCGGCGATGAGCGCCGGCGGAAACAGCGTGTAGATCAACACGTCGCTGAAGCGCGTGGGCGGCAGTTGCTTTCGGCGCGCTTCCAGCAGCACGTGCAGCAAGCGAAAGAGAATGAAGGACAGGCCCAGCCACGCGCCGAGCGGCAGCGCCATGGCGCCGAATAACAGCGCCCAGGCGGCGGGCCACTTGGCGATGACGAACAGGCCGACGAGCAGCAGCAGACCGATCGAGAACGCCACCCGCCGCTGCTGCTTGATCGTCCACGCCGCCAGCGCGATCAGGCCGAACTCGCATCCGACGAGCAGCGCGGCGACGATAAACCGATCGGGCGGCTGGGATCGATCGGGCAGCAGCAGCGCCGTCAGCAGCCACGCGATCAACGGTGTGCCGATCAACAAGGCGCGGCGCCGCGCCGGGGCGGACAAGCGCCAATACGCGGCGATCAGCCCCGCGACAACGAGGATGATCAAGCCAGTCACTTAAAAGCCTTGATAGATGAAGGCGGGCGTGGCGTCGCGCAGAAAGATGATCAAGGTCAGCAGGACGATGAACACCACGAGGGCCAGCAGATTTTCATGCGAGGCGAGGCGTTTGAGCATGGGGCGTTACGCGGTGCGCGCCAGCAGCGCCTGCAAGCGCGTCTTCACGTCCGGCCACTCTTCGTTGATGATGGAGAAGTACACGGAGTCGCGCAGGCGGCCGCTTTCCGTGATCATATGATGGCGAAAGACGCCTTCTTCCTTCGCGCCGAGCCGTGCGATGGCCGCGCGCGATCGGGTGTTCAGCGCGTCGGTCTTGAATTCCACGCGGATGCAGTGCCACGTTTCAAAGGCGTGCTGCAACATCAGGAACTTGGCTTCGGTATTCACGGGGGTGCGCTGCCACGGTTGGCCGATCCACGTCCAGCCGATTTCGACGCGCTGATTGGGCGCGTCGATGTTGCCGAAGCGCGTGCTGCCCACCACCCGATCGGTTTTCTGCTCGATCGTGACAAAGGGCAGGGCGACGCCCAATTCCTGTCCGTCGAGCGCGGCGCGCAGGTACGTCCGCATCTTGTCCGGTGCGGTGATCTGGTACGGCGTCCACTTCCACAGTTCGGGGTCCTGCCCCACGGCCCACAGCGCGTCGAAGTGTTCCAGCTGCAACGGCTCCAGCCGCACGACCTGTCCCTGCAGCGTGACGGGTTCGACAACCATTGGCGTGTATCTCATGAGCGGCCTCGTGCAAAGCGAACGAGTAACCAGTAACGAGTAACGCTTGACGGCAGAGTTTTACTCGTTACTGGTTACTCATTACTCATCATAGTAATTGAATTCGTGCGCGCTGAGCTTGGAGAAGATCAGCGTGCTGCGCAGCTGGCCGTCTACATCCAGGCTGTCGTGGCGCAGGATGCCTTCCAGTAAATAGCCACAGCGTTTAGCCACCGCCGCGCTGCGGATATTCTGCGCGTCGCAGCGAATCTCGACGCGGTTGGCGTGCAGGTGGTTGAAGGCAAACGCGGTGATGCCATTGACGGCTTCCGTCACGAAACCCTGACCCATATATTTCGTCCGCACCCAGTAACCGATCTCGAATTTACCGCTCTGCCAATCGATGCGGTGCAGGCCGCTGCCCATGACGAACGTCGACGTGCCTTTGAGATAGATGTGCAGCAGCAGGTCCTCGCGCGTGATCCACTTGGCCATGGCGTGCCGCAGCCGCCCGATCGTGCCTTCCAGCACCGGCGGCTCGGCGGCCCACGGCATCCACGGGCGCAGCTCCGGCAGCGACTCCGTCACCGCGTCGATGATTTCCTGCGCGTCTTCCACGCGCGGCGCGCGAATGGTCAGGCGCTCGGTGTCAAATGAATCTGGAAATTCAAGCAAAAGTGGGTTCATGGGCAGTGAAAAGAAAACCACAGAGTCCACAGAGGCACGGAGAAGAAACGTTACTACACAGCCACCGTCACTGCGAGCGCAGTTTGCGAAGCAGTCTCTTGAATCGGGCCGAGATTGCTTCGTCGCAAGCAACGCTCCTCGCAATGACGGCTGAGCAGTAACGAAGCCCCAAAGGTTCTCCGCGCCTCTGTGGTAAAGGCAATTACATGTTCTTGAAGGCGCTCTGGCCGGCGTATACGGCTACGTCGCCCAGCTCTTCTTCGATGCGCATGAGCTGGTTGTACTTGGCGATGCGATCGCTGCGGCAGGGCGCGCCGGTCTTGATCTGGCCCGCGTTCAGCGCCACGACCACGTCGGCGATGGTGCTGTCTTCAGTCTCGCCCGAGCGATGCGACACGACCACCGTCCAGCCCGCGCGCTGCGACATGCGCGACGCGTCGATGGCTTCGGTCAGCGTGCCGATCTGGTTGAGCTTGCACAGCAGCGAATTGCAGCTCTGCTCCTTGATGGCGCGCTCGATGTACTTGACGTTGGTCACCAGCAAGTCGTCGCCGACGATCTGCAGCTTATGGCCGACCTTTTGATACAACAGGTTCCAGCCTTCCCAATCGTCCTGGGCCATGCCATCTTCCAGCGAGATGATGGGGTACTGATTGATGACGTTCACATACCAGTCGGCCATTTGTTCGCTGGTCAGGGTCTTGCCCTCTTTAGCCAGCACGTACTTGCCGTCCTGGTAGAACTCGCTCGACGCGGGGTCCATACCCAGGAAAATCTGCTCGCCGGGTTTGTAACCGGCCTTGCTGATGGCTTCCAGGATCACTTCAAAGGCTTCGGCGTTGCTCTTCAGGCTGGGCGCAAAGCCGCCTTCATCGCCGACGCTGGTGTTGTAGCCGCGTTTCTTCAGTACGCCCTTCAACGCCTGATAGGTCTCGGCGCACCAGCGCACGGCCTCCGCAAATGTGGGCGCAGCCACCGGCAGGATCATGAACTCCTGCATGTCAGTGCTGTCGGCGGCGTGTTTGCCGCCGTTGAGGATGTTCATCATGGGCACGGGCAGCACGCGCGCTTCGGTGCCGCCGATGTAGCGATAGAGCGGCATGCCCAGCGAATTCGCGGCGGCCTTGGCCGTGGCGAGGCTCACCCCCAGGATCGCATTCGCGCCGAGGTTGGCCTTGGTGGGCGTGCCGTCCAGATCGATCATCGCCTGATCGATCGCCACCTGATCGGTGGCGTCCATCCCCACAACTTCTTCGGCGATGGGGCCGAGCACGTTCTGCACGGCTTTCATGACGCCTTTGCCGCCGTAGCGGGCCTTGTCGCCGTCGCGCAGTTCCAGCGCTTCGTTATCGCCGGTCGAAGCGCCGGAAGGCACCGCGGCCCGCCCCCACGCGCCGTCGTCCAGCACGACATCGACTTCGACGGTGGGATTGCCGCGCGAATCGAGAATCTCGCGGGCATTGATGAATTCAATTACAGACATGGTGTTTCTCCTTGTGAGGTATCACGCTGATGCGTGGAGTTTGTGAGGCGTCGCTGTCGTACAACGGGGCGGATTATACCACCGGGTAGCGGGATGCGTGGTGCGTGATGCGTGAAGGTTCACTCGTGCATCATGTCAACCCAGTCGATGTCAATCCCCGCGCGCGACCCCAGCCGTTCCATCAATTCTCCGGCGTGCGCCAGGTGCCGCCCGATCACTGAGTCCCACTTAACTGATCTCTGATCACTTCACATTTCTCACCAAAAAATCTGCCCGGCCGCAGCTCTTGGCTTCATCTAGTTGGAGTTCCGTGCTGCACGCAATTGGCTTTCCCTCGCGCGAGAAGCACACGTACAGTTCTTTCAAGAATCGTCCTGAGCCGGAGCACTGCACCGCCAGCGCGTCTTCACCCAACGTTGAGTTTGCGGCTGCGAAGGAGGCCTTCAGATCGTCGATCGTCGTGCGGAACGCTGTGGTGGGCTGGCGATAAGCCGCCGGGATCGCGATCGCTTCTTTCAGCGACTTCGACAGCGCCAGATAGTCCAACGGCTTTAAGCCCGAGCAGGTACCGTGCTTGTTCCACTCATGCGTGTATAACTTGGGGCTGGGATAGAGGTTGGGGAACTTGGCCTGCGCATCCTTGGATAGCTTCACATTTGAGCAATCGGCGGGATAGCCGCGCTTGTACTGCGGCCACAGGCCGTGCAGCACAAAGCCGAGTTTCTTGCCCACACTGCACTGCTGCGCGTCATTGGAATTGCTGGCGCAGTAATCGGGTGACCACGACAGCGCCAGCACGTAGAAATCGAAATCGCCTGGCGTGTTCTTCACGCGCCGGGCAGAAACGGGTGTGGGCGTGGGCTTCTGCGGAGCCTGGATAGGCCGGAGGTCTGACTCCGCTTGCACTTCATCAATAACGGCGATCAGCGTGGCCGAATCGGCTACAGCCGCTTCAACTTCGCGCACATCCGCCGGGCTGCAACCGGCCAGGCTCAGCGCCAACAACAATAGGATTGAAACAAATTGCATGCGTCTCAACCTAGCCATGACACCTTCTGGAATCGAGACTTTAGCCGGTATCTGCCACGGAATCCGGCTGAAGCCTCCAATCCGGGTTATTACTCGATTCTCTTCTACGCACCACGCACTACGCCCCACGTTCAAAGATATGCGTCACCACATTCGAGCCGCTGCCGCCGATGTTCTGCGTCATGCCAACAGTTGCATCTTTGACTTGATTCTTGCCCGCTGCGCCGCGCAGCTGCGTGATCGCTTCGACGATCTGGTACATGCCCGTCGCGCCGACCGGATGCCCGCGCGCCTTCAAGCCGCCCATCGTGCAGAGAGGCAGCCTGCCATTGATGCCGATCTCGCCGTCGAGGCCCAGGCGCACGCCTTGACCCGGTTCGGCAAAGCCGCTCGCTTCCAGGCTCATGACAGCGGTGATCGAGAAGGCGTCGTGCACTTCAAAGAAGTCGATGTCGGCCGGTGTCAACTGCGCCTGCTCAAACGCTTTCCTGGCCGATCCGGCTACCGCTTCCAATCCCAGCAAATTGTGCCGATCGTGCAGCGCCAGGCTGTCCGTCGCCACCGCGCTGCCGCGCACCTTGATCTGAAACGGGCTGAATTGCCGCGCGATCTCGGTCGGGCACAAGATCACCGCCGCCGCCCCGTCGCACACCGGCGAGCAGTCCAGCAAATTAATCGGGTCCGCAATCATGCGCGCCTTGTTGAACTGCGCCTGGGTCAGTTCGTAGCGCAGCATCGCGTTGGGATTGTTCACTGCGTTGTGGTGCGCGTTGATGGGGAACGGCGCAAAGTCTTCATGCTTCACACCGTACTCGTGCATATAGCGCTGCATCAGCCGCGCGTTGATCGCCACGAAGGTGTCGCCCAGCGCCGATTCCCAATCGGCATCCGACGCGCTGACCAGCCCTTCGGTGATTTCTTCGCCCGGATGATCCAGCATCTTCTCCACGCCGCACACCACCGCGAAATCGAGCTGCCCGCTGGCCACCGCCAGATAGCCTTCGCGAAACGCGATGCCGCCCGACGAGCAAGCCGCTTCCACCTTGACGGCTTCCACGCCCCGCAAGCCCACCTGATCGGCGGCGAGCGCCGCCAGCAAATCTTGTCCGGCCAGCGTGCTGGACAACATGTTGCCGATGTACACGCTATCAATCTGCTCCACCTTCGCATCCTGAATCGCGGCCAGCATCGCTTCCACGGCCAGGATGTAAATGGGCTTCTCCCACAGATCGCCCACGGGCACTTGCCCAATCCCGATCACACTTACGTCACGCATGGTCTTGTCCTTTTGTTACACAAGTCTGTAGCGCAAGTTGTCAACTTGCGCGGGCGAGATAACATCTCGCCCTACTTCACTTCCTTCCACCAGATGCCCGTGCATTCCGGCGTAACAGTCCAGTGGTTGCGCCGGGCAATCTCGCCGAATTCATCGTCCCAGAAAAAACTCAGCAACTCCACTGCCTCGTCGAGCGAGGCAAACTGATAATCCGTGCGGACCCACCTGGACTGAAAGCCCAGATCATTTTCCAGAAAAGCGTAGTAATCGGCAAACCACTCGGCGGGCGGAGCGGGTTCGATGTTGCCGGTGCCCAGCGTCTCGACGATGATGATCGTGCCGCCGGGGCGCAGCACACGCCGCATCTCGTCAACGGCCTGCATGATCTGTTGCTGCCAGGTTTCACCGGTGAACTTGCTGGCGAGATAACACAGCGTCCACCCGGCGAGAGCCACATCGGCCACCCGATCGGGCAGCGGTGCGCGACGGTGATCGGCGGACACGACTTGCCAGCGCAACTGCCGGTGCTGCTGCAATTTCGATCGGGCTACGCGCAGCATGTGCGGGCTGAGATCGCAGGCAATGATCGATCGGGCGTGCGGGGCGATCAGCGCCGACACCCGACCGGCGCCCGCGCCCCATTCGACCACGTCGGCGCGATCGAACGATCGGATGGCCGAGAGCGCGGGATAAAGCCGCTGCTCGTAATCTTCATATGAGGTCAACTCATCATACTGATCGGCGTGCTGCTGGTAGATGGCGAACTGCCTGTGCATGTTTGAAGTATAGCACAGGGATGTCTCTGCGCCGCACAGGGGCATGCCTTGCGACGCCTGTCTCGCCATGTTAGAATCATGGCAGATTCGGTGTGAAGGGGCGCAGGATGCGAGTATCATTCCGGCGGATGGCCGGTTTTTTGTTGATCGGCTTGTTGATCGAACTGGCGTTTTTTGCCGGCATCGTGGTCGGCCCGCAGTTGACGGGCGTGCTGGTGGGTCGATCGCCGGGCGGCGGGCACGCGCCGCTGCTGGATGAGGCCTGGGAGATTGCCGCAGACCAATTCTACGGCGAGCTGCCCACCGATCAAGTTCGCACCTACGGCGCAGTGCGCGGCATGATGGAAGCGTTCAAAGATCCCTATTCGGTCTTTGTGGAGCCGCCGCAGACCGAGTTGCAGAGCCAGCAGCTCAGCGGCAAGTTCGGCGGCATCGGCGCCAGCATCCGGCGCGAGGCCGACGGGCGTTATGCGTTGTCGCCGTTTCCCGATCGGCCCGCGGCGCAGGCCGGCGTGCAGGAAGGCGACGTGCTGACCAAAATCGACGATACGGCCATCACGACGGAGATGCGCCTCGACGACATTACGTCGCTGCTGCGCGGCGAAGTGGGCACGCCGGTGGCGATCGAGATCGATCGGAGCGGGCAGAAATTGGCGTTCAACATTACGCGCGCCGAGATCAGCGTGCCGTCGGTGACGTGGCGCATCCTGTCGCAGGCGCCAGAGGTGGGTTACCTCAAGCTCAACATCTTCGCGCAGACTTCCCGGGACGAGCTGGTGAAAGCGATCGAAGATCTGAAGCAGCAGGGCGCGCAGAAACTGATCCTCGATCTGCGCGACAATGGCGGCGGCTTGCTGGACTCGGCCATCGATATCGGCGGCGTGTTCGTCGACGGCAAGGTCGCCAGCGAAAAGCGGCGCGGCGGCGAGGTGCGCGATTTCAACGCGGAAGCCAGCGGCGCGGCGCGCGATCTGCCGCTGGTGGTGCTGGTCAACGGCGGCACAGCCAGCGCGTCAGAAATCGTGTCCGGCGCAATTCAGGACAAAGGGCGCGGCGTGCTGGTGGGCACCAGGACCTACGGCAAAGGCTCGGTGCAGAACGTGATTCCGTTGTCCGATGGATCGTCGCTGCACGTGACGATTGCGGAATGGCTGACGCCCAACGGGCGGCAGATCACCGGGCAGGGCCTGACGCCTGAAGTGGTGGTGGAACTCTCCGGCGATGATGCCGCCAACGGGCGCGATCCTCAGCTCGATCGGGCGATCACGGCTTTTCCGTAATCTGCGGCAGTTGTTCATGCGGCGTTAAGCGCGGCTTAAGGCTGTACGGGGACAATTGCAGAAATAGTGTTGTGTTCCTTGACTGCGTCTGCGTGGTCGAAAAGAATGGAAAGTGAGTTAACCGATGAAAACCAATCGACTCCTAATCGGCCTGCTGGCCTTCGTCCTGGTCGTCGTCATCGGCGCCAGCGGCTATATGCTCGGCTATGCCGGCGGGCAGGCGGCACAGCCGGCCGTCGTCGCCGCGCCAACTGAGGTGGTTCCGCGTGAACCGGCGGCCTCGGCGCCGGCCGTGGAGCCAACCGCCGCGGCGGAAAAATCGGCCTCCAGTGGAGCCGCTGAGACTACGGCGGATGAGCCGCTCGATAAGTCTTTCCCCACCTTTTGGGAAGCGTACAACCTGCTGCAAAATCAGTATTACGGCACGGATCTGGCTGCCGGCAAGAAACTGGAATACGATGCCATTCGCGGCATGATCTACGGGCTGGAGGATCAATTCACGTCGTTTGTCGATCCGAATGCCGCCAGGATCATGGAAGAAAACTCCACCGGCTCGTTCAGCGGCATTGGCGCGGGCGTGCAGCTGAACAAGATGCGCGCGCTGCAGCTCACCAAGATTTACCCCGGCTCGCCGGCGGAAAAAGCCGGCCTGAAGGTCGGCGACATCATCACCGAAGTGGACGGCAAATCGATCGTGGGCGAGGATATCAATGTGCAGGTTTCCCAGGTGCGCGGTCCCGAAGGTTCCACGGCCACCTTCACCATCGTGCGCGAAGGTGAAGACAAGCCGTTCAAGGTGGACATCACGCGCGCCAAGATCACCATCGAGCTGGTTGAATCCAAGATGCTCGACGGCAGCGTCGCCTATGTCTCGCTCAGCGAGTTCGGTTCGGCGACGACGGCCAGTCAGTTGCAGGACGCCATCCGGGGGTTATTGGACCAGAACCCCAAAGGCTTGATCTTGGACCTGCGGGGCAATCCGGGCGGTTTTCTCGATCAAGCGATTGACGTGGCCGATCTGTTCCTGCCGGAAGGCGTGGTGCTCTACGAGCGCACCAAAGACGGCGACGAGCAGGTGTTTCGATCGGATGATCGGGGTCTCGCGCAGGATATTCCGCTGGTGGTGCTGGTCAACGGCGGATCGGCCAGTGCCTCCGAGATCGTGGCAGGCGCCATTCAAGATCGCGGGCGGGGCGTACTCATTGGCGAGACGACCTTTGGCAAAGGATCAGTGCAGCAGATCAACCGGCTGGATGACGGGTCGCAGCTGCGTATCACCATCGCCCGCTGGTTCACGCCGGATAATCGCGGCATCCACGGCGAGGGCATCGAGCCGGACATCACCGTTGAGCGCGGCGACGACCCCAAGGTTGATCCGCAGCTCGATCGGGCGGTCGAGTACATTCTGAACGGCCAGTAAAAATCGCTGGTTGAAATAAAAGACGTCGAGGACTAAAATAAATTGTCCTCTACGTCTTTTTCATTTCGGGTGTATACTTGGGCTGTAGTTATGCCGCAGTGCATCATGAACCATGAACAAGCCAGCCAGTGAATCTAAGGTTGTTGCGACCAACCGTAAAGCCACCCACGACTACTCCCTCGAAGAGCGTTTCGAAGCGGGCCTGGCGCTGCTCGGCACCGAGATCAAGTCAATCCGGGCGGGGCAGGCTAACTTGCGCGAAGGCTACGTGCAGCCGCGCGGTGACGGGCTGTACCTGGTCAATGTTCACGTCTCGCCCTACGACCCCGCCGGCCGCGACGGGCACGATCCGCTGCGCCCGCGCAAGCTGCTCCTGCACCGCAAGGAAATCGCCCGCATCCTGACCAAGCTGAGCGAGAAGGGCTACACCTTGATTCCGCTGCGGCTGTACCTGAAGAATGGCCGGGCCAAAGTGGAGATCGCGCTGGCGCGCGGCAAGAAGCAGTACGACAAGCGACAGAGCATCGCCGCGCGTGACGCCGCCCGCCAGATCGATCGCACACTGAAGGGGAGGCAAGAATGAGCGT
>CAYNML010000041.1:3567-27481 GCA_964398185.1 uncultured Anaerolineae bacterium | reverse complement strand
GCCGAACGCATTCTGACACCTGACGGCACGCGCTTCACTGCGCCCGATGGTTCCCTGCTGAACTCGCTGGCCACGATTAACCAACTGCCCGAGGAAATCCGCGATCAAGTCTATCGCACGCTGCTGGTGGACGACATGCTCGATCGGTTTGCCATCGATCGCGAAACGCTGTGTAATCAGCGCGGCGAACGCGTGGTGACCTTTGATACCTCGCCAAATATTGGGCTGCTGGAGCTGCGCATCTGGCGGCAGTTGTCCGATCGGGATCCGCTGTTGTACATGCAGCTGACTGACACGACCAACAATCAGATCATCATCCTGCTGTTCATCACCAGCGATCCTGAAGCGCCGCGCTTTTCGGTGGACCGCGATTGGGGCGGCGAGCCGACCAAGTTCGGCACGCTGTCGCGCAACCTTGAGGCGGAAATCGCGGCAATGCAAGCCGGCCTGTCGCCGGGGCAGGTGCGGCGCGGTTTGCGCATGGCGCGCAGGACGCTGCCCAACTTCGAGCAGTTCATCGCGCGCCTGGGACACGATCTGTTCATGCTGGAGCCGCTGGCCTATCATTCGGCCATCTTGTTCGAGAGTTTCGGCTGCACGTACAGCCAGGGACGGAAACGCATGGAGCGCATCCATCAGGGATTCCAACCCGGCGGCGAGTATTTCGTGCGACTCGATGGTTCCACGCCGTTCCGTCAGCCCGGCGCGGAGAAGACGGTGCGCGGCCGATCGTGGGCCATTCACGACGGCATCCTGGGCGAACCCTATGCGGAATACCATATGTACAAACAGATCGGCAAACACGCCGGTGTGTGCACGTTCCCCAACTATGTGTGGTAAGCCGGATTCACCTGATCAATTGTGTTGCCCCAACGGTGATGACCAGCCAGCCGATGAACATCACCACCCCGTTCAACATCAGCCAACCGAGAAGTGATCGCTCTGCGGAAACCCGGTTTCGGGTAAATAACAAATCGAGGTAATTAGCTGCCGGGCGCGAGCAGATGAACAGGCCCAGCAGGACGCCGAGGATCCCGTCGAGCCGGGGAAGACCCGTGATCGTACGTTGAGTGATCATCCAACCCATGTAGAGTACCGCCAGGACCACGACCACGCCCAGCGTTTTGTAACGGCGTCCACGCGGCTGTTCCATGCCTGAAGCATAGCACAAAGCGCGCGGCGTGTTTGACACACCGCGCGCTCGGCGCCCTACGTATTACGCATCACGTTTCACCCAACGACGGCGATCTCGTCCCCTACCTTGATTTCCCCGCCTTCGATCACCTTGAACAACGTGCCGCGCTTGCCTTCCATCGCCGCGCGCAATCCGGGGCGCTTGTCCTCGATGAACTGGCAGGGCGCGCAGTCGAGCGTTGCTTCAAGCAGCGCCTGGCCCACGCGCACCCGCGTCCCGGCGGCCATGCCGGCGAGTCGGATGTCTTGCACGGTGATGTTCTCGCGCACATCGCCGACGGGCAATTGAAACTCGTCGAGCAGTTCGCGTTCGATGATCAACACCTGCCGCTTGCTGCGTCCCGCGTTGGCGTCGTCTTGCAGGCCGTAATTCGTAATGGCCGTGACGGACGACACGGGCTTCATCGGGGCGCCCTCGGCGGGCTTGAGCTGCAAATGAATGATGGTCGCTGGCATGATCTCCTCCCGGTTGTACTGAATCGACAACACCCTGACGAGTAACGAGTAACGAGTAATGCGTAATAACAGCCATTACTCGTTACGCCTTACGCCCTACGCCACTTCCAGATACCGATCCAGCTCCCACTGCGACACGCGGATGCGGTACTCGTCCCACTCTTCGCGCTTGATGCGCATATAGTCTTCGTACGCTTGCTCGCCCAAGACGCTGCGCACCACGTCATCGTTCTCCAACTCATCCAGCGCTTCTTCCAGCGTGCCCGGCAGCACGCCGATGCCGCGCTCGTGCAGCTCGGCGGGCGTGAAGTGGTACACGTCGATGTTGTTGACGTTGGGCGGCGGCGTGAGTTTCTTCTCGATGCCGTCCAGTCCGGCCGCCAGGATCGCCGCGAAGGCCAGATAGGGATTGCACGACGGATCGGGGAAGCGCAGTTCGATGCGCGTGGCCGAATCGTGGCCGGGGGTGTAGCGCGGAATGCGGATCAGCGCCGAGCGGTTCATCTGCGCCCAGCAGACATAGACGGGGGCTTCATAGCCCGGCACCAGGCGCTTGTACGAGTTGACGGTGGGCGCGACGATGGCGGCCAGCGCCCGTGCGTGCTGCAGCTGCCCGGCAAGGTAGGAATACGCGATCGGGCTGAGCTTGAACGGGTCATCGGCTTTGAAGAACAGGTTCTTGCCGTCCGCCGAGAACAGGCTCTGATGCGTGTGCATGCCCGATCCATTGATGCCGAAGATGGGTTTGGGCATGAATGTTGCCAGCAGATCGTGCGCGTTGGCCACGGCCTTGACCACGTACTTGAACGTGACCGAGTTATCGGCGGTGCGCAGCGCTTCACCATATTTGAAATCGATCTCGTGCTGCCCCAGCGCCACTTCGTGATGGCTCATCTCCACTTCCAGGCCCATCGCTTCCAGGGCCAGCACGATGGCGTTGCGCACGCGCTGCGCTTCGTCACTGGCCGAAAAGTCAAAGTAGCTGCCCACATCGTGCGGCACAGCCTGCACCGCGCCGCCGTTGGTCTTCTTCAGCAAAAAGAACTCCAGCTCGGGACCCACGTTGAACGAGTAGCCCAGCTCCTTGGCGCGGGCCAGCTGCTTTTTCAGCATGTAGCGCGGATCGCCTTCAAAGGGCGTGCCGTCGGTGTTGTAGATGTCGCATAACACGCGGGCGCGGCGGCGCTCCGGCGCGCTCCACGGCAGAATCTGGTAGGTATCGGCGTCCAGGTGCAGGTGCATATCGCTTTCCTGAATGCGCGCGAACCCTTCCACCGACGAGCCGTCGAACCACACACCCTGTTCCAACGCGGTCGGCACGCGGTGCGCTGGAATATCGACGCTTTTCACCGTGCCGAGCAGGTCGGTGAATTGCAGCGACAGAAACTTCACGCCGTCTGCCTCAACTCGCTTGATCAACTCCTGGTTCTGCATGACCTCATCTCCCTGAAAAAAGTAAACGCACCGACGATCACACAGCGAAACGCCATTCGCTGGTCCGGGGGTGCGTGGCACGGATTATACCGCTAAAGGGGATTTTTGTGTGGCGCTGGATTCACTTGCGGCGCGGCCGCTTGTCGGCGACTTCGACCATCTGCGCCGGGCCGTCCAGCTCCAGCCACAGTTTGTTGAGGATGTCACGGCCCAGGATGATTTCGTCACCGGCATAGCCAAGCACTTCGATGGCGGGCAGCACCAAATTGCCAATATGCACATCGACAATGAATGTGTTGACCTCCTGACAGTCGCCCCATAGACTTCGCACCCGACGCGAATCGCCCAGAGGCGCTGCCAGCGGTCTGAGGGTTTTCAGCGGAATCAAGGTGACATCAGCGCCCGTGTCGATGGTTGCTCTCAACCGGGGCGTGGCTATGCTTGACTGGGGCGCAGTGATGGCAATCTCGACCACAGGCTGAGGAGGATACTGAACTGAATCGTAGGCGAACTCCACGTTCATGGCCGCACCAGGCGCGGACTGCGGATAACGTATACGCGATCGGGTTCGGGCAAAACCTGTTTGTGCAGGATCGGTGTGCGCCCGAAACGCGCAAAAACCTTTTTATGAAGCGAACTCAAATCCGGTGCGTGTGCCACCACTTCGCCGTTGTGCATGGCGATGTACTGGCCGCGATACCGCTTGAGAAGTTCCGGTTTGCGTTGTTCAAAGATAGCTTGTTCTTGCTTGATTTTGGCAGACGCATAACGGTAATAGTAATCCAGCAGGGCTGCATCGGTCGCTTCTTCCACAGTGATGCCGTTCCAGTCGGCTGCCTGACGCAGCTGCTCGGCCAGGCCAGCCTCCACCGTGACGGACGATCGCCCTGGTACGGACTGTGCTACTTCAGTTTGATATTGAACCGCCGCTTCTTTTGCCTTCTTCATTTCGATTTTCTGCCTCTTGCAACCGGCTTCTTGCTTTTCACTGCACGCTTCTTGCCCGCCGGTTTCTTCTTCGCAGCGGGCCGCAACGCTTTCTCTATCACTTCATCCATGTGCTCGACCAGGATGCAGTTCAGATCGTCCAGCACCTTCTTGGGGATCTCCACCATGTCCTTCTGATTCTTCTTGGGCAGGATCATGGTCGTTAGCCCGGCGCGATGCGCGGCCATCACTTTTTCTTTCAGCCCCCCGATCGGCAGGACGCGGCCCCGTAAAGTGATCTCGCCCGTCATGCCCACTTCACGCCGCACGGGGCGATTGGTGAACGCCGAGATCAACGCCGTCGCCACGGTGATGCCCGCCGACGGACCGTCTTTGGGGATGCCGCCTTCCGGCACGTGCACGTGGATGTCAGTCTTTTCGAAATTGGCGAGATCGATCTTCAGGGCTTTGGCACGCGAGCGGGTGTAAGACAGCGCCGCCTGGATCGATTCCTGCATCACTTCGCCCAGCTGCCCTGTCAACGTCAAATTGCCCTTGCCGTCGAGGAGCGTCACTTCGATCGGCAGGATGTCACCGCCCGCTTCGGTGTAGGCCACACCGGTAGCGATGCCCACTTCGTCCTGCGCTTCCGCGCGACCGAATGTGTAGCGTGGCGGGCCAAGATACTTGTCGAGACCGTCCACCGTAATCTCGCGCGTGTGCCGTTTGCCCTCCGCCACTTTGCGCGCGGTCTTGCGCGCGAGGTTGGCGAGTTCGCGATCGAGGTTGCGCACGCCCGCTTCAAAGGTGTATTCGCGGATGATGTCGCGCACCACCGCTTCGCTAAGGTGCAGCTGATCGGGCCGGAGGCCGTGCTCCTTCAGCTGCTTCGGGATCAAGAAATTCCTGGCGATGGCAACCTTTTCTTCTTCGATGTAACCGCTGAACTCGATCACTTCCATGCGATCGCGCAGCGCCGGCGGGATCGGATCGAGCGTGTTGGCCGTAGTGACGAACAGCACCTTCGAGAGATCGTAGGCCACTTCGAGGTAATGATCGCTAAAGGCGTTGTTCTGCTCCGGGTCCAGCGCTTCCAGCAGCGCCGCCGACGGATCGCCGCGAAAGTCGTTGCCCAGCTTGTCGATCTCGTCGAGCATGAACAGCGGATTGATCGTCTCGGCGCGGCGCATCGTCTGCAAAATGCGGCCCGGCATGGCGCCGATGTAGGTGCGCCGGTGGCCGCGAATCTCGGCTTCGTCGCGCACCCCGCCCAAACTCACGCGCACGAACTTGCGCCCCAGCGCCTCGGCGATGGATTTGCCCAGCGACGTTTTGCCCGTCCCCGGCGGTCCCACAAAGCACAAGATGGGGCTGCGCATCTCGCTGCCCGCCAGCTTGCGCACCGCGATGTATTCCAGAATGCGCTCTTTTGCTTTGGGCAGACCGTAATGCTGCGCGTCCAGCACTTTGCCGGCGTGCACCACATCCAGATTATCGGGTGAGACTTCGTTCCACGGCAGATCCAGCAGCCAGTCCAGATACGTGCGAATGATGCCCGACTCGGGCGCTTGCAGCGGCATCTGGTTCAGGCGCTCTAATTCCTTCTCGGCCTTCAGGCGCGTCTCTTCGGGAAAATCTTTCGCCGCGATCTTCTCGCGCAGTTCGTTGATCTCGCGCGTTAGCGGATCGCCTTCGCCCAATTCGGTTTGAATGGCCTTCATCTGCTCGCGCAGGTAGAACTCGCGCTGCCCGCGATCGACTTCGCGCTGCACCCGCGAATGGATCTGATCTTCCAGCTCGAGCACATCCAACTCTTTCGCCAGCAGGATCGACAGGCGCTGCAGGCGCGTCTCAGGGCTGAAGGTCTCCAGCAGTTCCTGCTTGACGGTCACGTTCATCTCGATGGTCGACGCGATCAGATCGGCCAGCCAGCCCGGCTCGGGCACATTCATGGCATACACGTAGGCGTCTTCCGGCAAGGCCCGATTGAGCTGGATCACCTTCTCGAACAACGCCAGCACGGCGCGCATCAGCGCTTCGGTGGCCGCCGGTTTGCCGATCGGGTCGTCGTGCAGCCGCACCTTCACGCGATAGTACGGATCGGTCTGCGTGAATTCCAGAATCTCGGCGCGGCGCTGGCCCTGCGACAGCACGCTGGTGGTGCCGTCAGGCATCCGCAGCGAGCGGCCGACGAGCACCTCGGCGCCGATCGTGTAGAAATCTTCCGGCCGGGGATCTTCGTTGTCGGGATCGCGCTGGGTGACGACGATCATCGCTTCGTGGTTGGCCTGCGCGGCCTCGATCGCTTTGATCGATCGATCGCGGCCCACGAACAGCGGTGAGACCATGTGCGGAAACAGCACGGTATCGCGCACGGGCAGCAGCGGCGCTTCGATGATGTCGCTGTGCGCGCGCGGGCGCTGCACCGGGCGGAACCATTCGTTGGGTGGTTGCGTGCCAAAATCCGTGATGGCCGAGGGGTTCAGCCAGTTCTGTGTCAGCGAGCGAGTGAGCAACGTTCCTCCAAAATCTTACTCCTACCTTGCAAGTATTCTCGCACAAGTCGGACAGAAATCCAAATGGGCGGGAGCGCGAGGCGCATTTCAATGTGGAGGAGCCTCTCCACGCTGGCGATTGGAAATCGCGCCTACAGTCACACGAAGCCGACCTGCGTCGGCTAGTCGGCGCAGGCCGACTTCGCGTGGTTGTTGCTGCGATTTCAATCGCCGGAATGCGGCCGACGTCCCGTCTACCCGGCATGGCGCAACGCGGTTTCTCGTTTTCTAACCGTTTTGTCATGGACGTTATCATGTTGTAATGCCATACTGAGCAAAGCGGGGATATAATCACTACATCTGCTGTTCCCCACGTTTTCAGGTGAGCGCATGAAGTGTCCGAGCTGCGGTTTCGACAATCCGGCCGGCTTTGCTTTCTGCGGCCAGTGCGGTGGACAACTCGCGGTGGCGGCTGATCAGCTAACGCGCGCCGAGTTCGATCAACTGCGCCTGTATCTGCCGGCGTCGCTCGTCGATGCCTGGCAGATCGATTGGACTACGCCCGCCGCCGGGTTGCTCAAGCAGTCCACCGATCACCTCTACCGCCTCGTCGATACGGCGACGACCTATTTGCCCGCCCACATCGTCGATCGCATCCTGCGCGATCCCGTGCCGGGCCAGGTCAGCGGCAAATTCATCGACGGCGCGCTGATGTTTACCGACATCAGCGGCTTCACGGCCATGTCGGAACGCTTGAGCCGCAGCGGGCGTGAAGGCGCCGAAGAGATCACGGCCATCGTCAATCGCTACTTCGGCGCCATGCTGACGATCCTGCGCGAGTACGACGGCTATCTGGTCAAGTTTGGCGGCGATGCGCTGCTGGGCCTGTTTCTGGAACCGTACAGCGCGCAGCGCGCGGCGCAGGCCGCCGTGCGCATGCAGGACGCCATGCGCGAATTTGCCGAACTGCACACCTCGCAAGGCACGTTCCCGCTGCGGATGAAGATCGGCTTGCGCAAAGGACGCTTCTTCTCCGCGCAGCTGGGCAACGCCGAAAACATGGAATACATGCTCTTCGGCCCGGATGTGAACGCGACCGCGCAGGCTGAAGGCGCAGCGGCCGCCGGGGAAGTGCTGATCGATCGGGAGACCTCTGAGGCCGTGGGCCTGCCGTGCCAGGTCAGGCCCGGGCAGAACGATGCGCGCTATCTGCACGTCGCGCAGATCGACACCCGGCGCGATTTTCAGCGCGCGCCGACGATCATGACCATGCTGCCCGCGCCCACCGTGAAGGGCTTGCGCCGCGCCGTGAAAGTGCTGAATGCGCTCGCGCCGTATTTGCCCGCCGGCTTGATGCAGCGGCTGGCGAGCAGTCCACAGGGCATGGTGCAGGAAGGCGAGAATCGCCTGGTGGCGGTGGTCTTCGCCAACGTGCGCGGTCTGGGCGAGTTGGTCGATCGGTTGGGGCCGGGCCGCGAGGCAGAAATCGTCAACGCGTTGAACCAGTACTTCCTCGGCATGCATCACGCCGTGCACGGCCTGGGCGGGGTGATCAGCAAGCTGGATCTGGCTGAGCACGGCGACAAGCTGCTGGCCTTCTTCGGCGCGCCGGTGGCGCACGAAGATGATGCCGAACGCGCCGTGCGCGCCGCCTTGAACATGCAGGCGGCGCTGCGCGCGATGAGCAGCATTGTGCCCGAACAGGTTGGCCTGCCCGATCTGAAGTTGACCCAGCAAATCGGCATCAGTCTTGGTCATGTGGTGGCCGGGTACGTGGGCACCTCGTGGCGGCGCGAATATACCGTCATGGGCGACGAGGTCAATCTGGCCGCGCGCCTGATGGCAGTGGCTGAGCCGGGCACGTCGGCCGACGTTATCGTCAGCAGCGCCGCGCAGCGCAAAGTGCAGGCGCTGTTCAATCTGGTCCCGCGCGGCGCAGTGCGCGTCAAAGGCAAGAGCGAGCCGGTGACGATTTTTCAAGTGGCGGGGCTGCGCGCCACCACCGGCCCGCTGCGCGGCCTGGAAGGACTGCATTCGCAGCTGGTGGGGCGCGACGCCGAATGGCAGCAGCTCGCCAGCGTCGTGCAGCACTTGCGATCGGGGCGCGGGCAGATCGTGTCCATCATCGGCGAGGCAGGCCTGGGTAAATCGCGGCTTGCGGCGGAACTGCGATCGGAACTGCACGCGGCGGGCTTGCCACCTGCCCGATCGGGAGTGCGCTGGTTCGAAGGCCGCTGCGTGTCGTTTTACGAATCGGTGAGTTACCGGCCCATGCAGGAACTCATCGGGCAGGTGCTCGATCTGCACGCCGACGACGGCATCGCCGCAGCGTGGAACAAGCTGCGCACGGCCGTGGAGGCGTGGCCTGCGGCCGAGAATGCCGCGGCCAGCCTGCCGTACTTGGCGCACTTTCTGGGCTTGCCGTTGTCTGATGCGCTGCAGGAGAAAGTGCGCTACCTCAACGCCGAAGCGCTGCAGCGCCGCACCTTCATCGCCATCCGCACCTTGATCGAAATGCAGGCGAAGTCCGCGCCCGTCGTCTTCCTGATCGACGACATTCACTGGATGGATCAAGCCTCGCTCGATCTGCTGGAGTATTTGCTGCCGGTGACGGATGCCGCGCCGATCATGTGGCTGCTGCTCTATCGCGCCGAGCGCAGCAAGGGCTGCTGGCGCATCCGCGAAAAAGCCGCGCGCGAGTATCCGCATCTCACCACCGAGATCACGCTCGAGCGTTTGTCGCAAGCCGAGACGCAAGAACTGTTGTCGAACCTGATTCGCTTGACGCAGTGGCCGCAGAACGTGCAGGACTTGATCTTGCGGCGGGTCGAGGGCAATCCGTTGTATCTGGAAGAAGTGCTGCGCACGTTTATCGAGAATGGCGCGTTGGTGCGTGACGAGCGCGGTGGGTGGCAGGTGCGCGACGAGGTAGCCGAGATCAAAGTGCCGGACACCTTGCAGGGCGTGATGATGGCGCGTCTCGATCGGCTGGAGGAGCCGCCGCGCCAGACCGCGCAGGTGGCCGCCGTGGTGGGGCGAGCGTTTCCCTACGCGGTGTTGTCGCACGTCATCGATCCGGAACGGGTCGATTTGAATCCGTGCCTGGTGCGCTTGCAGCAGAACGAGATCGTGCGCGAAGATCAGCGCATCCCCGATCTGATTTACACCTTCCAGCACACGCTGATGCAGGAAGTGTGCTACGCGAGTCTGCTGGCGCGCACCCGCCGCGAGTATCACCGCAAGATCGCGCAGTTCCTGGAACTCAACCCCGCCCGATCGGATCCGCGCAGTCCGGCGGCCGATGTGGCCCTGCTGGCGCATCACGCTTACGCCGGGCAGGACTGGCCGCGCGCATTGCAGTACCAGATCGAAGCGGGTGAACACGCGCAGCGCCTGTTCGCCAACCACGAAGCGCTCGATCACTTCAGCAAAGCGCGGCACTGCGCCGATCAATTGCCGCCGGAGGACACCGCGGCGCAGCGCATGTCGATTCACACCGCGCTGGGCGAGCTGCTCATCACCACCGGCCAGTACGATCAAGCGCTGGAGCAGTTGAACACGGCGCGCGCGCTGGCGCTGGAGCGGCACGACGTGGACGGCACGGCGCACGTGTGCCGCTGGCTGGCGCGGCTCTACGAGCTGCGCGGCGAATATCCGGCGGCGCTCGATTGGGTGCGCCAGGGTCTGGAGGTGTCAGCGGGCCGCGAAACCGCCGATGCCGCCGAGATGCTGATCACCGCGGGGTTGATCTACTCCCGCCAGGGCGAGTACGACACGGCGCTCGAACACTGCCAGCGCGGCCTGAGCATCGCCGAGCATCTGACCGAGCTCACGGTTCTGGCGCGCGCGTACAACTTGCTGGGACATCTGACTCGCCTGCTGGGCCAGAGCGCCATGGCGATTGAGGATTTTCAGGCGGCCTACGACTTGTACGAGCGCGCGGGCGATATTCAAGGACAGGCCATCGCGCGCAATCAACTGGCCAACGCCTACTTCGATACCGGGTGCTGGCAGCAGGCCGACGAAAATTACCAGCGCGCGCGCGAAGCGTTCGATCTGCTGGGTGACATCTACAACCGATCGTTTGCGGAAAACAATCTGGGCGGCATCGCGCTGAATCAGGGCCGCCTCGACGAAGCGCTGGACTACTATCACAGCGCGCTCGAGTCGCTGGCGCGCATTGGCGGATCGGAATACGTGCTGGGCGCGCTGCACAACAACCTCGGCGACACCTACCTCCGGCGCGGCGAGAGCGAAGCGGGGCGCGATCATCTGTACACCGCGCTGCACTACTTCGAGCGTACCCAATCGCGGGACTTCTTGCCGGAACTCTATCGGCATCTGGCGGAAGCGGCCCTGGCAGCCGGCGAGTATGCTGAAGCCGAGACGCAGGCGCAGAAAGCGCTGACGCTGGCGCGCGAGTTGACCATGCGTAATGAGGAAGGCAACGCGCTACGCGTGCTGGGGCAGGTGCGCGCCGCGCAGCAACACTGGCCGGCGGCCGAGCAGTTGTTGAACGACAGCCTGTATGCCCTGGAAGAAGCGCGCGACACCTACGAGGCAGCGCGCACACGCCTGGCGCTGGCGCAGGCGCGCTGCGCGCAGGGGCGCTGCGCCGAAGCGCTGAGCGTGATCGATCAGTGCGTCGAGGTTTTCAGCCGCCTGAGCGCGCAGCGCGATCTGGCGGTAGCGCAAACCTTGCGTGCACAAGCCGGTTAACTGCGAAGTACAAGGAAGTACAAGGGAGGAACATCATGAAGACTCTGCGCAGCCTGACGTGTGTGGCGCTGGCGCTGGCCGCGTTGGCGCTGGTACTGCTGATGACCAACAACGCCCCGGCGCGGGCCGCTCAGCAGGCCCGGAAACCGATCGAGGAGCAGGCGCCCACCGATCGGGTGGGCGAACAATCGCCGCGCCGTCCCGATCGACCAACTTCCATCATCACTACCTCCAGCCCCTATCAAGTGGCCGACGCGCTCGGCCTGGACGAAGGCGACTATTGGGGCGGCGATTTCAACGGCAGCGACACCAGCGGCATCGCGCTGGGCGATGCGCCGCTGGGCCTGTATTTTCCGCGCCAGGGTCACAACTATGTGATCCTGTCCACGGGTTACGCGCAGGACGCCGATCAACCCACCGCGTACAATGCCAGCAGCGCCTTGAACGGTATCTTCAACGCGCAGGGCCGCGACCTGGTGCAGGTGAAGTTGTCGCTGTATGTGCCGCCCGACGCCAATTGCGCCGCGTTTGACTTTGTGTTCTTTTCGGAAGAGTTTCCTGAATTTGTGGGATCAAACTATAACGACACCTTCACCGCCGAGCTGGGCGGAACCGATCTGACGATCTCCGGCACCGAGGTGCTTGCGCCGTTGAACTTCGCCTTCGACAGTGCGGGGCAGGTCGTGTCGGTCAACACGGCCTTCGGCGTCATCAGCGATACCAGCACGGTGTATGACGGCGCCACGCCGCTGCTGCGCGCGCAGACGCCGGTCACGCCGGAAACGGTGGTGGACGTTGTTTTCTCCATTCAAGACCTGGGCGATTCCTACTACGACTCGGCGGTGCTGCTCGATCGCTGGGAGTGGCGATTCGACACGAACTGCCGGCGCGGCTCGCAAGTGGTGGGGCGCGTGGGCGACTCGCGGACCACGGCGGAACCGATCGATCCCGGCCAGCCGATTACGGGCTCGACCTCCACACAGTTGGGCATCAACTGGTACAAGGTCGTCATCACGCAGCCCGATTCCACGCTCACTGCAACCTTGACGGGCTTGCAGCAAGACTATGATCTCTATCTCTTCGCGCCGGACGTGGACGAGGAAACCGGCCAGCTGCGCGACCTGGGCCAGCTGGGCAATGTAGGTCAACTCGGTAATGTGGGCCAGCTGGGCAATGTGGGTCAGTTGGGGAATGTGGGACAACTCGGCAACGTGGGCGATCTCGCCGATCTGGGGCAATTGGGCAACGTGGGCCAGTTGGGCAATGTGGGACAACTCGGCAATGTGGGCCAGCTGGGCAACGTCGGACAACTCGGTAACGTCGGTCAGCTAGGGAACGTGGGCACACTGGTAAGCCTGTCCACGCAGCCGGTGACCGGCTCCGAGCAGATCGTCTACAACGTGCACGAGCTGGCCGGGCCGTATTACCTGGCCGTCATCGGCTACCTCACGCAGACAGCCAGCACGCTCTACACGCTGACGGTGGACATCGCGCCGCCGATCTATCCATACCAGCCGATCACTGAACCGCTCCCGACGTTCTTCCCCGAGCCGCCATACGATCCCAGTGTGCGCACGGTGATCCTCTACAATTCAATGCGTCTCAGCACCATCTACACCGGCAACGACACCATCACGTCCACTGACTTGATTAACAAGTTGACCAACCTGGCCGGGCACCCGGACGTGCAGGGCGTGCTGATCGATCTGTCGGCCGATTACAGTTTGAATACGTCCTACGGCATCTGGGACGCTCAGCCAGACAATCCACTGGCCGCCAACTTTGTAGCCTCCAGCATCAAAATGATGCTGTACGACATCGCGCCTGCCTATCCCAACTGGCAGTATCTTGTCATCGTCGGCGATGATCGCCAGATCCCGTTTCGCCGCATCCGCGACGAGGCGCTCTTCGCCAACGAACGGCACTACGCGCCCACGGCGTATACCGCCATTCTGTCGCAGTCGCTGGGCTTGCGCTACTTCTTGAGCGACGATTACTACGCCGGGCTGCTGCCGCTGCCGTTTAAAGGGCGCGAATTGTACCTGCCCCAGTTGGCGCTGGGCCGCCTGGTCGAGCGACCGTCGGAGGTCGCCGGGGCCATCGATGCGTACCTGGCGCGGCCTGTTCTGACGCCGCAGAACGCCCTTGTCACCGGCTACGACTTCCTCATCGACGAAGCCAATGCCATCAGCGCCACGCTGCGCGAGCAGGGCCTCACCAGCCTGGCGAGTCTGATCGACAACACGTGGACGGCGGCGCAGTTCCGTTCGACGTACTTTGGCCGCATCCCGTTCAGCATCTCGTCGCTCAACTCGCACTTCGATCACTATCGCTTCTTCCCGAACGATCCCAACGAGGTGTTTGCCACCGAGGTGGTGGCGACGGACAACTTTAGCGGCAGCCTCATCTTCACCGTGGGCTGCCATTCCGGCCTGAACGTGCCCGATGAAGACATGCCCGACGTGCAGACCGGCACGGACTGGGCGCAGGCTTACAGCCGGCAGCGCGGCGCCTACATCGGCAATACTGGCTACGGTTACGGCGATTCCGATCTCATTGCCTACTCGGAGCGCCTGATGGCAAACTTTGCGGAGGAACTGGGCAACTGGGGTGAAGGGCCGCAGACTGTGGGCCGCGCTTTGCTGCGCGCCAAGCAGCGCTACTTCAACAGCTTCGCCGCCGCGTCGTTCAGCAACTACGATGAGAAGGTGCTGGGCATCGCCACGCTGTACGGCCTGCCGATGCTGCGCGTCAATATGCCGCTTACGACGACGCTGCCGCCGGAAAGCCCCGGGGTTACCTCCCGCCGATCGGATGTGGACAGCCCGGCGGAGATCATCACGCTGAACTTTAACTACGTGTTGAGCAACACCAGCACGGGCCGGTTCTTCCAGATCGCCGGCAGCGACGATTTGCACGTGGTGGCCGGGCGGCCCGTGCAGCCGCGCGCCAGTGTGGACATCCATCAGGACGATACCATCGTGCACGGTGTTTTGATGGTGGGCGGCTCGTACACGGATATCCCCGCTTTCGATCCCGTCGTGGCGCGCATCGTGACGGATGAAGTGAACATCAACGAACCGCTCTATCCCACGCAGGAATGGTATCCGCTGGTGGTGGGCAGCCTCAACCGCTTCCTGTCCATCGACGGCCAATCGCGCGAAGAATTGATCGTCGTGCCGGGTCAGTACCGCGCCTTCAACGCCTCCGCGCCCACCGGTACCCAGCGGTTGTACGACTCGCTGAGTTTTGCCGTCTACCGCGCGCCGTTCAGCGACACCGACTTCATCGCGCCGAATATCTGGCAGGTGGAGGCGTACAGCATGACGCACAGCCTGAAATTCCGCGTGCGCGTCAGCGACGACAGCGGCCAGCTGGCGCGCGTGACCGCGTTGTATCGCCCGTTGAGCAGCCTGGACTGGACGTCGATCGATCTGGGTTACAACGCCGCCACCACCTGGGCCGAGGTCAACCTGCCGCCCAGCAGCGAGCCACTCGAGTTTTTTGCGCAGGCGGTCGATCCCAGCGGCAACGTGGCGGTTTCGCTCAATCACGGCCTGCCCTTTGCGCAGACGATCACCGGCAGCTTCATCTACCTGCCGTTGGTGCGGCGTTAACTTGGCGCCCGTTGCAGGGGCGAGGTTACCTCGCCCCCGCAACGGCATCACACGATCACTCATCTTTTTCCAACGGCTGCCCGATGCGTGTGAACCATGCTTCGCGCGCATCGGCCACCGTGAAGAGCGATCCGGTGATGATGATGGGCGATCGATCGTGCAGCGCGCGATCGATCGCCTCGGCCACGTTGGCCGCCGGCGTTGGCTCATAACCCCGATCGGCGATCTGCGCCCCGATGACTTCTGCTTGCGCGGCGCGCGTGTTGCTCGCCCGGGTGACGATGACGCGCTCCGCGATGGGCAGCAGGCCGTCGAGAATCGCCGCAATATCCTTGTCCGCTGAAATGCCGACGATCAACGTCCAGCGATCGACCTGGAACACCTCGCGCAGCGCCGCCGCCAGTTTCTGCGCCGAATCGCCGTTGTGCGCGCCATCGACGACGACCAGCGGATCGTGATTCAGCACTTCCAATCGTCCTGGCCACTTCACCGTTTCCAGACCACGACGAATGGCTTCATCGCTAATCGTCAGCCCACGCTCATTAGCGATGTGCAGCGCCGTCACCGCCACACGTGCGTTGACGATCTGGTGCGCGCCCAGCAGAGGTGTCGGGCTGTTTTCGCCGAATGAATTCGGCGTCTGATAGTGGAAGTCGGCTCTAAGCCGACTTTCCTTGGCGCCCAGCGAATTCACTCGCTGGGCCACGATCAGCCTCGCCCCTCTCACCCGCGCCACGCGCCGAATCACGTCCATTGCTTCCGGCGCCTGCGGCGCGCTGACCACCGGCACATGCCGCTTGATGATGCCCGCCTTCTCGAAGGCGATCTGCTCGATGGTGTTGCCCAGCAACTTCATGTGATCCATGCTCAACGATGTGATCACTGACACGAGCGGCGTCACCACGTTGGTCGCATCGAAGCGCCCGCCCAGTCCCACCTCCAGCACCGCCACATCGATCTGCGAGCGCGCAAAGAACATGAACGCCAGCGTCGTGACGACCTCGAACCACGTCACCCCTTCCACGGCGTTCAGGTGTGGCTCCAGTTCATCCACTAACTGCGCGAACATCTCGCGCGCGATGTACTCGTTGTTGACGCGCATCCGCTCGCGGAAGGTGTGCAGGTGCGGCGAGGTGTAGAAGCCCGTGCGGCAGCCCGCCGCCCGCAGGCACGATTCGATCATCGCCGCCGTGGAGCCTTTGCCCTTGGTGCCCGCAATGTGGATCGATCGGTAGGCTCGATCGGGCCGCCCCAACCGATCGAGCAGGCGGTTGACCCGATCGAGACTCAGCGTTTCCGGCGCGTAGCGCTGCGGCTGCGTGCGCTCGTAATTGATGAACTGATTGAGATAGGCAAGGGCGTCGATGTAGGTGCGCAAGTTGTTCCTCTGTCACGCATTACGCATTACGCAGTATGCCTAAGAGGTGCGTGGTGCGTGGTGCGTATTTCGTTTCGCCGATCTCCATCTTACCACTGTCCCCACGGCTTGACACTTCATAGCGCTTCCATTAGACTGCCGTTCGCTTGAAGTTGGAAGTTGGAAGTTAGAAATTGGAGGTTAGATGCGTCGTTTCATTTTAGCTGCACTTTTACTGCTGGCGGTACTCATCCTGGCCGCGTGCGGTTCGCGCGAGTTGTTGTCCAAGGCGTCCCTGGCGCCCGAGATGATCTCGCCGAATGCCGATAACACACAGGATGTGACGTCGATCCATTACGAGCTGGGCCGCAAGGCTAATGTCTCGATCTATCTGCAGGATGCCGCCGGGCAGCGCTACTACTTTCGCAACAATCAGCCGCGCCCGGCGGGTGTGTACGATGTGCTGTTCGGCGGCGTGATCGACGGCCAGGTGGTGGCCGATGGCGACTACACGTGGGTGATCGAAGCGGCCGACGAAGCCGGGCAAACGCAAGCGGCGCAGGGCAAGTTCGTTGTGCAGGACGGTGACAAGGTCGCGCCCCAGATCACGCAGTTCACGATCTTCCCCAGGGAATTCACGCCTAATCGCGACAGTATCTCCGACCGCGTCACCATCAACGTGGCCCTCAACAAACCGGCGACCCTGTTGGTCACCTTGCAGAACGAATTGTGCCGCGGCTCCCAGACGCCGCCCGCCGATAATCCTGCGTTGAATTGCGCGGCCTTCCCATTACAAGAGAAGGAAGGCGCGGCGCGCAAGTCGGGTGAGGCGGGCCTGCACGAATACGATTACGATGCCGGCGTCGATCTGGGCGCGGAACCGCCGCCCGATGGCGCCTATGTGGTGACGGTGCACGTGGAGGATGCAATCGGGCAGGTGGCGACCCTGACGGACACGTTGACGATTACCGACGGCGGCACGCCGCGCGCGGAGATCGTCGACGGTGCAGTGAACTTTTCGCGCAGCTCGCTGCTGGTGGGCGACACGTTGTACTTCACGCTGACGGTTGAAAATTACGGCGCGGTGCCCATCCGCACCAGCGGGCCGGAACCGGGCTACGTCTACGACCTCGACCAGAATTACAACGTCCCCGGCTTCGCGGAAGAATCGGGCGCGTGGCGCGTGGGCATCGACTTCGATACGAGCCAGCGCAATTACCCGTTCCGCTGGGCGGTGGGCGGCCCCGGCGATTTGATCACCAAGACCATCGAAGGCAAGACGTACCATTATCTGCCGCCCAATTCCAAGGCGGTGGTGACCGGTGGTATCAAGCTCACCGAGAAACCGCCGCGCAATCCGCTGTACTTTTGGGCCGGCCTGATCCACGAAGACGTGGAGATCAGTTCGATCAACAACCGCGTCGATCCGCATTCGATCACCATCGATGAGCCATGAGTGAGACTGCTTCGCATCCTGAGCGGAGCGTCAGCGCAGTCGAGGGATGCTCGCCATGACGTCATCTCTGGGCGTCGTCATCGTGTCGTGGAACGTCCGCGACTTGCTGGCGCGCTGCCTCTATTCGCTCTTCGCCGAACTTGAACGCGCACGAATCACCGCGCGCGTCGTCGTAGTCGACAACGCCTCGTTCGACAACTCGCCGGACATGATCCGTGCGCACTTCCCCCAGGTGGAACTCATCGCCAGTGATGAGAATCTCGGCTTTGCCAAAGGCAACAATCTGGGTATTCGCCAGCTCGATTCGAAGGGAGGGGCTGAGGTGCTCTTGCTCAACCCCGACACCGAAATCCAACCCGGCGCGATTAAGACTCTGCTGGACGTGCTGCACTCCCGCCCCGCGGCGGCCATCGTGACTTCGCGGCTATCCTATGGCGGCGGCGCCTTTCAGCACAGTGCGTTTCATTTTCCCGGCTTGGGCCAGCTCTACATCGATCTGCTGCCGGCGCCGGCGCGTTTCTATGAGACTCGCCTGAACGGGCGCTATCCGCGCCAGTGGTATGACGGCCAGCAGCCATTTGAGATCGATACGCCGTTGGGCGCGGTCATGCTGCTGCGGCGTGAGGCGATCGAGCAGGTGGGACTGTTCGACGAGGAATTCGCGCTGTACTGCGAAGAAGTTGATTGGGCGGCGCGCTTCAAGGAAGCGGGCTGGCAGAACCTGTGCGTTCCGGCGGCGCACATCATCCACTACGAAGGCAAGAGCACTTCGCAGGTACGGGTTGAGTCGTTCGTGAAGCTGTGGACGTCACGTTATCGGCTGCATCGCAAGCATCCGCAGTTTGCACCGCTGGCGCTGGCACGGCGGATCGTAATCGCCGGGATGAAGCGCAAGATGCGGAACGCCTCGCCGGAGATGCAGGCAGCGTGCGCGCGAATTATCGACTTGTGGCAGACCTAGCCGATGCTACTTGACCTGTTCGAGCAGTTCGAAGTACCGCTCGCGGCTCATGCCGGCCGTGGTCAAGTTCGTGCGGATATGGGTGATGGGAACTTGATGGGGGCTGGTCTTGATGACTACCGGCCGGATCACGCCAGGCTTCACCATGATGATGTGATCGCCTTTCTGGCGGCTGATCATGAAACCGTCAAGTTCAAACACGCGGATGAGGGTGCGGTAGTCGATCGACGTGATTTTAGGCAAAGGCGACCTCTAAACGGTTGATCTGAATCGGCTGCCGATAGATCCACGTTTGCGGGTCGCGTGAGTCGCGATGATACCCGGCTTCTTCGAGCACAACTTCCAGCGTACCCAGCTGCTGGCACTCTTGCAGAAACAGGGCCACGGCCTCTTGCAGAGAGGCCAGGGCTTCTTCCGGGGTGCTGCCAAAACTGGAGACATTCAATTCCGGACAGAGAGCGACGATTTGATCGTCTTCCTGGAATAGTTCGCTAGTATATGGCACTTGACTCATATTCCACCTCGACTGCGGAAAGTTAAGGTGATTATACCTGAAACCTTCGGCAGCATCTCGTGCTATGATCGCAGCCCATGACTTCTCTCGCCGCCATCATCCTGACCAAAAACGAAGAACAGCACATCGGCGCGTGTCTCGACTCGCTGGCGTGGGCCGAGCGGCGCGTGGTGTTCGATTCGTTCAGCACCGATCGCACGTGCGAGATTGCGCGCGCGCATGGCGCGGAAGTGATGCAGCACCCGTTCAGCGACTATGCCTCACAGCGCAACGCCGCGCTGCAGGCGGTTGACGCCGAGTGGATCTTCTTCGTCGATGCCGACGAGCGCGCCACGCCAGAGTTGGCTGAAGAGATCAAGGGCATCGTTGCTGACTCCCTCACCCTGTCTGCGACGGGGGGAGGGTCGGGGAGGGGGGCTGAAGTAGTCGGCTGGCACGTGCCGCGTCACAACTATCTGTTCGGCAAGCTGACGCGCGGCGCAGGCTACTGGCCCGACTACCAGATGCGCTTACTCAAACGCGGCCATGCCCGGTACGATCGACCCGCGTCGGAGATCGTCGAGCTGGAAGGCCGATCGGGTTATTTGCAGAACGCCTTACTCCACTACAACTACGAAACGATCGCGCAGTTCAAATACAAGCAGACCTTCCGCATCGACTTTGAAGCGACCAACCTCTATCGGCGCGGCGAGAAGTGCCAGTTCTATTCGCCGTACACCATGACCCTCCGCCATTTCTGGTGGCGGTATGTTACCCTGAAGGGTTATCAGGACGGGCTGCACGGCCTGCGGTTGTGCCTGCTGTTGGCGTATTACTTCGGCTATCGCTATTACAAACGCCTGGGTCAGCTGTATCGATCGGGTGCGCCGTGATTGACAGCCCCCCAGCGCAGTGGTATACTCTTGCGCGCGCCGGGAGGCGCATTCACGCTCGACATCCTTGCGTGGCCATCACGAAACGGAGGGATGGCCGAGTGGTTTAAGGCGGCGGTCTTGAAAACCGCTGTAGCCCTTGTGGTTACCGGGGGTTCGAATCCCTCTCCCTCCGCCTTGCGAGCAGATAATCTGGGGAGGTGCCGGAGTGGCCGAACGGAGCCGCCTGCTAAGCGGTTGTGCGGGTAAAACTGCACCCAGGGTTCGAATCCCTGCCTCCCCGCCAGTCAAAGTGAATATACCCCTGTAGCTCAGCGGATAGAGCGCGGCCCTGCGGAGGCTGAGGCTTGGGTTCAATTCCCAACAGGGGTACTTGCTGAAGAACCGGGTTCGATCAAGATCCGGTTCTTCGTTTTTCTCAAATCCGATTGGCCTTTCTCACTTTTTTGTTGGACAATTGCAGCAGGAGGATGATCATGCGACAACTGGCACTCGTGTTATCCGGCCTCGTGATGCTGCTGGCGTGCAGTCTGTCTTCGGCGGTGCCCGCTGCGCCTGCGACACCCACCCGCGTTCCCCTGCTGCCGACCATGGCAAGCACTGCCAAGCCGACGCGACCACCAGTTGGCGCGCAGGCGCTGCCCACTGAAGCTCCCGCCACCGATGAACCGTTGGCGACGCTTGAGCCGTCATCAGCCACGCTCGACGGGCTGTTCGATGACTTCAGCGATCCGGGCAGCGGCTGGGATGTCGGCTCGGGCGATGCGGGCGCGGTGGGTTACACCGCTGGCGAGTACGTGATCCAGGTGGACGAAGTTGATTACTCGCTGTGGGCCAATCCGGGTGTGATGTTTGACGATGTGGTGGTGGGCGTGACCATGCAGCTGGATGCCGACAGCGCGCCAGCTGATATGGGCGCGATCTGCCGCTATGAAGATGCAGACAACTTCATCTACGGCGAAATCACGTCCGATGGGTTTTACGGCATCACACAGATGAAGGATGGTGATCTCCGCGTGTTGACGGGCGGCGGCCAGCTGCAAGCCAATGATACGATCCGCCAGGATGCCCGATCCAATCAGTTGCAGTTCCTGTGCGCGGGTGACAACTTTGCGCTCTTCGTCAACGATCAATTCATCGATGCCGTTCAGGCCGAAGCGCCGACCAGCGGCGATGTGGGCCTGATCGCGGGGACGTTCGAGCAGGGCGGCGCGCGCGTGCGCTTCGACGATTTCTCGGCGGTGCTGCCGCCGCCGGGAACGGAGATCGGCCCGGTGGGCGATCAGGTGCTGTTCGCCGACGATTTCAGCGATCCGGCCAGCGGCTGGGATGTGCGCGAGACGGATAATGGCGCCAGCGGTTATCGCGACGGGCGTTACTTTATCCGCGTGGATCAACCCAAGTATCAACTGTGGTCCACCACGGGGCAGGACTTTGCGGATGATGTGCGAGTGGAAGTGATGGCAGGTGTTGCCGCCGGGCCGCAGGAAAACGAGATGGGCGTGGTGTGCCGTTATCAGGACATCGACAACTTCATCTACGGCAGCGTGGGTTCAGATGGTTACTATGCCATCGTCGAGATCAAGGGTGATACGACGACCATCCTGACCGGTGAGGGTAAATTCCAGCAATCGGCTTTGATCCCTACCGGCAGTGAGAGTTACTTCATCCAGCTGGCCTGCGTGGGCGATCAATACACGCTGCTCGTCAACGGCGAGGAGATCGACTCAGCGACCAGCCGCGCCTTTACCGGCGGCGATGTCGGTTTGCTGGCGGGTACCTTCGACGAAGGTGGGGTGGAAGTCCTCTTCGACGATTTCAGAGTGACTGCGCCGTAGTGACACGGCAGAACAAAACACAATCGCGCCTCGATCAAACGATCGAGGCGCGGTACGATCTGCCAACTACCAGCCACTAACGACCAACTACCAATTACTCCACCACCAGCACCGTCACCATACCGAACATGCCCTTGGCTGACTCGGCGTGCGTGAGAATGTGGCAGTGATAGGCCCACAGGCCCGGCTCGGTGCAGTCCACGATCACGTCGTAGCGCTCGCCGGGTGCGATGTTGAGCGTATCGCACAGATAGGTCGAGGCCAGGTTATAACCGTCTTTCGAGAAGACCCGCTGCGGAATGCCGTGCAGGTGCATGGGGTGGATCAGCAGGCCTTCGTTCATGTAGCGGATGCGGAGTTTCTCGCCCAGCTTGGCCGTCAGCGGCTGCGTGTACGGAAAACTCTTGCCGTTGATGGTCAGGCCGATGCCCGTGTCGTTGAGCACCATGATGTACTCCTTGTCGTAAGCCGGGTCCTTGGACTTGTCCTTCGGCTCGATGATGAACGCGCCCATCATGCCCTTGGTTACCTGCTCAGCGGCGTCGTGGTGCGAGTGGTACATGTGCGAGCCGGGATTCTTGGCCGTGAACTCGTAGGTGTAAGTCGCGCCGGGGATAATGGGGTCCTGCGTGACGTAGGCCACGCCGTCCACTTTGTTGGGCGCGATGACACCGTGCCAGTGAATGGTGGTGCTGACCTTCATCTCGTTTTTGACGTTGATGCGGACCTTGTCGCCTTCGGTGATGCGGATGACGGGGCCGGGCACGATGCCGTTGTAAGTGTAAGCATTCTTGATCACCTTGCCCGGTTCCACTTCCCAGTCCACATTTTTACAAGTGATCTCAAAGACCTTCGTGTCACCGTCCATGGTGTACTCGAGCTCTTTACCCCAGAAGATGTCGTCCTTGCCGATGTTGGCCAAAAATGTATCGACCTTGGCCTTGTGCAGCGCGTCGATCTCTTTGTAGTCCACTTCGCCCTGCGCCAGCGGGGCCGCCATCTCCATGCCCATTTCATCGGTCGTCGCCGCCGCTTCCTGGGCGGCGGGGGTTGGCGTGGTCAGCGTGGCGCAGGCCGCCGTCAGGCCGGCGCCCGCGCCCACCACCCCCGCGGTGCGAATGAACTGACGCCGCGTGAAACGCAGCTGATTGACACGTTCGTCCATGATGCGTATCTCCTCCTAGTGTGATGAAGAAAAGTTTACCTTATTAAAGTTAGCTGTCAATAGCAAAATCATTCACGAGGGCTTAACCTGTCGGCGGCACTCCTCCCATAGTGTTTGACGCACTTCGTGTCTGGCGGTAGACTTACTTTGAACCCCATTCAAGGAGCAATGAGTGACCACTTTTACGCAGTCCCGCTGGAGCCTGACCGATCTACTGGATGCCCCCGACGGCCCCCGCTTCAAAGACTATCAATCACAGCTGGACGAACTGCTCAACGAATTTGAAACCGCCCGATCGAGCCTCTCGCCCGAGATGCCGATCCCTGATTTTGTGCGCGTGGTGGATACTTACGAAGCGATCGGCGTGGCCCTGCGGCATCTGGTGGGCTATGCGCTGTTGTGGTTCACCGAAGATACGCAGAAGCAGGAAGCGCTGATCTACAAGGCGCGCATGGATCAACTGTCCGCCGACGTGCAGAACCGCACGCTGTTCTTCAGCCTGTGGTTCAAGAGCCTGGACGACGCCCAGGCCGAGCGGCTGATGGCGGCCGCCGGCGATCGCCGCTACTATCTGGAAGCCACACGCCACTTCAAGCCCTACACGCTCAGCGAAGCCGAGGAGAAACTGATCAACCTCAAAGATGTGAACGGCATCGACGCGCTGGTGCAGCTGTACGACATGATCACCAGCAAGTTCGAGTTCACGCTGGAGATCGACGGCGAGCAGAAGACCATGACGCGCGATGAGCTCGGCTCGTATGTGCGGCATCCTTCGCCCGACGTGCGCGCGGCGGTGTATCAGGAACTCTATCGCGTCTACGGTGATCACCGCCTGGTGCTGGCGCAGATCTACAGCAACCGCGTGCGCGACTGGCACAGCGAATCGATCCAGCTGCGCGGCTACCGCGA
>CAYNML010000041.1:0-3467 GCA_964398185.1 uncultured Anaerolineae bacterium | reverse complement strand
CAGGCCCGGCGTGTGTTCGCCGAAAATCACATCGATTCCGAACTGCGCGCGGGCAAGCGGGGCGGCGCGTTCTGCTACAGTCCGCTGCCGAAGCTGGCGCCGTGGGTGCTGATCAATTTTGCGGGCAAGGCGCGCGACGTGGCGACGCTGGCGCACGAATTGGGCCACGCGGTGCACGCCCTGCTGGCGCAGGAGCACTCCGTGCTCACCTTTCACTCGTCGCTGCCGCTGGCCGAAACCGCGTCGACGTTCGGCGAGATGCTGTTGACCGATCGGTTGTTGAAGGCCGAGACGGATGTGGCGGTGCGCCGCGATCTGCTGGCGGACAAGATCGACGACACCTATGCCACGATCCAGCGCCAGGCCTACTTCACTATCTTCGAACGTGACGCGCATCGGTTAGTGCTGGAAAACAAGTCGGCCGATGAGCTCGCCGCGCATTACTTGACCAATTTGCAGGAACAGTTTGGCGGTGCCGTGGACATTGGCGACGAATTCAAGTGGGAGTGGATTTCCATTCCGCATTTCTATCACGTGCCCTTTTACACCTACGCCTACAGCTTCGGCCAACTGTTCGCGCTGGCGCTGTATCAGATGTACCGACAGGAGGGCCAGGCGTTCGAGCCGAAGTACCTGAAGATTCTGGCCTACGGCGGATCGGAAGAACCGGCGAAAATCTTGGCGAGTGTGGGCATCGACATGGCCTCGCCGGCATTCTGGCAGGGCGGCTTTGATTTCATCCAGACGCTGGTGGACGATCTGGAAGCGTTGGACGCGGCATGAGCATCATCTATCACCTGGCGCCGATCGATTACTGGGAAGCTCAACCAGCCGATCGGCCGTACACGCCCGCCGATTATGCGCGTGAGGGCTTCATCCACTGCACGCAGGGCGAGGCGCAGCTCGCCGTCGTGGCGAATCGTTACTATCGGAACGATCGGCGTGTGTGGGTAGTGCTGGTGCTCGACGAGCAAGCAATCACGGCGGAAGTTAAGTACGAGCCGGGGAGTGACGGCTTGCGGTACCCGCACATCTATGGCCCGCTCAATCGTGACGCGATTCGTGAGATATTGTCCATGCCACGTGAGCCCGATGGCACTTTCAAATCGTTGACGCGCAGTTGATCGATCGGGGCGGGCTGACAACCCGCCTCATTGCTTTTTTGTGATTTGTTGGATCGTGCGCAGCTTCTCAGGATCGCCTCAACAAAGATAGTACTTTGGATCATTGTCTCGCCCGGTCAAGATGTGTTATTAAGGTAGTACCTCGCGTAGGGGGCGCTCGATTCATCCCCGGATCGACGCGCTGAATACTTGAAGGTCTAGCGTTTAGAAAGGAGGACGGCACACTTTGATTCTCTCAGCCGAACCACCGGAAATAGCAAGTCCGATGCTCGAGCGAGAGGCGTTCCGAGATTCCCACATCGCCTGACAGTTGAGGCGTAGACTCCGGCGTGGCGGCGCATTGGTTGGTGGTGGTTTCTTCGACCTTCGTTTGTCATACCACTGCCACCCGCACGGCACAGCACCATGGTTTCGTCGCAAGACGCCCCGTGCGGCGCTGACAGCCCGGGCAGGAGCGCAAACTGAATAGGTGGCCGGGTAGTTTGTGTCTGCGATTGACGGCCATAATCCCAACTGTTCAACTTGCGTGAGCTTCTGCGGCGAAAACCGCTCAGGAATCAATGTCAAATTAAACCGGACTCGTGGCGCCCGCACTTGGAGGGCTGATCAGTCGCAGGGGTGGCAGTAGGAGTTGAGGCGAGGATCAGAAGGCCAAGCGACATCGGACAAGCGTCAATTGAATAGTTTGGTACGGGCCGCTCAGCCGCAAGGCAGCGGCCCTTTTTGATGCCAAACGCCTGCTCGCGCATGTGCGCGAGCAGGCGTTTGGGTGAAACGCAGCGAGTGCGGCCTGAATCACTCTAGCACGGTTGCACCCACGGCGTCGTCACAGTCAGCGTGCCTGTCCCGTCGGCGGCGCTGGCAAACGAGAACACAACTTCCAGTTCATCGGTGTTGCATTCGGGGAACGGATCGAATTCGTCCCACGCAAAGGTGAATGACGCAACGCCGGAGGCGTCGGTGCTGGCGGTCTTGGAGCCGATCACAGCTTGAGGCGCATTGGGCGTCAACGCGGGAGCTTGCAAATCGGCATTGACGGTCGCTACCATGAGGATGTTGGGATCGGCAGATGAGATCAGGCACGAGGCGTTCAGCCCGTCGGTCTGCTGATCCTGCGCCGCATCGCCTCTGACGATGACGTGCGTGGTGGGCTGCGAAATCTGCGCGTGCGGCGCCAGCTGGCCGCCGGCGGCGACGGGCTTGACCCACTGGCTGGACAAGAGCACGGTCGCCGAAGCGCCGGCTCCAGCGGCGGTGATCATCTTCAATAATTTGCGGCGGCTGATGTCGGCTGAGTTCGAGGCGGGTTCGGTGGGCGGAAGCGTTTCGGGCGGCATGAACATGACTCCTTGTTGAACTTGAGTGCGAGCGCCTACATTGTAAGCCTTTTCGAGGTCTGTGGCAAATCTTACTTGAACGCTTCAATCTGATCGATCAGTTGCGCGAAGCGGCTATAGGTCAAACGCTGCACCGGAATCGCGCGCGTCAGGCGGGCCAGTTCCGGCAAGCCATGATCGGGCAGGTTGCGCGCGTTCACCACCGTATCCACCAGCGCAAAAGCCGCCCGTCCCGGTGATAAGGCTTCCAATTGGAAAACAGCGTCCGGCGCGTACTGCGGCAGGATGATCGTTGAGAGGTCGGGCGCGCTCAGTTGATTTTCCGGGCGCAGGAGTTCGATCGGGACCAGATCGCCGCGCGGGGTGCTGAGCAGCTGCGTGGCGTGCTGATCGAAATCGAAGTAGGGGCGCAGCACCGATCGAGACGGCGACTTCACGTTGAGGGGCCGCGTCAGCGACTGCATGATCGTGGAATCCACGGCCACGAAGATCAACTCATCCGATAGAAAATCAAAGCCTTGCGTGGCCAGCCACGCGCTGAGCGTGGTCTTGCCGGAAGCGATGCGGCCCGGCAGCAAGAGGCCGTGCCCCTGCCAGCTCAAGCCGGCAGCATGAAACAACAAACCGCCGCGGCTGCGATCGGCCAACGCCCGGCTGCTGTCCCCCAGCAAAAGATCGGCGCACTCGGCGGCAGACGATCCGCGATAGAGCGTCACATCTGCGCGGCGCAGCACCAGCTCGGCGGCCTGTGCCACAACCCGATAGGTGGTGTGCGGCTCCGTCGGCCCAGTGGTGGCGATGCGCCGGAAAAGGAATTCGACGATCGCCGCCGCGCGCTCGCCTTCATACTCCACGGCGATGGCGCTGTTGGCAAAGTGCGCCTCGCGCCGTCTCAGATCCATTCGATGACCTGCTGTTGCGTCAGCGTGCGCAGTGTTGCCTCAACGTCTGCTGGAATCGAAGCCGCTGCTTCGGGATAAGCGTCGCTCAACAACGTGCTGATCTC
>CAYNML010000040.1:31619-53417 GCA_964398185.1 uncultured Anaerolineae bacterium | reverse complement strand
CCCGCCGCGTTCCCCGCCGCGTTCCCCGCCGCGTTCCCCGCCGCGTTCCCCGCCGAATGAATTCGGCGGCTGATAGGAGGAAGTCCGTTAAAACGGACTTCAGCGGCGGCAGGCTTGAAGAGCGATGTATCCACCCCGCTGGTGATCACGCTCACGCGATCGGGATCGAGCGCATACGTTTCGATCGCCGTGGCACGCTCCACCTCGGTCAGTGCCAACACCCGATCGGCCTGCCGCAGCCCCTTCAGCGCCAGTTCGCGATAAGCTGGATAGTGCAGGAAGCCATAGTGTTCCGTTCCGTGCAGCGAGATCACATACGGCACGCCCAGCTCGGCCAGCGCCGCGCCGATGACCCAGCCGTGATGCGCGTGCACGATGTCGGGCCGGAACGATGCCACTTCCTCACGAATCTTGCGGTGAAACGCCGTGACGTATTGCTCCCGTTGAGCGTCACTCAGCGACCCAAACGTAGTCGCGGTGCTCAACGGGTGCGTGGTGAACGCCGGGAAGTTGAAGTCGAGATCGGACTGCGTCATTGCGAGCGCAGCATGCGAAGCAATCTCATCGGGAGTGGAAGAATGCTTTGTCGTGCTTTCGACCGCCACTACGTTTCGGTCGAGAAGCGCTCCTCGCAATGACGGATCATTGGCAAACACCAGCGCCGCCGTCTCGTAACTGCGCTGCGGCACGACGTGATCGCAGCACAGCACCTTGACGGCGTGTCCGCGCGCCAACTCGAACTCCGCCAGCCGATCAGCATACGAGCCGGAGCCGGAACCTTGCAAGGGAAACAACAGAACCTGTAAGATCCGCATCATCATTTGTTACGCATTACGCCGCACGTCTCACTTTTCAAACACATACACCATCCCCCGCCAATCGATCTGCCGAAAGCCGTGCTGTGTGCGCAGCTCCGCCGCCAATTCATCCGCCATGACGATCCGCCCGCGCCGCGCGGTGTGATGCAGCTCGATAATCATCTGGCGGCAGTGGGTCAATGCCACCGCATCCATCTCCAGCAACCCCGCTTCCGAACCTTCGATGTCGGAGACCAGCGTGTATTCGCCGACGGCGTAACGGCGGATAATGTCGGACAGAGAAATCGTCGGAACGCAAATGCCTTGCGGCGCCACTGCATCTTCCACAATGTGCGCCACCAGATTATCACAGCCCAGCGCCAGTTCGACGAATTCACGTCGATCGGGTGGATAGTCCACCGCCCCCGACACGATCTCCAGCGGCACGTGCGGCGCATTGCGGGTCACATTGGCGCGGATGATGTCCAGCAATTGTGGATTCGCTTCCACGCAGATCATGCGCCGCCCGGCGTGCAGCTTCCGCCCGACATGCGCGGCCACCACCCCCAGACTGCTGCCCAGATCGATCACATCACGCTCGGGGTGCAGATACTTCTTGACAAATCCAATCTCGACCGGCTCATACCCGTTCAAGAACAACTTCGCCTTAATGCGCGGCGCCACCAGCGGGCTGTGCGTCTCGATCACGCAGCCCATGTTCGGAATCTGATCGTGGTATACACGGGCGATGATCTTACCGATCGACGCGCGGTAGAAGATGCGAAAAATGTTGCGCTTCTTGGGCGCAGGCGGAATAAGTCGGGTGTGCGGTGGCGCGATGAGAATGACCTCGTCAAATCCGCGTTCTGGCGAATGAATTCGCAGCAACAACTACCCCAAGTCGGCCTACGCCGACTAGCCGACAAAGGTCGGCTTTGCGCGGTTGTTGGTGCAGTTTCAACTGCCGTTTCAACGATTCCTCTTCACCAGCAGTTCATTGGCCTGGCGCAGACGACGGCTCAACACACGGAACAAATCCATGGCCAGCGCGGGCTGCCGTTCGATGAGCGCAAACAGCGGCGCGCGCCGCACCACCAGCACCTGTGTCGGCGCCAGCGCCACCACGTCCGCCGAGCCAGGCGCTTCGTCGAACAGCGACATCTCGCCAAAGTATTCGCGCGGCCCCAGCGAAGCCAGCTCGGTCAGCGTGCGTTCCGTCTCGCCGCGCTGGCGGTGCTGCACCGCCACCCGCCCGCTGACCACGACATACAACGCGTCGCTCGGCTCGCCTTCGGTGATGATGGTCTGCCCCGCCTCATAGGTGGCCGCCTCGGCCACCCCCGCCAGCGCGCGCAGATCGGCCGCCGGCATTTCGTCAAAAAACTGCACCTGCTTCAGAAACACGATTTTTTCGATCATGGTCAGCATCGTGCGCTCCTTCGCGGCGGGCGGATCCAGTTTTTGCAGCGCCAGCTCGGCCGTCTCCTGGATCAGCGGTGTGGCACTGGCTTGTGCCTGGCGCAGTTCCTGCTTCAGGCGCGCCAGGGCTGCTGATGAACGGGTCGCCGCCGGAACTGCTTCCACCGCGGCGATCATGCCGGCGGCTGTCAGCAAATCCGATGATTCCAGCGGCGTCTCCACGGCCCGGTCACGCAGCGCCGGCCAGATGAACTGAAAGGTGTCCCATACCGTGGGCCTGCTCCGCCCCAGCTGCTCGTGCGCGATCTGGGTCAGCGTTGCCGCCTCCCGGGCCGTGAACATCGGCGTGATCAATGCGGCCAGGCGGCGCGACCCGATCGCTTCCAGCGACTCCAACGCATTCGCGCGCGTGCGCGGATCGGTGCTGCGCAGCGAGCGCCGCATCGCAGCGGTATCCGGCTCGCCGTAGATCGCGCTCAGCAGCCAGAAGATGCGCTCGAGCAGCTGGCCGTCCTGTTCGCGCAGCAGGCTGTTGAGAAACCGCAGGGCGGGTGTGTCAGGCTCGCTCAATGCCGCGCGATAGGTCTGCACCACGTACCAGTGGCCCGCCAGTTCTTCACACCGGTCGATCACGCGCTTCTGCACCAGCGTCCCGCCGATCTGCTTGCTGCCCACGTTCGCTATGACGTACAATGCGCACTCGGCCACGCGCTCGTCGCCGCTTCGATAAGCTTGCTCGACTGCGCGGCGATGGGGCGCACCCAGCGCCCGGCACGCCGCACGGCGCACGCGGAACTGATCATCGCGCATTGCTTCCAGTAAGGCTTGCGCCGCTTCACGGGCGATGGCCTTGTGGGGCACGCCGTTGAGCACGCCCAGTTGATTGACCACGGCCAGCCGCAGCGCCACATCCGCATCATGCAGCACCCCGCGCAGAATCATCAACCCCCGATGGGCCAGCTCCACCCGATCGGATTGGGGGGCCGCCGCGCTGACGGCCAACGCGCCGATCACTTCCACCGCTTGCACCCGCACAAGCGAGGCCTGATCGCGCAGGTAAGGTTCGAGCTGATCGAGCAGGCGGGCATCGTGGGTCTGCGCCAGCGCACGCAGCCCCATTGCCCGGCGGCGCGCGTCGTGCGCATCACCCAGCCAGACCGACAAGATCTTGGTGGCGGCAGCCGCACCCTCAGGATCGCCGGACGTGATGAGCACCGGCAGCGCGCAGGACTGCGTGGCTTCATCGGGTTGGCGCACGACCTCCAAAAGGTGCGCGATCAATTCGTGATCCCGCGCGGCCTGCGGCGCAGCCGCCAAGACCCCAGCCGCCGCGCGGCGCACCCGCACGTCCTCATCGTGCAGACCGGTCAAGCATAACTGCCGCACGGGATCTTCGTCGACCCAATCGGCCAGCAGCTGAATGATGGCGGCGCGCACGGCCCCGCCGCGCTGCTCGGCCACGTGGCACAGATCGCGAAGCGCGGCGCGGCCTTGAAAATCGTACAGCATCTCGGCCAGGATGGCGATGGTGTCGTCAGTGTCTTCACCGCGGCGCAGGCGCTGCGCCAGCCGCCGCACCAGCAGCGGATCAGACTCTTCCTGTTCGCCGTAGCCTGCGCGGAAGATCGCCAACTCGTCATTGGCAACGAGGCGAATCATCGCGCGGCTGTAAGCGTTCTTCACCAGCCACGAGATGCCCAGATAAAACAACGCCAGCATGAGGCTCAACAGTGCTCCGGCCAGCGGTGAGATGAGACCGCCCTTGGCCATGGCCAATCCCAGCAGACCGGCCAGCAGCGAGCCCAGCGGCAGCGTCATGCTGTTGATGAACGCGCGCGCCCGCGCCTTGATGTTGAGCGGCACGCTGTTGTACAACATCGCTTCCAGTGGATTGCGAAACACCTTCTTGAACGCGCGATCGTCGAGGTAGGCCAGGCCGGCGACCAGCACCCCCAGCTGTGGCAGGAAATTGATGCCCGCCACGATGACGACGGTCAGCGCCGGAAAGACCAGGCTCATGCTGCCCACGCCATAGCGCACGATCAGGCGATTAAAGATCAACGCCGAGAAGAGCAACCCGATTAAGCTGGCGATGGCGTCGAGCAGGCTGTAGACGTTGAACAAGCCCTGGGGATCGCCGGCGAAGATCTGGTTGAAGACGCTGGCGGACTGAATGGTGAGCAGTTTCATCAGCAGCACCAGCACCAAGGTGGAGACAGCCAGCCAGCGCAGGATGTCCAGTTTATTCAGCAGGCGTGCATCGGCGCGCAGGTCCTTGAAGATGTTGATGCGCTTGCGCTGGGTCTGGCGCTGCTGTTCCAGCTGCACCAGTTCCGGCGGCATGGCGCGCCGCGCCACGCGCGCCACGCCCAGGATGCCCGCCAGGCAGGCGATCCACGCCAGCGGCATGAACGTCAAGCCGATCAGGCCGTTCAAGAATGGCGCGCTGAAGCCGGCCACCACGGAACCGGCGATGCTGGCGGAGAGGATGAACGGCAGGGCCAGCTTGGCCGATCGGGTGTTGTAGAAGTCGTTGATATAGTTCAGCAGGTGCAGCGCGGCCACATCGGCGGCGGCCAGCGTGCCGAGGAAGAAATAGAGATACGTGAAGCCCTGCGGCCCGGCGCCGATGTCGGCGACGAGCAGCAGCTGCACCGACACCAGCCAGGCGATCATCAGGCCGACGATGATCTTGAGCAGGCGCTCGTTGCTGAGGCGGCTGGCGAAGTTGCTGTAGGTGAGACCAATGATCAACATCAGCGGGGCGCTGATCAGAAAGATGACGGAGAGCAGATCGCCCCAGCTGAGCTGGAACAGGGTGCGGCCGGCGCTGTCGCCCCAGCGCAGGCCGATGAAGAAAAGCAGGTACATGAGGAAGAGCAGGAACGTGCGGCGCTCTTCACCGGCGGGGATGGAGAAGATGCGAGCGAGTCGATGGAGCATGTCAGGGCACGCCGGCGCCCTTGGGATACTCCGGGCAAGTCAGATGATACTGATCGAGGCTGATGCCGACGTAGTATTCCCATTCGTCCCTGGACAGGTTGCGCCCGGCGGTCTGGCAGGCCGCGCGCTGCACATCGCTCAGGGCCACGGGCTTCCACAACCGCGCCTTGCCGTCCTGGCTGGCCGTGATGAACCACTGATCGTCCGGGCTGATGGTGACGCCCCACACCGGACCGTTGTGGCCGGGAAACACGATCGAGTACGCGCCGGGAGTGGTGGACAGGAGGCTCCACAGGCGCGCCGTGCCATCCTCGCTGCCGCTGAGCAGCCACTGGCCGTCGGCGCTGATGTCGATGTCGCGCACGGGGCCTTCGTGATCCCAGAGCACAAATTGCGGCGCGGGCTGGGCGGCCGTGAAGGCGGCCGTGTTCCACAACAGCACCGCGCCTTCATCGCCGGCCGTGGCCAGCCACTGGCCGTCGGGTGTGAATTGCATGGCGCGCACAACGCCCATGTTGCTCCATTTCAACGGCAGCGCCGGGGTCGTGGGATCGGTGGCGCGCAGGTCCCACACCCGTACAATGCGATCATCGCCGCCCGTGGCAACCCACCGTCCGTCCGGGCTGAAGTCAACGGCGCGAATGACGCTGTTGTTGCCCTGCAATTTCAAGGCCGAGGAAGGAACGTTGGACGCTTGCAGATCCCACAAAATAGGCACGCGATCATCACCGCCGCTGATCAGCCAGCGGCCGTCGTCGCTGATTTCGATGTTGCGGATTTGATCTTTATGGCCGCGCAGGACGATCGGGTCTTGCGCAGGATCCGGCAACGTGAGATCCCAGATCCGGGCGGTTCCATCGCGGCTGGCCGTGACCAAGCGTTGACTGTCGGGCGTGAAGGCGACATCGCGCAGGGCGCTGGTGTGACCGCGCAAGATCGTGGAGGTAAACACGCCCGTCGGCGATTTCAAATCCCACAGACGCGAGGTGTTGTCCTGACTGGCCGTGGCCAGCCAGCGCCCGTCGTTGCTGAGGGCGGCCTGATAGATCGCTTGCTCGTGGCTGGGCAGCCCGAGGGAGGTGGCGCCAGGCTCGCGCGCCGTGATGTCCCACAGGCGCACAACGCCGTCGCCACTGAAGGTGACCAGCCAGTGTTGGTCGGGATCGATCAGGGTGCCGCGCACAACGCTTTCATGTCCACGCAGGACGATGGGGGCAGCCGGCGACTCGGGCGTGTTGACGCCCCACAATTGCACCGTCTTGTCGTCGCTGCCCGAGGCCAGCCAGCGACCGTCCGGGCTGGCGGCCAGCGTTTGAATGGGGCCTTCATGCCCGCGCAGCACGTAATGCGCGGAGTCAGCCGCCGGGTCCGCAGCATCCAAATCCCACGCTTGAACCTTGCCGTCGCGGCTGGCGGTGAACAACCAGCGGCTGTCCGGACTAAACGCCGACGACCATACTTGATCGTTGTGGCCGCGCAAGATGATGGGGGATTCTTCAAAGTCTGCAAAGTCCAATTCCCACAGGCGCGTGGTGCTATCCACGCTGGACGTGGCGAGCCAATAGCCGTCGGGGCTGAAGGCTACTTTGTAGATTTGCTCTTCGTGGCCGGGCAGCACCAGAACAGTTGCCGCCGGATCGTCTTCGTTCAAGTCCCACAGGCGCGCGGTGGCATCGATGCTGCCGCTGGCAAGATAGTTGCGCTCGGGATCAGGATCGAAAGCGAGGGTGAAGACTTGATCGGTATGTCCGGCGAGTTGGCGCGGTGGTTGTGCCAGGTCTTCCAGATCGTACACGTAGATGAGATTGTCGCGTCCGCCGGTGGCGAATTGCGCGCCGTCCGAGCTGATGGCGAGCGCATTGATCGCGCCCTGGTGATCTTTCAACTCGATCGGCAGACCGGCGGCGACCTCGTCCTCCGTGAAGTTCCACACCTTTGTGACGCCGTCGGCGCCGCTGGAGATCAACACATCCTCGATTGGGCTGAATTGCAAACCGCGCACGGCGCCGGTGTGCTGCCCCAGTTCGATCGGGGTGGCGGCCGGATCGGCGGAGGTCAAATCCCACAGGAGCACCTTGCCATCGGCCGTGCCGGTGGCGGCCCATGATTCGTCGGCGTTGAAGGCCGCCAGGCGCACGGCAGCAGTGTGGGGCAAAGTGACCGAGGCCGCCGGAACTTCGCCGCTGCTCACGTCCCACAGATCGGCTTGCCCGTCTTCGCTGAGGGCGATCAGCCAGTGTCCGCCAGGACTGAAGACGGCCTGGTTGACACGCTGCCGGTAACTCTTCAGCACCAGCCCGCCGGCTTCCACCAGGACCCGGCGCAAGCCGCTCTCGGCGGCGCGCGCCAGTTCAGCATCGAGACCGTTGTTGACGCGCAAGGCTTCCAGCGCCAGCAGCAAACTGCGCTGCGGGAACGTGGTGGCAAAGCCACCCGCTTGCGAGATGAGCTGGCGCACGACGGCCAGCAAGCTCAGGCGCTCGGCTGCGGCGCGCTGGGTCTCAGCCTCGACACGCTGGGCGTTGGCTTCATTGCGCTGGACGTTGGCTTCGTTGCGCTGGTTCTCGGCTTCAGCGCGCTGCAGCTGGGCTTCCTGCCGCTGTTGTTCCGCTTCCACGCGTTTCTCTTCGGCCACCTGTGCCGCCGCATTGGCGCGATCGCGCTCAAGATAAGCAAAGACGCCGGCGATGCTGGCGAGCAGCAGCGCAATCAACGCGCCCACGGCCAGGCGGCGGATGAGAATATTCTGCCGTTTCTCTTTCTCGACGGCGGCCTGCGCCTTCTGGCTTTCGGCCAGAAAGTCGAGGTCGATTGGCTCGCAGGCGTCGCGGTGTTCTGCCGCGTAGGCCAGGCCCGTTTTCAGTACCTCGCCGCGATACAAGAAGTCGGGATTCTTGCCCGCGTCGAGCCAGCGCTGCGCGGCGCGGTGCAGCGGACTTTGGCCGGTCTGCTCCCACTCGGCGTTTGACCGCACGATGGGTTCCACCAGGCGATCGTGCGAGATCTCGTACCAGCGCGCGCCGGCGCGCACATCGGCGCGGATGAGGTGGCGCGCTTCGAGGAGATCCACCACCGAATTCGGTAAGCCGCCGGTATCGTTAGCGCCGCGCATGACCAGGCCGCGCGTCTGCGCGGGGGTGATGAGCTGTTTGCCGAACCAGCGGCGCAGCTGGCCCTCGCGCACCTGCCAGCCCTGTGCTTCGCCTAGCGGCCTGGCCTGCTCCAGAACTTGCTGCAGCGCGCTTTCGTAGAAATCCGTCAGGGCGCGATCGACATTGCCGAACTGCTCCACATCTTGCGCGGTGATCGGGTTGCCCACCTGGCGATCGGGCAGGTTCTCCCACAGGCGGCGGCAGACCACTTGCAGCTGCACCGGCTCGATGTATGGGCCGAGCACGGCGCTTTCCTGCGGCTGCGCGCCCTGCCCTTGCACCATGCGCACACGGCGCAGATCGTCCACCAGTTTTTCAGCCACGCCGTCCGCAAAGGGATGGCCGGCGTGTTGCGCGGGCTTCTTCACCGCTTCCAGCGCCCCAGCGACCTTGAGCTGCTCCATGCGGAAACGCGCCTTCAGGCGGCGCGGCAGCAACGGCGCATAGGGATCAAGCCCCGCCACGTGATCCTCGCGCATGGCCAGCACCACGCCCAGCTTCGGCGTATCATTCAAGGCTTGAGCCAGTTGTTCAAAGAAGCCGCGCGCATCCTGCCAACGATCGCGGTGCGTGGTCAGTATCTCTTCAAATTGATCGATGATCAGCAGCGGCGGGCGCAGCTCGCCTGTCTCGTCCAGCGGCGAATCAAGCAGCCACGTGTTGAGTGCGGCCTCCAGGCTGGTGCCGGTCAGCGTGGTCAGCGGTGTCTCTTTGCCCACCAGGCCCATCCACACGCTGAAGACGAAGATATTCTTCACCACTTTTTGCGGCAGGCCGGGCGGCACATCGCTGCCCACGCGCACCACGGGCAGCACGTAAAAGCCTTCGTCTTCCAGCGCCGGGATGATCTGCGTGTTGAGCAGCGAGGTCTTGCCCGCGCCCGACTGGGCGTAGAACAACACCACGCGTTCCGCCATGATCAGCGAGAGCAGATCGCGCGTCTCGCGCGTGCGGCCAAAGAAGTTGATGCCGTCGGCGCGCTCAAACGGTCGTGGTCCAATGTAGGGATTGTTGTGCATGATTTACGGCCAGCCGGGACAGAGCGCCGGGATGGAATCGTCACCTAGATATAGTTTCAATAGCGCTGGATCAAACCGATCGGGTGTGAGCAGCTGCGCGCAGGCAAACTCACGCAACTGATCCAATGAGGCGGTGTCTTCATGGCCGCTCAACGCGCTCAATGCAGTCAAGTCCAGCACATCGCGGGCGCCGCGCCCATAATCAAACCAGACCTGCTGCCGTGGCCAGTCAAACTGCGCCCCCAGGTTGATCGCCACTTCCAGCGGAATTTGCACCAGGCGGCGCGGGGTGCCGGTCAGTTTCCAGATTTCAGCCCGCATTTCATCCGGCGCTTGAGCGATCAGATAGGTATTCGCCTGATCCGGGCTGAACAGGAGATCGTCTGACCAAATAATGGGCGCGCCCAACTCGGTCACGAGCTCAGCAGCTGCGCCCCGGCGCAGTTCGGCAGTGCCGTCCGTGTAGTTCACGACAAAGTAATCGGCATCCGGCGGTTTCATGAAGACCACGCGCTTGATGGGTTTGGGCAGCGGTACAATGGAGGCATCGGCGCTGCGGCGCAGCTCGACTTGGTCGTCCAGGTAATACAGCGCCAGGAACGTGCCAGCAGCATCCTGGCTGAATTCGGTTTCTTTGAGTTTATCGGCCGGGACAACCAGTGAAGCGTCATCGATCCGGCGTACTTCACTGGAGTAAGGCGAGTAGAAGTTGACGTATCCGCGGCCCGAAGTGGCCTGCGGACTCAAAGCGATGCCCTCCTTGCTCGGGCTAGCGAAGGCATATTCAACCTGGGTATCGCTCATGCGCCGCAGCTCAACGCGATCACCGTAATCGACGGCGAAAAATGGATCCGTGGGCTGGCCGAACGCAATCGACTGAATGTTGCTCGCGCCCTCCAAAGGAATTTCCTGTCCGGAAGCGGTTTCAAACAAGCGGCCATCATTGCTGGCGACATATTTGGATTCCGCGTCCGGGCTGAACGCCAGGGGAGAAGATAACGTCATGATCAGACTGCCGTCGGCCAGCGTCCGAACTTGAAATTCAGGGACAACGGCAGTAGCAGCCGGGCTGTCAGGAGTAACAGACGCGATGTAATAGCGGTCATTGGCCGCCACGTCCTCAAGCCGGTCACGCGCCTGATCAAATCCGCCCAGGCTAACGGGGGTGCCGTCGGCCACGCGCCGGACTTCCTGGGTATTGCTCTGGGGGCGATAGATCCATAGATATTTATCCCCCAGAAATTTCACGGCGCCCACACCCTCGCCCAGGTCGGTGACACGAGACAGGTCAGACGTGGAGCGCATTTCACTCCAGTCGTAGTCGCGCAGCGTAACCAATAGCGATTTATCCGGCGAAAGGTAAGACACCAGACTTTCGGTGTCCCGTACGGCGCGCACGCGCCCTTGCTTCAGCATTCCGGCCACCTGTGAGCGCAAGGTTTGAAATTCTGCGCTCGAGGCATCGACCGCTTCCGCTTGCCTGGCGCCCGTCAACGCCAACGCCAGTCCCAGCAAAGGCTCATCGACCGCCTCATTCTTGCCCTGCGCGCCCCACGTGCGCGCCACCGCCAGCTGGGCGAGCCGGGTCTGGCGCTCGGCCTCCTGCTGTCCAGCTTCGGCTGTGGCCTTGGCTTCATAGGCGACTGCGCGCTGTTGATCGGCCTCCTGCTTGCTTTGGAACGCCAACGCGGCTAACGCCCCCATGATGACCATACCCAGGGCCAGCGCCGCGATCACCGTTAAACGCACGATGCGATTGCGCGCCTTGACGCGCTGCGCTTGAACGCTGGCTTCCAAAAACGCGTGCTCGTAGTCCTCGATATCTTCAGGGTGCGTCCTGGTAAAGCGAATCGCATCGGTCAACACGCTGCCACTGTACAACAGATCGGCGCTCTTGGTCTTTTGCCACTCTTGCGCCGTGATGCGCAACGTAGTCGTGCGCGCCTGCTCATACGCGGCATTGGAATTCACGATCGGGTCCACCAGCCGATCGTGAGCCAGCTCATACCAGTAGGCCCCGGCCCGCGCCTCCGCACGGATGAGGTGCTGCCGATCGAGCACATCCACCGCGGCATTGGGCAGGCCGCTCGTGTCGCCTTCGCCGCGCAACGCCAGACCGCGCGTCTTCATCGGCGTGATCAATTCCGAACCGAACCAGCGCCGCAGGCGCCGCTCGCTGACCCCGGACTCTTGCACGGTGCGCTGCAGCGCACGCTCGTAGAAGTCTGTCAACGCCCGATCGATGTTGCCGAACTGCTCGATCTCCGGCCATGTGATGACGCGCTCTTCGCGTTCGGGCAAATTGTCCCACAGGCGACTGCACACCACTTGCAACTGCACCGGTTCGATGTACGGGCCTAAGGCCCCGGTCGCAGTGCTATTGCGATCGGCAGAGATTTGAATGCGCCGTAAATCGTCCACCAACCGCTCGGCCACGCCGGTGCCGTAGGCGCAGCCCGCATTCTGCGCCGGTCTCTTCACTGCCTCCAGTGCGCCATCGTACCCCAGCAGCTCCATGCGAAAGCGCGTGCGCAGCCGCTTGGGTAACAGGGCCGCATATGGATCAAGCCCGGCCAGGTAATCCTCGCGCATCGCCAGCACCACGCCCAACTTGGGGACAGCCTGCAGGGCGTCACGCAGTTGCTCGAAGAACCCGCGCGCATCCTCCCAGCGATCGCGGTGCGTCGTCAGGCTTTCTTCAAATTGATCGAAGATGACGATGGGTGGATGCTCCTCGTCGGTGATCGACGCCAGAAAACCGGGCAGCGTCTGCGCCGCCAGGGAGGCGCTCTCGGCCTGCGGCCCGGCCAACGCCAGCAGCGCGCTGAACACGAAGACGTTTTTGACGGAAGCTGCGTCCACGCCCTGCGGCGCGGCGCTCCCCACCCGCGCGATGGGCAAGACCCGAAAGCCATCGTCTTCCAGCGCCGGGATGATCTGCGTGTTGAGCAGCGACGTCTTGCCCGCGCCCGACTGGGCGTAGAACAACACCACGCGCTCTGCCATGATCAGCGACAGCAGATCGCGCGTTTCGCGCGCGCGGCCAAAGAACCGCTCGCGGTCAGAACGTTCAAAGGGGCGGGGGCCGATGTAGGGATTGTTTTCCATTGGCAGTTGGCTGCTGGTCGTTGGCTGCTGGCGTTGGTTGCTGGCGTTGGTTGCTGGCTGTTAGCGGTTGGCTGCTAGCGTTTGCTCATTGCTTATTGCTCATTGCTCATTTACTTACGTTTTCCCACTGCTCTTTCAGTTCCGAAATAAACTGCTCCATGCTGCCCCAGTACACGTTGATCTCCGCGTCCTGAAAATATTGCTGCAAAAACGCCTGTACCGATTCGATGTTTTCCACCTGCACGTCGTCCACATCCAGCTGCACGGCCACGTGCTTGAAGTTGCGGCGCTGGCCGCGTGTGGCGATGAGGCCGCGCATAATCACGCGGAACTCGATGTCGTGCATGCTATAGCCCAGAAACATGAGCTGGGTGTTGGTCATCGCCGCTTGAATGACGGGCGGCACGCGCTCGGGTTCGGCCGAGACTTTCACCAGCCAATCAAAGTAATTGTCCTCTGTCAGCACGACCGAGTCCGGCTCGTCGTCAGTGCCGAAAAAGTGATAGACCAGCGGCGCTTCGGGCGTGGGCATGTAATCGGGGCGGTCTTCAAAGATCGACGGCAGCCCGTCGAGCCGCTCGTTCCAGCGGCAAAGCTCGCGCGTAGGTTGGCGGCCGCTGACGGCCAATGCTTCCGTCATAAAGCTGGCGAAATTGGTCGTGAGATACAGCGGCAGGTTCAGCGACGCCAAGACGCGGTGCACTTCGTTGGGATCATCGGCCACCAGCTGCTGGAAACCGACCAGCTTGACCAGCTCCGTGAGCGATTGGGCCTTCCTGGCAGGCCGCAATTCTTCCGGCAGGCGGCGCAGCAATTCCTTCATGGTTGTATCCATCAGCTCGCCGCGCGGAAAATCCTCGCCCTGACTGCTGGCCATGTACTGCGCCACGCGCGCCAGATTCACCTTGTCGCCAAAGGGATAACCGTGCTCCACCGCCCAGCGCTGCGCAATCTCGTTGCGATTGGGAATCCAGCGGCCATACACGCGCGGCCCGATGATGGGCGTGCACTTGCCCTGCTGAAGCATGCGGATGAGGCCGGTCCAGAAAATTTTGGGATTCTTGGCGCCCAGCACCTCGCCGCGCGCGTCGACCTCGCTGCTCCACAACTGCGCCGATTTCAGGCGCATGAACGTCACCGGCACGATGGCATCAGGGCGGCCGGCGGTGAGCAAGGTACTGCGCGCTTCGTTGCCCGCCCGATCGATCTGGCCGTGCTCGACGAGGCGCTGATAGAACGCGCCGCTGAACTTGCGCGCCGTCTCCACGGTGACAAAGTCCTGCATGGCGATCACGGCGGGCACCCCGGCCGACACCAACTTCGGTCCCAGCCCCACAAACGCGTCCGCCGATGAACGCACCGCGCTCTGACACGCCGCCAGAAAAATCAGATGCGGGCGCACACCCTGCCGCGCCACCATTGCCACGATCTCGTCGTCGACCGCGCGCCTGGCGTGGCCGTCCGCATCTTGCAGATACAGCGCGGCTTGCTGGCGCCTGGCGTTGAACGCGCCGTGCCCCAGATAATGAAAGATGTGACAGCCCTTGCGCAGTTCTTCCTCGATGCGCTCCAGCGTGACGGGCGCTTCCATAAACGTGATTTCCAGATCCTTCTTATCCACGTGCGCAAAAGCCTCTTCCAACGCCTTGCGCTCCAGCGCCACATCGGCCTGAGGCAGATCGTACTTCTCTTTCAGATCGTCGGGGTTCGAGATCGCCACCAGCACTTTGATCGGGCGCTGCTCCACCGCCCCGCTCCACGGCAGCGCGATGGGCAAGTAGCGGCTGAACGGCGTATCAGCCTGCGCGGCGATCAGCGCTTGATTCTCCTGTAGCAGTTCCCACGGCAGGGTGTGCAATTCGGCGGCTTGCGGATCGATGCGTAAGCGAATGCGGCGCTGCGGCGCCCCGCCGCGCGCCTCGGCCCACGCGCCGCGCAGCGTGCCGTCTTTAAACAAGGTCTCGAAAAGTCTCGCGCCGTCGGCGGCGACATCGCCGCTGGGGCTCCACGGCAGCACCTCGGCGGGGAGAAAGCCGCGTGGAAACTCCTGCTGTCCGCCCAGCGTAATCTCGACAGGATAGCCCTGTTCCTGCTTCTGAAAGATGCGAATTTCCAGGTCGGTGAATGTATCGGCAGTATCAGCCATATTTGGCTCCTGATCGCTGAAATGCACTGCCTTCCCGGCCTGACAAATCCAGGGCAGGCAGCCTCCTGAGGTTGAGTTACAAATGAGTTACAGGCCTACCTTTAGATTAGCCTATTTGAGGGGTAATTGTCAAATTGCGCGCTTCGTGTCTTTTCGTCCGATCTAGTCTTAAACCCAATACTGTTTAGATAAGGCTCCAAGCCCGCGTCCTCGCGGGCGGCCCAACCGGGAGGACGCGGTTGGCGAGCGCTAACTAAACAGTATTGGTCTTTAGCTGCGACACGGGACGGAAAGATTTGCCCAATGCGCGACCACCGCCACGAAAAGCATGGCGGTGGTCAGGCGAGCCAACACTCGCTTACAGCGCACCAGATTGATCGAGCCTGCGGTCAGAATTCGGGGACGCCGCCCAGCTCATCGGCGGCGAGAAACTCGGCATCCGTGCGGAGGTATTCGGTATCATCCACTGCCACCAAGCTGATCGGCTGGCCCTTGACATACGACATCTGCTCCGGATCCGGCAGAGCCGTCACAAACGACATGCCGCGCCGCAAACCGGCGACGACCTGGCTGCGGGCCATGATCAGACCGGTAGCCAGTAGACTGCCGGTGTCGGGCAGCATCCGCACGGTGTCGATGTGTTTCCGATCGGGTGTATACCGGACCCCGACGATGCAGTAATCGGCCCACTTGCCCATGCGACTCCTTGATGAAAACCGAATCTTCGCTCGCACCTACGCCACCAGTATAAAGGACATCGGTAAGCGGGTCAATAAATCGAAACTTTCTTTTCGCAATTGTAACTCAATCGACCCGTAACCTCCCGGAGGCTCTCAGCCTCCGGGAGGTTACGCATTTTCTGAAACCGGGTAAACTATGCCTGGCCCGGGAGGATAACATCGTCGCATAGGAGGTTATCATGATCCAGCATCTCATTTGGGATGTGGATGGTACGTTGTTCGATACGTACCCCGCCATCGCCCGGTCCTTTCAAGCCGCCGCGCATGATCTGGGCGCACCGGCCGCCTACGACGAGGTCATGCGCCTCGCGCAGGTCTCGGTCGACCACTGCGTCACCACGCTGTCCAACGCTTATGCTCTGCCCGCCGATCAACTGGAAGAACGCTTCGAGCAGCACTACCGGATCATCACGCCGGAAGATCAGCCGCCCTTTGCCGGAGTGGAAGCGGTGTGCGAGCACATCCGCTCGCGAGGCGGCTTAAACCTGATCGTGACCCACCGGCGACGTTTCGGACTCGATCGGTTGTTGGCGGCCCACCGGCTGACCGCTTACTTCACCGACATCACCAGCCACGACGACGCTTATCCCCGCAAGCCCGATCCGGCAGCATTCAATGTTCTGATCGAAAGACATCAACTGCCGCGCGAAGCAACGCTGGGCGTGGGCGATCGGGATATCGATATTCTGGCGGCGCAGGCGGCCGGTCTGCGCGCCGCGCTCTTCGGCACGAACTACGGCGCGGCGACGCCCGATTTTGTTTTCTCCGATTACCCCACTCTGCAAAACAAGATCATCAACGCTGAGGTGTGATCATGAAGAATAATCTCCTGCTCGGCGTCTCGCATGTAACGTTGCCGATTCCGCCCTTCATCTGGCAGCGGCAAGTCAGCGGCGCAGCGAACCTGGATTTCATGTCGATCGATCATCACCGCGTGCGCGATTTTGTGGTGACGGAGATTCCGAAAGCGGGCAAGCCGTTGTCGCCCGCACACATTGCGCAGGCGCTTGATCTACCACCCGATCGCTTGAGCGTCATCCTCGACGACTTGGAAAAACACATGACCTTCCTGTTCCGCAATCCGCAGGGCGAGGTAGAGTGGGCTTATCCGGTGACGGCGGCCTGCACACCGCATCACGTCACCTTCAGCAGCGGCGAACGCATCGACGCGGCCTGAGCCATCGACGCGATCGCGACGCCCTTCGTGCAAGGGCAATTACGGAAGGAATACCTCTCATTCAGCATTACAACCGAATGCGCGCATTGTCAGAAACCGCTGCATATCGAGATCGACACGGAGTTGAACTATCGCGTGGTCGAGGCCGACGCCGAGCCATTGGTCTACGCGCCCATGGTCAACTTCGGCGAACTCGACGATCCCAGTATCATCGATGCGTTTTGAAGGAAGTCGATCTTCTTCTGGTCAGAAGAACACGCTAAGGAATATCGACGACAGCGCGGCGGCGAACGCGGCACGTACCTGACGTTACCGCAAGCCATGTATGTCACACGCATCACGCAGAGTGGGATATTTGGATTTCCGCGTTAATTTGGAATGATTCTATGCATGAACTTCTTGCGACACAAGACATCGAATTCACCACCGTCACCTTAAACGAACGCGGCGAGATTCGAGATCGATCCATTCATCACGCCCGGCAATTCATCGAGCCGTTAGGCCACGGCCTCGATCTGGAAATGATCGCTCTGCCCGGCAGGATGTTTCGCCTGGGCGCGTGGTGGCGGTTGGCACGACATTCCCGGCGTGTGTCGCAGCGCCGCCCGGCTCAAGGCTGATGCCAATGATGCGGAAGAGATCATCGGATTTCGCGTGGTATTTTCCTCATCAACACCAGCGTATTGACACACAATTCAATATTGACAACACCCTGTCACCAAGCGCACAATGAAGTTGTCGCAGCGACAGTCTGCGATCCATCCAGCGCGATGTGATCATGCGGCGTCAAGTGAATAAGCGCAGCGCAGGCCGTTCCGATCGATCGCGGGCGGCCTGTTGGTTTTTGCAAAGGTCAACGGTTCCCATGTTTGACTTTGAGATCAGATGCGCCACGCAGCACGACTTCGCCACCATCATCCGCTTTGTCCACGCCATGCTGAATGAGATGTATGCGCTAAGCGACAAGGCCATTACCGATCAGGGTGAAGCCTGGCAGGATTTCGAGACGCGCATCTTGCAGACGTTGAACCGCGCGGAGCACGACGACAATGTCTACCCCTGCGCCGCCGATCATCTCTTGGAGATCGCCGCTACCAGCGGCGATGAGGCGCTGCCCATCGGCTTGATCGAAGCCAGCAGCCTGCCACCTTCGCCGATCTTCAGGCCCCTGCGAACTTTGCATATTCACGCGGTGTACGTGCTGCCGCGCTATCGACGGCGCGGTGTGGGCACGGCGCTGTTGCAATCAGCGATCGGCTGGGGACAGCATCACAGTTGCCGCCAGGCACAGCTCAGTGTCTTGCCACACAATCCTGCCCGGCGGCTCTACCAGGCATTGGGCTTCAACCTTTACGGTCTTGAGATGCGCAAAGAGATCGGCTCTGCCAATTAAACACCCTATGCCTGATTTTGCTTGCTCTGATCAACCTTTTATTACCTTGAGGCACTATTGACATGCTTTTTGCATCAGATGCACAATGAGATTACTAGCGGCATCGCCTGTTATTATTCCATCGTAGGAGGTCGCTCGTCACCGTTATTAGACTGACTGCCGCTGCGGCAGGATAACTTCGTTGGGCATTTACCCATTGATCGAATCGCTGACCTGAACGACTGCGTCTGAACGAAAGGAGCCTTCTGATGTGGCCGCTGAAAGCATTGCGTTTGTTGTCTGTGGCGGGATTGATCCTGGTGCTGTTAGGACCTTTCCCCGCGGTTGCCATCGCCCCCATCGACTTCGGTTCACGCTCTGACACACTCCAACAAGAGGAGCCGCCTCAACCTCCTGTGGATGTCACACCGGCTGAACGGCCAGCCCCCTCACCGGTTCACACGATTCATCTGAAGTCCGGCGATGTGACCCCGGGCGCGCCTGATCTCATTGCTCTGAACCAGCTGGCCCGATCGGACGGTGGCCGCCTGCACGTTCTGCTGCAACTCGATTTCATTCCGCGCGATCTGGCAAAAGCGGAATACGCGAAGAACGGCGTGCAGCTGCTGGCCTATGTGCCAGACTATGCCTGGATCGCGTCGATACCGGCGGCTGATCCCGCAGCAGTCTTGAACTTGCCGGGCGTCGCCTGGGCCGGGCCGCTGACCGTGAACGACAAACTCGATCCAGCGATCGTGAACAACACGTGGGGATCGTGGAACCTGGCGCCCGATGGGACAGCGGCTGTCTACATCGTTACTCATCTTGACGAAGACGTGACTGTCACACGCGCGCTGGTGGAAAAATACGGCGGCATCATCACGGGCGAAGTGATCGGCGCCAAGATGTTGATGGCGGAGATGCCGCAACAGAATATTTCTGCCCTGGCTGCCGAAGATGTGGTGCAGTGGATTGAACCCGCCGAGCCGCCGCTCGGCCCGACGAACGACGGCATTCGCCAACAAATCGGCGTGGACATCGTCAACAGCGCGCCATACAGCCTGACCGGCGCCAACCTGGATGTCCTGGTGTACGACAGCGGCCAGGCGGGCGACCACACCGACTTTGGGACCCGGCTGATTCACGGTGACGCGGACACCGTCAGCGAGCACTCCACGCACGTGGCGGGCACCGTAGGCGGCAGCGGTGCGAACAGCGTGGCTCAGGGCGGCACGGCGTTGCAGTGGCGCGGCATGGCCACCGCGGTCGATCTCATTTCGTATGGCACCAACTACACCGGCAGCGGCCCGATCTTTTACCAGAATGTGCCCGACATCGAAAGCGACTTTGCCGCCGCACAAAACACCTACGGCGCCGATCTGGGCACCGCGAGTCTAGGCTCCAACGTCTATTCCAACTATCCCATGAGCTGCACGCTGTTGATGGGCAAATATGGCGCATCGGATGTCTTGATCGATCAGATCATCCGGGGCGGCAACCCCGTGGTAGGGGTGGGCGACAAATACATCACCACCTGGGCGGTGGGTAATGAGCGCAACCAAACCGGCTCGTGCAGCAATACCTACAGTTCCATCGCGCCGCCCGCGGCCGCCAAGAACCCCATTCATGTCGGCGCATCCAATACCAACAACAGCACCATGACGTCGTTCAGCTCGTGGGGGCCGACGCAGGACGGGCGCATCAAGCCCATTGTCGTGGCGGGCGGCTGCCAGACCACCGGCGACGGCGGCATCAAGTCCACCGACAACAGCCCGGCGAACACCTACACCGTCATGTGCGGCACATCCATGGCCACGCCGGCCGTCGGCGGCAGCCTCGCGCTGATGCTCCAGCACTACCGGGCCGTGTACAGCACCAGCGGCAACTTCTGGCCGTCCACCGCCAAGGCCATTCTGATGCAGACCGCCGACGACTTCGGCAATCCCGGCCCCGATTATCAATGGGGCTTTGGCCAGGTCGATATTCAAGCGGCGGTCGATCTGATTTCGCGGCGGGCCTTCCGCCAGGACAGCGTCGCCACTGGCGGCGTCGATGTGTTTTACATGATCGTGCCGACCAGCACCACGCCGCTGCAAGTGAGCCTGGCGTGGGATGATTATGAAGCAACCTTCAACGCGAACCCCACGTTGATTAACAATCTCGATCTCGAACTTGAAGCGCCAAGCGGCACGATCTGGCGACCGTGGATCTTGAATGCGGCCAGCCCCGCCACCAACGCCACGCGCGGCGTGAACTCCGTCGATAATCAGGAACAAACGACAGTGCCCACGCCAGAAATCGGCACGTGGATCGTGCGCGTGAAAGGCACCACGGTGCCGCAAGGTCCGCAAGACTACTCGCTGGCGTGCGAAGGCTGCAAGCCACTCGATGTCGGTGTGTGCCAGAGCGAGGTGAGCACGACGGCGTTGTCAATGCCGGAACAGCTCGAGAACGAGAGCGGCGCGCTGAGCGCTGCGCGACTGGTGACTGTGCCCGAAGCGATCACGGCGGGCGAGCAATGGCAGCGATCGCTGGAACAACCGATCGACGATCGGCAGCCCGACGATCAAGCTCAGCTATTTGAGAAAGCTCGCCAACAGGGCGACGCCGCGGTAATCGCGTTGAGCGAGACGTTGACGGGTGAAGCGCGCGATCGGGCCATGGACGACATCGTCGCCGCGCAGCAGCGCTGGCGCGACGCCGCGCCACCGCCGCTCGAGACACGACCCATCAACGCGGCGGAAGAACAGGCGGCACTCGAAGCGGTTCGTGTTGCCGAGAGTGCCAATCGGGCGCAGGCTTATACGCTGTTCACCGATCCCAATGAAAATGCCGGGGCGCGTGTCGGATCAATCGACTATACGCCCAGCGGCCCAACGGCCGATCGCACGGTGGGCAATGGCTGCACGTATGCCACCATCGCCGCCGCGATCACGGCGGCCAGTCCCGGCGATCGCTTGTTGATTGAAGGCGGACGGACGTTCACGGAGAACCTCACCGTCAACAAGAACCTGACGCTGCAGGGCGGTTACAACGGCTGCGCTAGCGGCTCGACGGCGCGTACGACGATTAATGGCAATACCAATGGCACGGCGATCATCGTCGACCGTGCGCTGACCGTCACGCTGCAAAACTTGAACGTGACGCGCGGCAGCACCGGCTTCGAGGGCGGCGGCATCCGTTTCGCGTGGGGCGACGGCACTGGTCTGCTCACCCTGAGCAACGTGGAAGTCTATTCCAACACCGGCCAATGGGGCGGCGGCATCTGGGTTGGCCTGAATGCCGAGGTGGTAGGGACCAACGTCAGCGTTCATGACAACACGGCGGCCACCTACGGCGGTGGCGTGCGGCTATTTGGCGGACGCGCCACATTCACGAACACCAATATCTACAACAATGGCGCACCCTTTGGCGGCGGCGTGTATGCAACAAAGGAAAGCGGGTCCGCGCCGGCGCTGGATCTGCCTCAGTCGGCTGACGTGTACGACAATCAGTCGCTCACCGGCAGTGGCCTGGGCGGCGGCCTGTACTTCCGCGAAGGCACGGTTTCACTGGCCGACTGCTCCGACCTCTACAGCAACGACGCGATCAACGGCGGCGGCGCGTACTTGATCACCAGCACGCTGACCATGAACGGCTCATGTTCTGAGATCGACAGCAACACGGCCACCGGCAACGGCGGCGGCGTCTATGCTCAAGACAGCACGATCAACCTGGACGACGAAGCTGATCTATACAACAATGATGCCGGCACCGATGGCTCCGGCTCTGGCGGCGGCGCGTACCTCGACGACAGCAGCCTGTCTGGCGACAAGGCCTCCATCCGTTACAACACCGCTGATGACTATGGCGGAGGCGTGTATGCCGGCAATGGTTCGGTGGTTGACCTGGACCTGGATGGGTATGCCTGTTCCGGCGTGCGCTG
>CAYNML010000040.1:0-31519 GCA_964398185.1 uncultured Anaerolineae bacterium | reverse complement strand
ATGGTTCGGTGGTTGACCTGGACCTGGATGGGTATGCCTGTTCCGGCGTGCGCTGTAGTCAATTGAGCAATAACACCACGACCAGCATATATGGCGGCGGCATTTATGCCGATGGCAGCAGCGTCTACCTGGACAACACGTTTGTTGAGAACAACACCGCCGTGTTGGGCGGCGGCCTTTACCTCCACGGCACATCGGCCTATCTCAACAACAGTCTGGTCGCGCGCAACAATGCCACCAGCACCGCCAGCGACGGCGTCAGGATCTACACCGACGCCACCCTGTCTGGTTCTGGCAATACTTTGGCCTACAACGATGCGGGCGGCGCTGCCACTGGCCAGGCCATCGGCATCAGCGGTGGAAGCCTGACGTTAGGTTGTTCCATCGTGTGGGGACACACCACCAGTATTAACGAAACCGGTCACAACGTCACCTATTCCGATATTCAAGGCGGCTATGGCAATTCGACCAACCTCAACGTGAATCCGCTCTTCGTCGCACCGGGCAGTCAGGACTATCACCTGCAGAACACCAGCCCCGTGATCGATCGCTGTGTGAGCGGTTCGTCACCCGATTTTGAGAACGAGGTGCGCCCGATCGTGCGGACTACGGCGGCCTCACCGTATGATATGGGAGCCGATGAAGTGAGCGGGATCGATCGGGTGGGTATCAACGGCGCGTGCAGCTACGGCACCATCCAGCAGGCCGTCAACGCGGCGAATGACGGCGACACGATCCGGGTGGCCGCGGGTGTGTACTTCGAGAATGTGGACATCACGGCGGGCAAAGCCATCACCATCGAGGGCGGCTACAACAACACGTGCACGGCCACTGGCGCAGGCCCGACGCAGATCAACGGCAGCGCCAGCAGCGGCAGCACGCTCGACATCTCTGGCGGCACGACGCAGCTGCGCAGTCTGCAAGTCGCGTGGGGTAGTGGAACGGGCGCTGGCCTCGACGTTGGTGACAACGGCCAGGTCACACTCGACAATACCGATGTCTTCAATAATCACGGCGACTATGGCGGCGGCATCTGGCTCGACACCGGCACTGCTGTGACGATCACGAACGGATCGGAGGTGCACGACAACACGGGCCAGTCTGATGGCGGTGGCGTGCGCGTCTGGGGTAAGTTCTTTGGCTACAGCAACGATTCCGACGTCTACGACAATTGCGCTCCGAATGGCGGAGGTTTCTCCGTGCCCGGTGGGCGCCTGGCTCTGAATGCCGCCGATGTGTACGGCAACCAGGCCGCGGCTGCCACAGGTAAAGGCGGCGGCATTCACGTCACGGACAACGGCGCGGTCACGCTGACGAACAATGTGTTCGTCTACTTTGGCAACACCGCTTACGACGGCGCCGGGATCTATGCTGACAACGCACGGATCAATCTGACTACTGCGACCTTTAGAGATAACACGGCCACGAACAATGGCGGCGGCCTGTACCTGACGAACAACAGCACCCTGCAGGGCACGGCGTCCAGCATCGGCCAGGAAGCCACGGGTTTGTACAATGAAGCGGTGCGTGGTGGCGGTGTTTACGCCATCACCAGCACCATCGACTTTGCGGGCAGCATCATCAACAACCGCGCGACAAGTGCGGGCGGCGGCCTGTATGCCGCCAACAGCACGGTCAATCTGACCGGTGCGACAGTCGGCGGTACGGGCGCTGACCGGCCTAACCTGCTCGGCCCCAGCGGGCATGAAGGCGTGGGGCTGTATCTCACTCACAACACCCACGCGATACTGAGCAACACCGTGGTCAGCAGCAACACGTTCCAGTCAACCACGTACACATACGGCGGCGGCGCGCTGGTCGACGCCGGCAGTGTGTTGACGTTGACCAACAGCCGCATCGAACGTCACTCTGCACCCGATTCCTCCGACGGGCGCGGCGCGGGTCTCTATGTGCGCAATGCCACGGTGACGCTGGACAACAGCCAGATCATCAGCAACACGGCTGGCGCCGTTGGCGGCGGTGTGCGGCTGTACGGCGGCACCCTCAACGTGACGAACGGATCGGCGCTGATCAACAATCAGGCGATGAACGGCGAAGGCGGCGCGCTTGCCGCCACCGATGATCTCAGCACGCCCGACATCAACATCTCCCATGCGACGCTGCAGCACAACACGGCGGCCACGCACGGCGGCGCGATCTACCTCGACAGCGGCACGCTGGACGCCACCGGCTGGTGGGACTTCCGCTGGAACCATGCCGGCGGCCACGGCGGCGCTGTCGCTGTGACCGGTACTGGTGATGCTGACTTATCGGCGGACGGTGACCGCGCCAGTTATTTGGCTGTCAACCAGGCCAACGGCCACGGCGGCGCGCTCTACGTCGCCAACAGTGACACCGTGCAGTTGTATGCCATCAGTGGACAAACGCTCAATCTCAACACCAACACCACCAGTGGGGATGGCGGCGCGGCTTATGCGAACAACGGCGCCTACTTTGACGTTTATGGACAAGTCCAGGCTACGTCCAACAGCGCCAACGGCAACGGCGGCGTGTTCTACCTGAGTGGTGGATCACGCATGTGGTTAGACGACTACGCCACAACGCGCCCGCAAATCTGGGTCAATCACGCCGACAACGGCGGCGCGATTTACGCCAGCAACAGCCCGCTTGTCGACTGTGACGGGGCAGACTTCGGGAGCAGCAGCAACGGCAACTCCGCCACAGCCGGCGACGGCGGCGCGATCTACTTGAGCGGCAGCACGCTCAGCGCCGACAACTGCATCTTCCGCAACAACCAGGCGACCGGCAACGGCGGCGCCATCGCGGCCTATACCTCCACGCTCTCGATCATCGCCAGCTATGCCACAGCCCTGGCTGCACCGCAAGCCGATCGCCTTAATCCGAACGCGCCACAGGCCACTGGCTGCAATCCACAACTGGGGCCGTGCAGCGCCTTCGTCAGCAACCGCGCCGACAGTGATGCAAACAACAGCGGTGACGGCGGCGCGATCTATGCCAGCGGCAGCCCGCTGACGTTGAACTATTCCCACCTGCACCGCAATCAGGCCGCGCGCGGCGGCGCGATCTATCAAGCAGGCACGGGCGCGGTGGGTCAGATCAACACCACGCTCATTTACAGCAACACCTCCACGACGAATTTCGGCGCAGGCCTCCGCAGCGAAGGCGGTACGGTCACCATGACGCACGTCACGCTGGCCAACAATGTGAACGGCGCGGGCTATTCACAAAGCAGCACCACGGGCTTTGCGAAGAACAGCATCGCCTGGGGCAATACGAACGGCGGTTTTTGGATAACGAGCGGCCCGCTCACCGGAACGTGCAACATCGACCAGAGCAGCAATGTAGGCTCTAATGTCAATCCGCAATTCGTGGCGGCGGGCGCCGGCGAGAACTATCGGCTGCAAGGCACCTCGCCAGCCGTTGATGCCTGCGCCACCGGCCTGCCGCTCGACCTCGACAACCGGGCGCGGCCATTCAACACACTGTTTGACATGGGCGCCTATGAGCAGTACAGCTATCGCCTCAGTCTGCCGATCATCCTGAAAAACTGACCGCCGCGCCCCACCACGCAGAACGACCACGGCGCTTTCCAGATGGAGAGCGCCGTGCTGTTGTGCTGCACTCGAGCCGCCGTCCCCGCACTGCGCTCGACGGATAGCTCCCTTAAGCTCAAACCCCTTGACAACTTCTCACACCTTGCGCCGCGATCGCGCCATTTGGCACTTACTCAAATCTAACCGGCACAACATTGACTTCCGGTTTCGACTTGGGCACAATGAGACACGTCTTCATCCGGCTCAGCCAGCCACTGAGCCGGCAGCAACTCTACAGCCAAATCACCCGGGAGACTTGCCATGTTGCGTACTTTAACGCGTGTCGCCGCGTTGTTTGTCGTCCTTGGACTCGTGCTGACTTCGATGACCCCTGCTACGATCGCCAGTCCCGCCGCGTTTGCGCCGCAAGCCGATCGGGTTGTGAGCCAGCCGATCGGACCACAGACCACCCCGGCGTCGGCTCCCACCATCCATTTGAAATCGGGCGATGTGACACCCGGCGCGCCCGATCGATTAGCGTTGAACCAGCTGGCCCGATCGGACGGTGGCCGCGTTCACATCCTGCTGCAACTCGACTTCATTCCGCGCGATCAGGCCAAAGCCGCATACGAGAAGAACGGCGTCAAACTATTGGCGTATGTTCCCGACTACGCCTGGATCGCTTCCGCCCCCGCCAGCGATCCGGTGGCGGTCCTGGATCAAGCGGGCGTGACGTGGGCCGGGCCGTTGACCGTGGTCGACAAACTCGATCCGATGATTCGATCGGGCGAATGGGGATCGTGGAATCTTGCCCCAGACGGCACGGCGGCCGTGACCGTCGTGATGCATCAAGACGAGTCGATCGACACCGGGCGCGCGTTGGTTGAAAAACACGGCGGCAAGATCGTTGGCGAGGTGCAAGGCATTCGCACGCTGCTGGTTGAAATGCCTGCGGCTGCGGTTGCGGCGTTAGCCGCTGAAGACGCTATTCAATGGATCGAAGCGGCTGAACCCGTGCTGCGCGAAGCCAACGACGGCATCCGCCAGCAGATCGGCGTCAACACCGTGCAAGCCGCGCCTTACAACCTGAACGGCAGCGGCATTGACATCTTGATCTATGACGGCGGCATTGTCACCGCCACCCACGCGGATTTCAGCGGGCGCATCACCGTGCCCGATGCGGCCTCGCTCAGCGATCACGCGACGCATGTCGCGGGCACGGCGGCGGGCAGCGGCAGCCTCAGCGCGGCCAACGGCGGATCGGCCTTGCAATGGCGCGGCATGGCCCCCGGCGCGGACATCATCTCTTACGGCTACGAATGGAACGGCGTGGGCATGTTGTTCTACAACAATCCCGGTGACATCGAAGCCGACTGGGCCGCCGCGCAAAACACCTACGGCGCGGATGTGGGCAACGCCAGCCTCGGCTCCAATATCTACGCCAACTACCCCATGAGCTGCACACTGATGGGCAACTACGGCGTGACCAGCGTGCTAATGGATCAGATCATTCGCGGCGGCAATGCCGTGGTCGGCGTGGGCGACAAATACATCGCCGCCTGGGCCAACGGCAACGAGCGCGGCAGTGGCACTTCGTGCGGCACGTACAGCACCATCGCTCCGCCCGCCGCCGCCAAGAACCCCATTCACGTTGGCGCGTCCAACACCAACGACAGCAGCATGACCACCTTCAGTTCGTGGGGGCCTACCGATGATGGCCGCATCAAACCGATCGTGGTGGCGGGCGGCGAACAGATCGGCGGCGACAACGGCATCAAGTCCACCATCCCCAATCAATTCACCAACACCAGCACCCGCAACTGCGACGGCAGCGGCGACGACTACTGTTATCCCTACGACACGATGCAGGGCACGTCGATGGCGTCACCGGCGGTGGCAGGCAGTATCGCACTGATGCTGCAGCAGTATCGCACGACGTACTCGACCAGCGGCAACTTCTGGCCGTCCACGGCCAAGGCGCTGCTCATGCAGACCGCCGAGGATCGCGGCAACGCCGGGCCGGATTATCAGTGGGGCTTTGGGCAGGTGCGCATTCAACAGGCGGTCGATCTGATCATGCGCCGGGGTCTGGTGCAGGCCAACATCGATCAAGGCGAGACCGATCTGTACACTTTTGTCGTTACCGATACGGCCATTCCCGCGCAAGTGTCGCTGGCCTGGGACGATTACGAGGCGACCTTCAACGCAGCCACCGCGTTGATCAACAACCTCAATCTGGAACTGGTCGCGCCCGACGGCGCGCTGTGGCGGCCATGGATTCTCGACCCAACGAATCCGGCCAACCTCGCCACGCGCGGCGTCAACAACCGTGACAATCAAGAGCAGGTCACCGTGCCCATTCCGTTGAAAGGCACGTGGCTGGTGCGCGTCAGCGGCACGACGGTACCGCAAGGTCCGCAGGACTATTCGCTGGCCTGCGAGGGCTGCCGCCTCGTCAACGCGGGCGTGTGCCAGGCCACGGTCGATAACACGCCGCTGCTGATGTCGGCGCCGCTGATCCCCAACAGCGAAAGTGGTGAACTGGCTCCAGACTTCGGAAGTCCAGGAAGTCGATCGGATACCGCTCAACCCGCAGCCAGCTTCACCTCGCAAGAAGATGTGCCCTACACGCCGATCGATCTCTCACGCCCGACGGATTCCGATCGCGCCAAAGCGGATCGGCTCAGCACGGCGCTGCGTGAGTTCGATGCCGCTCGCAACGCCGGACCGGAGGCTGTCCTCGCCTTTGCGGGTCAAGCAGACGCCGAAGTGCGGGCGGTGATCGAACCCGTCGTGCGTGAAGCGCAGGCAGACCTCGCGGCCCGCGCCAACCCGATCGCATCGCTCAGCCCTGCGGCTCCTAACGCTTTCCGCGTGGGCGTCAACGGCGCGTGCGCGTACAACACCGTGCAGGAAGGCATCAACGCTGCCACCACCGGCCAGACCGTGCGCGTGGTGGGCAATGACTTCTTCGGCGAGAACATCGACATCAGCGGCAAGAACATCACCATCGAAGGCGGCTACAACGCCACCTGCACGGCCATCGTCACCGGCACGGTCTCGCGCATCGACGGCATCGTGTCCGGCAGCGTGGTCGATATCAGCGGTAGCAGCATCGTGACTTTGAAGAACCTGAAGTTGGGCTGGGGGTCGTCGTTTGGCGCGGGTCTGGACGTGTTGGGCAGCAGCCATGTGACACTGGACAACACCGACGTGGTACACAACAACGGCGCCAGCGGCGGCGGCCTGTACATCGGCGGCGGCAGCCAGGTCACCTTGACTAACGGCTCGCTGATTCAGTACAACACCGGCTCGGCGGGTGGCGGCGCCATCGTGTACGGGCGCTTGAATGCGCTCGACAACAACAGCGACATCACCGGCAACTGTTCCACCACTGACGGCGGCGGCACCTATGTTAGCGGCGGCACGTTGTACCTGAGCAATGCCGATGTGCACGCGAATCAAGCCTTAGGTGCTACCGGCCGCGGCGGCGCGATCTTCGCGTCGGGTGATGCGGTCGTCACCATGACCACCTCCAGTTTCATCGGCGAGAGCGCGCCGTGCTGCAACACCGCTTACGACGGCGGCGGCATCTACGCCAGTCACTCGTACATCTATTTGCTGGGCGGCAATGCGACCATCCTGCAAAACCAGGCCAGCAACAACGGCGGCGGGGTGTATCTGTTCGATCACAGCATCATGCACGCGGCCAGCGGAACGAACATCGGCTACGATGTTCAGGCGGGTAATGGCAACAGTGCCATCCTGGGCGCGGGCCTGTACGTCGAGACCAGCCGGCTGGATTTTGCGGGGCGCATCATCAACAACGACGCATCGAATTCGGGTGGTGGTCTCTATGCCACAGCGAGCGTGATCACGTTGACCAATGCCACCGTCGGCGGCACGGGCGCGAACCAGCCCAACTCGATCGGGGCGAGCGGCTTGAACGGCGGCGGCCTGTATCTGTTCAACAACACGCACGCCACGCTCAGCAACACCGTCGTTGCCAGCAACACACTGACGAATGTCAACACCGGCTATGGCGGCGGCGCGTATGTGCGCGCGGGTAGTTTCCTCACCGCCACCAACAGCCGCATCGAACGGCACGCCCTGCCCTCGGCGTTTGACGGGCGCGGCGCGGGCCTGTACCTCTACGATGCGACCGTCACGCTGAGCAACACGCTGGTGCAGACGAACACCACACCCAATCTAGGAGCGGGCGTGCGGATGTTCGGTACAAGCCGGCTCGACATGCTGGGCGGATCATCATTCGTCAATAACCGGGCGACGGGCGGTGTGGGCGGCGCCATCGCGGCGACGAATGCGGCTGACGTCAACGTGAACAATGCCACCTTCCAGAACAACTCCGCTTCATCGCACGGCGGCGCGATCTACATGGACAACGGCACACTCGACGCAACCGGCTGGTGGGATTTCCGCTTCAACAGCGCCACTGGCAACGGCGGCGCAGTGGCCGTCGTCGGCGCGGCTGACGCCGACTTCGACGCCGGCGGCGATCGCGCCAGCTATCTGGCGGTCAATGTCAGCGGCGGCCACGGCGGCGCGCTCCATGTGGACAACACTGACACAGTGCAGCTGTACGCCACCGCCGGGCAGATTTTGAACTTAAACACCAACCAGGCGGGCGGCCATGGCGGCGCAGTCTATGCCAACGGCGGCGCATTCTTCGACGTGTATGGCAATGTGCAGGCCACCTCCAACGTCGCCACGGGCAACGGCGGCGTGTTCTATCTGGGCGGCGGATCGCGCGTGTGGCTGGACGACTACTCCGACACCAAGCCGCAAATTCTGGTCAATCAGGCCGATAACGGCGGCGGCATCTACGCCAGCGACAGTCCACGCGTGGAATGCGACGGTGCGGACTTCGGGTTCAGCAACAATGGCAACCAGGCCACAGCGGGCAGCGGCGGCGCGATCTACTTGAGCGGCAGCACGCTCAGCGCCGACAACTGCATCTTCCGCAACAATCAAGCCCAGGCGGGCAATGGCGGCGCGATTGCCGCTTACACATCAACCGTCTCGATCGATACGGATTATCCGGCGGCTCTGCAACGCCCGATTGATCGATCAACGCCCGACGCCCCGCTGGCGACATCATGCGATCCGCTGACGACGCAGTGCAGCCAGTTCACCAGCAATGTCGCCATCAGCAGCACGGCCAGCAACGGCAACGGCGGCGCGATCTACAACAACGGCAGTGTGCTACACGTGAGCAATACTTACCTGCATCGCAATACCGCCGTGCGCGGCGGCGCGATCTATCAAGAGCAGGCCGCGGCGCGCGGTTGGCTCAGCAACACGCTGATCTACAGCAACACCAGCCTTGTTTCATTCGGCGCAGGCATCCGCCATGCCGGCGGCGCGATGACGTTGACGCACGTCACGGCGGCCAACAACGTCGGCGGCGCGGGCTTCTCGCCGGGCAGCGCGCAGAGCTACGTGTACAACACCATCATCTGGGGCAACAGCGTGGCTGCGTTCGGCGCGTTGACCGCCGCATCATGCAACATCGATCAGGGCGGCGCCGCCGGCCCGGCCCATGATCCGCTGTTTGGGGGCGCCGGTGCTGCGGAGAACTATCGCCTGGGTGCAGGCTCACCGGCGATCGACGCTTGCGCCACCGGCCTGCCGCGTGATCTGGAGAACACGGCGCGGCCCTTCGGCACACAATTCGATATCGGCGCTTTTGAAAGCCATCTGCACTTTGTGTACCTGCCGCTGACCATGAAGTAAGAGACCGGGCAAACCGTTGAAAACCCTGCGAACAGAGATATGCCTGTTCGCAGGGTTTTTGGTTATAATGGAACTGGCGCGAGCACACCTTCAGACGGATGGTGCCACATGCAAGTCCAGCTGCAATATGGCCGTCACGGCCTGCGCGTCGAGATACCTTCCGACAACGTCCACGTGATCGAGCCGCGCTTTCTGCCCGGCCTGCCCGATGAATTTGCTGAATTTCAAGCGGCCGTCCGCCGCCCGATTGCTTCTTTGCCTCTCAAAGAACTTATCACATCGACGGACAAAGTGGCGTTGGTCGTGCCCGACATCACGCGGCCCTTCCCTTCAAATCGCGTGTTGCCGTGGTTATTCGCCGAACTCGCGCACGTACCACGCGAAAACTTCACCATCCATCTGGGCAACGGATCGCATCGGCTCGAAACCGAGCAGGAAATCGTTGCGCTGCTTGGCGCGGACATCGCCGCACAGTACCGCGTGGTCAATCACAATGCTTTGGATCGATCAACGCTCGAACTGGCCGGTCACGATCCTGACGGGCAGCCGGTCTACTTCGATCGCGACTACGTGCTGGCCGACAAGCGCATCGCCCTGGGCTTCATCGAGCCGCATTTGATGGCCGGCTTCTCGGGCGGGTACAAAGCCGTGATGCCCGGTATTGCCGACATCGACGCGATTCTGCGCTACCACAACGCGGCGCGCATCGGCCATCCGCGCAGCGCATGGGGCGTGCTGGATCACAACCCCACGCAGGAACTGATCCGCCACAATGGATCGCTGCGGCCCGTCGATTTCTGCCTCAACGTCACGCTCAACCGTCAGCGTGAGATCACCCGCTTCTTCTGCGGCAGCGTAATCGCCGCACATGAAGCAGGCTGTGCTTTCGTCAAAGACACGGCGATGATCCCTTGCGCGCACCCCTACCCGATCGTCATCACTACCAACAGCGGCTATCCGCTCGATCAGAATCTCTATCAAACCGACAAAGGTCTCTCGGCGGCAGCGCAGATTGTCGAAGACGGCGGCTTGATCATCTGCGTGTCTGAATGCAGTGACGGTTTCCCCGCGCACGGCAATTTTCGTCAATTGCTGTTCGATCACGCCACGCCGCGCGATCTACTGAACACCATCCTCGCGCCTGGCTTCGCAGTGTTTGATCAATGGGAGGCGCAGATTCATGCAGACATTTGCCTGAAGGCCCGCGTCGCACTGTACAGCACCCTGCCCGCCGACGATGTTCGCCGGGCTTACCTCGAACCGATTAGCGATCTCAATGCCTACATCGCCGCCGCGATTGATCGGGCGGGCAAAGATGCGCCCATCGCCGTTCTGCCGGAAGGCCCGCAAACGATCCCCTATCTCACTGCCTGAGGTCAACCATGAATTCAACACCGCTGTCCTTTGCCACGGCTGGTCCGCTGCCGCTGTCTGACGCCGCCATTCGCCTGCATCCACTGGACAACATCGTCATCGCGAAAACGAGTCTGCAAGCTGGCACGCGCCTGACTGACGATCAAGGCGACATCATCGTTAAGCAGACGATCCCCAGCGGGCACAAGCTCGCCGTGGCATCGATCGCAGTCGGTGAAGTGGTGCGCCGTTACGGACAGATCATCGGCTTCGCCACGCGCGCCATCGCGCCGGGCGATCACGTCCATTCGCACAACCTGAGCGTGGGCGACTTCGCGCGCGACTATGCCTTTGGGGTTGATGTGAAACCGATCGAGCTGGCGCCCGAACAGGATCGCCGCACGTTCATGGGCTATCGCCGCGAGAACGGACGCGTGGGCACGCGCAATTACATCGCGTTGATTTCGACCGTGAATTGCTCGGCGCACGTCACGCGCCAGATTGCGCAGCACTTCACGCCCGATCGCTTGGCGCCCTACCCCAACGTCGATGGCGTCATCGCGCTGACGCATGCCTACGGTTGCTCCGCACAAGTCGGCGGGGCCGAGCACCGACAGTTGCAGCGCGTGTTGGCGGGCATGGCCTTGCATCCCAATGTGGGCGCATATGTGTTGATCGGGTTGGGGTGCGAGGTGAATCAGATCAGCGATCTCGTCTCCGTCATTGCGAGCCGCATAGCGGCGGCGCCCAGCGGCCCGCCGGCGCTTCGCGCCGGACATAGGCAGCAATCTCCAGCGAAAACGAATGAGATTGCTTCGTCGGCCCACGGCCTCCTCGCAATGACGCCGCCGACTTTGGCCATTCAAGACCTGGGCGGGACAAGAAAAACGATCGAGGCGGGCATTAGGGCCGTGGAGGAACTGCTGCCGCATGTCAACGATGTGCAACGCACTCCGCAGCCGATTTCCGAATTGATGATCGGACTGGAGTGCGGCGGCAGTGATAGCTGGTCGGGCGTGACGGCCAATCCACTGGTGGGCCTGGTCGGCGATGAGATCGTGAAGCAGGGTGGATCGATCGTGGTGTCAGAGACCACCGAGATTTACGGCGCAGAGCATTTGCTGACGCGCCGCGCGATCAATGAAACTGTGGGGCGCAAATTGATCGATCAGGTGAAGTGGTGGGAAGACTTCACGCGGCGATTAGGCACGGAGATTGACAACAATCCCTCGCCGGGCAACAAGGCGGGCGGCCTCACGACGATCTACGAGAAGGCGCTCGGCGCGATTGCCAAAGGCGGCACCACCCCGCTGACGGGTGTCTACGCCTACGCCGAGCCGATCACGACGCGCGGCTTCGCTTTCATGGATTCACCCGGCAACGATTGGACCTCGGTCACGGGCGAGGTGGCGAGTGGTTGCAATCTGGTGTTGTTCACCACCGGGCGCGGATCGGTCTTTGGGTTCAAGCCTGCGCCGTCGATCAAGATCGCCACGAACACGCCGATGTTCGAGCGCATGATCGAAGACATGGACTTCAATGCGGGGCGTATCCTCGCCGGCGAGCAGATGTCTGATCTGGCGCAAGAGTTGCTGGTGTTGACGATTGCCATTGCATCGGGTCAACCATCCAGGAGCGAAGCACTCGGCAGCGGCGAAGACGAGTTCGCGCCGTGGCATCTGGGCGAGACGTTATAGCAGGAGAATGCGCGATGAAACACAGATTGATCTCGATGGCCGTGCTGCTCCTCCTGGTGGCCGCTGGCACGCTAGCCGATACGGCGGGCATCATGCCAGTCGGGGCGCAGGGCGAAACGCCGATCTCCGCACAAATCGTCGCGCCCAGATTGCCTTGGGTCTTCCGACTTTGGCGGGAAACCGTCGGTGCATCGTCATTGCGAGCGCTTCCTGCGAAGCAATCTCCTTTCGACCGGTACTGAGATTGCTTCGTCGCGAACAGCGCTCCTCGCAATGACGCACGTTGGTGACAATAATCCCGCTGAACCCGGAAGAGCCATTGCCTTAAAGTCAGCGCAACACACCTGACACACCACTTCGGCCTGATGGTTGAAGTGGTGTGTTTGCTTGAGCTTGACAAGCAAATCATTCCGTCCTATTATTAGACCGACGGTCGGTTTATTATCAGGGGGTTAATATGGCGCGCACCGTTAAAGAAGAAGACTACGCCGTCAAGCGCAAAGAAATTCTGGACGTTGCCCAGCGGCTGGTTTACACCAAGGGCTTCGACCAGATGTCGATTCAGGACATTCTGGACGAACTGCATATTTCCAAGGGCGCGTTCTATCACTATTTCGATTCCAAGGGTGATCTGTTGGAAGCGCTGATCGATCGGATGCGGCTGGATGTGGAACCGATCATGCTGCCCATCATCGAGGATCCCAGCCTGCCGACTTTTGACAAGCTGCACCGCTGCTTTGACGTGGTGGGACGCTGGAAGACAGCGCGCAAAGAGTATCTGCTGTCGCTGCTGCGCGTCTGGTACGCCGACGAAAACGCCATCGTGCGCCAGAAATCGGCGGCCAGCGTAACGAAGTGGTTCGCCCCCCTGCTCGCCGGCGTGATCCGCGAGGGCGCGCAGGAAGGTGTCTTGAGCACAACATTTCCCGATCAGGCCGCCGAGATCATCATCGGCTTGCTGCAGAGCCTGGGCGACACCTTTAAGGATTTGCTCTTTGGTGACGAGCCGCTGGCTGAAAAGAGGCAGCGCGCCACGGCGGTGGTGGCGGCCTACAATGACGCGCTGGAACGCGTGCTGGGCGCGCCGCCCGGCTCGTTGAATTTGATCGATGCAGACACTTTGAATGAGTGGTTTGTGGAGTAACGGAGGTAACAATATGGGCCAAACTTTCAAACTGGCCTGGCGCAATATGTGGCGTAACTGGCGGCGCACGTTGATCGCGGTGATGGCGATTGTGCTGGGGCTGATGTTGCTGCTGATGATGGACGGGATGATCAAAGGTTCCGATCAGGCCATTTTCGGCAACGCCGTCCGCCTCTACGGCGGCAATCTGCAAGTGCATGCGCCCGGCTACCGCGACAAGGCAGCGCGGCTGCCGATGCTGCCGCTGGACGATCCTGAGGCCGTGGTACAGGCGGCGCGCGCGCTGCCCGACGTGCAGGCCGTGTCACAGCGCATCAACACGGCCGGCATCATCCTCAAGGGCGGCACTTCGCTGCCGGTAGCGATTACGGCCATTCAGCCCGACGTCGAAGCGCCCATCAGCCTGCAGGCCGCTAACGTCTCGCAGGGGCGCTACCTGTTGCCTGACGATGGCGACGCGATCTTCATCGGCCAGGCGCTGGCCGATCGGTTGGGTGTTACCGTCGGCGATAACGTGACCCTGCTGGGCCGCAGCCGGAACGAAACGATGCGGCAGCACAACTTCACCGTGGTCGGCATCTACAATCTGGGCGTGCCCGACGCCGAGAAAGGCACGGTCTTCATTCCGCTGATCGACGCGCAGACGCTGTACAACCTGCGTGATCAAGTGACTGAGGTGCCGATCTTCCTGACACAGATCGGCAGTGAAGCTGCCGTCGCCTCGACGCTGCAACAGCAGCTGCCCGGCTACGAAATCGATTCGTGGCAGACCCTGAAAGGCGATCTCACCGACACGTTGACCACCAAGCTGGCGTTCACCAGTTTCTTTGGCATCATCGTGATCGTCATCGCCAGCATCGGCATTCTGAATTTGATGCTAATGGCGGTGTTCGAGCGCACGCGCGAAATGGGTGTGCTGGCCGCGCTGGGCATGAAAGGCCGCCAGATCATGGGCCTGTTCCTGCTGGAAGGCGCGCTCATCGGCGTGGTGGGCGCCGTCATCGGCTGCGGACTGGGCTTCGTGCTGGTCGGATTGATGGGCAGCGTGGGCATCGATCTGTCCAAGATGACCACCGGCCTGGGCGAAATCGGCGCGTTGATGAGCGGCACGTTGTATCCCGTCGTCACCCTGCCCGATCTGATCAGCCGCGCCATCATTGTGGTGATCATTGCGTCCCTCGCGTCGCTGTATCCGGCGTGGCAGGCCTCGCGCCAAGAGCCGGCCAAAGCGCTGCATCATGTGTAACGGCAAACAGCGCTTCGCCGTCAGTGCGAGCCGCGGCTGTATCGCGGCGAAGCAATCTCCGCGTTGATCGGAATGAGATTGCTTCGTCGGCCAGTGGCCTCCTCGCAATGACGGCGGGGCGACAAACGGAGGAACAATGCCTCTTTCTAAACTGTGGACCATTGCCTACCGCGATCTGGGGCGTCACCGCCGCCGATCGATCTTTACGCTGCTGGCGGTGGCGCTGGGGCTGGGGCTGCTGTTGATGATGGACGGTCTGATTTCCGGCGTCACGTACGATTCGCTGGCGAACAGCATCCGCCTGCGCACCGGGCACGTGCAAATTCGCGCCGCGTCTTTTCAGGAAGATCAGTTGAGCCTGCAAGCCAAAGACCTGCTGGCCAATCCCGCCGAGCTGGTTGCTAAAGCGCAAGCGTTGAGCGAAGTGAAAGCGGCCGCGCCCGTGTTGTGGTCCAGCGTCATTCTCAACACGATCGATCAATCGGCGGGCTTGCAGCTCATGGGCATCGATACCACTTCGACGCTGTACGATCCGTTCCGCGCCGGGGTGGTGGAAGGCGCGTGGCTGACACCAGCCGATCGGGATGGAATCCTGATCGGGCGGGTGTTGGCCGAAGACCTGGGCGTCAGCGCCGGGCAGAAAGTCAATCTCACCCTCGTCAATTCCGACGGACGCCCCGACGAAGGCACGTTCACCATCCGCGGCTTGTTCTCGACCGGCATCCCCGGCTACGATCAGAGCGCGGTGTTCATGCCGCTGGACAAAGCGCAGGCGTTTACGGGAGCGGGCAACCGCGCCAGCGCGATCATGATCCTGCTCGACGATCAGAACCATGCTGACCAGGTGGCAGCGGCGCTGAGCGGCCCCGGTCTGACGGCGCTGACCTGGTCTGATCTCAACAGGTTCTTTGTGGAGACGATGGGCACCGCAATGAGTTTCTACGTGATCCTGGACTTCATCGTGATCTTGATCGTGGCCGTGATCATCGTCAACACGCTGCTCATGTCGGTGTTTGAGCGCGTGCGCGAGATCGGCATTCTGGCCGCGCTGGGGATGAAGGGCCGCCAGCTCCGCGTGATGTTCCTGCTGGAAGCGGCGACGCTAGCTCTCATCGGGATTGCCGTGGGACTGATCATCGGCGCGGCAGGCGTGTGGTATCTCGCAACGACGGGTATCCCCATCGGCGACAAGATGGCCGCCGTGGCCGGCAGCAACTTTGCGCTCAGCGCGACAATGTATGGCCGCTTTGAAGCGACGTCTTTTTTCAATCTGTCACTGGCAACGTTGGTCGTGGTGGTGCTGGCCTCGCTGTACCCGGCGTTTTATGCCTCCCGCCTGGAACCGATCAAGGCGCTGCACGAACAATAAACCAGCAGGATGCGCATTCCTATGCGCACTTAACGAGGGCATGGGGATGCCCTCTCCACAGTCATAGCAAGGAGCATTTTCATGGCGATCATCGAACTGGAAAACGCCAGCAAGACTTACAAACTGGGCGAAGTCGAAACGCACGCTTTGAGCGGAGTGAGTTTGCAGATCGAGCCGGGCGAATTCACGGCGCTGGTCGGCCCGTCGGGTTCCGGCAAGACCACGCTGCTGCAATTGATCGGCTGTCTCGATCGACCGGACAGCGGCACGGTGAAGATCAACGGGCAGGATGTTGCGCGCTTCAGCGCCAACCAGCGCGCCGATCTGCGCCGCAAGGAGATCGGCTTTGTGTTTCAATTCTTCGCGCTGGTGCCGGTGTTGAGTGCTTACGAAAACGTGGAACTGCCGCTGCTGCTGAGCAACGTCAAATCGCAGGAGCGCAAGGCGCGCGTCACGGAGTTGCTGAAAGCCGTCGGCCTGTCCGATCGCGCGAAGCACCGGCCCGATCAGATGAGCGGCGGCGAGCAGCAGCGCGTGGCCATCGCGCGCGCGCTGGCTCCGCGCCCGCTGATGGTGCTGGCCGACGAGCCAACGGCCAACCTCGATACCGAGAACGGCAAACAGGCCATGGAGATCATGCAGCACTTGAATCAAACGACGGGCACGGCTTTCATCTTCGCCACGCACGATCAACGCGTGGTGGCCTATGCGCGGCGCGTGGTCAAATTGCGCGACGGGCGCGTGGACAGCAACGGGGCGCACGGTTGAGACGCTGTGTTGCTGCGCAGCAAGACTAAGGGCGGATGATGGTTCAGCCGCCGCGAATTTTCAAAAGCACGCCGGACTCCACATCGGCGTCAGAACTCGGCACGGCGACATCCCGATAGAGCTGCCACGTCTCGCGATGTTCGATCGCCGTTCCCGGTTGAATGATCTGCTGCGGCCCCAACGTCTCCACTTCCAGCATGTCCGCATCCGTAAACGATTCGGCTGAGCAGCCCATGTCGGGGTAGGTTGCGCCGGGTTGCGGTGCGAAGCGCTTGACAAACAGGTGGCCGGCGCGGGCATAGGCCAGCCAGCCGTCAGGCACGGTCACGCCGATCTTCTGCGGGGTGCGCGCGGCGGCATCCTGGCGCAGCAGGATGTACTTCTGGCCCCACGTCCAACGCGCGTCCGAGAGATCGGTGTACGCCCACAAGACCAGCTGTGAGGTCGGCAGCAGATTGGCGGTGTGCGTGCCGCGCGGGGGGAGTGGAATGATCGCGGTGCCGCCGGGCGCCATCATCGTCAACGCCCACGGCGCCAGTTCGATGGCCCACAGGTTGGTGTTGCGCAGGCGGTGCACCAGTTCGACGTGCGCGGCCTGTGGATCGAGACGAATCTCGATTTCTTTTTGAATGCCCGTCGTGCCTTCCACAGCCTGGATCAGCCGCACGCCCTGCTCCAACAGTTCGTAGTGGACAGGCACATTGTCCGGCCAGTAGGTGCGCGGTTTTTCCTCCGGCGCATGCCACAAGCGATGCCCGCCGTAAAAGCGATGTCGATCACCGCCCATCTGTCCGGCATCCTGGGCGATTTCGTGCAATTCATTCGCGCCGCCCACAAAGCCAAAGTGGATGATGCGCGGCCCGACAGCAGTAGTGGCGATCAGTTCGATCAGGCCATTGGTCAAACGGCAGCAGTTCGGCCAGCCTCGATAGTTGACGATGTCCATAGACAGTTACGCTCCTCAAGCGCTTACGGTTACGGCGTAGTATACCCCAGCTTCGCAAACAGTTCAGGCGCCGCGTTAAGATAGCGCGGATCAACGATCTCGGTTTGCCAGCGTTCCAAAATGCCTTTGTTGGCCTGCACCTGCGCTGCGCCGTCATTGCGATAGTTCAGCGCGCGGATCACATCGGTGTTCTGGCGGACGAAATCGAAGAGCGGCTGGAACCAGCCCTTCCACAAATTGCCCGAGGTGAGGTGCGTGACCTGCTGGCCGTCGGGACTGTAGGCCAGCTGGCTGATGTCGTAACCCGCCGGTACCGCGGCGACGAACAGCGGTTTGCCGCGTGTGCGCGCAAAATTCAGCGCCGTGGTAACGGACGCGAAATCACATGCTTGCTGCGCGGCATACGACACGCCGATCCAATCCACGGCGTCATCGCCGGGATACCACGCCTCGATCGGATCGCCGCTGCACTCGGCGGCGCTGTGCCAGACCAGAGCCACGTTCGTGATCTGTTTCGCGCGCAGGCGCTGCTGAAGCGCAAGCCACGCCTGCTGGTACTGTTCCGGATCGGCAGGCCGCTGTACGCGGTCGAAGTCATACCCGAAACGCAGAAACACGGGCCGTTGGATCGCCGCGAGCTGATCGAGAAACTGATCGATCGCCTGATCGGCTTGGCCGCTGGCGATGTCAGCCAACACGGTGCTCACATCCACGCCCAAGATAAGCGCGCTGTGAGGATACTGATCGAGCACAGCGTTAGCCGCCTCGGTTGAGAAGCCATCAAGCGTCGTATCCAACATCACGCCGCCCGGCTCGACGCCCGTCGCCGTCACATAGTCAGCCAACGCGTCCGACTCCACACTGAACAGCACCGTGTCGTCATTCGCCACAAACCTCGCCTGCGTAATTGGGTCAGGCGTGGGCGTGGGCCGCGCTTCCCGGGGCATGTCGGGCGTATAGATGCGATAGTTGCCGCTGGCCTGCAGCAACGCCAGGAAGTACAACAGCCCGTCGTAGTAGCGCCACTGGCCGCTGGGGATTTCCAGATCCCACAACGCCTGCACAAAGTCCTTGCTCTTCTCTGGATCAGCCGCGAGTCCTGCCACCGCATTCATCGCGATCAACCCCGACGATCGTTCGCCCGACAACGGCTGGCCGTCGATGGCGTAGAGACTCGGGTACTTGTCCATTCCCTGCGAACGGAAGAAATCCAGCAGCCGATTGCTCTGCTCCACGGCCCACGGATCAGCCGCGAACCACGCCCAATCGAGCGCCACGTTGGACGCCACGCGGAATGCGTCGTAGCGGAAATCTTTGTGAGTTGGATCAGAATTCGGCGTGCCATCGAACTCCGCATAGTCGGGCATGAGGCCGGTTTCAGGATGCGCCGCCGTCTTGAAGAAGGCGCGGCTGACCTGCGCGGCCTCGCGCCAGAAATCATTGTCCTTGTCGGCCCAGCGCGCCCACAGTTCGTAGAACGCGGGCAAGTGATACGACGGATCGGTAAAGGTGGCATTGCGGCCGCTGGGCACAAACACGATCTGCTTCGTCGCCGAATCGAACATGCTGGTAGCGAGGCCGTTGTCTTCTTCGCTCTTGTGCAGCATCACATCTAGAATCTTCTGCGCCTCGGCCTGATAGTTGTAAATCCCGGTGCCGTTGCCCCAGCGATTAGCTGCGAACAACAGCGCCATGGCGAACCATTCCTCGCCGTCCGACGCAGGGTTCGCATCGATCTGTTCGCCGTCTTCAGTGGCATGCCACGCAAAGTAGCCTGTGTACGGACCGTCCTTTTGCAGCATGTACGTGTAAGCCCACTTCCATAGCTTGTCGAACTCTTCCTGCTTATCGAGCTGCACCGCCAGCATCATGCCGTATGACATGCCTTCGCTGCGGATATCATTGCTGCCGATGTCTTTGATGTAGGCCATGTCGCGGCCCACGGGATAGTACACGCGCTGCGTATCGTTGTCGCCGTAGAAGAGCTGCTCCCACGCCCGATCGATCTTCTGCGCGATCTCGGCCTCGCTCTTGCCCAGCAGCTCCGTGAAGAGATTGCGGTACTGTCCAGACTCAAACGCCCCGATCGGTTGGGGGGTGGCCGTCGGCTGCGGAGTGGGCGTCGCCGTTGAAGGCGCCATTGTTGCGCTCGCGGGTAACGTAGTCGCCGGCGCCGGGGGCGCGCTGCAGGCGGTAAGCAGCAGAGTTGCAGTCAGACCAGTCATCAGACACACAATGAATAAGCGTCGCATAAGCCTTCCATGATCAAGATGGGATGGTTTCAACCAGCGTCGCGCGCAGTACGTCAACCGCGCAGAATTTACGCGCGCACACGGAAATGCCCGGCCAGGACATTGGCCGGTTGCTCTGCGGAGCGCAGATTGGGCTGTTGTCCGCCGACCCACACGTTAAAGTCGCCCGGCTCCAACACCCATGTTCCGGCCTCGTCCGCCAAAGATAGCTGCTCGGCCGTCAAGGCAAACTGAATAATCTGCTTCGCGCCGGGCGCTAACCGAATGCGTCTGAAGCCTTGCAGCTGAATCTGAGGCACGGGTAGTGAGGCTGCAACATCCTGCACGTAAAGCTGCACCACCTCATCGCCCAAGAGCGCGCCGCTGTTCTCCACTTCAACCTCAACGAACACCGGCTCGCCGGCTTTCACCTCGGCGGGTGTGAGGCGCAGATTACGATAGGTAAAGGTCGTGTAGCTCAAGCCGAAGCCAAAGGCATACAACGGCTGACCGCTAAAGTAGCGATACGTCCGATTCGTCATCTCATAGTCATCGATGGGGGGGAGATCGGAGGTCGCGCGATAGAACGTGACGGGCAGGCGTCCGCCGGGATTGGTCAGCCCGAAGAGCGCCTCGGCGATGGCCGTGCCGCCCGCCTGGCCGGGATACCAGGCTTCCAAAATCGCCGGCACATGTTCAGCGGCCCAATTGACGGCCACGGCGCTGCCATTGACTAACACCAGAATAACGGGCGTGCCCGTCGCGTGAATGGCCTCCAGCAGCTGCTCCTGAATAATCGGCAGGTCGATATTCCTGCGATCGCCCTGGCTGCGTGTGCCGGGCGGCAAGCCTTCTTCTGCTTTTTCTTCGCCTTCCAGGAGTTGTGACAGACCCAGCACGACGACGGCGACATCGGACTGCTGCGCCGCCGCTACAGCCTCAGCGAAGCCGTCGCGATTGTGGCCAATGAGGCTGCAGCCGCGCGCATAATGCACTGTGGTCTCGGGCGAAACCATCGCCTGAATCCCCGCCAGCACCGACACCGGCGCGGCCGGCGTCCCCATGTAATTGCCCAACAGCACCAACGTTTCATCGGCATGCGGGCCGATAACGGCCAGCGATTTTAATGTGGTCCTATCCAGCGGCAGTTGTTGATTGTGATTCTTCAGCAGCACCAGCGATTGACGTGCGGCCTCCAACGCCAGGGCGCGGTGCGCGGGCGAATCCACCACGCTGAACGGGATCTGGGCATAGGCCACCTGCTCGTCGGGATCAAACATGCCCAATCGGAAGCGCGCCAGGAACAGGCGCTTCACCGAGCGATCGAGATCGGCTTCGGTAATCAGCCCCTGCTCCACCGCTTCAGTCAACCAGCTGTAATCACAGGGAATGTCATATGTGCAGCCGCATTCCAGATCGCAGCCGTTCTTCACGGCCAGAGCGGCAGCCTCGGCGGGTGTCTTGACCAGCATATGCCCGCTGTAAATATCGTCGACCGCGCCGCAATCAGACACCACAAAACCGTCAAAGCCCCACGCATCGCGCAGGATCGTCTGCAACAGCGTGGGACTGGCCGAGCACGCCTCACCATTCACCCGGTTGTACGCGCTCATGATCGAATAAGCCTTCGCTTCCACAATGCTGGCCTTGAACGCCGGCAGGTACGTCATGGCCAAATCACGCTGGCACACGTCGACGTTGAAGGAGTGGCGCTTGTCTTCTGGCCCGCTGTGCACCGCAAAGTGCTTGGGCGTCGCGATGGTTTTGAAATACTTCGGATCATCACCCTGCAGGCCCCGGATGTACTCGACCGCCAGACGCGAGGTCAGGTACGGATCTTCGCCGTACGTTTCCTGGCCGCGCCCCCACCGCGGATCGCGAAAGATGTTGACATTGGGGCACCACAATGTCAGTCCCGTATACAGATCGCGCACGCCTTGCCGCGCGGCCGCGTGATGCTTGGCCCGCGCTTCGTCCGAAATCACCTGAGCCACCTGTGAGATGAGTTCCGTATTCCAGGTGCTGGCCAGCCCGATACCCTGCGGAAACACCGTGGCGAGGCCGGCTCGCGCCACGCCGTGCAAGCCTTCATTCCACCAGTTATACGGCGGCACTCCCAGCCGTTCGATGGCAGGCGCCACGCTGCCCATCTGCGCGACTTTTTCTTCGACCGTCAAGCGGCCAACCAGGTCAGTGACTCGTTCCTCAAATGAATAGGCGGGATCGAGATAAATCGGTTTCGCAGGAGTGGGTGTCATCGCAGGTTGCACCAAATCAGGAGTTTGGGTTGGTTGAATCGTAACGAGCGCAGGCTGAGGCGCGTCTGCCGTACAGCCGGCGGTCAGCCAACCACAGCCGATCAACAGACTGCACTCCATAAAGCGCCGACGTGACAGACATCTTTCAAGGAGAGCGGCGTCTCCAGTCGCCTGTGAGGAAGTCATCGTGTGCGAAATCAGGCAATCGCCGCCAGGTCAGGCTCGAGCTGCTCGTGCAGTCGCACACAGGCGGCGCCGTCGTGCAGCGCCTGCCTCAGCGCCGCCAGCTTGTCGCCGGCCATTATCCAGGCGTCGAACGCCGTCTGCGTGCACAGCAGCGCGGCGGCAGGCGGCGCGATGTGCGCCAATTGCGCCCACAGTTGATCGAGAAAGTCCGGCGAGAGTCGCGGCTCGAGCGGCTGCAGAGCGGGCGCTTCAAACGTCGTAACACGTACGATGCGGCCGCGCTCAAATGCCAGCACCAAGCCGATGTTCAACTGCGCACCCTCGAACACGCCCAGCGCAAGCGACGCCGCCGGCGGCAGGCGGCTGACGAACTGCTCCAGCTGGCTCATCGTCCAGTGATGCCAGTGAGCGGGCTTGGGCGGTTCGCAGACATACCCCCCGCTGCTGTCCCAGATCAGATCGTAGACCAGGTGATAGTAGCCGTCGAGGTGCAGCGCGCGATTGGCCGACGCGCCCGCCACGCGGCCCACGCGCGCCAGGTGCTGTCGATCGATGATGTGGACGCGATCCCACTGGCCGTGCGCGTACAGTTCTTGCGCCAGCGCGCGGGCATCCACCACCCGATTGATCTTCACGCTCGAACGGGCGTGGCGATTGGTATCAAAGATTTTCAACACGCGGCCGCCATCGTGAACGATGAACAAGCCGTGCTCGCCCGGCTGCGCCGCGCGCACGTACTGCGACACATTGATGAAGCGTCCCAGGTTGCGCCATGTTACCGGATCAAGATCGACGACATCCCACTGCGGATCAATCATGGCTCACTCACTTCCCAAATCTGCACGGAATAGGCCGCCGTGTTGAAGACGGCGCAGCCCTCGCCCGACCTGGTCGGCGCCGCGTCTCGCGCCCCGCCCCAGACCGACCGGAACGTGCGCGTGCCGGCAAAGGTCAATCTGCTCTGCAAATCGACGGCGGACGAATTGGCCAGCGCAAGCAGCGCGGCGCCGTTGCGGCGCGACGGGTTGCGGCGCAGCACGTTGATTTCGACCAGCGGCTGATCGCACTGGAATTCCGGCTGCGGCAGCACGATGTTCGGCAGCGCCTCGACGGGCGCCCACGTAATCTGCCCCTGCCCAAAGGCCACCGTGCCCGGCTGCTTGAGATACTGCCCCAGCACGCTGGCCGGGTTCAGCGTCGCATCAAGATAGGGCAGACCCGGCCCGACGATGAGATGCCCGCCCTGCTGCGCGTACGCCAGCAACTTGGCTTGATCCAGCGGCGACATGAAGTCCGTGGCCTGCAGATAAACGATCGGGTAACGGGCCAGCCGCTCCGCCGCAACGTGCGTATCCGACAGATCGTAATCGAGGTGCCGCACGGCGAGATCACTCAACACACGCCCCAGCCAGTTTTCCGGGTTGGTGTAGCTGGCTTCAAAATGAACGTCGTACTGCAGGTTCAACTCAAGATCGGACTGGAACAGTTCAGGCGGCAGATTCAGCAAGTCGACGTGCGGGTAGTGCAGCATGGTCGCCGCCGCGGCTTGCCGGAACAGATCGAAGTTGTAGAGCACCAGCACCGATCGATCGCGTTCGTATTGTTCCAGGGGATGCGCGGTGAGCAGGTCGCTGAGGCGGCGATAGAACTGCGCGTATTCGGGACGATAGGCGCCGTGCCGGGTGATGGGGCAGCCCTGCCAGCGATCGCGCTCGACCAGCATATAAAAGTTGATGGCCTTCAGCCCGTGTGTCAGCGCCGCCAGCGTGATGTATTCTTCTTCGGCGGGGGTGAATGTGGCCGGATGATGACTCCACAGGCCGCTGCCGAATTCCGGCACAAAGGGCAGCCGCGTGGTGCCCGCCAGATAACGCATGCGCTGCACCGCGCCCCAGTAATCTTCTTGGCCCCGATACAGATTCATGCCCACCCAGTCGATGTCCGGCTCGGCCTCCATGGCGCTGAGGTCAAGCGGTGTGGACATTTGATAGGCCACATCATGGAAGATGGGAAGGCCCGCCAGGCCGCGCTCTTTGAGCATCCGCGCAAACCGCGCCACCGCATAACGAATCTGGTATTCCTTGTATTCGATCCAATCGATGTGGCGCGGTACATCCGATCGGGAGTGGATTTCACACGCGCGCGGCGCCTCCACCTGTTCGAAGGAATCATACTCGGTGCAGTAGGCGGCGTTCAGGTTCTCGATCGTGGTGTACTTCTGCCCCAGGTAGTGGCGATAGAGCGCAATCGAAGCGGCGCTGTAATCGGTGGCGTAGGGCTGATCGTGAAACAGATAACACGTTTCGTTGTCGCTCTGCACCGCCACGATGCAGCCTCGCGGCGCGAGATGGCGCGCCAGGATCGGGCAGATCGCATCAAACCACTTGCCGGATTCAAAGAAGAATTTTTCGCTGGCATAGGACGGCACCGGGAACTGATGCGGCGGGTGCAGGCCCGCCATCGCATCGAAGTGGATGCCATCCACGCTCGTCCGCGCTTGCACGTCAGGATCAAGCAAGACCCATTCGGGAAAGCCAAAGTCCGTCAGTTCGGCGTTGATCAGCGGACCGGGGCGCACCAGCAGCCACAGGCCCTTCTCTTCGCACAACGTCATGAAGGCTTCCACGTCCTTGCGCGGATCGTCCTGCCCCCAATCGAAGTGGCCGGGATAGACTTCGTGCGTGGACCATGGAATGTAGGTTTCGATCATGTTGAAGCCGAGCTCTTTGGCCCGATCGAGAATCAGCTCCCACCGGTCGCGTTCCAGCCGCCAGTAATGAATGGTGCCGGAATAGACGGGAACGTGCTGGCCGGCGATGTTCAAGCCTGTTGCAGTCAGTGTCACAGACACGATGTGCTCCTCTGGCGCTGCGCCGGATTGGCCGCCAGCGTGGCTTCCAACCGCCGCGTGAGCGGATCGATGTATTTGTCGATCAAGGCGGCCTTATCCTGCGCGGGGTCCGATCGGATCTCCTGCCAGATCTGCGCCAACGCCGCCGCCAGGCGTTCTTCGATCAGGCCCCACATGGGCAGGCGCGTGTGCGTGCGGCCCTGCTGCAACGCCTGAATCATGACGCGATAGTGCGGATCAGCGGCAAACAACGGCTGCGCCAGCAAATCCAGCCGCGCCGGCAGCATGCCCGATTGGAAGTAGAAATCCTGCCAGACGGGATCCGTCACCAGGAAACGAATCAGCTCCACAGCCAACTGCTCTTGGTCATGGCGGAGATGCTTCCAGATGGCCAGCATGGTACCGCCGACAAACGACGGGCCCGGCGGCAGGGCCACGCCGATGCGGGACAGGGTATACGGAGAAACGCCCTGCCGCCGCAGATTGCGCAGCAACCAGACGCCGCTAATGAAGGCCGCGCAACGCTGTTCCAAAAACAGGTTGGTGATGTCCGCGTCTTCCAGCGGCGCCGCCAGCGGCGGCATGAAGCGGTGCAAATCGAAATAGGCCAGCAGGCCAGCTTTGGATGCGTCCTGATCAAGCGCCATGTGCGCCCCGTCGGCAGTCACCACATCGCCGCCCGCACCCCAGATCCAGCTCAGGACATTGTACAACGTGTTGTGTGTGTCGCCGGTGAATGCCGCCCACGGAGTAGGGATGCCGCGTGCCTGCAAACGGGTCAGCGTGTTCGTCAGGTGCGCGAATGAAGAGAACGCACTCGTCTCATCCACGCCGGCGTGTTCGAGCATATCGCGCCAGTAGAAGATGACGCGCGTATCGGCCAACCAGGGAATTCCCCACTGCAGTTGAGCGCCGACCAGGGAACCATTCTGCCACGCGGCGGGGAGAAAGGAAGCCGCGCCACCGAGTCTGGATAATTCCGGCGCCGTGAAGGCGCGCAGCGCTTCCATCCCCACAAAGCTGCCCAGCCACGTCGTGCCCACTTCGGACACATCGGCCCCGTCTTTGTACAGGGCGATGCGCACCAGGGCATTCCAGGCCGATTCCCACGAAAGCAGGGTGACGGGCAGTTCAGCATTGCGATGCGACCGCCGGAAAATCTCCAACCGATCGGTCAACGGCGTGACATCGTCGTCGGTGTGTTGATGGAACGTCAAATCCAGCGAGGCCATAGTTTCCCTTGCTAGCCCTTGACCGCGCCGGCCGTGAGACCGGACACGATCTGCCGCTCAGCCAGCAGATAGAAGACAAAGGTTGGGATCATCGTCAACGTGACAAAGGCCATCACCAGGGCCCAATCCTGACCGTATTGGCCTCTAAACTGCATAGTCCCCAACGGCAGGGTCCACAGGGTGTCTTTATCCAACACCAACAGGGGCAGGAACACTTCATTCCAACTGGCGATCATGACCAGCGCCAACACGGCGCCCAGAGCGGGCCGCGACAACGGCAATAGCACGCGCCAGAAGAAGCCAACCGCGGTACAGCCATCCACGTAAGCGGCGTCCTGCAGTTCCATGGGAATAGCGCGGAAAAAGCCGCGCAGGATGATGATGTTACCCGCCAGCGCAAAGGCGATCTGCGGCAGGATCAGCCCCCACAGATTGTTGATCAACCCGATTTGCCGCAGCACAATATACACCGGCAGCATGGCGATAATCAGCGGAAACAGCAGGCCCAACGTCAGGATGTTCAACAGCACATCGCGGCCACGAAACGCCATGCGCGAGAAGACAAAGGCAGCCATGCTGGACACAATCAAAACACCAACCGCCGTGGCGGCCATGACGAATAGACTATTGCCCATCATCTGCCAGAATGAGTATGAAGGCTTGGTGAGGATTTCCGTCCAGTTCTCAAAACGAGGCGGATTGGGCAGCGTATACGGCGACGTCATCACTTCGCCGCGCGTCTTCAGGCCGCCCATGACCAGCAGCACCATGGGGGCCAAGACGATGATTGCGACAATGATCAGAACGGTATATTGAGCTCCGTAGGATAATACTTTGCGGGGTTTCGACATCGCCATGTTGCTCATCACTAACCTCCTGACCCTTCATAATCCTGGCGCATGACCAGACGCTGATAGCCCACCGAGAAGGCCAGACACATCATGAACATCAACATCGCCACGGCCGAGCCATAACCGAACTGGAACTTGACGAAGCCTGATTTGTACATGTAGGTCGCCATCGTTTCGCTGGCGTGTGCCGGCCCCCCCTGCGTCATGACCCAGATCAGTCCAAAAACGCTCAGCGCGCCTAACACGGACAGATAAATGACCAGGCGGATGGTGCTGGCCATCATCGGAATCGTGACGTAGCGAATGGATTGCCAGGTACTGGCGCCGTCGATGGCGGCGGCTTCTTCCACTTCACGAGGAATATTCTGCAGGCCGGCCATGAACAACAGCAGGTGCAGGCCAAAATACTTCCAGGTAAGCGCCATGAAAATCGAGATCATCACGATGTCCAAGTCGCCCAACCAGGCCACGGGTTGAGCAGTGGGACTTAGCGCCACCAACAAGCCGTTCAGGAAACCCCGCGTCGGGTCTGGATTGAACATGCCCAGCCAAATGATGGCGGCCATGACTTCAGACAAAACGTAGGGCAGGAAAAAGACGGTCCGAAAAAACGCGCGACCGGGCAGCCGGCGACCCACCATCAAAGCCAGGGCCAATGCCAGCGGCAGCTGCACGCCAATGGACAGCACGACGATCAGCAGCGCGTTGATCACCCCTTTGATGAAGTACTTGTCCCCCAGGATTTGGGTGTAATTATCCAGTCCGACAAAATTAGTCGGCGCCCCAAAGCCCTTCCACTGGAAGAAACTCACGTAAATCGCCTGAATAATGGGGAAGATGATGAACAGGAAGTAGAAGATGAAGGCCGGGGTGAGGAACAACGCAATCGTGCGCAAATCGTTTCGCTGACGCGCATTCAGCCGGGACTTGGTCGCTTGTGATTTCACATCGATGTGGCTGGCGGTTGCTGACATGAAAACCCTCCTTCGCACTCCACAGGCCCACAACCCGTCGTGTATATGCCGGGGTGCGATGCAGACACCTGGTCTGGGAAAAAGGAGCGCGAGCCGTGACTCGCGCTCCTGTCAACTGCCCTGCTGCGACTACTTCAGTTCTTGCGCAGCCGAATCTTCGATCGCCTGGGCGACCTGCTCAGGCGTCATGGTGCCCGCAAACAGTTCCTGCGTGCTGTCGTTGATGACCGAGCCCATCGCCGGAGGCAGCGCCTGGTCGTAGTACAGCTGGAAGTACTTCGCATTGGCCAGGGCCTTCTGAAGGGTGATCATCAAGGGATCCTTCATGCCCGCTTCACCACCCTTGACCACCGGAATGGCCACGTTGATTTCAGCCAGTCGCTTCTGGTTCTCGGCACTCGTGAGGAATTTGACAAAGTCAATGGCCTCTGGTGAAGCGTTCTTGCCGATGGCAAAGCCATTGCCGCCGCCGACAGCGTCACCCGGATCGCCCTTGCCGCCTTCGACCATTGGGAAGGGGAACCAGCCGAGATTATCGCCGATGCCCTGCTTGTCAACGCTGTTGTCCCTTTGCACGGCTGGCGCCCACTGCCCCATCAGTTCCATGGCGGCTTTGCCGTTACCCATGGCAGTCGCCTGATCTCCGTAAGTCGCTCCCAGGAAACCGTCCTGGAAGGGTTCGAGAGCCATCAACTCCTGGAGTTTCTTGCCGGCCTCGACGAATGGCTCGTCGGCGAAGGAACCAGTGCGCAACAGCGCCCCCTCAAAATTCTCTTTGCCGCCCAGGCGAGTGACAAGATACGCCCACATGTGCATGCCCGGCCATTTATCGCCGCCACCGAGCGCGATGGGGGTGATGCCGGCGGCCTTCAGCTTCTTCACATCATCCAGCAGTTCGGACCAGGTGGTGGGAGGATTCTCAATGCCGGCCTGCTTGAAGAGCGCCTTGTTATACCACCAGCCGATCATGCCCATGTCCCAGGGCACGCCGTAGTATGTGCCCTTGTAGGAATACACGTCCAACGCACCAGGAGCGAACGTGTTACGCCACTCGCCGCCATTCGCATCGAGATCGGCGGTAATGTCTTTGAGCAACCCGGCGTTGGCATACTCGTTCATCACACCGCCGCCCCAACTCTGGAAAATGTCCGGGGGTTCACCGGACTGCATGACGGTGGTCAGCTTGGACTTGAAGGCTTCGTTCTCCAACACGGTAATTTCAATCTTCACATTCGGATGGGCGGCCATGTATTCATCGGCCATCTTCTGCCACAGTTCCTTGTGGTCGGCGGCAGTGGAAATGTGCCACCACTTGACGGTGACAGGCTCAGCCGCCGGGGCTTCCGTCGGCTTCACTTCAGCGGGAGCTTCGGTGGGTTTGGTCTCGGCCGGTTTGTCGGTTGGCTTGACTTCGGCCGGTTTCTCAGTTGGCTTCTGCTCAACGGGCGCCGGCGTGGCCGGAGCGGTCGCGGGCGCGCAGGCCGAGATCAGCATCGCAATCATAACAAGAACCGCTATTACGCTGAACAAACGGCGGGTGTTCATGGAGATTCTCCTTCTTGAGAGTATTGGGAAAGGATCACGCTGTTCAAGCACTGACGTTGCGGGACAAGAAAGTTGTATAATTGATGTGCTTATGTGCCTCCTTTGAGTTCAGCAGTGGTGTGCCATAGGCGTTGCGTGAAGGCCGGCGCGATCGGGACGGGTCCGCCGGTCTTCCGTGCTATAACGCCCGGGTTGAGGCGCGCACCATTAACTGAGTCGGTAGTTCTACGTGCGCGTAAGGCCGATCGGGTTCTTGGATCAGGCCCAACAACCGACGCGCAGCTTCTCGCCCCATCTCCGCCAGCGGCTGCTGCACCGTGGTCAGCTGCGGACTCACCTGCACCGCCTGCGGGATGTTGTCAAAGCCGACGATGGAAATATCTTCGGGAATCCGCAAGCCCCGATCGCGCACGGCCTCCATCACGCCAAACGCCATCACGTCGTTCGAGGCAAAAATGGCCGTGGGGCGCTCAGGCAGATCGAGCAGCGCCTGAGCCGCCGTAAAGCCAGTCGGCTGGAGGAAGTCTCCTTCCTGGATCAATTGGGGATTAACGGCGAGGCCATACTCGCGCAGCGCCGTTTCGTAACCCGCCAAACGATCGCGCGAACAGCCCAGATCCATCGAGCCGGTGACGAACCCAATACGGCGGTGACCCAGCTCAAGCAGATACCGGGTCGCATCATAGCCACCCTGATAGTTGGTGGCACCGACCGAGGATTCCAGCTCGCCAAGGCCCTGATGATCGATCAGCACATAGGGGAAGTGCCGCTGCCGCAGCGAAAGAATCAACTCGCCGGGATCACGCGGCAACACCAGCAGCAAGCCATCGGTCATGCCTTGAGTCAACGAGGCAACATACGCCGATTCCTTGGTCTTCCGGCGATGCGTGGTGTATAGCATCAAATCATACTGCGCCGCGGCCAGCGCTTCGTCCACACCGCGCATGATCTCACCGATATAGCCAGTGCCTAAATCCGGCACGAGCAAGCCGATGACGTGTGAACGCCCGCCGGCTAAGTTGCGCGCTTGTTGATTGACGGTGTAACCGAGGCGAGTGATGGAGTGGATGACGCGCTCACGGGTGCCCGGCTTAACGTGAGGGTCATTGTTGAGCACACGTGACACTGTGGCATACGAGACTCCCGCCTCCTGTGCCACATCGATGATGGTCACATTTCCTGAAGAGCGACTGGTGCGAGTCACACTGGCAACTCCGTGCAACAGATTTTTCAGGCTCAATCTGCAATAAAAGTGGTTAGAAAATGAAACAGATGATGTAAACGTTTACAAGTATTTGTGAAATAAAAGGCGAGAATATATTTTCGCCTCAGGAAAAATAGTCATATAAACAAGGGATGTAAACGTTTACGAGAATGTTATAACATGGGGCAAGGCACTTTGTCAAGACCCAATTTATATGGAAACGATTACATGTTTTAGGATGAGTCAACATTATCAACATAAAATAACTGCTACGACGCTTATTACAGGCATCACTCGATTTTCTGGCTCTTCCGGGTTCAGCGGGATTATTGTCACCAAGGTGCGTCATTGCGAGATAACCATCCCTCAAGCGTGATGCGTGAGGGCAGAAACTT
>CAYNML010000039.1:44640-54481 GCA_964398185.1 uncultured Anaerolineae bacterium | reverse complement strand
CTCGCGCCGCGCAACAACACCCGCCCGCAGACTCATCATCTTCGGGAGGGTGCTTTTCGACTACACGACTATCCGACTACCCGACTATCCGACTACAAGACTATACGACTTTGACTTGGTAGGATTGGAGCACCTTCATGTAATTCGCCCGCTCGAAGGCCGCCGGATTGCCGACCTTCTGCTGGGACATGCTGCCCTGCATCTGCCGGATCGATTCATACTCGTGCGTTTCCATCCAGCGCTGCATATCGACGAGGATATCGCTGAGGGTGTGCACGCCGTAGTGCAGCAGCACCGAGGCCAGCTGCGCGGCCCGGGCGCCAACCATCATCGTCTTGATGGCGTCCTCGGCGGTGTGTACGCCGCCGGTCAGCGCCATGTCGGCCTTGAGGTGACCGTGCAGAATCGCCGCCCAGCGCAGGCGCAGCTTCAACTCGTAGCTGCTGCTCAGCGAGAGGTTGGGCACCACTTCCAGCGCTTCCAGATCAAGGTCGGGCTGATAGAAGCGGTTGAACATCACCACGCCGTCCACGCCCGCCTCGTCCAGCTGCTTCACGAAGTTCGGAATGGAACTGAAGAAGTGACCAATCTTCACCGCGACCGGAATCTTGACGCTGGCCTTCACATCGCGCACCAGGTCCAGATACATCTTCTCCACCTCCGCGCCCGTCATTGTCAGGCTGGTGGGGATGTAGTACACGTTCAGTTCCAGCGCGTCCGCGCCCGCTTCTTCCATCAACCTGGCGTAGCGGATCCAACCGCCGGTGCTGATGCCGTTGAGGCTGGCGATGATGGGAATTTCCAGCGCGGCCTTGGCCTGGCGGATCTGCTCCAGATAACCTTCCGGCCCCACGTTGTAGTGGCCCAGATCGGGAAAGTACGTCACGGCTTCGGCGAAACTTTCCGTGCCCTGCGTCAGGAAGAAATCGAGTTCGTTGCTCTCGTGCGTGATCTGCTCTTCAAACAGCGAATACAGCACCACGGCGGCCGCACCGTGATCTTCCAGGCGCTTCAACGTATCCAGCGCCTTCGACAGCGGTGACGCCGACGGCACGAGCGGATTTTGCAGCTTGAGTCCTAAGTAAGTGGTTGAGAGATCTAACATGGTTGGGCTCCTTTATTGACAGGATGACAAGATGAAGGGATGACAAGATGACACTCTTCGCGAGATCATCTTGTCACCTTGTCTTCAAGTCATCTTGTCATTTCTTCGTGCCGTCTCCGGCGTAATTCATCTGCGCCAGCTGTTCGTACAAGCGCCACTTCTTGATCACATCGCCCTGCGCCTCTTCCAGCAACTGCGCGGCCACTTCGGGCTTGCTCAGCGTCAGCATCTTGTAGCGCGTCTCGTTGTAGATGTACTTGTCCAGCGGCAGCGCCGGGCCTTTGGAATCGAGCTGCAGCGGATTCTTGCCCTGCGCGGCCAGGCGCGGATCGAAGCGGAACAGCGGCCAGTAGGCCGATTGCACCGCCAGCTTCTGCTGGTCCAACCCGCGCTCCATGGCGATGCCCTGCTGGATGCAGTGCGAGTACGCGATGATGATCGACGGCCCGTCGTAGGACTCCGCTTCCACCATCGCTTTGATCGTCTGCGCGTCGTTCGCGCCCATCGCGACCTGCGCCACGTAGACATTGCCGTAGGTCATCGCCAACCGGCCCAGGTCCTTCTTGCCGAGCGGCTTGCCGCCCGCCGCAAACTTCGCTACCGCCGCGCGCGGCGTGGCCTTCGACGCCTGACCACCCGTGTTCGAGTACACTTCGGTGTCCAGCACCAGGATGTTGATGTTGCGGCCGGACGCGATCGTGTGATCGAGACCGCCGTAGCCGATGTCGTACGCCCAGCCGTCGCCGCCCACGATCCACACGCTCTTCTTCACCAGCATGTCGGCCACCGCAACGAGGTTCTTCGCCTCGAGCGAATCCACCTTCGCCAACTTGGCCTTCAGCGTGGCGACGCGTTCGCGCTGCGCCCGGATGCCTTGCTCGTTGGATTGATCGGCCTTCAGCAGCTCGTCGGCCAACACCTCCCCGATTGTCCCGCGCAGCTGGTTGACCAACTCGCGGGCGAACTCGTTCTGCTTGTCGATCGTCAGGCGCATGCCCAGCCCGAATTCCGCATTGTCCTCGAACAGCGAGTTCGACCACGCCGGGCCGCGTCCGTCCTTGTTCTGCGACCACGGCGTCGTGGGCAGGTTGCCGCCGTAGATCGACGAGCAGCCGGTGGCGTTAGCGATCACCATCCGATCGCCGAACAACTGCGAAGCCAGCTTCAGGTACGGTGTTTCACCGCAGCCCGAGCAGGCGCCGCTGAACTCGAACGTGGGCTGCAGCAACTGCACGTCCTTCACGGTAGTGAGATTCAGGCCCACCCGATCGACCTCGGGCAGCGACAGGAAGAAGTCCCAGTTCTTGGCCTCGCTCTCGCGCAGCGGGATCTGCGGCTGCATGTTGATGGCCTTCAAACTGGTGTTGCTCTTGTTCTTGGCCGGGCACACCTCCACGCACAACGTGCAGCCGGTGCAATCTTCCGGGGCCACTTGCAGCGTGTACTTCAAATCTTTGAATTCCTTCCAGCGCGCGGCCGTGCTCTTGAACGTCTCCGGCGCGTTGGCCAGATACTTCTCATCGTACACCTTGGAGCGGATGACCGAGTGCGGGCAGACCATGACGCACTTGCCGCACTGAATGCACACTTCGGTATCCCACACCGGAATTTCCAGCGCGATGTTGCGCTTTTCCCACTGCGCGGTGCCGGTGGGGAAGGTGCCGTCCATCGGCATCTTGCTGACCGGTAATTGATCGCCCAGGCCCGCCACGATGACGGCCGTCACGTCCTGCACGAACTCCGGCGCTTGCGCCGGCACGGCGCGCCGCATCTCGATCGCGCTGGTGACCTTCGCGGGGACTTTCACTTCGTGCAAATGTTCCAGCGTCGCATCGACCGCCGCAAAGTTCTTCTGCACCACCGCCTCGCCGCGTTTGCCGTAGGTCTTCTCAATCGAGTGCTTGATCTGCGCGATCGCTTCCTCCTTGGGCAGCACGCCGCTGATGGCGAAGAAGCACGTCTGCATGATGGTGTTGACGCGCCCGCCCATGCCCGTCTCTTCCGCCACCTTGTAGCCGTCGATGACGTAGAACTTCAACTGCTTGTTGATGATGTGCGCCTGCACGTTGCGCGGCAGTTTGTCCCACACTTCGTCAGGACCGTACACGCTGTTCAGCAGGAACGTGCCGCCGGGCACGGCGTTTTGCAGGATGTCATACTTTTCGAGGAACACCCACTGGTGGCACGCCACAAAGTTCGCCGAGGTGATGAGGTACGACGAGTGAATGGGGCGCGGCCCAAAGCGCAGGTGCGACGTGGTCAGCGAGCCGGACTTCTTGGAGTCGTACACAAAGTAGCCCTGCGCAAAGTTGGGCGTCTCTTCGCCGATGATCTTGATCGAGTTCTTGTTGGCGCCCACTGTGCCGTCCGCGCCCAGGCCGTAAAACATGGCGCGCACCACATCGGCAGGCTCGGTGCTGAACGTCGGATCGACGTCGAGGCTGGTGAAGCTCACGTCGTCGATGATGCCGACCGTGAAGTGATTCTTGGGCTGATCCTTCTTCAATTCGTCGTAGACGGCCTTCACCATCGCCGGCGTGAATTCCTTGGAGGACAGACCGTAGCGTCCGCCGATGACCCTGGGCATGGAATTGATCTTGCCAGCCATCAACGACTCGGTCAGGGCAGTGATCACATCCTGATAGAGCGGCTCGCCGGCGCTGCCCGGTTCCTTGCAGCGATCCAGCACGGCCAGGCTCTTCACCGTGCTCGGAATGGCAGCGATGAAATGCTCCACCGAGAACGGCCGATACAGGCGCACTTTGATCAGGCCCAACTTCTCGCCCTTGGCGTTCAGGTAATCGATCGCTTCCTGCGCCACTTCCGCGCCCGAGCCCATGATCACGATCACGCGATCGGCATCCGGCGCGCCGTAGTAATCGAACAAGCGATACTGCCGCCCCACGATGTTGGCGAACTTGTCCATGGTCTTCTGGACGATCTCGGGCACCTTGGCGTAGAGCGGATTGACGGTCTCGCGGCCCTGGAAGTACACATCGGGGTTTTGCGCCGTGCCGCGCATCACCGGATGATCGGGCGAGAGCGCGCGGGCTTTGTGAGCGCGCACCAGTTCGTCGTCGATCATGGCGCGGATGTCGCTCTCGTCCAGCCGCTCGATCTTCATCACTTCCGACGAGGTGCGGAAGCCGTCGAAGAAGTGGATGAAGGGGATGCGGGCTTCCAGCGTGGCCGCGTGCGCGATGAGCGCCGTGTCCATGGCTTCCTGCACGCTGTTGCTGCACAGCATGGCCCAGCCGGTCTGGCGCACGGCCATCACGTCCGAGTGATCGCCGAAGATCGACAGGCCCTGCGCGGCGATGGCGCGCGCGGCGATGTGGAACACCGTCGGCGTCAACTCGCCCGCGATCTTGTACATGTTGGGGATCATCAACAGCAGGCCCTGCGAGGCCGTGAACGTGGTGCACAGCGAACCGGCTTGCAGCGCGCCGTGCACGGCGCCCGCCGCGCCGCCTTCGCTTTGCATCTCCTGCACCAGTGGAATGGTGCCCCAGATGTTCTTCTTGTTCTCGGACATCCACTGATCCGCCCATTCGCCCATGGTGGACGACGGGGTGATCGGGTAAATAGCGATCACCTCGCTGGTGCGGAAAGCAACGTAGGCGGTGGCCTCGTTGCCGTCTAAGGTTACTAACTCTCGTGCCATATCGATTTCTCCTTGCTGACGTCTCCACCGGCTCAACGCGGTGAGGAAATTAGTTTTCAAACCATCTAAATATCGCACCGATGGGGTACTTTGGGGGAGTGACGTAAAGCATAAATTCCGATGATCATCCTCCTCTAATGCCGCTCTAGCACATTTGTCTTATCATAAGGCTGGGTTCTGGGGCTTTCCCCCAACCGATCGGCTGGATGGCGGCTCGCCGGTCGCCTTGTTGTCTGAGGCGCAAAATCGTTATCAAATCTTAATCCCCTGTACAATACAGCTCTTGCCAAGCGGGGTATAATCTAATTGAACCAAGTGAGCGACAATGGAATACAAGGATTACTATCAAATCCTCGGCGTCCCGCGCACGGCCACGCAGGACGACATCAAAAAAGCGTACCGCAAGCTGGCGCGCCAATATCATCCTGACAACAACCCGGGTGACAAGCAAGCCGAAGCCAAATTCAAGGACGTCAATGAAGCCAATGAAGTGCTGAGCGATCCGCCGAAGCGCCAGAAGTACGATGCGTTCGGCGCGCAGTGGCAGCAATATCAGCGCGCGGGCGGCCAGCCCGGCGACTTTGACTGGAGCCAGTGGTCGACGCAGACGCAATCGTACGACATGGGCGATCTGAGCGATCTGTTTGGCGACGGTGGCTTTTCCGATTTCTTCGCGCAGTTGTTCGGCGGGCGCGGCGCGCAGCGAGCGCGGCGCGGTCCGACCGTGCGCACCACTGAGTATGGCTCGAAGATCGACTATGGCCCGTTTGAGCGCGCAGCGCAGTCTGCTCGCGGCCCGCTGCGCGGCATGGACTTCGAGCAACCGGTTGAGATTCCGCTGCGGGATGCGTTCACCGGTACGACGTTGATGTTGCAGAAGGACGGGCAGAAACTGGAAGTGAAAGTGCCCGCCGGGGTGAAGACCGGATCGAAGATTCGCGTGGCGGGACAGGGTGAAGCAGGCCGGCAGGGCGGCAGCGCAGGCGATCTGTTCCTGGTGATTGCCGTGCAGCCCGATCCGCACTTTGAGCGCGACGGCGACGATCTGAAAACCGAAGCGCCGGTCGATCTCTACACCCTGATCCTCGGCGGCGAGGCGCTGGTCAAGACGTTGAACGGACACGTCAGCATGAAGGTGCCGCCCGAGACGCAGCCGGGGCGCATCATCCGCTTGCGCGGCCAGGGCATGCCCCACTTGCGTGATCCGCAGCAGCGCGGCGATCTGTATGTGAAAGTGCAGGCCAAACTGCCGCAGCATTTAAGCGGTGAAGAGAAGAAGTTGTTTGAGCAGCTGGCGAAGTTGAGGAAGTGATCAATTGACAATGAGTAATGAGCAATGGCGGCGCTGGAATATCGGGTAAGTTGAGGCAGAGCTAAAAGGACATGATGAGAATGAAAACGCTGAAATGGTTGGGCGTGGCAGTGATGGTGGTGTTGCTGGCGGCCGGCTGCCGTGAATTCACGGTGACGCAATCACCCACCCCCGCCGAGCCGCAGACGATAGCGAATATCCCTGCCGCCGCGCCGACAGCGCTGCCCCAGCCGATCGTGACGCCGGATCAGCTGACCATTCTGGCCGACGAGGTCGATCAACTGCTGGCCAATATCTACGAGCGCGCCAACCCGGCGGTGGTCAACATCGACGTGGCGGGCGGCTCTGATCTCACGGAATTCGGATCAGGCTCCGGTTTTGTCATCGATCAAGAAGGCCACATCGTCACCAACAACCACGTCATCGAAGACGCCGACGAGATCGCTGTGACCTTCTGGGATGGTTCGGTGGCGACGGCCAAGTTGATCGGCGCCGATCCGTACAGCGATCTGGCGCTGTTGCAGGTTGAGCTTGACGCCGCGAAACTGTTTCCGTTGGTGCTGGGTGATTCCGATCGGGTGCGGGTGGGCCAGCGCGTGATTGCCATCGGCAATCCCTTTGGCTTGGTCGGCACGATGACCGTGGGCATCGTCAGCGGCAAGGGACGCACGCTGCCCGCCGATAGTCCATCGGGCGGCGTCAACAATTTTTCCAATCCTGACATCATTCAAACCGACGCGGCGATCAATCCGGGCAATTCTGGCGGGCCGCTGCTGAACTCGCTGGGTGAAGTGATCGGTGTCAACACGGCCATTCGCACCGACGGTACCAATCGCGCCAACTCCGGCGTGGGCTTTGCCGTGCCGGTCAATACGGTGAAACGGGTAGTGCAGCAGCTGCAAGACACGGGCCGCGTGTCGTATCCTTATCTGGGCGTCAGCGTCGATAATCATTTCACTACCGGTGAACTGGCGTCGGCCTTGAAGTTGCCGGTGACCAAGGGTGTGATTATTTCAGCCGTCGTTGATGGCGGGCCGGCGGAGCGCGCCGGTCTGCGGGGCGGCGATCGGCAAGTGACCGTGCGCGGCATCCCCGTCCGATCGGGCGGCGACATCATCATCGCCATCGACGGCGATGCCATCAACAGTTTCGACGAAATGATCGCTTATCTGGCGGCCCGGAAGCAGGTGGGTCAGACGGTCACCGTCACCATTTTGCGCGGCAGTGAAACACTGCAAGTGCCTTTAACGCTCGCCGAGCGTCCACGTTAGCACCTGCGGCCTGGCGCCGGTTGTCTCTCCTCTCGCCAATGTCCGGCGCCGGGCCTAACAATTCCATAGGAGGCGTGTCATGTTTAGTCGTGACGATCTGCAGCAGCTCGCAGAGTATCAAGGGCAACATGCTGTGCTGAGCCTCACCCTCAACGTCGATCCCACGCGGCGCACCACAGATGAATATCGCCTGGCCCTGCGCCATTTATTGCGCAGCGTGCAGGGCCGGGCCAACGGCGACGTGGCGTTGATCGAGCGTTTCTTTGAGAGCGAGTACGATTGGAGCGGACGCGGCCTGGCGATCTTCTCCAGTCAAAAGGAGAACTTCTGGAAAGTTTATTCGCTCGCGGTCCCGATCGTGGATTCAGTCTCGATCGGCCCCAAGCCGCATCTGACGCCGCTCGCCAATTTGTGGGATGTGTATGGCCGCTTCGTCGTGGCGCTGGTCGACAAGCAGGGCGCGCGCTTCATTTTTGTCCAGATGGGCGAAGTGATGGACGGCGAGGGCGTGCTGGGTGAAGAAGTGCGGCGGGTCAAGTCCGGCGCGGGTTCCACGCCCACCGGGCGGCGGCGCAACCCCGACGAGCCGACCGATCGCCACGTGAACGAAGTGATCAAGCGCAATGTCAAGGACATCACGCACGCGCTGCAACACTACTGCGAGAAACACACGCCGCGTTACGTGGTGCTGGGCGGCAACGCCGAGATCGTCAACGAAGTGCGCGCGCACCTGGGGCAGCCGTGGGTCGAGCGCATCATCGGCACGATCGCGGGCGACGTCAGCGATTCCGATCAGGTGATTCGCGATCGCGCTTTGAAGGTGGTGGAAGAGGCCGAGCTGAAGCGCGAGTTCGACCTGGCTGATGCGGCGATTACGGCGGCGGCCAAGAACAGCCACGGAGCTGTACGGATCGATCGGGTGTTGACGGCCGCGCACGCGGGGCAAATCCAGACCCTGCTGGTGGCAGAAGGCTACACCAGTGAAGGGTATCGCTGCCGGCAGTGCGGCTACGTGACGATGGCGCCCGGCGAGCGCTGCCAGTTCTGCGGCGGCGCGTTCGAGCAGATCCCCGATGCGGTGGAAACGGCCATCAGCAAGGCGCTGGAACAGGGCGGGCGCGTGGACATCGTACACGGGCACGCCGCGTTGAATGAGGTGGGCGTGGCGGCGTTGTTACGATATTAGTCGTTGATCACTGGTTGTTGGTAGGGGAGCCGCTGGCGCGGCTCCCCTTTTCGTTGGAGGCGATTACCTTGCGCACTTTTTGAGCAGGAATTGGGTACCGTTTGGGCTGTGAACTGAGTACCCCGATCCATATACTGTGTCTCAAGACCAAACCAAGGAGACACAGCATGTCCAAATACCCTCGCGCGATTGTCATCGGCGGCAGCATGGCCGGCTTGTTGGCCGCGCGCGTCTTGAGCGATCACTTCGTGCAGGTGACGCTCATCGAACGCGACAAAGTGAACGATGTGCCCGAAGCGCGTAAGGGCCAGCCACAGGCGCGCCATCTGCACGGCCTGCTGGGCAAGGGCCTCGAAATCATGACGCACTACTTCCCCGATCTCCCCGAGGCGCTGCTGCACGAAGGCGCCATCATCGGCGATATGGGGCAGGTCATGCGCTGGTACACCAACGGCGGCTATCGTCTGCAATTCGAGAGCGGTTTGAACGGCGTGCTGATGAGCCGCCCGCTGCTCGAATGGCTGATCCGCCAGCGGGTACTGCGCCTGCCCAACGTGACAGTGATCGCCGAGTGTGACGCGAAAGAGCCCATCGCTGCGCCGGATCGATCGCGCGTGATCGGCGTCAAGGTGCAGCGCCGCAGCGAGAACAGCCGCGCGGAAGTCCTCAACGCCGATCTGGTTGTGGATGCCAGCGGACGCGGATCGTCTTCCCCCAGGTGGCTGGAAGCGCTGGGCTATGCGCGTCCGCCCGAAAGTGAGATCGAGATCAACATGGGCTATGCGACGCGCGTGTATCGCCGCCGCCCGGAAGACTTTGATCTCATCGGCGCGCGGCTGCTGATCGCCTCGCCTGATGCGCCGCACCACAAGCGCAGCGGCTACATGTTTCCCATCGAGGGCGATCGCTGGATCGTGACGCTGGGCGGCTGGGCGGGCGATCACGCCCCGGCCGACGAGCGCGGCTTTCTGGAATTCGCGCGCAGCCTGGCCGCGCCCGACATCTATCAGCTGCTGCTGAAGTTGGAGCCGCTGAGCGACATCATCACGCACAAGCTGCCGTCGAATCTGCGCCGTCATTACGAGAAATTGAAGCGCTTCCCCGCCGGGTATCTCGTCGTGGGCGATGCGGTGTGCAGCTTCAATCCGGTGTACGGGCAAGGCATGACCTCGGCGGCCATGCAGGTGGCCGAGCTCGATCGGGTGTTGCGCGAACCATCAGCGCTCGCCGGGCTAGCGCAGCACTATTTCAAACATAGCGCCAGGCTGGTCGATCTGCCGTGGCAAATGGCGGCCGGTGAAGA
>CAYNML010000039.1:41158-44540 GCA_964398185.1 uncultured Anaerolineae bacterium | reverse complement strand
CTAATCTGTCTTCCGCGACGGTTCCGTTGCCCGCCGACCATTTCATCGATAACGGCACATGCAATGGTGCAGCGGCTTTGCGGGGCGCGGATTAGCGCGAATTCCCGGTAGGGTTATGGGGGTTGACAACTCACTGGCCGTCGGGTACACTCACCTCTGTTTTACTGAACGTTTGGTAAGTAGAAAGGAGCCGCCCATGCCCCCGGACAGCGGCGGACGCGAGGCCATCCTGGACACGTCCGCAAAATTGTTCAGCCAGCGCGGCTACAAAGAAGTGTCAATCCGCGACATTGCGCAGGCCTGCGGGCTGACCAACGCCGCCTTGTACTATCACTTCACGAACAAAGAGGATTTGTTCCTGGCCGTGTTGCAGCGCAATCACGAGCAGACGCTGGCTTCCTTGCACGAGGCCGCTCACGGTCCCGGCGATCTGCGCACAGACTTGCAGCGGCTGGTGGCGCAATATGCGGCCATCACCTGCGAACGCCGCCAGTCGTTCCAGACGCTGCGGCGCGATTTAAGCAACATCGATGGCGGGCGCGGCCACAAGTTGTTTGCCGAGATGCGCGCCAGCTTCATGCGCCCGTTGGAAGAGCGCCTCGCGCAGGCGCAGGCCGCCGGCGAGATTCAAGCCGGTGATACCCGCTTTTACGCGCGCCTGCTGCACGGCCTGATCATCGCGCTGACCCATGAAGGCCGCCCTGATAAGCCGCGCAAGGCGTCGGCGGCGGAAGTGGAGGCAGCGGTGGATGTGTTTTTGACAGGCGTAACGAGTAACAAGTAATGAGTAATGATCAGGCTGCGTTGCTTACTCGTTACTCATTACTCGTTATCTTGCGGCGGAAGTTCTGAAAGGATAGAACACCTATGATGGGACAACCTGGACGGGGCGGAAAGCCTGAACGATCCAAGCCCAACTGGACGGCGCTGCGGCGGGCGGTGGGCTACAACCGGCACTATGGCAAGATCATGTTGATTGCCTATGGTACGCTGATCATCGCCACACTGGCGCAGCTGGCCGTGCCAACGCTGGTGCGCCGCCTGATCGATGCGGTGACCAACGGCGTCATCGCGCAGAACGTGCTGCAGGCGCCGGCACAGTTCCAGCAGCTGGCGCTGGATCGCTTGGGGCTGACGGCGGAACAAGCGCAGGCCAATGCGGCTAATGCGCAGAACAACATCATCGGAGCGGCGCTGATCATTATCATGTTCGCAGCGGTGCGCGGCCTGTTTGCCTTCTTGCAGTCGTACAATGCGGAACGCCTGTCGCAGAGCGTGGCCTTCGACCTCCGCAACGACATCTTCAGCAAGATTCAGCGCCTGTCATTCAGTTACCATGACAAGAACCAGACCGGCCAGTTAATGGTGCGCGCCACCGACGACGTGGAAAAGGTGCGGTTGTTCATCGGGCAGGGGTTACTGCTGGCGTTGCAGGCCGTCGTGCTGCTGGTCGGCACGTTGATCATCATCTCGCTGAGCAACTGGCAGTTGACGCTGGCCATTCTGCCCATCCTGCCGCTGGCGATGATTCTGTTCATGGTCTTCAGCGTGGTGGCGCAGCCGTTGTTCATGCAGGTGCAAATTCGCCTGTCAAAGCTGAACACGCTGCTGCAGGAAAACCTGGCGGGCCTCAAAGTCGTCAAGGCGTTCGCGCGCGAGCCGGCGGAGCAGCAGAAGTTCGTCAAGTCGGCCGACGATCTGATGGGCCAGCAGTTGAAAGTGCTGCGCATCATGACCTTCCTGTTCCCGACGATCTTCCTGGTCGCCAACCTGGGCCAGGCGATTGTGTTGTATGCGGGCGGCACGCAGATCATCAACGGTACGATGACGCTGGGCCAGTATCAGGAATTCAGCCTGTACCTGATGTTTGTCTTCATGCCGATCGGCCAACTGGGCTTCATCATCACGCAGATGGCGCAGGCGTCCGCCTCGGCGGGGCGCGTTTTCGAGATTATGGACGCGAAGAGCGATGTGACGGACAAGCCTGACGCGATCGCCCTGCCTGCCATTCAAGGCCAGGTAGAGTTTAAGGATGTGTCGTTCAAATATCCGGGCGGCGCGCAAGTGTTGAACCAGATGAGCTTCGTGGCGCAGCCAGGCCAGACGGTGGCGCTGCTGGGCGCCACGGGCAGCGGCAAGAGCTCGATCATCAACTTGATTCCGCGCTTCTACGATCCGACGAGCGGCCGCATCACCATCGATGGGCACGATCTGCGCGACGTCACGATCGATTCGCTGCGTAAGCAGATCGGCATCGTGCTGCAAGAGACCAATCTGTTCACCGGCACGATTCGGGACAACATCGCGTTCGGGCGGCCTGAGGCCAGCGAAGAAGAAGTGATCGCCGCGGCGAAGGCCGCGGCCGCGCACGACTTCATCATGGAATTTCCGCAGGGGTATGAGACACCGGTCGGCGAGCGCGGCGCTACCCTATCGGGCGGGCAGAAGCAGCGCATCGCCATCGCGCGCGCCCTGCTGCTCGATCCGCACATCCTCATTCTGGACGACTCGACCAGCAGCGTCGATCTGGTGACGGAATACAAGATTCAGCAGGCGCTCGATCGGTTGATGAAGGGCCGCACGAGCTTTGTGATCGCGCAGCGCATCAGCACCGTGCTCAACGCCGATCAGATTCTGGTGCTGGATAAAGGCACGATCGCGGCGCGCGGCACGCACGAGGAACTGATGGACACCAGCGAAATCTACGCGCAGATCTACCAGAGTCAGTTGGTGGAAGATGTACACTTGAGTGAAGAGGAAACGGTGGAAGCCGTTGAGGAGATGATCCGATGATGGGCGGACCCCGCATGATGTTCGATCGCGAAACCTCGAAGCCGAAGAACACCAGCGAGACGCTGCGGCGTTTCGCGCATTACCTGAAACCGAACTGGCCAGTGTTGGTGCTGGGCGCGATCTTCATCATCACGTCGACGTGGGCGCAGGTGAAGGTGCCGGAGCTGCTGGGGCAGGCGACGGATTGTTATCTGACGCCGCCCACGGTGGCCAACACGGGCGGCGTGGCGCCCGCCGTGCAAGCGCAGAACACCTGCTGGTACGAACCGGCGCGCGATCGGTTGACGACCGAGGAACGCATCGCCGGACTGGGCGGGCTGGTCGTGCAAGTGCTGGCGCTGTTCGTGCTTAGCTCGGCATTGACGGGCCTGTCGTTCTACACGGTGGGCTGGTCGGGACAGCACGCTTTGCGCAGCATGCGCGTCGATCTGTTCAAGCAGCTGCACCGCCTGTCACTGGGCTATTACGGCGAAAATGACGCGGGCAATTTGATGAGCCGCATCACCAACGACTCGGAGACAATTCAGCAGGCGCTGGGCTTTGCGCTGGTGCAGGTGCTGAGCGGCCTCCTGCTGATCGGGTGGATTGC
>CAYNML010000039.1:0-41058 GCA_964398185.1 uncultured Anaerolineae bacterium | reverse complement strand
CACGAGCGCCTTAGCGCCAACCCTTGAGGCCCTCGGCTACGTGGCGATTGCGATCGTGGCGGGCGTGGGCGGCTTCCTGCTGCTGAGCAATCAGACGCTCTTCGGCGCTGCCATCTCGATCGGGACGGTGATCACCTTCCTGGCTTACGTCCAAAGGATCAACGGGCCGGTGCAGCAAATCTCGGTGATGTGGGCGACGCTGCAGAGCGCCATCGCGGGCGGCGAGCGCATCTTCGGCCTGCTGGACGTGGCGCCCGATCTGCAAGACAAAGCCGACGCGCAGAAGATGCCGAAGATCAAGGGCGCGGTCACGTTCGACAACGTATCCTCCGAATACAAGAAGGACGATCCGGTGCTGCGCGGCGTGAGTTTTGAGGCCAGGCCGGGCGAGATGGTGGCCATCGTCGGCCCGACCGGCGCGGGCAAGACGACCATCATCAATCTGCTGCCGCGCTTCTACGATGTGAGCGGCGGCGCGGTGAAGATCGACGGCTATGATGTGCGCGATGTCACAGCGGCTTCGCTGCGCGAGCAGATCGGCATCGTGCTGCAAGACAACTTCCTGTTCAGCGATACGATCATGAGCAACATCCGCTTCGGGCGGTTGGAAGCGACGGACGAGGAAGTGATCGCGGCGGCAAAGCTGGCCCACGCCGATACGTTCATCGAAAATTTGCCGGACAAGTATCAGACGATGTTGGGCGAGCGCGGACGCGGGTTGAGCGCGGGCCAACGTCAACTGCTGGCCATCGCGCGCGCGGCGCTGGCGAATCCGCGCATCCTCGTGCTGGACGAAGCAACCTCGAGTGTGGACACGCGCACCGAGAAGCTGATCCAGGCGGCGATCGAGAAGCTGCTGTCGGGTCGCACCAGCTTCGTCATCGCGCACCGCCTCAGCACCATCAAGCACGCCGATCAGATTCTGGTGCTGAAGGACGGCGAGATCGTCGAGCGCGGCAAGTTCAACGAGCTGCTCGATCAGCAGGGTGTGTTCTACGATCTGTACATGAGCCAGTTCCGGCGGCAGGAGCAGGTCAGCGGCGTGAGTGGGAATGGCAAGAAAGATACCGGGAACGGGCAGAAGGCGGGGCTGACACCAGCAACTGCATGACAAGATGAGGGGATGACAGGATGATAAGCAGTCCGGCTCTCGCGTGAATCGAGAGCCGGACTTTCTTGTGCTCGATCGGCTAGCGCAACACCACCGGCAGATACACCTTGTTGGGCAGATCGAGCGGCGTCAGGTTGAGATCGAGATCGGTGACTTCCGGCGGGACGCCGACCAGCGGGCTGATCTTGGTCAGATAGCCGGGCGCTTCGACGACGACGTACCAGCAGCCGGTGACGACGTTCCAGCCGTAACGGCCATCGTCGCCCGTGATCTGCGGGTTCACATCCGGCGAGATTTGCGGCGGCGCGAAGCCCGGCTGCTCGAAGGTGCCGCCGCTCGCCGTGCCGCTCCACACACCGCCGGGCCGCGTGTCGATGGTACGGCAATCGCGGGTGAGGCTGGGCGTATCGGGCAGCGCGCCGACCACACGCTGTAACGTGACGGTCGCCCCCACGACGGGTTGCAGCGTGTTCGCATCACGGATGATGCCGCTGGGATCGTAGAGCTGCGGGTTGCCGATCGGATCGCCGTTGTCGACGCAGCCGGTCGGACGAATGCCAAAGCCGCTGAAATCGTAGGCGATGCACGGGCGGTGACTGTCCCAATCGGGAAACAGTTTCAACGGCACGCCCGGAATGATGCCCGTGCCCGGAATCTGGCCAGTGTAGAAGCCATAGTCGTTGGATTGCGGCGCGGCCAGCGGATTCTGATTGGGATCGATCTGCAGGCTGTAGCTGAAGACGCCGCGCCCGTTGACTTCCTGCGCCACGAAGACGTTGAGCAAGTTGCCGCACGGCTGAAACTCCGGCGGGCAGGTGATGCGCGCGCGCAGGGCGAGGCCGCTGGTGCGCCCGATCATCAGGTTGACGACGCCGCCCTGCGTGATGATGGTGCTGCCGCTGATGACGACATTGCTGGCGGCGCCCAACGGAATGTTGATCGGCGCGATGTCCACCAACTTCACAAGATTACTCTGACTGTTCACGATCGTGTTCGCATCGACGTTCAGGCCGAAGCGGCCCAACGGCATCTGCGGATCGACGACGAGGCCGAAACTGAACTCGCGGCGCTGCAAGGCGGTGACGGTGAAGCCCGGCGAGAACAACAAGTTGCGCTTGCCGTTGGCGACGAAATCGATCGGGTTGGCCGTGATCGCGCCAACGGTGGAACTCGGCTGGTACGTGAAGCTGATCGGCACGTAGGCATAGACATTGTTCACCGTCAGTGTCTGCGTGGTGGGATTGTACACGGCGATGGTGTAGCCGTTCGCGCCACCGCGCACGCCGTTGGGATTAAAGGCGCGGGCCTGCACCAGCGCCGCGTTCGTCGGTTCGGCCACCACCACCGCCCCCGCGCCCGCGTAACCGTTGAAGGCCGGGGCCATGTTGCCAAGACTCTGCTGGAAGGCGCCGTTGGCCGTAACGCCGGTAGCGATCTGGAAACGCTCGCCCGAAGCAGGCTGGTAACTGTTGGCTGTGTTGACGATCAACGTGCCGGCCACGTTGATGCTGCCGCCCGTTAGGCCCGAGCGCTGCACCACGCTCAGCTTGCCGAAGTCCGTCGCGCCGGTGATGGTCACTTGCAGCGTGCCGGTGAAACTCTGTTGATATTGCCCGGTGGCCGTAAGCCAGCCGGTAAGCATCAGCAGTCCGCTGCGATTTTGAATCCCGCCGGTGATCGTGCCCGATCCGCTGAGCGTGCCGCCGTCGAGATAGACCGGCCCATTGTCGAGGCTGCAGCACATCGGCGGTCCAGCGAGGTTGCCCCCAGCTAATCGGGTGTGGCCCGCCCGCTGCGTGTAGTTGTTCCAGCGCGTGTACAGTTCGCCGCCGTTCACTTCCACGTCCCCGTAGTTGATGACGTTGTAATCGATCTGCACCCGCTGCGCCGAATTGATGTGCAGCGATCCCGTGTTGGTGAACGTCGCGGTCGATTCGCCCAGCGTGACCTGACTGGCGGGCGTGGTGTTCACGTTCATCTCCCCCCGATTAAGCCACGCGGCTTTCCCGTTCGTATTCAAGCTTTGCGCGCCCAGCCACGTGATCGCGCCATCGTTGACCAGCGGCCGATACAGGCCCAGCGCGGTCGTGCCATTGTTGATGGTCACCACCGCCGTGCTGGCGATGACGAAGCGCGCGGGGTTGAAAGTGTCGCCGACGAGGCTGCCGCCCGCCCACGACATCACTTGCGTCACGGTCAGATCGCGCGTGGAGTTGAGATTGCCGCTGAGCAGCAGCAAGGTCCCGATCGTGTGCGGCCCGACGTCGAGCGTGAGATTGCCGCTGGCGCCGGTGATCGTCATGACGTTCAGACTATCGACAGATAAAGCGGGATCGGTGAGATAGGCCGTGCCGCTGCTCGGCGCGGCGCTCACGTGCGGCAGGTGGGAGCCGATCGTGTTGAGTGAAGCCGGCGTGGCCGTTGGATTGAAATTCGCCACGGTGGTGACGGTGAGCGCGTGGGTGCCGCTGAGCGTGCCGCCCGTCATGGTGAGGGTGTTGATCGTGGCGGGCGCGTTGAAGTTGATGTTGGCGCCGAAGCCCACATTCACATCATCGGCAGGACCGGGCACGTTGCCGCAGCTCCACGTGCCGGCGTCGGTCCAGTTGCCGGTGGTGTTGATGGGCCAGGTGCAGACAGCCGCTGGCCTCGCCGTAACGCGCGTGGCGAAGGCCAATACAACAACAAACGCGGCGAGCACTATCAGCGCGCCGCTTAACAGCCAGCGTTTCAAAACCATGCTTCCTCCCTATGGAAGTTGAGGTGTGAAGCGGGGACGAAGACATTATAGCGGGTCGCGCGGGATTTGCCGTCTGAATTGTGTCAGAGTTTGGTTAGGGGTGCGGGACAGAGACGACCTGACAGGTGGGCCGGGTGATCTGCGCTGTTCGGGCTTCGTTGTGGCCCACCTGTCAGGTCTGCGGAGCTACAATCCCTTCACATACTTATCAAAAAACTCAAGCGTCCGCCGCATGGCCAGGCCAAAGCTCTGCGCCAGGTTGTGATCGTCGCCTTCGTAGACATACAACTCGACGGCCTGGTCTGCATCCTGCATTGCTTGATTCAAATATTCGGACGCAGCCAGCGGCACACTGGCATCGGCGGTGCCGTGATGCAGTTGAAGCGGACCGGAGATCTCGCTCACAAACGTGGGCGATGAGATCGACGCCCAGAATTCAGGATTTTCTTCAGGCGTGCCATAGGTCTCGGTCAGTTGAGATCGCCAGCGGCGATTGAACGACGGGGTGGCCGTGGTCGTTGGTTCCGGGGTTGCGCCTTCGGGCGTGGGTGTCGCGGTCGGGCGTTGGAAGAGATTGGGATACGGCCCCACCACACCCGCCCAGATCACGCCGGCCTTGATCGTGTTGGTGATCACCATCGAGCGCAGGGTGATGTAGCCGCCCATCGAATGGCCCCACATGCCGATGCGGTTCGGATCGGCGTCAGGATATTGCTGCATGGCTGCCAGCGCGTTCATCACATCCACGGTGTAATCCGGCGCGCCATACGCGCCGCGCGCTTCACCCTCCGATTGATCGTGGCCGCGATAATCCGATCGCAACACAATGTAGCCGTTGCGTGCGAGTGAATCCACGTACGCCACATAGCGTTCGGTGGTGCGATACACATCGGGCGGAATGAAGCCGTGATTGAAGAGGATCACCGGCCAGCCGCTGGCGGGTTTCTCGCCGTTGGGCACCGTCAGCAGCGCGTAGATCTTCAACCCTTCCGATTGATATGACACGCGATAGCGGCTGTAGTTGCTGCCCGGCTGCAGCGTCTCCTCGATCGTGATGTCGCTGGCCGGATACGATCGTTCACGCATCGATTTGATGGTTAGCGGATGAGGCGTGGGCGTGGGGGTTACTGTGGCAGTCGGTAGTGGCGTGGCGGTGGGCGGTGTCGTGGCAACCAGCACAATGCCGGTAGACGGTGCTGCTCGCGTCGCGGTGGGCGTCACCAGCGCGATGTTAGCGATGGGCGCCGGCGGCGGACTGCTGCAGGCCGTCATCACCAACAACAGAACCGCCGCGAATCCCAGATGCGTGAGCTTCATGGTTCTTTCCTCCCCTGTAAGTTGATCCGGCTTATTCCGTCAGTGTGAGCGTTTTTGTCAGGCGCGCCCCCGCGCCGGATGGTATGATCATGCCCGCCGCGCCTGAATCTGCTCTAAGCGCAACCTGAGAATTGCATGAGACTCTTAGCGTTCTCTCAGGGTGCGCTCAGCATAACCTTACGCGCTTGTTCTACAATGAGGTATCATAATTCCCAGGTATCATCTTCAGGAGCAGAGCTGTGACAACCATCTTGGTGGTCGACGACGACCGCAAAATTACGGACATGCTCCGTCGCACGCTGATCTACGAAGGCTATCGCGTCGTGACGGCGGCCGACGGCGAAGAGGCGCTGATCAAGGCGCAGAGCGAACGTCCGGATCTCGTGGTGCTCGATTGGCTGATGCCCAAACTCAACGGCCTGCAGACGGCCAAATCGCTGCGCCAATCCGGCCCGGCGCCGATCTTGATGTTGACCGCGCGTGATGCGGTGGAGCATCGGGTGGAAGGGTTGGACAGCGGCGCGGATGATTATCTGGTAAAGCCCTTTGCGCCGGAGGAATTGCTGGCGCGCATCCGCGCCCTGCTGCGCCGCACCGATCACACCGAAAAAGGATCGACCCTGGTGTATGCCGATCTCACGCTCGATCCGTTGACGCGCGAGACGCGGCGCGGCGCCCGATCGTTCAACCTCACCCCCAAGGAATTCGATCTGTTGTCTTACCTCATGCGCCATCCGCGGCAGGTCATTCCGCGCGAGCGCCTCTTGCAGGATGTGTGGGGCTACGACTTTGACGGCAATGGCAACGTGCTGGAAGTGTACGTCGGCTACTTGCGCACCAAGACCGAAGCCGGCGGCGAAACGCGGTTGATTCACACCGTGCGCGGCGTGGGCTATGCGCTGCGCGAGGAAGCGTAAGTGTCCATCCGCCTGCGTCTCACCCTGTTATACAGCGGCATCCTGCTGCTCACCCTGATCGCGCTGGGCGTGATCCTCATGGTGAGCGTGTCGCAGATCAACCTGCGCACGCTGGAAGACACGCTGCGCGCCGATGCGGAACGCCTCATCTACACGCGCGATTTCGCTCTCGATCGCCCGCGCTACGATCCCCGCCGCATCGCGCTGCCGGATACGTACTTGCAGACGCGCACCGTCGACGGGCAGATTGTCTCGCGCAGCAGCAACCTGGGCGACTACCAACTCCCGATCGATCAGGCCCGGCTCGCCGCCGCTGCCGGCGGTCAGGCGTGGACGGACATCGCCGTCACGGAGAATGGCCGGCTGTTCGTCTTCAATCTGCCGGTGGTCGTGCGCGGGCAGTTCATCGGCGTGGTGCAATTTGCGCGCTCGCTGGCCGAGCAGGATGAAGCGCTGGAGACGCTGCGCAACACGTTGATCATCGGCAGCCTGGTTGTCGTCGGGCTGGCGTTCATTGTCGGCTGGGTGTTATCGGGCGCGGCGCTGCGGCCCATTCAGCGCATCACCGACACCGCGCGCGTCATCGGCGCGCAGCGCGATTTCGATCGGCGCGTGGATTATCGCGGCCCGCCCGACGAAGTCGGTCAACTCGCCACCACGTTCAACGGCATGTTGAATGAATTGCAGGGCGCGTATCGCCAGACCGAGCAGACGCTGCAGCGCCAGCGCCGCTTCGTGGCCGACGCTTCGCACGAACTGCGCACGCCGCTCACGACGATTCGCGGCAACCTGGGCTTGCTCAAACGCCGCCCGCCGATTGCGGAAGAAGACGAACGCGCCGTGGTGGCTGATATGGTCGAGGAAACCGATCGACTGATCCGGCTGACCAACGATCTGTTGGTGCTGGCGCGATCGGACGCGGGCCGCGCGCTGCGGCATGACCCGGTCCCGATCGGCCCGCTCGTCGACGATGTCTGCCGCCAGGCGAAGTTGCTGGGTGAGCAGCGCCTGATCGTGTGTGAGGACGTGCCTGACGTGAGCGTGCGGGGCGATCAGGATGCCATCAAGCAGGTGCTGTTGATCCTGCTCGACAATGCGTTGAAATACACGCCCGCCGGCGGCACGATCACGATCGGGGCCGGCATCCTCCCGGAGGTTCAGCCGAACGCGCGCACTGAACCGCGTTCGGACAACCTTCGGGAGGATCGGGTGGCCGCCATTCGCATCACCGATACCGGGCCGGGCATCGCGCCGGAAGATCTGCCGCACATCTTCGAGCGCTTCTATCGATCGGATGAAGCACGCACCGGATCGGGCGCGGGGTTGGGGTTGGCCATCGCGCAGGAATTGATTGAAGCGCAAAACGGCCAGATCACCGTCACGAGCGAGATCGGAAAAGGCAGCGCGTTCACCGTGACATTGCCGTTGGCGTGAGGCACACGTCATTCCCGCGTGCTTGTAGCGGGAATCCAATAGCCCATCTGCCAACGCTGCCCGTCAATGCACTGGATGCCCGCTTACTACGTGCGGGCATGACAGGGCACCATCTTAACTGCTGAACGTCGGTCGGATGATGATCAGGTAGTGCATGAAGATGCTGCCCACACTCCCCGCGGCTCGATTTCCCCCCAGCGTCACATTGCCCGCTGCAAATTCTTTGGAGTACACCTTGAAATAGCGCGGCGTGCCCAGCTGATCGATCTCGATGCTCAGCGGCTCGCGGGTGAAGTCGGCCAGCCAGTGCGGTGTCCGCGCGGCCTCAGCGTCGTAGGCGACGTAGATCGTCGCGGGTCGTGATACGTGACAGTGCAAGAACTCTGCGGCTGAAATCGCTTTGTCTGCCTGTGCTGTGCGAATGGCGGGCAGGCCGCTCAATGTCACAGGCATACGCGTTACCGTGTAAGGCGCGTCGAGGTAACAGGGCGCGTCGATTCTGAACTCGTAGGGCGCGTAATTTTGCCGCGCTGCTGAGCGGATGCCGGCGATCACGTCAGCGGGGTCGCGCGGATAGATCACCTCATAGGCGGATGATGACTCGCGGTCTTCACGCGCCGCACTGATTTCGTGCGCCGCGATCGCCAGACCGCCCACCACTGAAGTCAACAACTCCAGCGAACGAATCTTCGACCGATCGAACATCTCCGCCAGCAGATTCGTAAACGCCGGCACGGCCGATGTGCCGCCGGTGCGCAGCACCACATCCACTTGCTCCGGCTTGATGGCCGCGTCATGCAGAATCTGGCGCACGCCGCTGTCCACTGCTTCAATCTCCGGTGCGATCAGTTCTTCGAACTTGTAGCGCGTAAGCGTTTCGCGGATGTGGATGTTGTCGTGATCGAAATTCAAGCGGGTGAGGTTGGCGTCGGACAGCCGGATCTTCGCCTGCTCGATCTCGTGGAAGAGTGGAAAGCCCAGGTTGCGCGTAACGAGTGTGATCAACGCGTCGATGGCGGCCGAGTTCTCGGCGGCGGGATTATCGGCGCGATATTCGTTGAGGATCTTCATGAAGTGCGGGCGCGAGAGCAGCGGCATGGTCTGCCAGTTTTCGAGCAGATCGAGCACATCGGGCGGCAAAGCGCGCTGACCCGGTCGCGGCATTCCGCCGAAATATTTCAGCAGGTGCTGCATCACGCGCTTGTCGAGATCGTCGCCGCCGACCAGCACGCCCAAGGTTGCGATGATGTTCGGCGGTGTCGGCCCGCCGACTTCCGCCAAAGTCAGATCGAGCGTGCCGCCGCCGAAGTCGAAGATCAACGCCAGTTCGCGCTGCGGGCTGATGCGGTGATAAAAGTACATCGCCCCGATCGGTTCCATCTCAAACCCGATCGACTCAAAGCCTGCCAGGCGCGCGGCTTTGTAGAGGATCTCCTGCGCGCGATCAGACACCGTCGGGTCGGATGAAAACTTCACTGGTCGACCGATGACGACCTCGCGGCACTCGCGGTTCAGTTGTTCTTCGGCGCTGGCTTTGAGCGGGCGCAGGATCAACGCGATCAATTCGTCGACGGTGTAGAAGCGATCGAAAATTTGCGTGCCGTCGTAGCCTGAATCGCGCAAGGCGGTCTTCACGTATTGCAGCAAGCGGCCATGCGCGCCAGTATCGACCAGCGCATGCACGGTCTGCACGTAGCTGACACCCGCGGCAATCACATCGATCTCGCCGACGCGGCGCTTCTCCCACGTGGCCCGGCGGCCCGTTTCATGATGCAGATATTCGCGAGCGGCGGCCAGCCCGGCGGTGGAATGCTGCTGCCGATCGATGTAGAGGAGCGACGGCAGCACGAGCGGATTCTCGCTGCCCGGATCGACGATCGGGCGATGAAGTTCCTGTCCGTCGAAAAACGCGATGGCCGAATTGGTGGTGCCGAAGTCGATGCCGAAGCGGTCGGTCATGTGCGCCTCCCGTTAAAGTGAAGGCGCATATTTTAAGCGCGAATGGGCCGCTTGGCAAACCGGCGAATGGAATTCGCGCCTACACCCACACAAAGCCGACCTGCGTCGGCTGGGCCAACCTCGAGTGGGTCCCAGTCGGCGCAGGCCGACTGCGCGTGGTGGTTGCTGCGACACGTGCACCGCACGCAACCGCCTGCGGTGCAGTGCAGGTGTTTCAATCGCCGGAATGGTTACTCGTACCGCAGCGCCTCGATCGGCTTGAGGCCCGCCGCCCGATTGGCCGGATACAGCCCGAAGAAGATGCCAATGGCCGCCGAGAAACCGAAGGCCAGCACGATCGATTCCGGCGACACGACGGTGCTCATGACCCCCGAGGCATTCACCAGCGCCGAGATGGCCGCGCCGATCACAATGCCGATGAGGCCGCCTACGATCGAGAGCACTAACGTCTCTGTCAGGAACTGATACAGGATGTCGCTGCGCCGCGCGCCGACGGCCTTGCGCAGACCGATCTCGCGCGTGCGCTCGGTGACGGACACCAGCATGATATTCATCACGCCGATGCCGCCGACGACTAACGAGATGCCGGCAATCGCGCCGAGGAAGACCGTCAGCGTGCTGGCCACGCTCGTCGCCGCTGAGAGGATGTCGGACTGCGACTGCACCGTGAAGTCATCCGTCTCGCCCACGCCGATCTTGTGCAGCGTGCGCAGCTTGGCCTTGATGGCCGTCATGGCCGTGTCGATGCTGTCCGAATTGGTCGCCGAGACTTCAATCGTCGAGACGGACTTCTGATTGCCGACGCGCGTGTTGGAGAGGCGCGCCATCGCCGTGGTGATGGGCACGTACGTCGTCGAGTCGCGGCTGAAGCCGAAACCGCCGGAACCTTGTTCCTTCATCACGCCGATCACCTCAAACAAAATGCCGTTGATCTTGATCGATTTTCCGACCGGGTTGAGTCCGCCGAAAAGATCGGTGACGATCTGAGATCCGACGACGGCCACACGCGACTTGTTGGTGACGTCGCTGGCCGAGATGAAGCGCCCGTAATCGAGTTGATCGGGATGCACCGTGGCGTAGTCCGGTTCAACACCCACCACTTGCGCCGAGGTCTGCGTGCTCTGATACTTCAGGTTTTGCCGCGACTGCACCTGCGGCGAGACGGCGGCCACGCCCGCCAGTCCTTCCAATTCCTTCGATTCTTCGTAGGTCAACGGCGCGGTTGCGCCACCGCCCGCGCCCGACGGCGTGAAGCTGTTGCGCGAGCCGGAATACACCGTGATCACATTCGCGCCGATGTTGGAGATTTGCCCCGTGATCGATGCTTGCGCGCCGGTGCCCACCGAGAGCAGCGCCACCACCGATCCCACGCCGATCACGATACCCAGCATCGTCAACGCCGAGCGCAGCTTGTTCGCCAGCAGCGCGCGCAGGGCGCTCTTCACGTTCTGAGAAAAATTGAGTCGCATAATGCTCCTTGTTACTCATTACTCGTTACTCATTACTCGTAGGTCAAATGACGAGTAACAAGTAACGAGTAAACTACGCAATCATTCCATCCTGAATATGAATCACCCGCTGCGCGTTGGCCGCAATCGTCGGGTCGTGCGTCACGAAAATCACGGTGAGGCCGCGCGTTTGATGCAGCTCGGCGAACAGCGCCATGATCTCTTTGCCCGTCTTCGAGTCGAGGTTGCCCGTCGGTTCGTCGGCCAGCACGATCGTTGGTTCGGTGACCAGCGCCCGCGCGATGGCGACACGCTGCTGCTGTCCACCTGACAGCTCGTTGGGGCGGTGACCCATCCGATCGGACAGGCCGACAGCCTTCAAAGCTGCCGTGGCTCGATCGCGCTGATGATTGCCCGTCGCATACAACAACGGCAGGGCGACATTCTCCAGTGCGCTGGTGCGCGACAGCAGATTGAACTGCTGAAATACAAAGCCAATCTTCTTGTTGCGCACCGCGGCTAATTGATCATCGCGCATCTGCGCCACGTCGATCCCGTCGAGCTTATACGAGCCGCTCGTCGGTGAATCCAGACAGCCCAGGATCGCCATGAGCGTGCTCTTGCCCGATCCCGATGGGCCAGTAATCGCCACCCATTCGCCGTCTTCAATCTTGAGCGACACGCCGTCCAGCGCGCGCACTTCGGTCTCGCCCATTTGATACACTTTGGTGATGTTCTCGATTTCGATCATGATGTGCTCCGTGTTAAGCAATTTACTCAATTACCGTCATTGCGAGCGCTTCCGCCTGGCGCGCCTCCGCCGCTACGCGGCGGGTAAGGCGTCAGCGAAGCAATCTCCCGCTGTCAGATCGAGATTGCTTTGTCGCAGAAAGCGCTCCTCGCAATGACGATCGTCCGGCAACGTTTTACCCACCCGGCGGAGGACCACCCATCGGGCCGCCACCGCCGCCATCAGGTGGAGGACCATCCAGGCCGCCTTCGGGCGGGCCGAAGTCCTGCGTGTTGCTGTTGGTGGATGTCGTCGTCACGATCAGGACTTCATCGCCGACTTGCAGATCGCCGGAGACTTCCGTCAGATCGCCCGCCGTCATGCCGAGTGTGACTTCCACGGGGCGCGGTTGCCCGTCTTGCAGCACCATGACCATGTTGCTCGTAGTATTGGTCACGGTCTCGCTGCTTTGAGTGTTCGCTCGATTCATGGCGCGACCGCTGCGGATCGCCGTGGTCGGCACGGCCAGCACGTTCTCAGCCTTCTCGCCGATGAGCGAAGCATTGGCCGTCATGTCGAGTTTCAACGCCGCGTCGGTCGGATCGAGATTGACGCGCACGCTGTAGTTGACCACGCCGTTGCTCACCGTGCCCGAGGGATCGATGTTGGCGACCGTCCCGGTCAGCGTGATGCCGGTCAGCGCATCCAGTGTGATCTCCGCTGCTTGCCCGACCCGCACGTTGGCGATCTCGGTTTCGTCCACCAGGACATCCACATGCAGCTGGCTGGTGTCGGCAAGCGACAGAGCTGCACTGTTGCCGCTCGATCCACCGGCGACGATATTCACCGCCGTGATTACGCCGTCAAAAGGCGCGACGATCGTCGCGTTGGACAAATTGCGCTTGGCTTGCTCCACCGACAACCGCGCCTGCTCCAACGCCGCCGCCGCTTGAATCTGTGTCTCGCTGCGCGGCGAAATCAACTTGTCCAGGTTGGCTTTGGCATTTTGCAATTGAGCCTCGGCCGATCGCAAGCTGCTGTCGTTGAGGCTGAGCTTGGTGATATTGCAGTTTGCTACAGCCTGTTCATAAGCCGATTGCGCATTTGTCAAACCATCGACGATGTTCTGGAAAGGTCCCCAATCGCCGTTAAGGTACTGGCTGGCCTGATGGTCGTTGGCAATCCGATCGTAGGCGATCTGCGCCCGCTCGAGCGACGCTTTGGCGCTGGTCAGACTTGAGCACTGCACGGCTTCCTTGTCGGCCAGACTGTTGTAATCCTGCCGTGCGGCATTGTAAGAAGCCAGCGCGCTGCTGTACGATGCTTCTGCGGTGGCGATGTCGCTCGGATCAGCCTGCACGGTTTCGCTGTACGTCAGCTGCTGCAGCAAGTAGCTCTGCTCGGCCTGCGTGACCTTGAGTTCCAGATCGGTCGTATCGAGTGTGGCGAGCACGTCGCCTTGCTTCACCTGATCGCCGACAGTCACGTTCACTTTATCGACCGTGCCGGAGGTCCCAAACGACAGATCCAGTTCGGCTTCCGGCATGATGCTGCCCGTCGAATCGACCGAGGTGACCAGCGTCGTCTGCACCACAGTGGCCGTTTGCGCGTTGGCCAGCATCTGGCTCAGGCCCGTCTGGCTGGTCGCCGTGCGCGTCGCTGCAAAGACCCCGCCGCCGATGAGGACGACGGCCACAATTCCTAAAATGATCCACGTGCGTTTCTTCTTCAACATGCTGATGCTCCTTGAAAAGTCCCAGATGTCATTCCCGCGTGTTTTTGGCGGGAATCCAGTAATCCGCAAGCAACGAATCTGGATGCCCGATTACGGCACTCGGGCATGACGTTTCTCTGATTACCCACCAATGCGCAGGCCGAACAGGTTAAGCCCCCGGCCTTGCTGCTGCTGCGTGGTTGTCGTCGTTTCGCCGAGGTAGACCGTCTGCCCCTCTTGCAAATCGCCCGACACCTCGGTCAACTCACCGTCGGTGTAGCCGGTCGTCACATCGACACGCTGCGCGGCGCCATCTTCGCCGACGACATTCACGTAGTACGTTTGCCCGTCCGATCGCAGAGCCGCGCCCGGCACGGCCAGCACGTTCGTGTGCGTGTCGAGAATCACCTGCACGTTCGCCGTCATATCGGAGCGCAGCGCGGCGTCGGTCGGATCGAGATTGATGCGGACCAGGTAGTTCACGACGCCGTTGCTTACCGTGCCCGCCGGATCGATCCGCGCGACTTCGCCCGTCACCGTCACGTCCGACAGTGCATCAAACGTGATGTTGGCCTGCTGTCCGACCTGCACCTGTCCGATTTCGGTTTCGTCCACCAGCACATCGACGTGATACTGCCCGACGTCGGTCAACTCGATCGCGGCGCCAGTGCTCGATCCGCCGACGATGGCCGTGATGTCCGTCACCATGCCATCGAATGGCGCGACGATCCTGGCGTCCTCAAGCGCTTGCTGCGCTTCTGTCAGCGCCAGCTCAGCTTGCTCCAGCTGCACTTTGGCCGCCGTCAGCGTGCGTTCTGAGGGATTCAACAAACTATCGAGATTGGCCTGAGCCTGCACCAGCGACGCATACGCGGACTTGATGCCGGTATCGTTGACGCTGCTCTTCGCCAGGTTGCAGTTGATCACGGCCTGTTCGTAATTGGCTTTGGCCCGATCGAGCTGCGACTTCTGCGCTGAAATCTCGGCGCTGCCGTTGACCTGCACCCGCCAGTCTGACACGTAGTTGTTGTAAGCGGTCTGCGCGTCATCGTAAGTCTCTTTGGCGCTGTCAAGATTGTCGCAGCTCAGCATGACCGAGTCGGTGCTGTTGACTTTGTACTTCTGCTGGGCCAACTGGTATGCGGCCGCGGCGTTGCTCACCGACAACTTTGCCGCCGCCACGTCGGCTGGATCAGGATTGACCGTCATGCTGTACGTGGCCTGCTGACTCAGATACGATTGCTCAGCCTGCGCCACAACCAATTCCAGATCGGTGGTGTCCATCTCGGCCAACACATCGCCCTGCTCGACGAGATCGCCCAGCTGCACGTTCACCTTGTTCACGGTGCCCGACGCGCCAAACGACAACGTGATGCTGCTTTCGGGACTGGCGCTGCCCGACGACTCGATCATCGACGAGAGGGTGGCGCGCGTGACCTGTCCCGTTTCCGTCGTGGTGTCGGCGCTGGCGGTCTGCGAGCGGTTCGTGGCGAAGGTTACCCCCGCACCCACCAGCACGATCGCGCCCAGCGTCATGAAGATTCGTTTTTTGCTCATAGCTTTGCCTCAGCGATCAAATTTCACTGCATTCAGTATCGCAGACACTTGTTGAGAACTTATCGAGACAATATGAGTGAAAAGTAAGAACAACTGGGGCGAAGTTTTTGCCCCGTCCCGATCGCTCAACTGCGGCTCACCAGCAGCCGATGGCGCCTCTCAGCCGATCGTTTGATCCACCGCCCGATCGACCACACGACCTGCACGGCTGCCACGATGACGGCCATCATGACGAAGTTCCGTATCACCGTTGCCCATGATCCGCCCTGGCCTTCATGGTCGCCGCGCATTTCACCTGTCGATCTGCCTTGCCCACTCGCGAAGTCGGGCCGCGCAGGGCGATTGCCGTTTTCGCCGCCGAAGCCTATCGGCTGGCCGACCAGCGCTTGAGCCGCGCTCGTTTGCAGCAGGGCATACGTCCCGCCAATGACGATTGCCGCCGCCAGCAAAATGATCAGAATGCGTCCCAGCGTTTTCATCGCGCACCTTCCTGTTCGCGCGTCAGCGCAGGCTGCGGTTGAGGCTGACGGCGACCAAAGATCGGCTGCCAGATGGTGCGTTTCAGCGTGCCGACGATCCACTTCCAGTGCAGGGCCACGTGCAGCGCCACGATGATCAACGCCACATTCGTTGCAGTAGTGTGAACGACGCGCCAGATGCCATCGTGCTGACCCTCCAGCCCGAACGTGCTCAGTACGACCTTCGAGATCATGAGGCCCGAGAAGATGATGAGCGTCATAACGACGAACAACAGCACGTTGAGCAGCAAATTGATGCGGACCTGCCCCGGCAGCCGGGTGAAGAAGCGCCGCACCACGTTGACGATCCACTTCCAGTGCAGCAGCAGGTGGGTGATGATGCCCACGCCAAAAGCGATGCCCAGCCATTCGTGAATGGTCTGGCCGGTCGCGTGCGGATCGGTCGCCAGCAGAAAGGCGATGAAGATCGTCGCATCGACCAATAAGTTGCGCAGCGTACTGCTCGATTTCAAACGTGGCATGAGATTGTCTCCTTGCGATTTGTTGTTGTCGCCAGTATCGCAAAAAGTTGTGCAGGCGCTATTGAGGAAATCTGAGCGTTGGCTGAGAGCGCGCGGTCGTGTCATTCCCGCAGTAGTAAGCGGGAATCCAGGAGCCTATCCACCACGTTGCTTAGCAGCGCAGTGGATGCCCGACACGCCCTGCCGAAGGGACGAAGCGGGGGCGCGCCTGGCGAAGGCACTCGGGCATGACGGGGCGGTCACTCCCGCGTGTTGTTGGCGGGAATCCAGACGCGCTCGGTGCGAATAGCAGACTTCCGAAATCTTCGAGATTTCGGAAGTCTTTCGTATCTCATCCGCGTCCCACGCCGCTAACGGAACCTTCAAAAAAGACGGGCTAAAAATCGTCGTCGTCTTTGGCCGTCACCGGCTCTGTCGCGTTCAGCAAGTCGCCTTGTTTGGAATCGTCGTAGTAGATCTTCAAGTTGGCCGTGTCGCGCACAAAATCCAGCTTGCCTACAGCGATGCGTTTGATCTTCAGCCCGGTGCGCTGTTCCAGATCGGCCTGCAATTCCGCGCGGCGATCGGGGCGGACGAGTTCGATCTTTTCGTACACGATCTGCTTGGAAGATTCGTAGTGAAAGCCCCACTCTCTTTCCAGGACCAGCATGACGACCAGGATGATGGCGTTGGCCGCAATCAGTTCCGGCCAGATGGCGGCGCTGCCCCCCGCCGAGTTCATCACCGGCAGCGCGGCGATGATGAACAGGTACGTCATCTCGCGGATGGGCATGGCGTCGGTGCGATAGCGCAAGATCGAGAAGATGGCGAACAGGCCAAAACCCACGCCGATCCCCAGCTCGATGCTGGTCATGAAGCTCAGCACGAAGTAGATGACGGTGTTGAACGCCAGGAACGTGAACACATACGACTTGTTGTGCGTGGTGGGATAGTAGATGAACCGCACGACGATCAGCGCCACCAGAAAATTAAAGGCGAAGCTCAACAGAAACGTGCTTAACTCAGTCATGGCGATGGCCTCCTGCCAGTAGTTTATCCAGCCACAGCAATTTGGGTTTCAACATATTCTTCTTCACGCGATCGTACAGCAGCGCCACACCCAGCGCGTATTTGCTGAAGCCGCGCGGCTGAATCCGTTGGGCGCGCATCTGCGCCAGGAAGGGCGAAGCGCAGCTGCCGCGATCCATTTTGACTTCCGCGATCGCCAGGCCGTCCAACTGCGCGGCGGTGGCGTCGGTGTAAAACGTCAGATCGACGTCCAGTGTCACGCGCTCGCACGAGTGCCGGCTGACCAAGGTCAGGCGCGTGAAGGTGTTCCACAGCTTTGCCTCCAACGCATTGCCCTCCAAAGGACTGACGTCCTGCAGCCAGCGATTCATGTCCGCCGTCGGCTCGATCACCGGTCGGGTGGTAGCCAACCGCGCTTTGACGGTGCGATCGGTGCGCGTGTGATGTTTGACTTCCAGAAACGACAGGCGCGAATCGACATACTCACGGCTGCGCACTTTGTAGCGCTCGGCCCGACCCGTGACGTGCGCCGTGTACAGCTCAAACTCAGGTGTATCGAAGTACAACGTGCGATAATGATTGAGCCGCCGCCCGTCGATGTTCAGCATCCAGTAGTGTGGCTGTAGTGCGGTCAGCGCGTCGAGCAGTTGAGCGGTGGTCATCACGTACTTGATGTCGAGCCGGTCGAGCAGGGCCACGGCCGCCATCTGCTTCAGGCTGATGGGCGCAAACACGGCGGTCAGCGTGTCCAGTGTGCGAGTGATGGTGTGCCACGTCTGGGCCTGTGCCCAGAGGTGAGGTTCAGCTGTGGCAACCAGCGGTAGTGTGTTGTTCATGTGAATTCTCCCGTAAACCGCGCTATGCTTCAGCACCGCGTTTGAGCTAAAACCGGCCGGGACGCCTGCCCCCCATGCCACCCGTACCGACCAGCGTGACAGCACTGGATACGGTAAACGTCGCCAACTGTATTCCCGGCGTATAAGTTCCGCCTTGATACAGGCCGTCGGTTGCGGTCCCGGTCGAACTGCCGCCTACAAAAACCGTGTAGGTTTCGCCGTTGACCAATTGTGGCGACGAGAACGCGACCGACTGATAATCATGCGTCGGCGCAAACGTCAGGATGTCCTGGCCCGCGCTGTTTTGAACGTGAATCAACGTGCCCGCCGGCTGCGTGGCCGCCAGATAGATCAAAACCGATGGCTGAGTGGAAGAAGCATCGGGCGCCTGCGCCATGCCGGAACTGCCCGCCGCGACGAGCAAGCCGCCTGTCAGCTTGAACCCGGCATCGTAATCCAGCGCGCCGTTCATCTGCTCGGTGGGGCCGCTCACCAGCAACGTGCCCGCCTTCATCTCGATCGCGCCGTTGACGTCGACGCCGTCACCGTCAGCTTCGACGACGGTGTAGCCGCCGTTGACGTACAGGTAATTGCTGCCCGTGTAGTTGAAGGTTTCTTGTCCTGGTCGGCCACCCGGTCTGCCGCCCATCATCATGCCCGAACCGTCAGCACCGCCGGCCACATTGAGGCCGTCATCGCTGGCGACCACGTGAATGGTCCCGTTGTTGATCGTGATCACGGCGCTCTCAATGCCTTCGTACGATCGGGTGACTTGAATCTCGCCACCGTTGATCGTCAGAGTCGCATCGGCGTGCAGCCCGTCATCGCCGGAAGCGATGCTGAAGTTGCCGCCGTTCACGATCAAGTTGTTGTTACTGTGCAGTGCATCGTCGGCCGCGTCGATGTTGAAAGTTCCGCCATCGATGTTGACACTAACGAGGCCCTTGATGCCTTTCGCCGAGACGGTGTCGGCCAGCCGATTGGTGCTGCCGCCCCCGGAGATCAACGTGAACTCACCACCGGCGATCAGCACATCGGTCTGCGCGGTGATGGCGTCGCTGCCGGAAGTTATATTGATCACACCCGTCTCGATCGAGATGTAACCCTTCGTCGCGTCCTCTTCGTTATCGGATTTCAGACCGTCGCCCTGTGCCGTGACGGTGATCCGGCCGTCCTTGATCACCAGATAATCTTTGCCGCGAATGCCGTCATCGGCCGCCGAGACGATGAGCGTGCCACTATCGATCAGCAAGCCGTCCTTGCTGGCGATGCCGTCGTTGAAGTTGCCCGTCACCGTCAGTGCGCCGTCGCCGGTGATCGTTAGATCGCCCTTGCTGAACACGGTCGCATTCGGCTCGTCGTCTTCAGGATTGGTGAAGACGTATGACGCGCCATCGGTCACGAAGTTCTTCGTATTGTCGGCGAGAACGATCACAGTCTTCTCGGCTTTGACGATGTTGATCGGTGTACTCGTGGAATTGCGAATATCGATCCCGTCGAAGATCAAGCGCACCACACCCTTGTCGTCGGTGTCCACGACGATCTGGCCGTCCGTCAACGTGCCGCTGAGGCGATAGGTGCCGATCGAGTTAATGATCACCGTGCTCCCCTCGACGGTGACGTCTTGCCCGTCGGCCGTGATCGAGTCGCCGTTCAAGGTGATGGAGACTTCGGTGGCGCTGTCCCACGTGTAATCGTCGGCGTCCTCGTTGATCGGGCTGTTCTCGGCCAACGCCCCAGGGACCGATGTTGCCACAGGCGCAACGCTGGTGACCGCAACTCTGGCCGTTGAGGACGTCGTAACTGATGCCTGGCTGGCACTGCTGGACGCAGGCGCAGTTTGAACGCCGCCTGCCGAACAAGCCCCCAGCGCGAAGAGCAAACTGAAGAGAATGGTGTGTTTGAAGACGTTTTTCATGACTCACTTCCTGTATCCAGCATTGACGCAAGGCCGCCAGTCTTGTCCGGCCCCCGCTTATCTTCAGTATCGCATCGACTTGTGCAGAAGATGTTGAGACAATCTGAAAACTCGCTGAGAATCAAAAGCGGCGCTGTTGGACAGCGCCGCTTTCGCATAAGGCAGATTTTGCGTTGGTATTACTGAGTCGATAGTCCCAGCGTAGCGACTAACCCGTCAAGCAGCTGTTGCCGCTCTTCAGTCGTCAGGTTCGCCGTAGGATGCAGCGAGATGTAATTCGCCGGGGGCATACGATTCTCTTGGATGTTCTCAGTCAGCCGATTGGCCAGCATACCGCTGAAGCCGCCCTGTGGAAATTGCCCACCCTCAGGCAACTGTCCTTCTGCCGGAGGTTGAGCACCCTCTGGAAATTGACCACCCTCGGGTCTGGGGAAACGTCCCTCTGCCCCGTCGCGCTGGTTTCCTCCTGCCAAGATCTGACCCAGCTGATAGGCCAGATCATTCGACTGGCCGAACGGATTGCCTCGCGGTTCGGCCGAGTTCGTATTGAAGGTCGATAGATTCAACTCGCTGCGGCCGCGCTGCACATCGTAATAGACCAGCCACGAAGCCGGCGCCACGTAGGAATACCACGGCCAGGTGGTTTCATTGCTGTGACAGTCCTGGCAGGCCCGTTCGAATAACGCTTGTGTTTGAGGTGAGTCCCAATTGATCTGCGCCGTGACTTGCGGATTCGTCCGGTTGACCGGAATCAATTGAATCCCGATGAACAGCACCAGCAGCACGCCACCGCTGATTAACACGATGTGGCGTGCCCGCAGTCGTCGGGTTGGTTTCTTGATTGGTGTGGTCGAGGTCGAGGGCGCTGCTGAGACATTGTTCTCCATCGTGTCAATCTCCCTTGTAACAAAGTAGTAGTATCCCCTGATGCGAGACTTAGCTGTCAGGATATGGAAAAACTGTGCAGAAGTTATCGAGACAAGATGAGCGTTTGATAAGAATCGACACAGCCCAGCTTTTGCAGGAGATGGGGCTGTATAAAGCGGATGAGCGCAGCTCTAAGCTGCGCTCATCCTGCTGCATGTTGTTCGCTCAGTTGGTGGTGGAGGGAGTGGCGCTGTCGCTCGACGGCGCGCCCATACCGCGCGGCTCGCCGTGGCCGCCGCGCCCGCCCATACCGAAGCCAAAGTCGCCTTTCACGCCTGGCCCCCAGTAATCGGCCTCCAGACCTTCGAGCAGCCAGTCGGCCTTGGCCTGTGTGATCTCGCCATCGGTCACAGCCTGCTCGATCGCAGTCTTGGTCTCGGCGACTTGTGCCGCCTCGACGGCGGCCTGCACATCGGCGATGTCGACACCCTTTTCCTCGGCGAGGTCGCTCAGCGTCTTGCCGCCCCACAGTTCCGCGGACAGCTCATCGGCCGTCATGCCCAACGCTTCGGCAGCTGCCTCCAACGCGGCCTGGCTGTGCAGACCGCGCGGCCCTCTGCCATCCGGCGGTCCGGCCTGCTCCGTCGGAGCGGTTGGGGTCGGCGTCACCGAACTCTGCGCGGACGCCACCGAGCTGATCCCCAGCGCGGCCACAACGCCTACCAGCACAGCAATTCCCAACAACTTCTTCATTCGAAACATCGTACACCTCCATGGTGTTTTAGAGTATAGCCTGCGCGGCTATCTGCTGATAGGATACTTTCTTCGTGTGCAGATGTGGTCGAGGGTGAATAAGCGCTTGATAAGAAGTGAGCTTAATGAGTAATGAGTAACGAGTAACTGAATAACTCATTACTCGTTACTTGTTACGCGCACTCACCCAGATCGCAGCGGCCGTTGTTGTTGCTGTCCGTATAGCGCCGGCAATGGCCGGGATACGAGCAGCGTCGATTGCATTGCACGGTGCAACTGCTGGCGCTTTGCGATTGTGTGCTGGTCGTTGCAGTAGACTGGTTCGTTGTCTTACTCTGCGTCGCCGATGTGCCTGTTGGAGCCGTAGTGGTCGTAGTCTGCCTCAACGCCTCAACGGCGCTCCCGGCGGCGATGGCGGCGAAAACAGTGACGCCACCCATCAAGCGCAGAAACTCGCGTCGGCCCAGCCCGTTGGTTGCCGGCACGGGTGCGGGCTGTGGCGGTCGCGGGAAGATGTAGCGCCGCGCCGTGGTGATGATCCAGCGCCAGTGCAGTCCCAGTTTGATCACAACCGCCGCTAACGTGCCGAGTGAAGCGATGACGTGGAGTGATTTCCAGGTCGTATAATTCGTCAACGCCAGATCGAACCACGTCGAGATTACCAGCCCCGTCACGCTGATGGTTGCCAGCCCGATCAGTACGGCGGCATCAACGACGTAATACAAGCGTGCCTGCAGGGACGTCTGCTTGAAGAATCGATCGGTCACGGCTTTGACCCAGTTCCAGTGCGTGAACAAGTGATAGCTCGCCACCGCGCCGATGGCGACGCCCAGCCATTGATGCACCTCCACGCCCGTCAACTCCAGCCAGAAGGACAGCAAAAATCCGCTGAAAAGTGCGGCATCGATCAACCACTGATGTCTCTGTTTGTTCGTCTTCATGATAGTCACCTCAACAAAGAATCTTGATCATAGAATAGCCGAACCGTGTGCAGATGAAATCGAAATTGACTGAGAAATGCCTGAGAGGTGAAGAGTGAAAAGTGACGAGTGATGAGTGACAGATCTCTGGTCACTCATCACTCGTCATTGCGAGACATCCCTGTGGGGGTCGTCAAGAACTGCGCGAGCAACCCGATCGGCTGCCCGCGCGAACATGCGACGATTCAGTTTAGGAGTGAGCGTTAACTGCTGGGCTTGAGGGCGCCACCACCGTTAAGCGTATAAGTCTGACCGTTCAGCGCCGCACACGCACTCGGGTTGTAGTAAACCGTGTGCCCGTTGCCATTGATGTTAGTAATCGTCGTACCCGAAATCCCGCCATCATCGCTCAAGCAATTCAGATACGAATCCGCCGTAACATTCCAGGTACTTGAGGCATCCAGCGTCAGGCTTGTGGTCTTAGCCGCATTGTCCGAGTTGATCGCGCCCGTCAACGCTGAACCGCTTTGCAGCGTTAGCGCGATCGAACTGATGTTGTCGGCGCTGACATTGCCCGCTAGGATTTGTCCATCCGCTATCAGGATGAGCGTGCCGCCATTCGCGCCGCTCGTGCCCCACCGATCGTTCCCCTCGGCCCGAGCGAGCACACCTGAGGCCGTGGTCACGGCCACACCTTTCAACGTGATATAGCCGGTCGAGTTGGTGACGTAGAACAAGGGACCATTGGCCGCGGTGTAAGCCAGCGAGCCACCCGTCATGCTGAACGTTCCTTCACTACCTTCGGCGTCACCCGAAAAGCTCTGATAGATCATCACGCCCCATTTATCGGTCACACTCGACGTGAGGGTGCTGTTCGTCAACTCGATCGAGTTGGCACCTTCGATCACGGCGGCTTCCGCGCCAGTGGCCGTAAGCGTCGCGTTCGAAACTTTGATCTCACCAGTCGAATAGATCGCCGGCGAGTCAGCACCAGAGGTCGTGACCGTGCCGCCGTTGGCCGTGATAGTGCCGCTGCCCCGGTCGGTGGCAATGGCGCCCGAGTGGACGTCGGTGGTATTCATCGTCACGTTGTTCAAGATCAGCGTGCCGGTGTTTGTCGCCATCACCGCGTGCGCGCCATCGCCATAGGCGTTGATGGTCATGTTAGACACAGTTACGACTGTGCCGCTGCCCGTCGCGAAGACGCCATTCGCGCCGGCTCCGTTAGCGTCAACCGTCCCGCCTTCGATGGTGATCTGGCTGCCCGACGTAGCCAACACAGCCGCATTCAAGCCGTAAAAACTGCTGTTGTCACCGGATGAAGTGTCGCCGGTTTTGGTCACGGTGGGATTAACCAGATTCAGCGTGCCGCCGTTGATCACATAGACACTCGATTGATCGACGTCGGAAGCCGTGTAAGTCTTATCAGTTTCAGACGCCGTGCCGCCGTCGACGATATAAGCGCCGGTCGCCGAAGCGAGTCCTTCCGTGGCGCTGGTTGCCCCGCCACCCGGAGGAGCGCCTGCGGACGAATTGCCGCTGGGTGGCGCAGGCGGCGCGTCATTGGTGGTAGCCACCCCCGACGAAGCCGCCGCATTTGTCGCGGTGTCAGTCGCCACCGGAGAAGTCACCGTCGAAGTCGTGTCCGACACGCCGACCGCCTGCGCGGTTGGTACGGTCGAAGTAGAAGTCGTGATTGGCGTCGTGGTCGAAGTTGAGGAACAGCCGGCCAACAACAGCGCCGAGATAACCAACGAATAAAGTGTTGCGCGGATCTTGTTCATGATAAGTTCTCCTGTGATGAAAGTTTGGCCGTGCGGCCATCGCTTCACAGGATAGCATCCGCGTATGGAGAAGAAATCGAGATCAGATGAGAAAGGGGTGAGAAGAGAGGATGACGAGTGAAGAGTGACGAGTGAAAGAAAATTTACGGCGTAGTATTCAACCAGATTGAGTACGACCACGTGCTCGTTGTCGACGGGGCCCCATATAGAGATTTAGCTTGCCATCACGGATAACACATTGCCCTTCAAAACCCTCAACTTTTCCGTACGGGAACTTCTCTGTCGGCCTATTGCATAAGGGCAAGTCTGGGTCATGCGGGTCTAGCCAGAACAACTTGCCCGCCGCGACCCATTTGCTCAGATCGTAATCGGCCGTTCCGTACTGAACTCGACTTCGCGCCTGATCGAAAGGTAGTATGATTTCATCAAACGTGGCTTCATTGCCGACGAAGTATGTGATGAAGTAGAGCGTGTATGGGGGACGACCCGCCAGATTATTGTAGTCGCCAACCGGCAAGGCATGGATAACAGCGAAAATTTGTTCGGCCTCAATCAACGGCCGCATCACAAACGGCTTCTCCGGCCCGATCCAAACTTCCTGAAAGACCTCAACCGGTTGCTTGCCATTCAGATTAACAGCCGTGGCCAAGACTTTGACGTGGTCGCATTCAGCCTCATAGCTGGGATGCGAGGGATGGCCAAGCAATCCATACCAGCCAAATCCCGCATTGCCCGACCCAATCCAGCCTAATCCATTCAAGCTGTAAGTATCGATCGCTTCCGCGACGCGCCCTCCACAGATCGGGCAGCGCGCTAGCAAATAGAATGGCAATCTGGCTCGATATTCACGGGGCATGTCAGCCAACAGTAAGTGTTGCAAATGCTCTTTGCGTTCCCGGTGCAATGGATTGGTATAGGATAGCGAGGCATTCTCGCGATTGACTGCCTGGTATCGTTCCACAAACTCCCGATAAGTTGTCGGCGTGAAGAGGTTTTCGTTCGGCGCAGAGAAAAGTCCATCCAATGGCCGCCGGCCTGCCCGCAGACGCGGCAGACGATCGATGTTATCCAGCGTATAGATCACCTCAAATGCGCCGTCATCACAGCCAATCCAGCCGTCGAAGCGACTCAAGATCAGTTTCAGGAAATCGATCAATCGCTGCCACGAATCAAGGTGGTGGGCAACGATGAAAGCGGCGGAGGGCTGGTATTCTCTTATCCGGTCCAACTGAGGCAGATCGAAACCATTGAAGTCGCCGGCGTCTTCGCGCAACTCGCTCCATTGCCAGAGAGTCTGGTCCTGTTCGTAAACATCTAGCCAGACACCATGAGTGTCCGCTTTAACTTCACATTGATAGCCGGCTTTTACCGCTGTCTGTTCCACGTCGTGAAGATGGACATTGGATTTTGAAAAGTAAAATAGATCGTCCATATGCCAGTGCTTGATTTATCCGGCGATCGGCAGCCTGAACCAGAAGCGGCTGCCTGCGCCCGCCTGGCTCTCCACCCCGATCGATCCATCCTGTGCTTCGATGAGTTGTTTGGCAATCGCCAGCCCCAATCCCGAACCGCCCGATTCACGCGCGCGCGACTTGTCGCCGCGCCAGAAGCGATCGAACACGTAGGGCAGCTCATGCGGTGCGATGCCATCGCCGCTGTCGTGTACACTGATTTCGACACTGTCTGCGAAAGCAGCAGACCCGATCGTGATTTTTCCGTTGGCTGGCGTGTGCCGCAGCGCATTGTTGATCAGCACACGCAGCACTTGCGCCACGCGCTCGCCGTCGGCTTTCACCAACGGCAGCTGATCGGCAGTTTCGTCGTTCAGGCTGATGTGCTTCTCGCTGGCCGCGCCGTCAAACGCATCCACGGTCGTGGCGATCACGCGCTTGAGCTCGATCGCGCCGATGTTCAACGGCAGCTGCCCCGCTTCCACCTGCGCCAGTTCGCGCAGATCGTCCACGAGGCGGCTGAGCAGGCGCGTTTCGTCGTACAACTTCGCCGTCTCACCCAGATCGAGCGGAAACACGCCGTCGAGCTGCGCGGTCAAGGTGCCCTGCATCACGCTCAACGGCGTGCGCAATTCGTGAGCGACATCGGCCACCAGATTGCGGCGCAGCTGCTCAGCCTTCTGCAAAGAGTCGGCCATGTCGTTGAAAGCGTGCGCCACATTGGCGACTTCGACCGTGCCGCCTGGCTCGGCACGATGCGTGAGATCTTTTGCGGCGATGGCGCGCGCGGCAACGACCAGGCGATTCAACGGGCGCGTCAGCGTGCGGCTGAACAGCAGCCCCAGCACCGCGCCAATGGCGGTGGCGATCAGCGCGGCCAGCACCAGATTCCGCTGCACTTGACTGATGAAGAACTGTTCGGTGGGGTGCAGTTCGATCACTGGCCCCGGCGTGAAGACCAGATACCCGATCGTTTGATCTTGCTCCTGCAAGCTGGTGGCGGCGTCACGCTCGGTCTGGCTCAATGTTTCGCCCGCGCGCCGCCGGCTGCTGTCGAAGACAATCTGTCCGGACGCATCGGCGACGATCAGCGCGAGGGGCGGGGCAAACCGATCGGGTGGCACATCACCCGTCTGCGGCGCGGCATCTTTCGGCGGCCTGGTCGGGCTCAAGATCGATCCCACATCGTCCCAACTCTGCCGCGCGGTGTAATACTCAACGAGTTTTGCGGCCAGATCGCTGCTTTGCGACGGGGCTGCGCTGCGGCTGACGAAACTGCGAAATTCATTGTCGATCGCCAGGTTGGCCAGCAGCGAAGCAAGGCCGATGCCGATCACGGCGACCAGCGCAAACGACAACGTCAGACGCACCCACAAGCGATTCATGCTGACTCCGGCCCTTGCATCCGATAGCCCACACCGAACACCGTCTTGATGTACGCCGGCTCGGTGGGGTCGGGTTCGATCTTGCGGCGCAGATTACGAATGTGGCTGTCCAGCGTGCGCTCCATGCCTTCGTAGTTGTAGCCCAGCCCTTGCTCGATGAGTGACTGCCGCGTGAAGGCGTGTCCCGGATATTCCATCAACGTCTTGAGGAGATCGAACTCGGTGGGCGTCAACTCGATCGGTTTTCCGGCGAACTGGACTTCATGTCGATCGGCGTCCAACAGCAGCTGGCCGATCTGAATGATGCGCGACGCTCCAAACTCTTGATTGGCGCGGCGCAGCACGGCGCGCACGCGCGCCACGACTTCGTGTGGATTGAAGGGCTTGGGGATGTAATCGTCCGCGCCGAGGTCCAGCCCCATGACGCGATCTTCACCTTCCACGCGGGCGGTCAACATCACGATCGGCGTGGCCGCCAACGATGGATCACCGCGCACGATGCGCGTGATGTCCCAGCCGTCGCGATCGGGCAGCATCAGATCGAGCACCACCAGATCGGGCCGATCGCTGCGGAGGATGTGCAGCGCCGTTTCGCCTTCGTAAGCGACAGAGACGCTGTACCCGGCCTTCTCCAAATAGGCGCGGATGATGCGGACAATTTCCTTGTCGTCGTCGACGACTAAAATACGCTGGGCCATTGCTCGTTCTCCAGCCCAAGCATACCATGAAGTTGTTGAGAAGTTATGGAGAATCGAAAAACTCTCGCACCTGCTGCAATGTGCAGCAGGTGCGAGAGCGATGTTGCCGGGCGTGTGTTGAAACCTACACGCAGCGGCTGGATGAGATGCAGGTGATAGAACTAGAAAGTGTAGCGGCTGGGTGAGGTCGAGCCGCTGTCGGGTGTGGTGCTGGGTGCGGTGCCCTTCGGCAGGCCGAAGCCGCCGAAGCCATGATGACCGCGTCCACCGCGACCACCCATGTCCATACCAAAGCCGCCGAAGCCACCCTTGCCGCCGCCGATGTAGCCCTTCTGAATCCCTTCGATCAGCCAATCGGCGTTGGCCTGTGTGATCTTGCCGTCAGTCACAGCTTGCTTGATGGCGTCGATCTGCGCCTGCTGGCAGGCGGCCTGCACGGCGCTCTGCACGTCCTCGATCTTGACGCCCGCTTTTTCGGCCAGGCCCGACAAGGTTTGGCCGCCCCACAGCTGCGCCGACAGTTCATCCGTCGTCATCTTCAGTGCCTTAGCTGCGGCGTCCAGACCAGCCTGCCCGCACATGCCGCGTCCGAAGCCGCCGTGCGCGTAAGGCGTGGTTGTCGTCGCAGGCGGCGTGGGCGTCTGCGCGAAAGCCGAGCTGACACCCAGTGCGGCGATCATCAAGACCAATACGGTCAATCCCAGAAACCTGGTTGTTCGTGACATATTCAAACCTCCATCGTGTGTAAATTGTTTGGTGTACTGCGTCGTTGCGTATGAATGAAATGTCTGCGTTGTTTGGTCGTCAATTCATACTCGTCGTCTCCTTGCGCCTTTCTCTCACAAGATTCCCACGTGCAAATCCAGTGTAAAGATACAGCTGCGCCATGAAAGATTGCCAAGCGCAGCCTGAGAGAAAGCTGAGAAACGCCTGAGAGTTCCGCTAGAACGGCGGGAGAGGCCGTGTGCGCTGGTATACTGAAAGTACGGTTGCTGCGCGGGGGCGTGGAGAGGTCAGCCGGATTGCGGAAATGAATGGGGTATGACTAAATCTGGTTGATCACGCGGCAGCGCGGCGAATGCGCCCAGCGGCCCGCCGCTGCGCGGACACGGGCAATTCGCCTGCGGGTAGCGAAAACACGTTAAAACGTGTTTCAACACGTTTCCTGTGTCAGCCATCGAATTCATTCGATGGACGGTTCAACCAGGCTTAGTCACACCCAAATGAATTTGCGCTGCCCAACGAATCTGCGGAAATGAATTTCCGCGCGGTTATAAAGAAGTCCGCTAAAGCGGACTGGATACGTGTCAGCCAGGGAGGAAGACCATGAAACACACGAAGCGATTGATCGATTTTAGAATCCTGGGATTGAGTGTGGCGATCGGGCTGGGGATGATCTTGACGGCATGCAGTGCAGCGCCGACTGCTACACCCTCGTTGCCGGTCGCCACTGCTCAACCGGCCAGCAGCGCCTCACCGCCGGCGCTACCGCCCACGCCACAACCAGTTCAACCCACAGCCTCACCAACCGCGACAGTGGAGCCGACTGAAGCAGCGATCAGGCCAACACCTGGCGCGGCTGATGCGCCGTCATGCACCAGCCCGGCGGCGCTGACGCCCGCGCAAACGGAAGGGCCGTATTACACGCCGAACACGCCGCAACGCGCCTCGCTGATTGAGCCGGGGATGGGCGGTACGAAGATCATCGTCACAGGCTATGTTTTGACGACCGACTGCCAGCCAATTGCCAATGCGTGGCTGGATTTCTGGCAGGCCGACGATCAAGGCGTGTACGACAATGCAGGCTATCGACTGCGCGGGCATCTGTTCACCGACGAGACTGGACGCTACGCGCTGGAAACGATCGCGCCCGGCGAATATCCCGGCCGCACACCGCACATCCACGTGAAGGTGCAAGCGCCCAACGGCCCCATCCTCACTTCGCAGATCTATTTTCCCGGCGTGGCGGCCAACGATCGCGATTCGATCTTCGATCCGGCGCTGCTGGCTGACGTGCAAGATACCGCCGACGGCAAGGTGGCGACATTTAATTTTGTGGTGAATGCGCCGTGAGGGTAGCGTAGTCATTCCCGCGTGCGGTCGGCGGGAATCCAGCGGTTGGACTGTCATGTGTCGCTGATGCGTGGTCTGGATGCCCGACAGCTGCACTCGGGCATGACGCGTGTGGCGGGTTGTTATCACAAACGTCAAACCGGCAGCGGTGCGTGGCGGCCTCATGTTATAATCGCAGCCATTCCTCTGCACCGGAGGCTGTCATGTCCGTTACCGCACTCATCGGCGCGCAGTGGGGCGATGAAGGCAAAGGTCACATCGCCGACAAGCTGGCCGCCGAGTCCGCCATCGTCGCGCGTTACAACGGCGGCGACAACGCCGGCCACTCCATCACCATCGGCAAGCAGGTCGTGCGCACTCATCTCATTCCGGCGGGCGCGTTTCATCCTGAAGTCACGAATGTTCTCGCGCCCGGCATGGTGATCAATCTCAAATCGCTGGCGCGCGAAGTGGATGAGCTCAATCGGCTGGGGGCCGATCTCACCCCCGATCGGTTGAAGCTGGACGGCGCGGCCAATTTGCTGCTGCCCGGTCACATCGCACTGGATGGGGCGAATGAAGCGGAACGCGGCGCAGGCGCGATCGGCACGACGAAGCGCGGTATCGGCCCGGCGTACACCGACAAGATGGCGCGCGTGGCGGTGCGCGCGGCGTTGATCGGCGACCCCGACAAATTTGAGCGGGCCGTGCGCGAGCACGTGGCGCACTCCAATCGTTTCCTGGCGATCTATGGCCAGCCGCCGTTGGAGGCGGATGCGATCGTGAAAGAGTATGCGCCGCTGGCGGCGCGCTTCGCGCCATTCATCGCCGACACGACAGCGCTGGTCCATGCGGCGTTGGAGCGCGGCGATCATGTGCTGGCCGAAGGCGCGCAGGGCACGCTGCTCGACATCGATCACGGCACGTATCCCTACGTCACCAGTTCGTCCACGATCACCGGCGGGGTGTTGACGAGCCTGGGCGTGGGGCCGAGGCACGTGAAGCGCGTCATCGGCGTGGCCAAGGCGTTCTGCTCGCGCGTGGGGGCCGGGCCTTTCCCGACGGAACTGTTCGACGAGATGGGCGATCGGCTGCGCGGCACCGGCGTGAATCCGTGGGACGAGTTCGGCTCGACGACGGGACGGCCGCGCCGCACGGGCTGGCTCGATCTGGTGGCGCTGAAGTACGCGGCGCGCGTCAACGGCCTGACGGAGATCGTGCTGACCAAGATGGATATCCTCACCGGTATTCATCCGCTAAAGGTGTGCATTGCCTATTCGTATCGTGATGAACCGATCAGCAATTTCCCCGGCGATCTGAACGTGCTGGAACAGTGCGCGCCCATCTACAGCGAGCTGCCCGGCTGGGAACAGGACATCAGCATGGCGCGCCGCATCGAAGACCTGCCGCTGGCTGCGCGCGTGTATATCTTGCAGATCGAAACGTTCACCGGCGTGCGGGTGTCGCATGTGTCCGTGGGGCCGGAACGATCCCAAATCTTCGAGGTGTAGGAAAACCGGGATCGGGGATCAGGATTCTACGCCCGGCAGAGGGAGACTGTTCCTATGGGTGAAAGTTTTGAGAACTTGAAGGTGTGGCAAAAGGCGCACGAGTTGATGTTGTTCGTGCATCGCGAGGTGGTCCTGCTCTTGCCGAGGGAAGAGAAGTGGGATCTGGCGAATCAGATTCGCCGGTCGAGCAAGAGTGTGGGAGCCAACATCGCTGAAGGTTATGGGCGCTTCTACTATAAGGATCGTGTCCGCTTCTGCTACAACGCCCGTGGCTCGTTGACCGAAACGGAAAACCATCTGGTTGACGCGCGCCATCTCGAATACATCTCATTTCAGATCTATCAGAAAGGCCGCGACCTGGCCGTTGAAACGCAGCGTTTGCTGAACGGCTACATCGATTATCTCAAGCGCGAGAAGCCTGGCAAAGACGAGCCTGGCATCGACATTAATGTGGATCGAGATCGCGTCAACTTTGATGACGATGATTCGTCGTATCCTGATCCCTGATCCCTGATCCCTAATCCCTGATCCCTGATGACCACCGATCATTTGTCATTTCAAAGTCCCTTTAGTTGGCGCTATGCTTCAGACGAGATGCGCGCCATCTGGAGCGAAGTCAGCAAGCGCAAGTTGTGGCGTCGCATCTGGGTGGCGCTGGCTGAGGCGCAGGCGCGCTTTGGCCTGACGACGCTGGAGCAGGTGGCGGATCTGCAGGCGCACGCCGAGCAGATCGATCTCGATCGGGCCTTGCAGATCGAGGCGGAGATCAAGCACGATCTGATGGCGGAGGTGAAGACCTACGCGGAGCAGTGCTCGATCGGCGGCGGCATCATTCACCTCGGCGCCACCTCGATGGACGTGGAAGACAACGCCGATGCGCTGCGCGTGCGCGAATCGCTTGATCTAATTCTGGCGTCGTTGAGGCAGTTGCTGCGGGTGCTGGCCGCGCAAGTTGAGAAGTATGCCGATCTGCCTGCGATGGCCTTCACGCATTTGCAGCCGGCCGAACCGACCACCGTGGGTTATCGGTTGGCGCAGACGGCACAAGACATGCTGACAGACTATGCCGAACTGCTGCGCGTACGGAACGAGATCAAGGGTAAGGGCTTCAAGGGCGCCGTGGGCACGGCGGCCTCGTACATCGAGTTGCTGGGTTCGTCGGTGGCTTACGATGATCTGGAAACGCATATCATGGAAGCGCTCGATCTGGAAGCGTTCGAGGTGGCGACGCAAACTTATCCGCGCAAGCAGGACTGGCTGGTGTTGAATGCGCTGGCCGGACTGGGCATGACGCTGCACAAGTTTGCGTTCGATCTGCGCGTATTGCAATCGCCACCCATCGGCGAATGGAGCGAGCCGTTCGGTGCGAAGCAGGTCGGTTCGTCGGCCATGCCTTTCAAGCGCAATCCCATCAACGCGGAGAAGATCGATTCGCTGGCGCGTTATCTGGCGCAGCTGCCGCGCGTGGCCTGGGACGATGCGGCGCATTCGCTGCTGGAGCGCACACTGGACGATTCGGCCAACCGGCGCATCATTTTGCCGGAAGCCTTTCTGTGCACCGATGAGCTGCTGATCACCGCGCAGAAGCTGATCGGCGGGTTGATCGTTAATGAAGCGGCCGTCGCCCGCAACTTTGCGATCTATAGCCCGTTTGCGGCGACCGAACGCTTGTTGATGACCGCCGTGAAAGCGGGGGCCAATCGGCAGGAAATGCACGAAGTGATTCGCGAACATGCACTGCAGGCGTGGGCCGAGATCGGCGCGGGGCGATCGAATCCGCTGCTGGAAACATTGTGCGCTGATCCGCGCGTAACGCGGTATGTGGACGCGGTCACCGTGCGCACCTTGCTGGACGCGCGCGCTCACGTCGGGAATGCAGCCGAGAAAGCGCATGTGATGGCAGCGCGGCTGCACTCACAATGACGAAACGCCCGCTGGTGCGGGCGTTATTGATCGCGTAAGGGCGAAGCTGCCCGTGGCCGCACTGCGGCGGGCCGCCTGGCGTTGCCCGCGCTCCTACGCGATGGGATGGCGGGCTTCAGCCACAGCGTAAAGGCGGCGCCCTGCCCCGCCTGGCTCTCTACCGTGATGCGCCCACCCATCCGCTCCATCAGTTCTCTGCAAATGGCCAGACCCAGGCCAGTGCCCGGCGTGCCAAGTTCACGGCTGGCGGCACCACGAAAGAAACGATCAAATAGGTGCGGGGTTTCCGCTTCCGGAATGCCGCGGCCGGTGTCCCGGACGGTGATGGTGATCCACGCGGCGTCTGCCTGCTGTGCCGCGGCCGTGCTAACCGTGACCAATCCGCCGGAGGGTGTGTAGTTGATGGCGTTGGTCAGCAGGTTGGAGACGACCTGTGTGAAGCGCGCCGGATCGATCAGTGCGATCAACGGTTCACGGCAGAGCTGGCAATCGATGAGCAGTTCGCGCTGCGCGGCCATCAGGATGCGATCCTGCACCAGTTCAGCTGTCAGATAGTTCACATCGATCGGCTCGATCTGAAAAGCCACTGCGCCCAGGTCCAACTGCGACAGTTCCAGCAAATCGTCGATGAGTTTTTCCAGGCGGCGCGTTTCGCGCCGCAAGGTCTGCAGGTATTCTGCGCGCTTGTCGGGGCGGCCGCGTTCCAGCAATTGCAGGTACAACTTCACATTGGCCAGCGGCGTGCGCAGCTCATGACTGACGTTGGACACGAATTGATCTTTCATCCGATCCAGTTCGGTGAGGCGCTGGTTGGCCACGGCCAGTTCCTGGGTGCGGGCCGCCACCCGCTGTTCCAGGTGCTGGGCGTACTGCTGCACCTCAGCGTACAGGCGGGCATTCTCAAGCGCAATGGCAGCCTGATTGGCCAGGATCGACAGCAGGGTCAGATCGGTTTCTTGAAAAGCTCGGGCGTCATTGTGCTGCACTTGCAGCAGACCCGTAATCTGCTGGCGGCTGATCATGGGGACGTACAGCGCCGATCGGGGATGAGGCCCTTCGCCGATGAGATGAGCCTGCCCGCGCGCACGTTGGCCGAAGTAGGCTGCCTCCAAATCGACGACGCGCGGCTGCCCGGTGCGGATAGTCTCGCTGGCCGGGCCAGCGCCCAGCGGCAGGGGCGGAAAATCGGCCGGGCTGAGTTCTTGGCCGCCGCTAATGGCGAAGCCGCAGGTCAGCGTTTCCGTCGCGGCGTCAAACAGGGCGATCAACAAGTGCGATGCCCCCAGCATCTTTTCCGCGATTTCGCGGTAGATGATGCGGCAGATCTCGGTAATCTCCAGTGTAGCGGTCAGCCGCTGCCCAATCTCGTTAAGCGCCGTCAACTGACGTTCGCGCTGAGCCAGCCGGGCGCTGAGCTGCTGGAGCTGTGCGGCGAACTGGGCTGAATGATTTTCCGGTGGCTCGGTCGTTGCAGTGTTGGACATGCGACGATGCTCGGGTGTCTAGCCTCTCTCAATCATACCGCTTAATCGTTTGCCGCGTGTTGGGTGCGGGTTCCAGTTGGGGGCAGAATTCACGCCCGGATTATGTGCTGACCCTGGTACTGTTGCGCGATCACGTTCAGATGATAGACTTTCTCTGTCAATCTTTGCCAGGGGAGGAAAGGTATGTTACTCAGATGGGAACGCGTGGTCGCAGCGTTGAGCCTGACGCTGCTGGTGTGGGCGATAGCGGGGGGCGTGCTGGCGGCGGCGGGAAGTCGATCGGGCGCGGGGCAACCGATCGGGACGGGGAACCAGCCGCAGGCTGCCGCAGCTGCCGCGGATTTTTCGATCGCCTTGGCGACGGTGGTCAATGGCGGACTCAACCAGCCGTCAGGCATTACGCATGCCGGCGATGGCAGCGAGCGCTTGTTTGTGCTGGAGCAAGAGGGCTACATTCGCGTCATCAAGAATGGAACCTTGCTGGCGACACCGTATTTGACTATAACCAATGCCGTGGCATGCTGCGGCGAACAAGGCTTGCTGGGTCTGGCGTTCGATCCAAATTTCGAAACGAACGGAACCTTCTACCTCAACTACACGACCAACGCGGGAGGCGCGTTGTACGGCGATACGGTGGTGGCGCGGCTGCAGGTATCCAATCCGGCGGCGGATACGGCCACGGTGATCGCGGTGACAAACATTATCACCATCGATCAGCCGCAAGGCAATCACAACGGCGGCGATCTGCACTTTGGACCGGACGGTTATCTTTACATTGGCATGGGCGATGGCGGCAGTTCCAACGACGTGGGGTCCGGCCATGCGCCGGAAGGCAACGGACAGTCGCCGGCGACGCTGCTGGGCAAGATGTTGCGGCTCAACGTGCGCGGCGTGCCCACGTACACGATTCCGCCCACGAATCCTTTTACGCAAACGGCCGGCTACCGGCCGGAAATCTGGTCACTGGGCTGGCGCAATCCGTGGCGCTTCTCGTTCGATCGCGCGACAGGCGACATGTACGTCGGCGACGTGGGCCAGTATTGCTGGGAAGAGATTTCGTACGAGCCGGCTGGCACACCGGGCGGCCGGAACTATGGCTGGCGCATGGAAGAGGGTTTCCGCCTGTTCAGTCCTAGCAGTGCCTTCAACTGCAGTATGCCCGTTTCGACGCTGGTCACGACCACCAAGCCGATCACGGCTTACAATCACGATTACGGCTCGGCGGTGACGGGCGGCTATGTCTATCGCGGCCAGCAGTATCCGTGGCTGCAGGGCGTCTATTTCTACAGTGATTCCGGCTCGGGCCGCCTCTGGGCCATTCAGCAGGTCAGCCCCGGCGTCTGGTCCGGTTCCGAGAAGCTGGATACGCCGTACGGGATTACGGCGTTTGGCGAAGATGAAAGCGGCGAACTGTATGTGGCCGATTATATTCAAGGCCGCATCTTGAAGATCACTTCGCCTTCCCCGATCGATTTATCGACTTCCGGCAAGAGCGCTTCGAGTAATCAGGCGGCGACGGGCAGCACGGTCACTTATACGATCGTCCTGCGCAACACCGGCGCGCTGTTCTCCGCTACCGTGCGTGTGACCGATACGGTTCCGGCGGGCCTCTCGTATGTAGCGGGATCGCTGGCGGCCAGCAGCGGCTCGATCGACGCGTCGGCCGCGCCGTCCTTGCGATGGAGCGGCGCCATGTCGACGACGCCGACCGCGATCGTCACGATCACCTATCGGGCGTTGGTGACCGCCAGTTCGATCCAACAGATCACCAACACGGCCACGATCGATCCGGCGTTGAATCCGCCGTTCACCCGATCGGCCGTCATCACCGTCACGACCAGCGGGCCGAATCTCAGCGGTTCGACGAAACAGGCTTCCGCGGCGAGCGTGCAGTGGAACCAGGCGTTGACGTACACCGTTGTGCTGCGCAACAGCGGACAGTCGTTCACCCAGACGGTGCGTGTGACCGATACGCTGCCGGCCGGCCTGGCCTATGTGCCGGGCACGTTCACAGCCACGCGCGGCACGCCCGACGATTCAGGCGCGCCGACGTTAAGGTGGTCGGGCGATATGGTGAACACGCCGCTGGTTACCCTCACTTACCGCGCGCTGGTCACGGCCTACACGACGCAGACCTTGAGCAATACGGCGACGATCAATCCCGGCGTGGGTGTGCCGTTCAATCGATCGGCTGCGGTCGCCGTGAGCGGCCCTAATCTGACGACTTCGGCCAAAACCGTTTCGGCGGCGCACGCGCAGTGGAATCAGGTGCTGACGTATACCATCGTGCTGCGCAATACGGGTGGCGCGTTCCCGGCGACGGTGCGCGTGACTGATACGCTGCCGGCCGGCCTGGCCTATGTGCCGGGCACGTTAACGGCCACACGCGGCACCCCCGATGATTCGGGTACGCCAGTATTGAAGTGGTCGGGCGACATGACCAACACCACTTCGGTCACGATCACCTATCGCGCAACGGTCACGGCCTACACGACGCAGACCTTGAGCAATACAGCGGCGATCAATCCCGGCGTGGGCGCGCCGTTCAATCGATCGGCTGCGGTCGCCGTGAATGGGGCCGACCTGGCCAGTTCGGCCAAACTGGCTTCTTCCGTCGCGGCGCAATCCGGCGAGCTGGTGACTTACACGATCGTGGTGCGTAACACCGGCGGATCGTTCCCGACCACGGTGCGCGTGACCGATACGCTGCCGGCGGGTCTGGCGTATGTGCCCGGTTCGCTGTCGGCGACCGGCGGCGCGCCCGACGACACCAGTGCGCCGACGTTGAAATGGGCCGGTGTGATGTCGGCGACACCCGTCGTGACAGTGACCTTTGCGGTAACTGTCACGACGTTGAGTGCAGAATCCATCGTCAACACGGCCGAGATCGATCCGGGCTTTGGGATGATCGTGTCACGCACCAACTCGATCGTCGTGAATCCTTTTGAGTTATTCCTGCCGTTGATCTGGCGCAGCGGCTAGAACTTCGCGCGCCTGATCTTGCGGAGCCGCGAGACTTCGGACGTCCTGGCGACTTCGGAAGTCTCGCGGAACGCCCGGTTCAGAATTCCACGCCCGGCTGCGCCAGAATGCCCTGATCTTTGAAGGGATGTTTGACCGGCGTCATGTCGGTAACCAGATCGGCATAGTCAATCAACGCGCGCGGCGCTTCGCGTCCGGTGATGATCAGATGCAGCATGGGCGGCTTATGCTCGCGCAGCCAGGCCACCACTTCATCGACCTTCAACCACTTGAAGCTCAGCACGTAGGTGAATTCGTCCAGCAGGAACATATCGTAACCGCCCGCCTCGATTTCCTGTTGTGCGATCTTCCACGTGTGCTGCGCCAGTGCCCGCGTGGCGGCGAGATCGCGGCTGTGCCACACGCAGCCATCGCCCATGGGCCGGAGGTCAATGCCCAGCTGGCGCAGCGCCTCCAGTTCGCCGTAGCTCACCTCGTCGCTTTTCAAGAATTGCAGGCCGCCCACTTTCAGGCGGCGCCCCGCCGCGCGCACCAGCATGCCCACGGCCGCCGTCGTCTTGCCTTTGCCATCACCCGTGTGGACGATCACCAGCCCCTTAGGGCGATGCCGCTTGAGGATTGCCTCCCGCGCGGCCTGGGCCTCAAGGGTATTGAAGTCATCGATCTGTGCCTGCGGATCAAGCGTGGTCATTTCGTTTTCTCCCAATCACAGGGCAGGGCCTAATCCCTGCAGCGCTTCTCTCACCGTCAGCCAGCCGCGCCCCGGAAACAACCGCGCGATCTGCGGCGCGAAGAACGGCGAGGCGCCCAGCACCTCGTCAGGTGAACCAGCGGCGATGATCTCGCCCTGGCTCAGCAGCACCACCCGATCGGCGATCTCGGCGACCAGTTCCACATCGTGCGTGACGATCAAGATCGCCATTCCGGCGTCGCGCCAGTTGCTCAATAGGCGACTCAAGTTCTGCTTGGCCCCATAGTCCAGCCCGCGCGTGGGTTCGTCCAACAAGAGCGCGCCCGGTTGCGTGACGGCAATCGCGCCCAGGGCCACGCGCTGCCGTTCGCCCACGCTGAGATCGCGCGGATAAGCGGTGACTTTATCCGTCAGGTTCAAGCGACCCAACAGATCACTCACAACCGGCGCGGCGTTGGCCTCGGCGGCAGACAGGCCGTGATTGCGCAGCGTGATGCGCAGCTCATCTGCAACCGTATCGGCGAAGAGCAAAGCGTTGGGGTCTTGCGGCAAATAGCCGACGTGCCGACAAATATCCGCCACACTCTGCCCTGCGATCGATTGTCCGGCCACGCGCACTTCGCCGCGCTGCACGGGCAGCAGGCCGACGATGGTTTTGAGCAGCGTGGTCTTGCCGGAACCGTTGCGTCCGATCAACGCGACGATCTCACCCGACCGAACGGTCAACGACAGATCGCGCAGAAGGCGCTGCTGACCGTAGCCGGCTTCCACGTGGCGCGCTGCGAGGTAGACCGGTTGGTCGGAGGAAGCCTTGACGACGGAAGGCGCATTGATCGCTGCGCTTGATTTCTCCGCCAGCGTTTTCGCGCTCCACGCCAATCCATCTTTGATGGTCAACGGCAACGGGCGCCAGTGCAGCGCTTTGCCCAGCGTGACCAGCGGCGGTGTGAGATCAATCGCCGCCAGGACCTCGCGCGGCGATCCGCTCAGCACAGCGGGCCGATCGGGTTGCAGATGGATCAGCGTATCGACAAACGGCAGCACACGCTCCAAACGATGTTCGACCAGCACGATGGTCAAACCCAGATCGGTGTTGAGCCGGACGAGCGCCTGCAACACATCCTCCGCCGATTTGGGATCGAGCTGCGAGGTTGGCTCATCCAGCGCCAACACACCTGGGCGCAGCGCCAGCGCCGCCGCAATGGCGACGCGCTGCCGTTCACCGCCGGACAGTGTGCTCAACGCGCGATCGCGCAGCGCGGCCAGTTCCAGCAGATCGAGCGCCTCCTCAATCCGCACGCGCATTTCAGCGCGAGGCGCCGCGGCGTTTTCCAGCGCAAAAGCAATCTCGTCTTCCACGACATCGGTGACGAACTGCGCCTCCGGGTCTTGAAACACAAAGCCCACGTGCCGGCTCATCACTTGCGGAGTGGCCAGCACCGGATTCAGATCGTTGACGCGCACTGTGCCGCGCATGACGCCGCCGCTGAAATGCGGCACCAGGCCGTTCAGGCAGCGCAGCAATGTCGATTTGCCTGCGCCCGACGATCCGCATAGCAAAGCAAAGGCGCCCGCGGCAATGTTCAGGTTCACGTCGCGCAGTATCGGCTGTGCGGCGTTGGGATAGGTGAAGGTGAGATGTTCAAATGTGATCATGGTCGATGTGCGTCCTCGATCGGTTCGCTGGGCCGATCGGGTTGGCCCAATCCCGATCGGTTGATGTGCGCCGACGATCGCCGATCAGCATGATCGGCGCCGGTGCGAGCAGACAGATCATGCTCAATAACAAACCCAGCTGTAGATCGGGCAAAGTCAACTGCGGATAAGGATAATAGTAGAGCGAAGCGCGATCGATACCGGGCAGCCATAAGAGGCTCAGTGGGATGAGCGACACGCACACGATGAACGTATCCGATCGCTGCCAGATTTCGCGCCGATAGGTGGTGTGCGGCGTGCGCCGCCCCACTGTGCGCATGACCCGGCCCAACAGTCCCAGCCCGCCGATGATCAAGCCGCCCCCGAGGAGTGTCTGCCCCCACATCAAGCCCAGCAGCCACCCGCCAGCTAAAGCGATCAGTCCGATGATCAAACCGAGTTGATCGCGGCGCTGCAAGGGCTGCGCGTGGGCGCTGGCAAAGCCGCGCGCGACCATCGCTTCGGCCAGTTGCAGCGCGCGCTCCAGTCCGCCGATCAACAACGGCATAAACAAGGGCAGCCAGTCGCGCGCGCCGCGCAGTTGATGTCCGCGCACAGCCTGCGCTTCACGAATCTGATCGATCTGGCGCAGCGTCAGCGGCACAAAGGTCAGCGTGATGGAGACGACCACGGCCACCGGATAAAACGCGCGCGGGATGCGCTGCACCAGCGCGCGCACCGGGACGGCGCTGCTCAACACTTGAAAAGCCGCCAGCAAGCCCACGATGATCAAGCCGTTCACTGCGCCGTACACCAGCGCTTCCAACGTGATGATGCCGCCGAACAACGGCAGGCCGGCGGGCAGCTGGAACAAGATCGTGTTACCGGCGTGAACCATGAGCGCATTGAACAACGCGCCGAGCGGCACGACGATCAACGCAAAGCGCCACGGCGAAATGGCCGGCGGGCGGGCGGTGGGCAGCGCCAGTTGGACCGTGCGCGAGACTACGGCGAGGCACAACAACATGAGCAGCAGATACAGCGGATTGCGCGTGCTGGACAACAGCACGACCGCCGCGATCAACCAACTCAACCAGGCAAGAGAATGAATCATGTGGCTGATGTGGTAACTGAATCTGCTGAGAGGATCGGTTGATAGTCGACGGTGAAACGCTGTTGAAAGCGCCGCAGGGCGCGCAAAATGGGCAAACCAAACAACCCGATCAGCACGGC
>CAYNML010000038.1:0-54689 GCA_964398185.1 uncultured Anaerolineae bacterium | reverse complement strand
ACGAATCACGCATCAGAAGGGGACCTATGCCAACTCTTGAAAAATTCATCGTCCCGATCGGTCCGCAGCACCCGGCGCTCAAAGAGCCCGGCCACTTTGAGTTCGCCGTCGACGGCGAGACCGTGACCGCGGCCAATGTGCGGCTGGGCTACGTGCATCGCGGCATCGAGAAAGCCACCGAAGATCGCAACTGGACGCAGAACCTGTATCTGCTGGAGCGCGTCTGCGGCATCTGCTCGCACACGCACGCGCTGTGCTACTCGCTGGGCGTGGAGGCGCTGGCCGAAGTCACCGCGCCGCCGCGCGCGCAGGCCATCCGCTCGCTGGTGGCCGAGCTCGAGCGCGTGCACAGCCATATGCTGTGGCTGGGCGTGGCCGCGCACGAAGCCGGGTTCGATACGCTGTTCATGTACAGCTGGCGCGACCGTGAAATGATCATGGACGTGCTGGAAGGGTTGACGGGCAACCGCGTCAATTATTCGGCCAATGTGCTGGGCGGCGTGAAGTGCGACGTGGACGACAAGCAGGCCGACGCCATCAAGCGCGCCGTGGATTTCCTGGAAGAGCGCACGCAGCACTATTACAAAGTCGTCACCACCGACAGCACCTTCATCCGCCGCGCGCGCGGCGTGGGCACGCTGACGACGGAGCAGGCGGAAAACATCGGCGTGATCGGGCCGATGGCGCGCGCGTCAGGCATCGCCCGCGATGTGCGCGTGGATGCGCCCTACGCGGCCTACAACGCGTTCCCGGTCAATATCGTGGTCGAACAAGCAGGCGATCTGGAAGCGCGCTTCGTGGTGCGCTTGAAGGAACTGTTTGAGAGCTATCGGCTCATCCGCGCGATTGTGGACAATTTGCCGCCGGGTGATTTGACCGTGCGCATGCCGCGCAAAGTGAAGGAAGGCGAAAGTATCAGCCGGGTCGAAGCGCCGCGCGGCGAGTGCTTCTACTTCATCAAAAGCAACGGCGGCGAGAAGCCGGAGCGCGTCAAAGTGCGGACACCCAGTCTGTGCAACTTCACGTCCGTCATCGCCACCGCGCCGGGTCATCAACTGGCCGACATGCCGATGCTGCTGGCGGGCATCGATCCGTGCTTCTCGTGCAACGACCGTTGAGTGAAACGTGAAACGTAAAGCGTAATCCATGACGTTTTACGCCTTACGTTTTACGCAGTCAGGAGAAGTGTCTCACCATGGAAATATTGAGTCCCATCATCACCCTGCTCTTCTTCCCTGCTGGCCTGTTCGTCATGGGCAATGGCCTGGCCTACCTGTGGGTCGATCGCAAGCTGGTGGCGCAGTACCAGAACCGCGTCGGGCCGCGCTGGTTTCAGCCGCTGGCCGACGTGGTGAAGCTGCTGAGCAAGGAAGAGATTGTGCCGCACGGCATCGACGCGCGGCTGTTCAACGGCCTGCCGATATTGGCGCTGGCCTGTGCGCTGACAGCGGCGTTGTACGTGCCGCTGGTCGGCCTGCCGCCGGCCTTCAGTTTTCCGGGCGATCTGATCGTCACCGTGTATCTGCTCAGCGTGGTGACGATGGGCCTGGCGCTGGCGGGCGCCAACACCGCCGATCGGTTTTCGCTCATCGGCGCGGTGCGCACGCTGACGCAGCTGTTCTCGTACGAAGCGCCGTTCATGTTCGCGCTGCTGGGGCCGGCGATTGTAGCCGGCAGCTGGCAGATCAGCACGATCAACACGTACGCGGCGAATCACTGGATGATCATCACTCAACCGATCGGGTTTGTGGTGGCCCTCATCGGGTTGATGGGCAAGTTGGAACTGCCGCCCTTCGACGCGCCGGAAGCCGAGACCGAAATCGTCAAAGGCGCGCTGACGGAATACAGCGGGCGCGGCCTGGCGCTGTTCCAACTGGCGAAGTCGGTCGAGCTGGTCGTCGGGCTGACGTTGATCGCGGCGTTCTATCTGGGCGGTATCGGCAACCCGATCGAGTTCTTCGTGAAGACGCTGGGCATTTTGCTGGTGCTGGCCGGGCTGCAATCGTTGTTCGCCCGCTTCCGCATCGAGCAGACGGCCAAATGGTGGCGCTACGCTTCGCTGCTGCTGCTGGCGCAATGGCTGGTCATCGCGCTATGGGGAGGTAGGACGCTATGAAGTTCCGAGTTGCGGCCATGTTGGGTGATATTATCGGGTCGTTGTTCAAGCGGCCCATGACGGAGAAATATCCCTTCGAGCGGCATCCCACGCCCGATCGGCTGCGCGGCAAGCTCCAATGGAATCCCGAGAAGTGTACCGGCTGCTGTCTGTGCAACAAGGACTGCCCGTCCAACGCCATCGAGTTGATCGTGATCGACAAGAAAGCCAAGCGCTTCGTGATGGAGTATCACGCCGATCGGTGTACGTACTGCTCGCAGTGCGTGCAGAACTGCCGCTTCGAATGCCTGAGCATGTCCAGCGAGCAGTGGGAACTGGCGGCGTTGAACAAGCAGCCGTTTGAAGTGTATTACGGCAAGGAGGAAGACATTCGGGTCATTCTGGAAAAGCACGCCAGCGAGAAAACGGTCGAGGCCGAGCCGGGCGCAGCGTGATTCATCTCGCACCATATTGCTCGCCAACCGCGTCCTCGCAAAGCACCCTTTAGGGCCGTGGTTGGAAACGCCCGCGAGGACGCGGGCCTAGAGCGCCTCAACAGATTCGGACCTCCGCCGGTTGGCAACAACCCCGGAGGTCTTTTCATTGGCTGTGCTATACTTTGCTCACTCTACAGTCGCGTTAGCCGAAGACGTCACTGTCTATACCCAAAGGAGAACTATGAAGGTCTTACTCATCGGCACCGGCGGTGTGGGTGAAGCCATCGCCATTATCGCGCAGGACAGGCCGTGGTTGAAGAAGATGGTGCTGGCCGACTTCAACGCCAAGCGCCTCAAGGAAGTCAGCACCAAGCTGAACGATCCCAAGAAGTTCCCGGTCGAGCGGCTGGACGCGCGCGACAAGAAAGCGATCGTGAAGCTGGCGCGCGATTACAACGTCGATCTGATCATGAACGCGGTCGATCCCGTCTTCGCCGAGACGGTCTTCGACGCGGCCTACAAAGCGCGCGTCAACTACATGGACATGGCCATGACGCTGTCCAAGCCGCACAAATTCGATCCGTTCGTCAAGACCGGCGTCAAGCTGGGCGATTATCAATTCGAGCGAGCGGCCCAGTGGGAGCAGAAGGAACTGCTGGCGCTGGTGGGTATGGGCATCGAGCCGGGGGTGGCCGACGTGTTCGCCCGTTACGCCGAGAAGCATCTCTTCGACGAGATCGATGAGGTCGGCGTGCGCGACGGATCGAACATCGAGGTGCGCGGCTACACCTTCGCGCCCAACTTCTCGATCTGGACGACGATTGAGGAATGCCTGAATCCGCCGGTGATCTGGGAAGCCAAGCGCGGCTGGTACACCACCGAGCCGTTCAGCGAACTGGAATCGTTCGAGTTTCCGGACGGCATCGGGCCGGTGGATGTGGTCAACGTGGAGCACGAAGAAGTGATGCTGGTGCCGCGCTGGATCAAGTGCAAGCGCGTCACCTTCAAGTACGGCCTGGGCGACAAGTTCATCAACGTGCTGAAGACGTTGAAGATGCTGGGGCTGGACAGCAAGGAAAAGATTCTGGTCAAAGGCTCGCTGGTCGCGCCGCGCGATGTGGTGGCCGCCTGCCTGCCGGAGCCATCGCACCTCGGTGATAAGATGTCGGGCAAGACCTGCGCCGGCACGTGGGTCACGGGCAAGAAGAAGGGCCAGCCCAAACAGGTTTACCTGTATCAGGTGGCCGATAACGAATGGTGCATGAAGCACTACGGCGTGCAAGCGGTGGTGTGGCAGACCGCCGTCGGCCCGGTGATTACGATGGAACTGCTCGCCACCGGCAAGTGGGAGGGGCACGGCGTGCTGGGGCCGGAGGCGTTCGATCCCGATCCATTCATGGAGTTGATGCCGGAGTATGACTTCCCGTGGGGCATGAATGAGATGAAGCGGACGAAGGACGGGATCAGAATTGTGACGGGGAAGGGCAAAGAATAACAAGAACAGAGAAACGGATGAGTCGAGAGGCTCATCCGTTTTGCTTAAAACTGCCACTTGCCAATAATAACGCGATACGTTATCATTTAGAGGCATGATCAGGACCTTCCGCGACAAAGAAACCGAGCAGGTAGTCAACCGCCTGACCCCGCGCCGCCTTCCGGTCAATCTGCATCAAGCCATGTGGCGCAAGTTGGCAATTCTCAACGCGGCTGAACGGCTGGACGATCTGCGCATTCCGCCGGGCAATCGGCTGGAAAAACTTTCTGGCAAGCGCGCCGGTCAATATAGCATTCGCATCAACGATCAATGGCGTATTTGTTTTGAATGGCAGGCAGGGAATGCTTACGAAGTGGAGATCACAGATTATCACTAGAGGGAGACTAAGATGAGCAAGAAATTTGCGCCGATCCATCCGGGTGAAATTCTATTGGAAGAATTCCTGAAGCCGCTGGGCGTCAGCCAGTATCGGCTGGCGCACGACATTGGTGTGCCGCCGCGCCGCATTAACGAGATCGTGCACGGCAAGCGCGCCATCAGCGCCGATACCGCCCTGCGACTCTCGCGTTACTTTGGCTTATCCGAGCGGTTCTGGATCAATTTGCAGGCTCACTACGATTTGGAAGTGGAAAAGGATCGACTGGCGGGACGGCTGGAACGTGAAGTGCGGATCCTGGCCGACAGCCCGGCGCTTCAGGCGCATGGATAGCAGCGGGCCTCATCCGCCTTCCACAATCTTACTGACCCCCGCCGGGTGTTCCCTTCTCGACGTGATGATCGCGCAGATCGGTGATCATCGCCCCGCACAGATTAGGTGTAACCCTCAAGGAGTGAGCATGCGCAGCGAACAAGAAATGCTCGATCTCATTCTGACTTACGCCCGCGATCATGACGAAGTGCGCGCCGTGGTGATGAACGGCTCGCGCGTCAATCCGAACGCTCCCAAAGATCCTTTTCAGGACTACGACATCGTTTACTATGTCCGCAGCGTCGAGCCCTTCCGGCGCAACATGGACGTCGTCAAATACTTCGGCGAGATCATGATTCTGCAAACGCCTGAAGATATGAGTGATCCGCCTTCCGAAGGCGCTGGGCATTACACTTACCTGATGCAATTCATGGACGGCAGCCGCATCGACCTGAGTTTCTACGCCTTGAACCAGACCGCTGTAACCCTCAAAGACAGTCTGTCGCTGGTGCTGCTCGACAAAGACAACCTGCTCGGCGAATTGCCTCCGCCGAGCGATGTGGGCTATCTGCCCCAGCCGCCCACCGCCAAAGCCTTCGACGATTGCTGCAATGAATTCTGGTGGCTCAACCCCTATGTGGCCAAGGGCCTGTGGCGCAACGAGTTGACCAACGCCAGGTTTTTTCTCGACTCACTCATGCGCGAGCAACTGCTGAAAATGCTAGGATGGTATGTCGGCGTGCAGACTAACTTTCAAAAAGCGCCGGGCAAGTTGGGCAAATACCTGAAAGGCCAGCTCGACGCCGAGCTGTGGGCGCGGCTGGAACGCACCTATTCCGATTCACAGTTGGACAATGCCTGGGAAGCGCTGCTCAGCATGGACGATCTCTTTCGGCAGATCGCTAAGTTGGTAGCCGAGCATTTCGGATTCAACTACCCGGCCCAGGATGACGCCCGCGTGTCCGCTTATGTGAGACACATTCGATCGCTGCCCCGGATGCGACAGAAATCTACTGACGGATTGGTATGACGACCGTCATTCGCGCCCAGCCCACAATCATCAATGGGCCGCTTGAAAAAGTGTGGCACGCCCTGATCGATGTTGAAAACTATCCGCGGTGGAATCCGTTCACCACGCGGGTGGAGACAACCTTCGTCGCCGGTGAACCGGCCATCCTGTACGTGACGATGAACAAGCGCCATCAGCGGGTTCAACGCGAAGTAGTTACCGTCTTCGAGCCGCAGCACGCCTTTGCCTGGGCCTCGATCATAGGCGCCCCGTTCATCCTCAAGGCCAACCGCTGGCAGATCGTCGAAGCGCTGAATGAGCAGCAGACACACTATCAGACCTACGAGACATTCGACGGCCTGCTTGTGCCACTGGTGATGGCGCTCTATCGCCGCGACGTACAACGCGGCTTCGCCGCCGTGGGAGCCGCCCTGAAACGATACGTCGAAGACTGCCTACATCACTCTTCACCTTAAACAGATGATCTTCGTCATTTGACACATTGCGTCAATCGGCTTAAGCTTGCGGACAAAGTGTGTCATTGCGAGGAGGCCAATGGCCGACGAAGCAATCTCCCTGTCAAGCTCGGGGATTGCTTCGCACACAACGCTCGCAATGACCACACAATAGGAGCAATCCGATGACACACGGCTTGATCTTCGACATCAAAAAATATTCCATCCACGACGGCCCCGGCCTCCGCACCACGGTCTTCTTCAAAGGCTGCCCGCTCAGCTGCTGGTGGTGCCACAATCCCGAAAGCCAGGCGTCACAGCGCGAAGTGATGCTGCACGACAATCGCTGCATCCGCTGCGGGGCGTGCGTGGAAGCGTGTCCGCAGCACGCCGTCGCGTGGATCGACGGGGAGCCGATCACCGATCGGGCGGTGTGCGAGCGCTGCGGCGCATGCCTCAGCGAATGCCATGCCGAAGCGCGCCAGATCGTCGGGCGCGAGATGACCGTCGAGCAGGTCATGGCCGAGATCGAAGCGGACACGGCGTTTTACGATGAATCACATGGCGGCGTCACCTTCTCCGGCGGCGAGCCGCTCTTGCAGCGCGATTTCCTGCTGGCGTTATTGCAAGCCTGCCGCGCGCGCGAGATTCACACCGTGGTCGATACCAGCGGCTTCGCAACATGGGACACGATCGATCTGATTCGCCCGTTTACTGATCTTTTTCTTTACGATCTCAAGTTGATCGACGATGAGCGGCATCGCGAATTTACTGGCGTCACCAATCAGCCCATCCTGCGCAACCTGCACGCCCTCTCGGCCCTCGGCCACCCGATCGTTCTCCGCATCCCCATCATCCCTGACATCAACGACGATGACGAATCGCTTCAGCAGCTGACTGACTTCATCGCCGCGCTGCCCCAGCGTCACCCGATCGAATTATTACCCTACCATCACATCGCGATCGACAAGTATTTGCAGCTGGGCAAACCCTATCGGCTGTTTGAAACGCGCCGCCCCGACGCCGATCGCATGAATGACATCGCGCAGCGCCTGCAGCAGCTGGATGTGCCCGTGAGGGTTGGTGGCTAACCAACCACCGGTCATTCCCGCGTGCGGTTGGCGGGAATCCAGCGCCCTGGCAGCTATACATACTCATCAGCACACTGGATGCCCGACAACAACGCTCGGGCATGACACACGCAGAGGAGAATCATGATCACCGAACGAATCGCGCGGTTGCGCCGCCAAAGCCTGGATGCCCAACCCACGCTTTCGCCCGAACGCGCCGTTTTGATGACGGAAGCTTATCGGCAGCAGCCCGGCTTGATGTCCGCGCCGATCAAACGCGCGCTGGCGTTTCAGTATTTACTGGAACACAAAGCGATCTTTATCGGCGCCGATGAGCTGATCGTCGGCGAAAAAGGCCCCGCGCCCAAAGCCACGCCCACCTACCCCGAACTGTGCTGCCACAGCCTGTCGGACCTCGACCTCCTCGACGCGCGCGAAAAAATTCCGTTTGCCGTCAGCGCCGACACGCGCGCCTTGTATCGTGATGAGATCATTCCGTTCTGGCAGGGGCGCACCCTGCGCGAGCTGCTCTTCGCCGAAATGACCGACGAATGGAAGGCCGCCTACGAAGCCGGCGTCTTCACCGAATTCATGGAGCAGCGCGCACCCGGTCACACCGTGCTGGACGACAAGATCTATCGCAAGGGTATGCGCGATTTTCAGCAAGAGATTGAGCACAGCCTGAGCCAACTCGACTATCTCAATGATCCGCAGGCTTACGCCAAAGAGCAGGAACTGCGCGCCATGCACCTCTGCGCCGAAGCGTTGATTCGCTTCGCCGAGCGCCATGCTGAACAGGCGCGTGAACTGGCCCGGCACGAGATCGATCCCGATCGCCGCGCGGAACTGGAGCGCATCGCCGCAGTCTGCTCGCATGTGCCCGCGCACGCGCCGCGCACTTTTTGGGAAGCGCTGCAATACTACTGGTTCGTGCATCTGGGCGTCACCACCGAGCTCAACACGTGGGACGCCTTCTGCCCCGGCCATCTCGATCAACATCTCAACCCGTTCTATCAGCGTGAACTGGCCGCCGGGACGTTGACGCGCGATCAGGCCGAAGAGTTATTGCAGTGCTTCTGGATCAAGTTCAACAATCAGCCCGCGCCGCCCAAGGTGGGCGTCACTGCCGCCGAGAGCGGCACCTACACCGACTTCGCGCAGATCAACACCGGCGGCGTCAACCCTGACGGATCGGATGCCGTCAACGACGTGACCTACCTGCTGCTCGACGTGATCGAGGAGCTGCGCCTGCTCCAGCCCAGTTCATCGGTGCAGGTCAGCAAGAAGAACCCCGATCGTTTTGTGAAGCGCGCGGCGAAGATCATCCGCACGGGCTTCGGCCAACCGTCGATCTTCAACGCCGATCTGATCGTGCAGGAGTTGGTGCGGCAGGGCAAGTCGGTAAGCGATGCGCGGCAGGGGGGATCGAGCGGCTGCGTGGAAGTGGGCGCGTTCGGCAAAGAGAACTACACCCTCACCGGCTATTTCAACCTGCCCAAGATTCTGGAACTGACGCTGCACAACGGCGTCGATCCGCGCACGGGCCAGCAGTTGGGGCTGGTCACCGGCGATGCAACGCAGTTCGCGTCATTCGACGAGCTGCTGGCCGCTTACGAAAAGCAGCTGCGCTACTTCATCGACATCAAACTGCGCGGCAACAGCGTCATCGAGCGGCTGTATGCCACCTATATGCCCGCGCCGTTCCTGTCGCTGCTCATCGACGATTGCATCGCCACGGGCAAAGATTATCACGACGGCGGCGCGCGTTACAACACCAGCTACATTCAGGGCGTCGGCCTCGGCACCATCACCGATGCCTTGACGGCGCTGAAGTTCCACGTGTTCGATCGCCAGACGTTGTCGATGGCGTCCATGCTCGCCATGCTCCACGACAACTTCGCCGGGCACGAACGCACGCGGCAGTTATTACTCAACCGCACGCCGCGCTACGGCAACGACGACGACTACGCCGACGACGTGATGCGATCAGTCTTCGAGATGGTTTTCAAGGCCATCGACGGGCGACCCAACACCAAAGGCGGCGAGTATCACATCAACCTGCTGCCCACAACGGTGCACGTCTACTTCGGATCGGTGATGGGCGCGACGCCGGATGGCCGCCTGGCGGGCATGCCGCTGTCCGAGGGCATCTCGCCGGTGCAGGGGGCCGATCGGAACGGGCCGACCGCCGTGCTCAAATCGGCCGCCAAACTCGATCACGTCCGCACGGGGGGCACACTGCTCAATCAGAAATTCACGCCGCAGCTGCTGCACGACGAGGCCGGTCTCGACGGACTGGTGCACCTCGTCCGCGCGTACTTCAAACTCGACGGGCATCACATCCAGTTCAACGTCGTCGATGCGGCCACTCTCCGCGCCGCGCAGGAACACCCCGAGGAGCATCGCGATCTGATCGTGCGCGTGGCCGGCTACAGCGACTACTTCTGCGATCTGGGCCAGGCATTGCAAGACGAGATCATCACGCGCACGGAGCATCAGGAGTTTTGACCTTACCCGTGCCCTCATCTCTGGCCCGCCGCAGCTGAAGCCCCGGACTGCCTCAGTTCAAATCCAATTCTGCATCGCGCTGGGTCTGCGGCTGAATGGCCTGCCGCCATTCCACGTCGCTGATCTGCCAGCGCGGATCGCGTTCACGCAAATACCGGTAAACGCCGGGGATATGTGCCGCCCCGTAAGTGAGGTAGATTTGATCGCCGGGATGATTGATGATCCGGTCCGCCAGTTGGCGATTGCGGAAATCGAGCACCACCAGCCGGGAAAAAGGCGGCTGTTCGTTTTCTGGTTTGGGCTCCAAGGCAGTGTTAAAGTAAGCCTGACACAGCAGGGCGCTGATCTTGCCTGGCCCTGCCGCCAGAGTTTCGGCGGCGCCGACAAGGCGGGCCGTGTTTTCTTCCACGCCCGGGTCGGCTTGCGGCCGGCTGGCGGCCTGCTCGTCAGCCAGCGCCGGGTTCTCGCTAATCAGCCGCTCCCATTCGTCGATCATGTCGTCGGTGGTCACGTCGGCCAGCACATAGCGATCGGGATCCGAGATCAAATCGTTCGTGAAGGCCGAAAAATAATCGGTCTGGAATTTCAGGCCGCACACCACGGCGATCGATTTGTAGACCTCATTCAGGTCGCGTCCGCCTGTGCCCAGCAGGTCCTTCAGTTTTTGCTGCGATTCCGCCGAGCCGGGCCTGACCCCCTCGAAGAAGAAGTCATACGGCTGGCTCTTGGCGGCCAGCATGTCAAAGACCACCCCCTGATAAAACGGCTCCGAGCCGACGTGTACCATGCCCTGAAAAGTCACCTGCTTCTCGCCGTTTGTGAGCGTGATGTGCGGCAGCAGCATAGGCTGCGTGGCGTTAATCCAGGTTGCGCCAAGAATGGGCACGGCGACCAGCGCCAGGACAACCAGCGCCCACACGATCGAGGCTTTCAGCCAGGTGCGCCACCAGACTCCCGGATTGCGCTGGCGGCGGCGGCGCACGAAACGCACCAGGCCGACGGTGATGATCCCGAACACCGCGGCGATCAGGGCCACATAGAGCAACGGGCGCGGCGATTGCAACAGCACCAGCAGCACCAGCACGCCAAAGCAGGCCAGCGCGCTCAGGATAAACAGCCCGATGGCGGCGAGGGCGATCTTCCACACGGAAGGCGATGAAGACGTGACTGTGCTCATACAGCGGCTCCTATGCTAAGAGTTATCAGTGCCTGGACTGGGGCAGACGATAACATACGGCCAGAATTTGGACAAGTCTGGCAGCTTTGCAGGCCCACCGGCGGTTCCAGGGCGCGCTACAACCTGCCCCTCCGCGAAGTGACACAGGGCAGCAACCCGTACTGGCGGATCGATCAGTAGAGCGGTTTCCAGGTTGATTTACGGGTGCAGCGTCATTGCGAGCGCTTTCGCCAGGCGCGCCCCCGCCGCTCTACGGCGGACAGGGCGTGCGAAGCAATCTCGTCGGGCTGCGTAGGAGATTGCTTCGTCGCACACAACGCTCCTCGCAATGACGGATCGTAAATCAAAGTGGAATTCGCTCTAGAGAATTCTCCTGGAGGCTGGCAGCCTCCGGGAGGATTTATCATTTAGCTTCTCCGCGCACATCACAGTATAATCACTCTACCCAAGCCACCGGAGAAGTCGCCATGAACCTGAACAGCGCCCTGCGTGAATTGAAGCGGCGCGGCACCGCGCAGAACCGCAAAGTCTACCGCCGCCACGGCGTCGGCGAAAACATGTACGGCGTCAGCGTGGCCGATCTGCGCCTGCTGGCCAAACAGATCAAAATAGATCACGATCTGGCCGTGCAGTTGTGGGCCACCGGCAACCACGACGCGCAAGTCCTGGCGACATTGATCGCCGATCCCACTCAGCTCGACGCCAAGACACTCGACGCCTGGTCAAAGGATCTGGAGAACTACGTCATCACCGATCAGTTTGCCGGGCTGGTCGCGCGCACGCCCTACTGGCAGAAGAAAGCCGAGAAGTGGCACACGGCGCGCAGCGAATGGATTGGCCGGGCCGGCTGGAATCTGATCGGGCAGCTGGCGCTGCATCAACCCGACCTGCCCGATAACTACTTTGAATCATATCTAATCGAGATCGAGACACACATTCACCGGCAGAAGAATCGGGTGCGCGAGGCCATGAATAATGCGCTGATCGCCATCGGCATCCGCAACCCTGCCTTACAAGAAAAAGCGTTGAGCGCCGCTCAAACCATCGGGCCGGTGGAGATCGATCACGGCGAGACGAACTGCAAAACACCTGATGCGACCGAATACATTCTGCACACGGTGGAACACCGGCGCAAGAAAGCCGCCAGGGAAAACCGACATGACCGATAAACGCGAAGCGATCATTCAGCGCCTCGACACCGCGCGCGCCACCTTGCAGGAATTGCTGGACAAGATTCCCCCGGAAACCGAAATCTATCCCGGCTGGACGCTGCGTCATTTTTACGCGCATCTGACCGGCTGGGACGACGTGGTGACGGCCGCGCTGCGCGCCCACGCCAGGGGGCAAACACCGGACACGCCCGCCGTCAAAGGCGTCGACGCTTACAACGCCGAGTCCGTGGCGACCCGCAGCACGCTGGATTACGATCGCATCGTGCGCGAGTGGCATGTGGCGCGCGAACAGTTGAAGACAGCGCTGCGCGAACTGCCGCTGGAAAAACTGGACGAGCCGGTGCTCTATCCGTGGGGGCCAACCGGCAGCGTGGAAAAAATGGTGGGCGTGCTTATCTGGCATGAAGGCGAAGAGCACGCCGACGAGCTGCGCGCCTGGCACGAAAAACAAGCCGCGGCCTGATCAGCCATGCGTTCACTGCGTCAATGCCTGCTCGATACCGATGCGGTGGTGCTGCGCGTCATCGCCGAGCGCTGGTCGCTCAACCCGATCGGCTTGAAGCCGCGCGAACTGGTCGATCGACTCGAAGAAACGATCAGCACGCCGGCGCGCGCCACGCTGATCCTCGGCGATCTGCCCAACGCCGAGCGTGAAGCGCTGCGGGCACTGCTGGCCGCCGGTGGCACGCTGCCCGTGGCGAACTTCGCGCAGCGCTTTGGTTCCATCCGATCGGTTGGCCCGGCCCGTCTGGAGCGCGAGCAGTTGTGGCGCAGCCCCATCAGCCCCGCGGAAAACCTGTGGTATCTGGGCCTGCTCTATCGCGGTTTCGAGCAGCTGCCTAACGGCGCGATGCGCGAGGTCTTCTTCGCGCCCGCCGAGCTCATCCCGTTATTGCCGCTGCTGAAAGCGCCCGATCGATCCGTCGAACCGTTGGAGATCGCGGCGACGCCGACGGACATCCGATCGAGCGGTGAAGCGCTGGCCGATGATCTGTGCACCATCCTCAGTCACTTGCACAACAACTTCGTGCGCGTGGCCGAGCCGCACTGGCGCGCCGTGATCGAGCCCCTGCGCCTGCAATTACGCGACGCTCATCCGGCCCGCCTTGATTTCCTGCTGCATCACGCCGAGCGCGCGCACGTGATCAAGATCGTTGGTCAGCGCCTGCGCCCCGATCCGCAGCGCAGCACCGACTGGCTGCGCGCGCCCGCGCTGGACGAGCTGCGCGTCTTGTTTGAAGCGTGGCGCGCCAACGCCGCGTGGCATGAGTTGCAGCGCGCGCACGTGATACACATCGAGAAAGCCGTCTCGCTGCGCAGCGATGTAGTGGCCGTGCGCGCGGCGATCCTCGCCGGTCTGCAAGCCGCGGTGCCCGGCGCGTGGCATACCTTTGCGGCGCTGTTCGCACGGATGAAAGCGCAGTCGCCGGACTTTTTGCGCGCCGACTTCGACACCGATTATCTGCGCGATGCGGCCAGCGGTGACTATCTGCGCGGCTTTGCGGCGTGGGATCGCGTGGAAGGCAGGTTAATTCAGCAGGTGCTGAGCGGACCATTGTTCTGGTTGGGCCTGATCGACCTGGATGCGAGTGCGGCGACCTTCTGCCTCACGCCGCGCGGCGCACAGCTGCTGGGCCTGACGCATGAAGCCGCTGAAGCCGCCGAAGTCGATCGGTTGTTCACCGTGCGCAGTGATGCCACTATTCATGTGTCACACACGCGCCGTTACGATCGCTTTCAAGTCGCGCGCGTGGCTGATCTGATCGCCATCGTGAATGAAGAATATCGCTACCGGCTCACGCCCTCGTCGCTGACGCGCGCCAATTCGCAGAAGATTTCCACGGAGAAGGTGCTGGCCTATCTGGAGCAGGCGGCCGATCACGGCGTGCCGCCGACGTTAGCGAAGGCCATGCAACGCTGGGCCAGCAAAGGCACGGAAGTGAAAGTGGAACGCGCCGTGATCGTGCAGGTGAAGGATGCGGCCATCTTGAAGCGCCTGCAGGAATCGCCCAGGACGCGCGGCCTCTCGATCGAGCCACTCGGCCCCACCGCCGCGCGCATCAATGAAAAAGACTGGCCGAAGTTGGTTTCGATTCTGGTTGAGGCAGGAGTGCTGGTGGATTAGGACGCCGATCGGGTCTGGAGCAGATCCCAGGAAAGCCCGGCTCTGTGCAGAGTCGGGCTTTCCTGTTTCAGCATGCTGCGTGAAAGTTAGCGTCTGATCAGCGGCAGATAGGTGCTGTATGGTCGCAGTTTGTTGACGACGACGTTGATGGTCGCCACCGGGCCAAGCGGTTGATGCGCCGGATTCACCATCTCCGCGGTGATGACGTGCGGGCCGACCAGCAAGGTCTGCGTGGTCGTGTACCCATACTGCATCCCCACCATAGTCCCGTCGATCCACAGATGCCAGTGGCCGTCGGCCGGGATGATGAAGTTCGTCGTGGTGATCTGGATCGGCACGACGAGGCTGATGTTGTCGGTGGCCGTGAAGACCTCGCCGTTGACGGGCGTCACCAGATCGATGCCGGCCACGTCAAAACTCCACTGATAGTTCTGCTGCATCGGTCCTTCGTCCACGTAGCCGCTCTTGTTCAAGAACACGGTGTAATCACCGCCGGGCAGCGGCGCGTTGGGCGTGAAGGACACGATGGTGCTGGTGATGTATGGCCGCGAGGTGTCCTGGCTGAAGCTGAACGTGCCGGGATAGGCGACGCCCTGCGTGGTGTTGCTGACGATGAACGTCGCTTCGGTGATGAACGTCGTGTTCAGCATACGATTGAAGGCGACGGTGATGGGCTGCGCGGCGTTGAACTGCGTAGCGCCGTCGGCCGGGAAGTGTGACATTACGATCGGATCACGCCAGTTGTAAACCGTGTCGGTGATGGTCATGATGCCGGTCGCGCCGTAGTTGGTGGTGAGCTGGCGATTCGCCAAGCCCACCAGCGACCCCCAGTTTTCCACCACATCCCAGGTGCCGCGCGTGTACTTGTAGAGCAGCGCGGTCCCTTCGCCGATCGTGACGGTGTACATCCACTGTGTGGCGCTGAGCTGCGTAATCGGCATGGCGCCCGGATTCCACGACGCGCCAAAGGCGGCGGCGTTGTCGCCGGCGATGTAGACGGTATCGCCAGCCGGCGTGAACTCTGGCACGGTGACGAAGAAGCGCAGCTCCACTTGCCGCGGGATGGCGCGCCCCACGGCTTCATTCGACGCCGCAGAAGCGTTGAACGACGTATCGAGCGCTTTCACGGTGTAGGTGTAGGTGTGTCCGCTCACCACCCCGGTATCGGTGTACACCGTGGCGGGAGCCAGCACACGCCCGATCTGGGCAGCAGCGCCCGGTAGTTGCTGATCGCTGTAGCGATAGAGATCGTAGGCATAGAGATCACTATCGGCCACGGCATCCCACGCCAGGCTGATGTGATCGGTGCCCCAGTGCGTGACCCGCAGGTTCTGCGGGACGGCGGGCGGCGTCACATCGCCGGACGAGATGACGTGCAGCAGGCCCGGCGTCACCACGCTGCTGGCGCTGATGAGGCCGCTGCGATCGGCGTAGGCCCAGTCGCGTCCGTTGGTTGTGGAGTAGCGATAGACGTAGTAGTATTCGCCAACCGCTTCAGGCAGCAGCTGCGCCTTGAATTCGTCGTTGTCGCCCGACTGTCCGTTGAACGTCGTGTTCACCCAGTTGGTCCACGAGATGGGCGGCTCGGTGGTGAGGCCATAGCCAACCTGCGCCAACAGGCCGGGCGTCGCGCCGGGCTGAGACGTTGTGCCCGAAATGTAGACCTGTCCGTAGATGTTCGCAGTGGGGGTGATGCTGATGGTATGTGTGATTTCATCCGGCCATTGCAGATTAGCCCAGTCAATGTCGGCGTGCGGCAGGGCGGCGGCCTCATTGGACAGATCGCTCTCGTTGCCGTTGGCGTCGCTGGCGGTGACCACGTAGTAATACCATGTGCCGTTGGTCACGTGGGTGTCGGTGTAGACCGTGCTGGTTGTCCCGGTCACGATGCGGGTGTACCCGCCGCCTGACAGGAGCGAGCGGTAGATATGATAGTTATCCGCACCAGCGATTGTGTCCCAGTTGAGCACTACCTGGGCATTGCCTTCCGCCGCCGTCAGGTTCGTCGGAGCCGCCGGTGGAACGATGGCGCCGCTGTGGTAGACCAGCACCGCGCCAAACATGGGCGGCACGTCGGCCACCGTGATCTGCTGGTTGGTGACGGTATAGACCGCGCCGCTGTTCAGTACGTCGGTGAAGACGGCGCCGTTGCCCAGATAGCCTGCCACGTTCACGGCGATGGTCTGCGTAACCGTGTTGCGGTTCACCAGCACCACGGCGGCGTCACTGTCGGTCGTGCCTGAGATCCACTTGCGGCCATAGACATAGGTCTTGCTGGTATTGTCGATCAGCAGCGTGTCGAACGAGCCGGTGCGCAGCGCGGGATGCGCGTTGCGGGCCGACGTCAGCAGTTGATAGTGGCGGCGCAGCACATTCTGGCCGTTCTGCGTCTGCAAGTGCGTGTAGAACGGCGTACCGCTCTCGTCCAGCCACGGATACGGCTGGCGATTGTAAGGATCATCTTCCCACTTGCCGCCGGCGTAGGCGACCGGCCCAACCAGGCCCACTTCGTCGCCGTAGTAGATCGTCGGCGCGCCGGGCAGCGTCAGCTGCATGATGGCGACACCTTTCAGGCGCTGAATGGCGTCACTCCAGTCATAGTTCGGGTTGAGGTAGATCGTGGGGCTGATCAAACTCGTGTTCTCATCCAGCATGAACAAGGCCCGATTGGTATCGTGGCTGCCCAACAGGTTCATCATGGAGTAGAACGCGGGCGGCGCATAGCGCTCTTCCAGATTGTGCAGCCGCGCGTCCACTTGTGCGGGCGTAAGCGGAGTGAGGATGCCCGCCGAACTGCCTGAGTTGTGGTCGTTGTCTTCGAAGGGGGTATCACGCCAGAAACTCAGCACCGCCGAGCTAAACTGGTAGTTCATGGTGGCATCCCATTCGTCGCCCAGCGTCCACGCCGCGGCGTTGCCCCACTCTTCGCCGACGATGTACGTATTGGGATTCACAGCGCGGGTCGCCGCGCGGAAACCTTCCCAGTAGTCGTTGTTGGGATCGTTGAGCACGCCGGGATCGACATCGCCCGCCACATCCAACCGCCAGCCGTCGGCGTACTGCATCCAGTACGGACCGATGGATTGTGTGCCGCTGGTGAAGATCAACGCGCGCACGTCCGGGTTGCTCGAGTTGAGCTTGGGCAGGCTGTCGTAGCCGAACCAGCTTTCATAGGTCGCGCCCAGCGGCGTACCGGCGGAACCCACACAGGCGCCACTACCGGCAGGCACATCCTTGAAGTAGTACCAACTGCGATAGGTGGACGTGTAGCTTTCGCACGCGCCCACCTGCGGGTAGCGGCCATACCGATCGAAGTAGATGCTGTCCGACGAGGTGTGATTAAACACGCCGTCGAGAATCAGGTGCATCCCTCGTGCGTCCAACTCCTGCGTCAACGAAATGAAGGTCTGCTGATCGCCGAAATTGTCGTCGATGATGCTGTAATCGGTGGTGTCGTACTTGTGATTGGACGGCGACTCGAAGGTCGGATTGAGATAGACGGCTGTCACACCCAGTTCCTTCAGATAGTCCAATTTGTCGCGCAGGCCCTGCAAGTCGCCGCCGTAGAAGTTCTTGCTGTAGGTGCCCTGGCAGGGACCGGAACTGCGCGGATCGCAGATCACTTCGTTCCAGTTGCTTTGCAACGAACGAAAGACCGTGCCACCCGGCTCATCGTAGAAGAAGGTGCCGGTCGGAGTGTTGTTGGCCGTGAGCCCGTCGCGGAATCGATCGGGGAAGATCTGATACACGACGGCGTTCTTGATCCAATCGGGCGACTGGAAGGCCGGATCGTACACTGTCAATTGCCAGCTGTTGTCGGGCGTTTCGGCAAAGGTCTTGCCCCAGCCGCCGTCGCGGGCGGCATCGTCGTCGTAGTAAGCGGTGGCCGTGCCATCAATGGCGATGAAGCGATACCAATAGACAGTAGGATCAGCACTGGCAGGCACGGTGGCTTCCCACCATTCATACTTGCCGTCGTCGGCGGCCAGACTCATGTTGAGCAAGGCCTGTTCGTTAGTGCGATCATTGTAGACGCGCACTTTAGCAGCGGTCAGGTCGCCGCTGGCCGCGCGCAGACGCAGCGTCACGGGCGTGCCCGTCACCACCGCGCCGCCGGGAGTGCGAAACAGTGAATCGCGGCTGTTGTGGCCCAGATCGTCCCACCAGATGTTGTTGTCGTGCGAGGCCGTCGTCCTGATCGATACGACCTTCACGCGGCCCGTGCCGGTGTTGAGGTGGAAGCTCAGCGTTTGATTGGCTGAGTAGGCCTGGAAATTTACCGTGCTGGCGTCAACCGAGCGTCCGCCTGCGCCATACTGTTGATCCCAGCTGCCGGTGCGCGAGACTTTGTAGTTGTAAACGCCCGCCACCGGGATGGTATAGGTGACAACATATTGGCCCGGCGACCAGTTCCACAGCGCTGTGGCAGAGTTGCTGTTGTTCCAACTTTGCCAGTCGCCGACAGCCGTCCAGTTGGTGGGGATGTTATCATTAGCGCTGGCAATGTTGGACTGCGGCCACCAGCCATCGTTGTAGGTATTCGTATCAAGAGTGAAGCGCACGGTCTGCCCGGCGGTGACGATTAGCCAGGCGTTGTTGTTAGGATAACCCACGCTCCAATCGCTCTTGGCGATCTTCCATTCATAATTTCCGGCGCTGGCCAACGGGTAGGCCAGTGAATACACGCCGTCGCCAGCGACCAGGTCGCCGTGCGTGCCATCGTCATAGAGCGGATCGCTCGTGCCCCAGCCGTTCATGGAACCACGCAGATACCATGAAGCAGTTCCCGGCGTACCCGCCGGCACCGCCTGAATGCGCGCATTGCCCGCATCCAGGAAGAAACCAACGACTTGATTAGGCGAGGTCGTGGTGAAAGTGAAATTGCCCGAATTCACCGAGCGGCCATCGGGACCAAATTGCTGATCCCAGCTGCCTGTCCGGCTTACTTTGAACATATAGGTTCCGGCAGCGGCAACGGTGTAGGTGACCGCATACCGGCCTGGCGCAATTTGCGTCATCAGCGTAGCCGGATCGTTGTTGTTCCATATCGCCGACTGCCAGTTGCCAACCGCCGTCCAAGTGTTGGTTAGCGCGGCAAACGAATCGGCTACGTTCGTCAGATAAGTTGAAGGTTTGTAGCCGTCGGCGTTGACGTTGGTGTCCAACAGGAACTTAACGGTCTGGGGATTGGTCGTGGTGTATAACCACTTGTTGGCGCCTTCCTCGCCGGGATAGCCGTCCCAGGTGCCGCAGGCAAAAAACTTCCACTCGTAATAGCCGGGCGCTTTGGCCACGACATAGTCCAGCGAGAACACGCCGTCGTTGGCGACCAAGTCGCCGTGCGTGCCGTCGTCGTACAGGGGATCAGAGCCGTTGTTCCAGCCGCCGCCAGGCTGGAACCCGCCCGCGACGCACCAATTGGACGGGGCGGCCGGCGCCAACGGGACTGTGCGTTCGGGTTGATCGATCGGGGCGCGATCGACGGGTTGAGATAGCGCCGGCCGGGCCATCTGCGGAAACAGGCCCACCAGCACCGCCAGCACGGTCAACCAGATGATGAGTGTCTTGTGCTTCATTGATCTTCTTCTCCTGGGTGTGTGATGTGAAAAAGAATCGGGGCGCGGAAGAAATAGTTGATGCGTCGGCCAATCACCTCCTGTTAACAAAAACCGCCCGCGGTCTACGGACACAAGCCGCAGCCACCGGCGGGGATGTGACGTTGGATTGCGGTTGCGCTGAACGGAACGCGTTCATCCCCCCACCTGCAGGCCGGTCGTCGGACGGGATTAGAGGCTCAGGGGTCCAGCGGTTACAAACCGGTTTGCTATAGGCGTGATTATAAAACTCCGCAAACCGCTTTGTCAAGAGGAAAAAGTTAGAATTTAGCGTTGGATTTCAGTTGGACAGGAGTGGCCGCAGTATTGCGCGGCGGCCCGCGCCCGCCCGATCGGCTGGGGGCGGCGACTATGGCTTGACCATACGCCAGCTAGCGATCTGGAAGCTGCCAATCGATTTCCGGCTTGCCCGCCTCGCGCAAGGCGGCGTTGATCTTGGAGAAAGGCCGGCTGCCGAAGAAACCGTTGGCGGCCGACAGCGGCGAAGGATGTGCGGACTCGATGATTACGTGACGTCCGGTATCGATCAGCGGTTTCTTCTTGCGCGCATAGGCGCCCCAGAGCACAAACACCACCCGATCGGGCTTGTCGTTCACCGCGCGGATGATGGCGTCTGTAAAATTCTCCCAGCCCTTGCCCTGGTGCGAATTGGCCTGGTGAGCGCGCACGGTCAAGACGGCATTGAGCAACAGCACGCCCTGCTCAGCCCATGGTGTCAGGCAGCCGTTGTTGGGAATCGGGCAACCCAGATCGTCGCGCAGCTCTTTATAGATGTTTTGCAGCGACGGCGGAATGGCGACTTCAGGCCGCACGGAAAAGCACAGGCCATGCGCCTGCCCCGCTTCGTGATACGGATCCTGACCCAGGATCAGCACACTGACTTTTTCGTACGGCGTCAGATGCAGCGCCGCAAACACGTCCTTGTCAGGCGGATAGACCGTATACTTCTTGCGCTCGTCTTTGACGAACTGCTGTAAGGGCTTCCAGTAAGGCTTTTCGGTTTCGGCAATGAGGACCGGCCGCCAGGTGGTTTCCATCGTGCCTCGCTTATTCAGCTTTCGTTCAGATTGAACGAGTCAAGGAATTTGGGCGCATCAGCGGGCAGGCCCTGGGCCTGCGGGGCCACAACCATCACTTGATACAAACGGCGGCCCACCAGGTAATAGCGCACCTTGATGCGCGTGGCCGGCTGCGCGCCTTGCGCCGCCGCATCGAATTCGATCTCGCGGCCAGGCGCCGCGCCCAGTGAAACAGCCTGCTGCCGTGTCAGCTGGCCATCAACGTTGGCCACGGCGCCCTGCGCCGCCCCGTCGAGAATCGCGCTCGCTTGACCGGCAGCGACCAGATCGGCGGGATAGTCCACGTACATCACCAGATACGCGCCCGATCGATTTTCGTAAGTGGCGATGTGCAGATCCAGGGTACCAACCGCTGACTCGAACGCTTGCGTTTGCTCTTTCGGCCGGCCTGGCATCAAGATCGAATAGCGGCCCGCTGGCGACTGGTACGTCTGCCAGTCGGGCTGGCTCACATTCAGCAAAGCCAGTCCGCCGGCCGCCAACACCACAAAAGCAATTGCCGCGGCCCAGGCCGCCATCGTTATCCCGGCGGCCCACACGGCTTTCATCCGCACGCTGCGCGTGGGATGCCGGCTGACAACCGCGCACGCCGATGCGCCGCCGAGTCCGATCACGATCGGAATTGCACCCCCCAGGGTAAATAGCGGAATAATGCCGCAGGCCACGATGAAAAACCAAATCCATTTGGGCAGGTTGGTCAGCTGCGCCACGGGCCGCCCGCTTTGAACCGATTGCCCGTCCACGGACAGATCGTAATTGAAGGTCAAGCCGTTGGTGCGCGTATGCAGCACCGCCTGATGCGCGCCCAAGACAAAGGCGTCATCACTGCCGGTGTTAATCCACCCGGCCTTGGTCGCCAGCACGACCTGTCCGTCCACGCGAATAACGCGCTGGCTGCTGCTCCAGCGTTTGTCAAACTCAACCGTATGCGTGCCGTCTTCCAGCTGCACCGTCCAGGATTTTTGGGGCATGTCACTCGCTTTCTCCAGCCATTCATCTGCGCACCGGCTGACTGGCGCCAGGCCCTGAACTGCGCGTTAGTGTACCGCGTGACGCAGCGGGCGTCAACGTGATTTTTGGCGCATAGCGACTTCTCTGCTATACTTTTGCTAACGAAATTTCAGGAAGTCTTAACTTCCGCTTGAGGTGAACTGCTTAGGATAGTCAGGGGAGCCATAGACGTAGGAGCGTCATCGTGGTCAACATTCTCTTGCTGAATGCTTCGTTCGAACCGCTAGCCGTCGTGAAACTGAGCCGCGCCATCGGCCTGTTGATGGACGGCAAGGTGGAAGTGATCGAGTCCATGCCGGGGCGCGAGCTGCGCTCGGCGCAGCTGCGCCAGCCCATGCCCAGCGTGCTGCGCCTGCGCTACTACGTCAATGTGCCGCGGCGCGGCGTGGGCTGGAGCCGGCGCGGCGTGCTGGCCCGCGATCATCACACCTGCCAGTATTGCGGCAAGAAACTGCACCCGCATGAAGAGACGGTCGATCACGTGACGCCGCAGTGGCAGTGCCGCGCGCACAATATTCCGCCCAACACCTGGGGCAACACCGTGGCCTGCTGCCCCAAGTGCCAGCAGCGCAAAGGCGGGCGCTCCATGCACGAGGCGGGGATGCGCTTTTTCAATCCGAATTACGAACCCAAGATCCCGCGCACCAACTACCTAATCATGACTTCGGACATCCGGCAGGAATGGAAGCGCTACATCCGCATCTGAGGTAACGCAACTTGACAACTTGCGCTACGTTTGCCAGCGCTGTTGTGTGTGCGGCGGGCCTTCTGGCAACAGATAAAACGAGGCCGCTGAGATTCAGCCGCCTCGTGCTTTACTGCGTGGGGAATACCTGTTCCGGCAGGACCTTGTATGTCACACGCACTTCGCCGGAACGCTTAGGGAAGTCGCGATCGCCGTGATACTTGAGCCGCAGATCGCAAATGACGTCGTAAGCACCCTCTTCCGTTTCTTCCACCACCCGCCCGCGAATTTGCAGATAGCGATAGGGATCAGCCGGATCGACAATCAGCAACGCCACTTTGCCGCCGCGATGCATGACTTTGTCCTTCACGCGCCCACGCGCCGTGTTCAGGACAATGTGCGTGCCATCCCAGTCGAACCAGATAGGCGTGACTTGCGGTGAGCCGTCGGCCAGCGTTAATGCGATCGCGGCAAAGGCTTTCTTGGCGGGTGCGAGCAAATCGATCAAGCGTTCTGGAATCATCCCATGTGCCTTTCATGAAAACTGGATAGCCGAACGTTCGACTATCCAGTCAATTCAACGCAGCTGGCGCTGACGCGCTAGGCGTATGAGCCGGAATCGCCGCTCTCCGTGTCGTCGTCCGCGCCGTCATCGATGAGGGCCTCATCGCGCGGCACGGCGACCCACAGGTAAATCAAATCGCCCTCTTCCACGTGGCCGGGCTTGGCGGCCAGCACTTCCACTTCCTGCCGCAAGCCGTCCATCTGCGGAAAATCGAGGTGCACCGGCCGGCCTTCACGCCACGCCCGCTGGCAGCGCTCCATCAGACCCTGCGCGTTGAAGGTGCGCATCTGGCAGATCCCCACCGTGCGCGGCACCTGCCCTTCCCACACCGAGGTCGACCAGGTATCCTGCGCCAACATGAATTCCGGCGGCGGTCCTTCGATAATGGTAATCATTTCTGGTTCAGTATAAGTCATGTGCTGCTCCTCTACAGCATTCTCTGAAAAATTATACCATACAGAATTTCGTCAAACAGTTGGCCCAATGTTGCGCTTGCCTTGCAAAATGATTGTCACAAGTAGCCGTTCGCCTTGAACCACGCCAGCGCATCGCGCAGCGTATCGGCCAGCGGGCGCGACGGCAGTTCCAGTTCCGCCACCGCTTTGCCGTTGTTCAGCGGCTGCCAGAACTGCAGTGTACGCAGGTGGCCGATGGCGCCGCCGGGCAGATATTGGCCCACGGCGATGACGGCCTTTAACGCGCGCGGCCCGATGTGAATCGCCGGCGGTTTACGGCCCGCCGCCTGCGCGATGCGTGTGAGGCCCTCCTGCAGTGTCATGTTGTGGTTGCTCAGAATGTAACGCTCGCCCACCCGCCCGCACTCCACCGCGCTGAGATGTGCCGCGGCCACATCGCGCACATCGATCGCCCCGAAGGTGGCGTCAAAGTAAAACGGCACGCGGCCTTTGGCCGCCATGATCACGATCTCGCTGACGGCCAGATGCACGTCGCCGGGGCCAAAGACCGCCGCCGGGTTGAGTGAGACGATCGGGAGGCCGGAGCTCAACGCCTCGACTTCCATCGCCCACTTCGCTTCGTAGTACGCATCGCCCGCCGTGCCGGGCCGATACCGATCGCGCTCGTCGGCCAGCCGATTAGGCTCACCCGGCAAACCGATGGTGGTGAACGAACTGGTGTAGATCAGCCGATCGGGTTGGGTGTCGCGCGCCGCGGCGATCACATTGCGCATTTGAATCAACGCGCGCTGCACAGCCCGATCGATTTGCCGCGTCCCATGTGGATATGCCCCCGCGCTGTGAAACACTACCTTGCAGTCGCGCATCGCTTCGGTCACTGATGACCGATCGGTGAGATCGCCGGTGACCCACTCCACGTTCACATCGCCGATGGCGCCGACAGCCTGCGGATTGCGCCGCAGCGCCCGCACCTGCCAGCCGCGCGCTGCCGCCGCGCGCGCAATGTGCCCGCCGATGAAGCCCGTGGCGCCGAGCACGAGACAGGTCTTCATGCTTGCAACTGCTCAATCGTGGTTTCGATCAACTCCACGGCTTCTTTCAGCGTTCCGGCATCAAACGCGAACCTGGCCCCGGCGGCCCGATAGAGTTCAGGCAGCGACTGCGTGCCGCCCAGCGCCAGCGCCTGGCGATAGTTCGCCAGCGACGCCGCCTGATCCTTCAAAGCATTGCGCCACACCTGCACCGCGCCCAACTGCGCCAGCCCGTATTCCACGTAATAAAACGGCGCGCGATGGATGTGCTGTTTGCGATGCCAGCCCGTCATCATCTCCGCGTCGAGGCCGCTCCAATCGACGCCGGGCATGAAGCGCTGCTGCAGTTCCATCCACTTCGCATCACACGCCGCCGGATCGGCGCCGGCGGGGTGGGTGTGCGCCCACTGCTGGAAGGCATCGACCACCGCCATGTACGGCCAGAAGAGGATGATGCGCTCCAGGTGTTCCACGCGATCGCGCGCGGCCTCGTGCTCCGTGTAGAAGCCGCTGAACTTATCGGACAGATATGGCGCAGCCAGCAGTTCCATCGACATGGACGCGATTTCGGCAAACTCCATGGTGACTTGCCGTTGTTGAAGGTACGGCAGATGATTTGTCTCGAAAACATGGAAAGCGTGGCCGCTCTCGTGCAGCATGGTGCGCACGTCGTCGCGCACGCCGACCGAATTCATGAAGATGAAGGGCCGCTGCGCGATCGGAAATTCGGTGCAGAAGCCGCCGGGCGCCTTGCTTTTGCGGTTGTCCAGATCAAGCAGGCCCTCGCGGCGCATGATGCCGAAGTACGCGCCCAACTGCGGATCGACGTGCTGGAAGATCTTTTCGGTCTTCGCGATCAGATCGTTCACGTCTTCAAACGGTTTCAAGGCCGGATAGTTCAACGGGTCGCGATCGAAGTCGCAGTCCCACGGACGCAGCCGATCGACCCCCAGCCGCTGCCGGGCACGCTCGTAAATCCGATTGGCCGCCGGGACGACGACGGCCTCAATCGCGGCGTGAAAGGTCTCGCAATCGGCAGGGGTGTAATCGAAGCGCAGCAGTTCACGCCAGCGATATGCGCGGAAGTCGGCGCACCCGGCATTGAGCGCGATCTGCTTGCGCAGCGGGACGGTCTTCGTCCACAGCGCGTTGAGCGCCGATCGATCCGCCAGCCAGCGTTGCGCGGAGAGCCGCCAGGCGCGTTCGCGGATCGACCGATCGGGATCCTGCGCGATGGGCCGCAGCTGCTGCAGCGTGAGTTCTTGTCCTTCCCACGACACGCTCTGCGCGCCGACGATCTTGTTGTACTCCGACCCCAGTTTGCGATTTTCCGCCAGCAGCGGCAGATTCGCTTCGCGGAAGAGCGCGGCTTCAGCGCGCATATTGCGCAGCGGAATCGCAAAGCCGGCCGGTTCCAGCCGACTGTCCAGCAATTCCTGCTTCAGTTGTTGCTCGGCCGCTTCCACTTGCGGATACACTTCGCCGCTGAAGGTGTGGTAGCGCTGTTCGGCTTCGGCGTCAGCCGTGTTCAGCGTGGTCGCCAGGTGCAGACGGGCATACGCCTCTTGCACCAGCCTGCCGAGGTGCGACCAGTCGGCCAGCCACGCGGCGATATTGTCGGCAGCGAGCGATCGTTCGAGCAAGTCCTGGTAATACGGCTCATACTGCGGCCAGGTCCAGTGCACAAATTCATGGTAGTCGGTGGGCAGTGCAGAAAACATAGCAGGTTCCTTGGGGCAAAAGTAACAGCAGGGAAAACATATCACCGAGCAGAACGGTTGTCAATGAATAAACCGTGCGAGGAACAACAACCTGAGGCTACTGGCACCAGCGCTTGGTGTAGTCCAATGTTTGCGTCAGCAAGGTCTGCCCGGCCGCATCCCGCAGCGTCATGACGACCTGCTGCGAGGTGATCGGCTCCACCACCGATCCGCAAGTGATCGACACCCCGACCCGCAGCACCTGATCACCCGATCCGACCTGCGCCAAGACCCGATCGATCACCAGCGGCTCGACGGCGGGCACTTCCAGCGACAAGGCGCCGATGATACCGGCATCGGCGGGCTGCACGTTGGTGCTGAAGGTTAGCTGGAGACTGTCGCGGGTCTCGCGACGCGGGATCGCCAGCGTCAACGGCGCGATGCTGATCGTCGGCGTGGCGGTGGGCAGCACACGCGTCGCGGCGCGCGTGGGCGCAACCGTCGCCGTTGCAGTGAGCGTCGCGGCGGGTGTTGCCGTTGAGGTGGGACGCGGCGTGGCAGTAGCCGCCGGTTTCGTCGGCGTGGCCGATGGCTCCGGCGTGCGCGTCGCGGTGGCACTGGGCGCCACCGTGGCCGTGGAGGTGAGTGTGCCGATCGGGCCGGGGGCGACAGCCGCCGGTGAGCGCGACAGCAAAGCCACTGCGCCGCCGATCACGATCAAACCGATGACGAGGCCGCCGATCAATCCGGCGATCTTCCACCGCTTATTCTTCTGCGGCTCGGCGCGATGTGCGCTCACGCGCCGGACACGCGAATCAACTGCGCTGGCAGCCGCCGCGGCAATGACCGGCGCGCCCTTCCTGGCGGCGCGGGCCTGTCCGTAGGCAGCGATCAGATCAGATGGCGTTTGATAACGTTGATCAGGATCAACGGCGAGGGCTTGCAGCACCACCGCATCAAGCACAGCCGGCAGCTTGCTGTTGAGGGTACTGGGCGCGGGCGGCACCAACCGCCGATTGGTGCGTTCCTCGTGGGAGGTCGCCGGTTCAATCGGTGGGCGCAGGGTCAACAGTTCGTAGAGGATCGCGCCGAGGCCGTACACATCCGTGCGCCCATCGGGCGTGCTGCCGCGCCACACCTCGGGCGCGCGGAAGTTGGAAGCCGATCGGTTCAGCGCGAGCGCCGCGCCAAAATCGGTGACGAAGGCCTGCCCGGCGTGATCGATCAGCACGTCGGTGAGTTTGAGATCGCCGTGAATGACGCCGTGGCCGTGGGCATGATCGAGCGCGCTGGCGATCTGCGGCAGGACCCGATCGATCTCCTCCAGCGTCAGACGCTGCTTGCTCAGGCGCGTCTTGAGCGAGCCGGCCGGCATGTAGCGCGTGACCCAGTAGTGGCGATCCTGCCAGCGGCCCTGATCGTAAATAGGCAGCAGGTGCGTGTGATCGAGCTGCTCGATCAGGGCGTACAACTCCTTGAGGCGCGCGGTCACTTCGCGCGACTGCGGCTCGAAGAGCTTGACGGCCACGTACCGCTCGACCGGATGCTGGCGCGCGGTGTAGACGGTGGCCGATGGGCCGCGTCCGATTTCCTGCTGGATTTCGTAGTCGCCGAGAATTTGACCGAGCATAGGTTCAGGGATCGGTTGATCGGTGATCAGGGATCGTCGTTAGGTGGCGAGTGGTGTCATGCCCGAGTGTAGTTATCGGGCATCCAGTCTCACCAGTAATGTTTAATGTTAACCAGGCTGGCTGGATTCCCGCTAGAAGCGCGCGGGAATGACAGGCAGCTTCATTATATGACGATGCGGCTTAAAAGAAAAACCTTGCGAGGGCGCTGGCGCTCGCTCGCAAGGCTTTGTTCATTCATTCGTGTTATTCGTGGGGTTCGTGTACAAGATCACCGGATGAATTCAAACGAATCGACCATGCTCTGGAAGCGATCACGCGCGGTGCCGCCCACCGGGCCGAAGTAGGTCAGCGCGTAGGCGCGCAGGCCGTTCAACAGCATGATCATGCGCAGCTGGCGCGCTTCGCCGTCGACGTTGCTGATCGCTTCGGTTTCCAGCGCCGGCAGGCCGTTGATCGTTACCGGTTGGGGCAGCGAGAAACGCATGTCGCTCTCGTTCTTCTGCAGGTCGGCCACCTGCCGCGCGGCGTAGCTCTCCAGCGTTTCGGTGCGAGACAACGCCTGCACGTACATGATGATGAACGTATTCGGCGGGTTCTGGGGCACGAAGGCGACGGCGTCCATCGCCTCGGTGACGCCGCCCAGAATCAAGTTTTCATCCTCGGAGACTTCCCACACTTCCGGGCGCAGCATTCGAAAACCCAACGCTGGATTGCGGTAATCGATCAGGCGGTTGTCGTCGACCGGGGCCTGCGGCAGAAGGCTCTGCCGGATCAGCAGCGGCGCGGCGACCAGCAGCAGCACGGCAAACAGCAAAATCACAGCCAGCAGCGGCGAACGTTTATTCCTCAAGGAACTCCTTTGTCATTTGTGGGTCTTCCGACTTTGGCGGGAAACCGTCGGTGCATCGTCATTGCGAGCGCTTCCTGCGAAGCAATCTCCTTTCGACCGGTACTGAGATTGCTTCGTCGCGAACAGCGCTCCTCGCAATGACGCACGTTGGTGACAATAATCCCGCTGAACCCGGAAGAGCCTCATTTGTTCATTGCTAATTGTTCATTGTTCATTGCTACAGCATCACCTTGCCGCCATCGACGTTGATGGCCTGACCAGTGATATAGCGCGCCGCGTCGGAACACAAGAACAACACGAGGCCGGTGACGTCTTCCGGTTCGCCCAGGCGGCCCAGCGGGATGTCTTCCAGCCACTTCTTCAGCTGCACTTCGTTCTCGCGCAGGTGCGCCGTCATCTCGGTGATGATTACGCCGGGGCACACGGCATTCACGCGGATGTTGTACGCGGCGAACTCGCGCGCGCACTCTTTGGTGAAGCCGATCAGGCCCGTCTTGCTCGCCACGTAGGCCGATCGGTCGCGCAGGCCCGCCGCCCGCCCCGCAATCGAGGCGATGTTGACGATGACGCCCACGCCCTGCTTTTGCATCATGCGACCCACGCTTTGCGAACAGAGGAACGCGCCCTTCAGGTTCACGTCGATGGTGCGATTCCAGTCCCATTCGTCCAACTGCACGATCGGCTGGTGCGGTTCGACGCCCGCGTTGTTGATCAGAATATCGACGCGCCCCCAGCGATCTTCGATGTCGATCAACATCGACTGCACGGCCAGCTTATTCGCCACGTCGGCGTGACAGGCCAGCGCCTGTCCGCCGGAAGTGGTAAGCTCATCGGCGGTTTGAGCGCACGAGGCGGGGTTGATGTCGTTGACGGCCACGCGCGCCCCGGCCTGCGCGAAAGCCAGCGCGATCGCTTTGCCGATACCGCGTCCTGCGCCCGTGACTAACACGACCTTATCAGCGAAGTTCAAGAGCAACCTCTCTGGTCTGTCATTTGCTGCCTGCCGTGTTGGCCGGTGTGTTATACTCAATCTAGCCCGGACTTTGACATGATTGGCAGGTCAAGATGATGTTACAACCTCAAACTCTGGTCAATGCCCACCTCTATCCTGATCTGGAAGCCGTAGTTCAAGATGCACTGCGTTCGCTGCTGCAAGAGAAGCCGCAGCTCCGCATTGAATTGGCCGTCTACCGCTACCAGACTGAAGACCTCTCGCTGGCAAAAGCGGCGCACCTGGCCGGCCTCAGCTTCGATAGTTTCAAGGCACTGCTGGTACAGCGCGGCATTCAACCGCGCCTTGGCCCGGCCGACGAACAGGACGCCCATCAGGAAATTGCGGCGGTAGAGCAGGTTTTGTCCGATCGGGCCGCGCGATGAACGTCATCGCCAATACCACCGTCATCTCCAATTTCGCCTCCATCGATCGCCTCGTTTTGTTGCGCCACTTGTTCGGCGAGATATACCTGTCCACTGAAGTCTACGCCGAGATTCAAGACGGTCTCACCGAAGGCCACACCTTTTACGCCGGCATCGAGGCAGACATTTACCCCCTAACGCCGACCCGGTTGGCTCCGCCTTACGGCCCTGTCTGGAGAGGCCGAGTTTCGGTTGTTCGGACAATTGCTGGACTCATTGCATCGCGGCGAGGCGGCGTCACTGGCGATGGCCGTGCAACGCGGCTGGGCGTTTTTCACCGACGATGCGCGCGCCCGTCAGATTGGACGCGCTTGGCGCGTGCCGATTTCCGGCACATTAGGCGTGCTACGGCAAGTTGTTAAGGCGCAAATCTTGTCGCTGGCCGAAGCCAACGCGCTGCTCGCGCAGATGATCCGCGCTGGTTATCGTTCCCCCTACGCTGATCTCGCCGAGATCGTTTAGACGCTCATTCGCGCGCTTTCACAAGCGGCTTCCGCACTTCGTCTTCGTAGACTTCGGCGACCATCAACGTCACGATGTCCTTCGCAAACGACATCAGATCCTGCCCGGCGGCCTTGTTCGCTTCCGACTGCATGGCGGCCTTGTAAGTTTCCATGCTGTCGAAGTACATCTCGTACATCATGTAGTACGGCGCTTCACCTTGCGGCGAGGCGAGGAAGCGGGTCCATTCGGTTTTGCGGATGCCGGGGATTTTCTCGACGAGGGGAATGTGAACTTGCGCGTAATGCTGCTCGAAGCCATCGACGTCGACGGGCTTTTTGTAGAGGGCGCTGAGCTTGACCATGACTCCTCCTGAGGTGAAAGTTGGGCCAAATTCATTATAACACCCGCTTCACGCACCACGCATTACGGTCGCCGCCGCACTTTCATCACAACCACACCACCAAGCGCCACCAACACGATCGCCTGCAAGCCGATCACGATCGCAAACGTGTTGAGACCAGGCGAATCCGTGAAGTCGAAGAGAGGCCGATCGGGCGGGGCCGGGCGCGGCGCGGGCGGCGTCAGACGCGAAGCAGAAGGATAAGTCGCCAGGTTGGCCGCGATCAACTGCGCGGCGCGGGGTGTTGGCGAAGCGAGCAGCGCGGGAGTGACCGTCGGCGCAACCGTCACCGTAGCCGTGGGCGGTTCAGCCGTGGGGGTCTCGATCGGCTGCGCCGTTTCCGTTGGCAGCGCCGTCGGTGTTTCGGTGGGTGGTGGCGTGGGCGTGTCGGTCGGCCGGGGCGTGCCGGTGGCCGTCGGCTCAGGTGTGCTCGTCGCAGTCGGCGTCGCATCCAGCGTGGCTGTGGGTTCCACCGTCTCGGTCGGCGTCGGTTGTGCCGATCCTAAATCAGACACATTGAACGTGCGCGCGGCTTTGGTGCCGCGCCCCAGTTCATCCTTGTATTCGACGGTGATCGTCTTCTGCCCCGCCCCGTCTGACAATTGAAACGGAATCGACGGCGCCCACGGCTGCCATGGCGCGCTGCTCGTATCCGTCCCTTCGGCGATGCGCACCTGCGTGGCCTGGCCCATCACCGCCACGCCTTCGCCGGTGGTGATGTCGTTCTCGTTCGTCAGCAGCAGCGTTACCACCGGCGCGCTGCCCGTCACAAAGAACGGCAGCACATTCGGCTGCGCGCCAAAGTTGAGCGTGTAATACGTGCCGTTGTCACTGCGCCCCACGCCAATGCCGATCTCGCGATAGCGCGGCTTCAGGATGTTGGCGCGATGGACCTGCGAGTTACTCCAGAAGTCCCACGCCGCATCGACGTTGGCCAGCTGCCCGCCGTAAATGTTCTCGCCCCAGATGCCGAAGTCGCGCCAGTGTCCGTAACCGGCCTCGCGGATGCGCGACTCGATCGACGAGCCGTCCGAGCCGGTGTGATCGATGTTGCCGGTGCGGGCCATGTCATCGCTGTGGCGCTGCGCCGACGCGGTGAGCGTGCTGCTCAGATCGAGCGGCGGCAGGCCGTTCTGCTGGCGCAGCGCGTTGATGCGCGCCAGAATTTGAAAAACGTCGCTATCTTGCGCGGCAGCGGGCGACAAACCAAACGGCAGGAGGCAAGATAGCAGGAGGCCAATGAGCAGAAGTTGCCGGATTCGCATGGGGCGAATTGTAACACGAGTGCTGTGGCGCAAGTTGTCAACTTGCGCGGGCAAGTCGCCGACTTGCCCTATGCCAGCCGCAATTTGACAAACACCCACGGCGCCAGCCACGTGGCCCACAGCACCATGATCACGTACCGCACATAGCGGAAGACCGCGCCGAGCAGTTCTGGTTCGCGAGGAAAGATCGCGCCGAGGCCGAAGCGCAAAACGATCAACACGAGCAGTCCCAACACCAACCGGGCGATGCGCTTGCTCCACGGCCCGCGCGCGTTGAACCCACCCGATTGTTTCAACAGCGCCAACCCCGCCCCCGCCCCGAAGACGATCGCTGCATCCGTGATTGGCGTGTCGAGGCCGCGGGGTGCGTTGGGCACACCCGCCTGCGCGCTGAGCTGCGCCCACCCGATCGGGTCTGCGACACCGCCCAGCGTCGAGCGCGCGATCAGCACGACAACGATCATCGCCAGCGAAGCGAGAAACGCCGTCGCGATCTGAAACCCGATCGGCCTGGGTGCGATCCAACGGGTGACGCGCGGCTCGAGCAGCACGAAGGCCGTCAGCACGATCAGCCCGGCGATCAACCCGCCGATCACATCGCCCACAAAGTGCATGCCCAGCGCCACGCGCGCCGTGGCAACGCCCACGATGACGAGCGCTGAGATCAGCCACATCCACCAGCGATTGATCCGCACGGCCAGATAGCCCCAGCCCACCGTGGCGCTCTGCGTGTGGCCGGACGGCAGGCCATAACTCACTTCAGATTCCAGCGGCGTCACGCGCGAGTCAACCCAGTACGGGCGCGGCAGATGAAAGAGCCACTTGAGCAGACCGTTGACGAAATCGGAAATCACCACCAGGAACAACAGGCGCGCCCCGAAGCCGCTGTCCACGCACCAGAAGATGAAGGGCACCAACAGCAGCCACAAATCTTCCGTGCCCAGAAACGACAGGGCGTGCATGAACGCGGCGAACGCGGGACCAAGCTGCTGCAAAGCGAAGTTGATGTCAGTTTCCATGTGAATTCCTCATGGGCGGAGAAACCCGGTTCCTTTACGCATCACGTTTTACGCATCACGCATTACGCCTCACATCAACAACGGCACATCCAGCGCGGGCGCATTCAAGTGCCACATCGCCCATTCCTGCCACAAGAGCAGCTGGCCCACCTCGCCGGAATCGGCCCGCGAGAACAGATAGATCAGCAGGCCGATGATGACCACCGCCAGCACCACCGCAATCGTCACCTTGATCCACGAGATGGGCTTCTCGCCTTCCACGCGGCCCGTCTGCCCGTTGATCATGAAGCGGAACGTCTTGTCGCGGTAACGATACGACGCCACCCACACCGGCAGCAGCACGTGCTTGAAGGTCAGAGCGGACAACTGTGTGCTGACGTTGAGATTGCGATGCGTATCGCCGGGCACTTCGCTGTCGCAGGCGCGGCGCTCGTGATTGTAAATGATGTCGCGGCCGATGGGCCACGCTTCGGCCAGCGGCACCTGATACGACTCGGCGCTCCAGCCGGAAAGATATTGCGGCTGATACGCCACCAGCTGTTTGGTGTCATACGGATAAACTTTCTGCAAAATATTCGTGGGAATGCTGCGCGTGGCATAGACCAGCACGTCGTCGTAATCGCCGCGGTGATGGCCGTTGGTCCAGTACCAGCGAATCTTCTGCACCTGCTGCTGCTCGCGCACGGTCTTGCCATCGCGCACCACCGTTACCCATTCGGTCACGTAGTAGTAATCGCCGGACTCCGCGCGCCAGTCGCTTTCCGCGTGCGCGTCGAACGTCCAGAACGGCAGGTACACGCCGCGTAGTTTTTGCCCGCCGCCTTCGCGTTTGAGATCGTTCGGCGTGAACAGGCCGCGCCCCAGCCACTCGCGGAATAAATTGTGCGCGCGGGCATCGTCCACCGCAAACGGCACCACCGATTCGGGCCGGTAGAGATTGGGATCGACCTGCTGCTCCAACACCTGATTGGATCCGCAGAACGAGCACCGGGTCGACGTGATGTGCGGCTCCACGTTCAGCACCGCGCCGCAGCTCTGGCACTTGATCGATTTCAACTGTGTGCCGTAGCCGTGCGCCTTGCCCGAAGCATCCTTCAACGCCGCTTCCAGATCGTGCTCGGCAATGGTCACTTGCTGTTCGGCTGCGGCCGGCACCGCCATGGTATGGCCGCAGAAGGGGCACGACAACATCCCTTTGGCCGCGTCGAAGTTCATCTTGCCCGCGCACTTGGGACAAACATGCGATTCAGACTGCGCGGCAACCGGGGTTGGTTCGGTGGTGCTCATGGGGCCTCCGCTGTGCGATGTAGGGTAAGTATATTACAGACCTGGCAGGTTTCCAAAACCTGCCAGGTCTCTACTTCAAATGAATCGTCTCGCCCAAACGCGCACCGGTTTCGGGATCATACAGCCCTACTTCAATCTCGAATTCACCTGACGCGACCGGAAGCGTGTACTCATCGATCACATACTCGCCCGGCATCCAATGTGACGTGGGATACGTGCCGTTCACCGGTTGATTATCCTGCCCGGCAATCTGCCGGCCCGATCGATCCAGCACGTGCGTGAAGACCGTGAAGTCTTCGTCGATCGTTTGCAACGACTTCCAGATCAACGTCAACTTGATCGCGTCACCTGTTCGATCGAGGTTGTAACCCGCCAGCTCGATCGCGTCGTCCAGCGATACATTCACGCGCTGCTCGATCGGCGGTTCACTCAAAACCCGATCGCCCCGCCACACGTTCACGGCCCCCAACACGATTGGCTCACCGGTACCCACCGCGACTTCCAGCGTGTAATCGCCCGAGGCCAGATCGAACGGCACCCGCAGCCGGTAACGATCGGCTACGATTTCGCCGGGCTGCCACTGGCTAAACGGGCGAGTGAGGAGCGTCGTCGTCAGCACTGTCGTCTCTACCGGCTGATTCGCGCAGCCGCACGAAGCGAGTTGCAGCGTCACCGGCAGATCGTTCAGCGCTGCATCGGCCTGCCAGTACAACGTCACCTCGATCGGCGCGCCGGTCTGCGCCTCGCTGGTGGGCTGAGTGTAGCCCAGCAGCTTCAGGCCGGGCCTGACGTCCCAATCGAGCCGGGCGCCGATATTCAACTGCGAGCCGTCGGTGGTGATCTGATCGATCGGGATGGGCGACAGCCGCGCCACCGTGCCGCCGAAGCCGCCATCCGGCGCGACGATGTTGATCCGCTGCTGCGTCTCCGGCGAGAACCAGCCCACGCGCAGTTCGTAATCGCCCGGCGGCGCGCCCGCGCTAATCGGCACGTCGATGCGATTGACGATGATCTCGCCCGGCGTCCACTGCTCGGACGGATAATCGAACGAGCCGCCCTTGCCCCATTCAAAGCCGCGCGCATCACGCAATTGCGCGAAGGTGGAGTAGTCGCCGCGATCGGGTTTGTTCAACACGCGCCAGTAGAGTGTGGTTCGCACATCGCTGCCATTTGCGGGTACAACATCACGATCATAGCCTATCAATTCAATGATGTTGCCAAAGTTCACCTGCGATTTCACTTGCGGCGTCACCACTGGCTGCGCGTCGAGATGGTACACGCGATAGTTGGTCTCGCCGTCGGGCGCCAGCGGCTTTTCAATCAAGGCCGCGTCCGGCAGGATTTTTTGCAGCCATGCTTCATCAGGCAGGCCTAATCGCGCGAAGAACAAATAGCCCGGCCCATCCGGCAGCACCATGCCGCGATTGCCCGCGATCCACTTCACCTCGTCGAACTTCTCCGCCAACGCCGCCACCGTCGGATGCCGATAATGCAGCGCCGCGAGGTACACCGGTTCACCGCCGGTATCGTGCGTGTTCAGCCACCGCGCGATGTCGGTCAGATCGCCATCGGACTGCACGTACAACTGCGGCTCGCTGGCATACACACGGAAGTACGCCCAGCCTGTTTCTAGCGCGCCGACAACCAGCACACCCGTCACGATCAAACCGACATACCGTCTTTGCCGTTCAGGCAAGAATCCGTGTTCATCTGTGTTAATCCGTGTCCAAATGATTTTTGCGCTCCACCACGTACCCAACGCCGGGAACACAAACACCAGCGGCATCAGCCCGATGGCGCGCAGGTTGCTGGGCGTGATCTCGTTCACGGCCAGCCCCGTCGGCAGCAGCATGATCAACGTCGTGCTGATCAGGCTGAAGTACGCCGTCCTGCGCCAGATCGTTCTGCCGCGAAAAACACCAACCAGAGCCACGATCAATCCGAACACGAACAGCACGCCCCACGCCAGCGAGAACAACGGACGATATGGTAGATTGAAGCGAATGTACGGATCGCCGCTGAGGAAGAACATACCGAAGGTACGCGCCACGTTGTCCAGCAGCGCCGCCACCTGATCGCCGCGCGGCGCGACCTGCTCGATGCGCGTCAGGAACGCACTCGGATTGCTCAGGAAGTACATTCCCAACGGCGCAAAGACGATCAGCGCCGTCACTGCCACGACACTGAATTGCAGCAGCCGCCGTTTGCGTTGGCCGCGATCGAACGCAATGAGAAAGAAAAAGATGGCCGCAATCGCCACGGGGAACAAGCGGGCCGCGAGGTACGTGTAGAGATTCAAGCCGATCAGCGCCCCGGCAGCGATGATCCAACCCCAGCGATTGAGACGCAATCCGCGGAACAACATCGCCAACGCCAGCGCCTGAATAAACGGCTCGCTGATCGAGCGAAAGCCGAGGCGGCTCATCAACACATGCCAGAAGGACGTCGCAATGAAGATCGTGGCGAGCAGTGCGACACCCTCACCCCCGACCCCTCTCCCTTTCCGGGAGAGGGGAGCGGTGAGCAGTTCCTGCACCGTCCAGTAGGTCACCGCCACTGTCAACACGCCCAGCATGGCCGCGGCCAGGCGCATGGCAAACACCGACGGGCCGATCAACTTCATCCACAGCGCGGCCCAATAGAAGAACAAAACTTCCTTGCCGGTGTAAGCCGCCACAAAGATCGGCGCACTCTCGCCGCGCGCGATCTGCTGCGCGATGATGGTATCGGCGGCCTCATCGTAGTGCAGGCCGGGCGGCAGCGTGCCGATCTGCCACAGGCGCAGCAAGGCGGCGATCAGCAGCGTCAGGACGAGCAGCCAGAAAAAATGCGGCGCGTGGTGCGTGGTGCGTGAAGACATGCGCGTAGATTTCACTGCGCCGTGTGCAGCGCCTGTTCCAAATCCGCAATGAGGTCCCCGGCGTCCTCAATGCCCACCGACAGGCGCACCAGCCCGTCGCCGATGCCCTGCCGCAAACGTTCCTCGCGCCCCAGCGCGTGATGACTCGACTGCGCGGGATACAACAGCAGCGAATAAACATCGCCTAAACTGGTGGCGGCTTGAATCAGTTTTAGTTTCTCCATGAAACGAAAGACCTGCGGTTCGGCAGCGTCGCGCAGTTCAAACGAGACCATCCCGCCGAAGTGATCCGCCCGGAACATTGCTTGCGCCAGATCGTGATCGGGATGATCGGGCAGGCCGGGATAGATCACGCGCGCAATCGACGGTTGATCCTTCAACCACAGCGCAACTTGCATGGCATTCGCGCACTGCTCGCGCATCCGCAGGGCCAGCGTGCGCAGGCCGCGCAAGGTCAGCCACGCCTCAAACGGGCCGAGGTTCGCGCCAAACGATCGCTGCTGCAAGCGCAGCTCGTGCGCGCGTTGCGACGTTGTGGCGACTATCCCGGCCAGCACATCGCCATGCCCGCTCAGATATTTGGTGGCCGAGTGTACAACGACGTCGACGCCGTGCTCAATCGGGCGGTGGAGGTACGGCGTGGCGAAGGTGTTGTCCACGATGACAATCGCGCCGGCGTCATGCGCCCATTGCGTGATCGCCGGAAGGTCGGGAATCTTCAACAGCGGATTGGAGATCGTTTCGAGCACGACCGCGCGCGGGTGATGTTGATCGATCGCGGCCTTCACTCCAGCCCGATCGGCGATCTCGACCCAGCGGAGCGCGCCGGTATTCGCGTACATCTTGTTGAGCAGCGCATACGTCGCGCCGTACACGTTCCGCGCCGCCACCACCGGCCGATCGGGCGTGAGGTTGGCCTGCGCGAACGCGCCGTGCAGCGCGGCCATGCCCGAAGCATACGCCACCGCATCTTCCGCGCCTTCCAGTGTCGCCACGGCTTTCTCCAGCAGCGCAATCGTTGGGCTGCCGTAACGCGAATACGAATAGCCCGCGTTTTCGTGCAGCGCCGCCGAGAGATCGTCCATGTGATTGTAGGTGTACGTCACAGCCGGATAGATCGCCGGCGCAACGGGCTGGCCGGTCGGGGCTGGAATGTCTTTCCCGGCGTGAACGGTTTGAGTAGAGAAATGCTCAGTCATTGTTCTCCGATCTTAACTCAGTGTTATAATCCTTATAGTTGAGGTGATCGATGCTTACCACGGTTCGCGCCATTTACGAAGCAGACGGAGTGTTGCGACTGTTGCAGCCACTGCCCTTGCGCACCGGCCAGGAAGTAGCGGTGACGCTGGAAGTGCCACAGGCGGCAACCGATCCGGCTTTTGGCTTGTCCGACCTGGCCGTTGACGGCGGCCCAGCCGATCTGGCCCACGAGCACAACTTCTATCTGTATGGCGCACCCCGGCAGGGTTTGATCCATGACAGCTAACCGATGTTTCGTGGACAGCGCCTGCTGGATCGCTCTCTTGAACCGCGCCGACGTACTACACGAGCAGGCTACCCTTGTCTATCAGCAGCACTTTCAAGCCAACAGCCGCCTGGTGACTACGACGGCGGTGCTCAACGAAACCGCCAATGCTTTATCCGCGCCGCGTTTCCGATCGGCCGTGGCCGCGCTGCACGATCGAGTGCGGCGCTCGCCGCACATCGATATCGTCTTCATCGATCCCGCTTTATGGGAGAGCGGTTGGCAGTTCTTCGCAGCTCGTCCCGACAAAGAGTGGAGCCTGACCGATTGCCTGTCAATGGTCGTGTGCCAGCAGCTGAACATCAACGATGTCTTAACAAGCGATCACCACTTCGCACAGGCTGGTTTCAAGCGGCTACTCAAGCCAATCTAGGGTGCTGTTACCCCGGCTGTTTTCAAAAACACCCCCACCTGCTCGTCCAACTCCGCTTCCGTCGAATACACCGCCACGGTGAGATTCGGCGCAGTGTTGCCGCTGATCATCTTGCTCAGCCGCACACCCGATCGCGACACGCACAACACCGGCTTGCCCAGCTGCACGGCCAGCGCAATTTCATAGCCCACGCCCAGCGACGGCGTGCTGACTTCGGCAATGAGCGCCTCGGCCTCCTCGACCCAGCCCGCGTCACGCTCAAAGACGTCGCGCGGCGGCAGATCTTTTTCGGCTTCCAGCGCGGCGGGGTCGGCCACGTGCGCCGAGAGGACGTGATGCCCCAGCGCCTGCAAGTGGCCTACCAAGTGTTGATAGATCGCTTCGTGATCGCGCCCGCCGGAGATAGAACCGGAGAAGTAGATTTTCATGCCGCTTACTTGCTCCGCCGCCGATAAAGGACAAAGCCAACGATGGCGGCAACCACGATCGCGCCGCCCACGGCGATCGGCAGAAGAGGCGAAGACGCCGCTTCCGCCGCGGCAGGCGTCGCCACGGGCACAGCCGTCGGAGCTGCTGTCGGAACGGCGGTCGGCGGCACGCTCGTCGGTTGGGGCGCAGACGTAGCCGTGGGCATCGCGGTTGGCGTGGCCTGCAGAATATCTTCGGCCTGCGCCACAAACACCGCCGTGGTGCGCGCCGGAACGGTGAATGATCCTTGATCGAATTCGGCTTGCTTCACCACCGCATCCTGCGACGCCGCCTGTAACGGATGCAGCGTGAACGGCAGATCCTTCAACTCATCCACCTGCACACTCTGTTCTTCACTCGTGGCATTGAACACCACGAAGATTTCACCGAAGGGATCGCTCAGGCGTTGGTCGCCGCTGTTGGACAGGCGCATGGCGATGACGCCTAACTGTTGATCCGGGCCAGTGTTATGGAACGAGAGATGCTGCTTGATCTGATCGCCCGTCGGCAAGCGGAAGAGATTGGAACTCTTGCGAATCTTCAACATCTCGGCAAAGTGCGCGGCAGCCGATTGAATCTCCGCACTCGACGGTTTCAATGCTTCATCGGCCAGCAGCGGCTGAATGATGGGCCACTTGTCGGCGTTGTCGCCCGCCGGCGGCAGACCCACCGCCCAGTTGTTGGACTGATACGTGAAGTCGAGTTGGTTGAACCAGTCGCCGGAGTTGTAGCTGTTCCGATCGAGCGACTTGGACCGCAGGATGTCATCGCCCGCGTGGAAGAACGGCACGCCCTGCCCCAGCAGCACCAGATCGAGCGCGAGGTTGTTCATGCGCAGGCGATCGGCCAGCAGGGTCGTGGTCGGCGCTTTGGCCTGCACCGCGTCGAAGATCGTCTCGTTGTCGTGCGCCGAGACGTAGTTGATGTTCTCCTGCGGATCGAGCGTATAAGCCGCCGGTTTGCCGTTGTACTTGATATTTTCCGCCGGGACAATGTCGCCTTTGGCATTCATCAGCGGGAAGTCACGCAGGCTGCCTGCCAGCCCGGCGCGAATCCAGTCCATGTATTCGATCAGGCGCGCTTGCTGATCTTCAGGCGAACGCGTCTCGTAGCCGTTGGGGGTTTCGTACAGGCCGGTGGCAAAACCCTGCTCAGGCAGCGGCGCGAAGGGGCTGCCGCCGCGCGCGCCATCGCGCAGGCGATCGTTGAACACGCCGATGCCGCTGCCGCCGATGTTCAGCTGAATCGCATTTACGCCGCGCGCGTTGTTTGCCACTTCGCCGAAGTCCCAGCCTTCGCCGTAGAGGTAAATCGCTTTGCCGTCGACGCCGTCCTGCTCCAGCGTCAACGCATCCAACGCGGCGCGGACGTTCTGCATGTTTTCCAGCGTGTGATGGCCCATCAGATCGAAGCGGAAGCCGTCCACCTTGTAGTCTCTCGCCCACGTCAGCAGCGAATCGATCATTAACTTCTCCATCATCTGGTGCTCGGTGGCCGTGTTCTGGCAGCACGTGCTCGTTTCGATCTCGCCCTTCGCATTCAGGCGATGATAATAACCGGGCACGATTTTATCGAGCACCGACTTGGGATTCTGCCCGCTGGCGTTGGTGTGGTTGTAGACCACATCCATCACCACCCGCAGGCCGCTGTGATTCAACGCCTGCACCATCTCGCGAAACTCGCGGATGCGCGTGGAGCCGTCAGGGTCGGTGGCGTAGCTGCCTTCCGGTACCGTGTAATGGAACGGATCGTAGCCCCAGTTGAAGGCGTCCCGATCGACCAGCGGCGCGATGAGGGCCTGCTGTTGATCAGAGTCGCCGGGGAAGGAGCGCAGCTGATCGGCATCCGGTTCTTCGCGTTTCGCTGCGTCTTCCTCCACGGAAGCGATGTCAAACGCAGGCAGCAGGTGAACGTGTGTCAAGCCGGCCGCGGCCAATTGCTTCAGATGCTGCATGCCGTTGGAGTCGAGAGCGGTGAACGCCTTGAATTTGCCGCGCGCCTCTGCCGGCACGGTTTCATCGAAAGCGCTGAAGTCGCGCACGTGCAATTCGTAGATCACGGCGTCTTCCGGCGCAAGCAGGGCCGGTTTCGCCAGCTCGGCCCACTCGGGCGGTTGTAAAGCCGTATCGTTTAGATCGACGATCTGGCTGCGCAGGCTGTTCGTCGCCAGGCTGAACGAGTATGGATCGGTGACGAGGTTCTTCTCAACCTTGCCGGTCGACGGCACATAGACTTCGACTTCGTAGAGGTAGTATTTGTCTTTCCAATTCGCGTCACCCGCAGCGCTCCACACGCCCGTCCGCGGATCGAGCGTCAGGGGCAGCACAGTGTCCTGCGTCGTGGTCGAAGCGGCGTAGAGATGCAGCTGGACCGATCGGGCGGTGGGCGCCCACACGCGCAGCGTCGGGTTACCATTTTGCCACGTCACGCCGAGCGGCTCGTCGTTGGCGTAGACGGCGTCGAGCACGCCCCACGTTTGCACACCGCTGGCATCGACCAGCTTGCCGTTTTGATCGAACGCGCTGACGGCGATCTGTCCTTTTACGATCTCCGGAATTGTCGAGAGATCAGCGGAGTTGAGTTTGAACGCCGAGAAGCCGGTGAGATACGGGTGGCGCTTGAAGACATCGCCGCCCGGCCCGGCGGTGGAAAACGTGAGCGGGATGCTTTGCCCGCCTTCAATCCCCTGTGGCGTGGATTCCAATTCGCCGTTGGGATCGTAGTGCAGGAAGTACGCGTACTTGGGCGAACCGACGGTGTTCCACACCACCGTATCTTCATTGACCCACATGGCCTGCTGCTTGCTGATGTTGCCGCGCGGCGCGCCCTCGGTGCTGAGGGTCAACGCCTGCGCTTGCGGATCGAGTCCGAAGTAGACTTCGTCGCCGTTCTGCTTCACCGTAAATGAGATCGGCGCGCCGCCCGGCTTGCCATCCGCGCCAAAGCTTTCGTCCAGGCTTTCATTCACGGCAAAGATCACTTGATATGTGCCCGCCGGAATCTGCGTGGTGGCGAACGTGTAGAGGCCGTCGCCTTCAGGGTCTTGCAGCCACGATCGCAGGCAGGCCGGATCGTTATCTTGTTGACAGCCAAGCTCGCTTTGAAAATCGCCAGTGGCGACGAGAATCGTCGAGTTGAAATTATCAGCCACCCAGTGCGATGTGTGATCGTAGTAGAACTTCACTGGCGTGGGCTGATCAACCACCAGCGGAATATCCGCGCCGCCCGGCTGCGCTTTCTGGCCGTAGTTCTCGCCCCAACTGCCGTTCAGCGCCACTTTGTAGCGCGGGCCTTTGCCGTCCTGATCGTTCTTCGGCTGAATCTCGAACGTGCCCTGCCACACGGCGTCTTCTTCATCGTAAACCAGCGCGGTCTTCTCGCAGTCCGGTTGCCAGTCGCCGCTGCACCCCAACTCCGATTGATGTGTGCCGGGGACGACGACTTTTTCGGGCTGAGGGGTATGATCAGCGTAGACCGCGGCCAGCGGCAGCAGCGAAACGGCCAGAGCGAAGAACATGAAAAGTGAGAGGGTTTTGCGCGCAAGCGACATGGCACAACATCTCCTGTGGTTGAGTTGGGTTGAATTATACCGCTTCACACCATTGTCAACTGTGCTACAATCACTGCGCTTTTACGCCTTACGCATTACTCGTTACAGCTCATGCACCTGCGTCATCTGTCACTCACCAACTTCCGCCTGTATTCCCGCCTCGAAGTCGATCTGCCTGCGCAGGCGATCTTGCTGTACGGCGATAACGCGCAGGGCAAGACGAGTTTGCTCGAAGCGATTTACGTGCTCGCCACCGGCCGATCGGCGCATACCACCTCCGATCGGCAGCTGATCAACTGGCTGGCCAGCGAGGACGGGCTGACGCCGCACGCGCGGTTGGCCGCCGATGTCGTCCGCTCTGATCGATCTGTGCACATCGACATGGTGCTGCTGCTCGAACCGGCCAGGACCGAAGACGGCTGGCGTTTCCGCAAACAGATCAAGGTGAACGGCGCGGTGGTGCGCGCCACCGATCTGATCGGGCAGATCGCCGTGGTGATGTTCCTGCCCGACGATGTGGAGATCGTGGGCGGCGGGCCGGCCAATCGGCGGCGGTATCTGGACAACGCGCTGGCGCAAGTGGATGTGGAATATGCCCGCGCGCTCGAGCTGTATACCGACGTGCTGTCACAGCGCAATGCTTTGTTGAAGCAGCTGGCCGAAACGGGCGGGGATCCTGATCAGCTGCTCTACTGGGATGAGCAGCTCGCGGCGGCCGGCACGACGATCACGCTGAAGCGCCAGACGATGATCGCCGAGTTGGAGCAGCTGGCCGATCGGCTGCACCGCGACCTCACGCGTGAGCGGCACGTATTGCGCCTGCGCTATCAGCCGGCCTTCAACGCGGATCAGCCGATCGGGCCGGTGTACCAGCGCAGCTTGAATCTCGATCTGCCGACGCAATCGCCCGAAGCCACCTTCGAGCAGGCGAAGCAATCGTTCCTCAATCAACTGGAAGCAAAGCGCAAAGAAGAATTGCAGCGCGGCGCCACGCTGGTCGGCCCGCATCGCGACGAAGTGCGCTTCATCGCCGACGAGATCGATCTGGGCGTGTATGGCTCGCGGGGACAACAGCGCACGGCTGTGCTGGCGTTGAAGTTGGCCGAGGTACACTGGATGCGATCGAAGATCAACGACTGGCCGATCTTGTTACTGGATGAAGTGCTGGCCGAGCTCGACGCGCACCGGCGCGGCTTTCTGCTGCAGCAGATCAACGGCGCGAATCAGTCCATCCTCACCGCCACCGATCCGGAGATGTTCACGGCAGAGTTTCGCGCGCAGGCGAAGATGGTGAAGGTGCTACGCGGAAGAATCGAAGCAGAAGACAAGAAGACAGGAAGATAAGAAGACAAGAAGACCGCGTGCTGCAATCTTCTTGTCTTCCCTTCTTCTTGTCTGCTCTACGGCAGTTCCAGTTTCTCCAGCCACTCCACGATCGCGCGCGCGGTTTCCCAGTAGCTCACTTCCATCATCAAGTTGTGGCCCGCTTCCGGCACGATGCTGTGCTCGGCTTGATAGAAGGCCGCCGAGCGCGTGGCTTGGCTGACGCTGATCACCGCATCTTTCTCGCCCGTCAACCACAACAGCGGGGTGCGCACATCGTCGGGCGGCGTCCAGAACGGCGGGTTGTGCTGCAGCACCACCAGCTGCGATTCCGGCCCCAGGCGATCGTACAACTCTTCGGGCGTGATCAAGGCGCCCTCGGTAATGAGCGCCCGGGCGGCATGGCGCGGGCTGCGCATCCACGGCGTGGCGCTCCAGGCCAGCGAGCTCAACGGCAGCAGCCACGGATCAAGCGCCAGCACTTTGGGCAAGTCCAGCAGCGTGCTGTGTGAGATCCACGGCGCAACGAGGACGGCGGCCGGCAAATCGCCGCAATACTTCAAGTACCACTGCGTCAATGCGCCGCCCATGCTGTGGCCCATCAACACCGGCGGCTGCGCCAGACGATCGACCTCGGCTTTCAAGAAGCCCAGATAATAATCCAGCGTGCACAGTTCGATCGGGCGCTGCACCGGCGACGCGCCGTGTCCGGGCAAACTTACCGCCACGCTCTCCCAGCCCCATTCGGCAAACAGCGGCTGCCACCATTGCCACGTCCACGCGCCGTGCCACATGCCATGCTGCAGCAGGATCGGCGTGACGTGCTGACGTTGTTTGGGCGTGTAGACGATGCGCTCGAGGCCGTCCTCGACGGTGTGGCGCATCACGTAGTGCTCTGTTTCCCGATCGGCCAACAGGCGCGATCCCGGCGCGGCCCGATTGACATGCTGCGCCAGCGAGACCGCCGGATCGATGCGGCCCAACTTCGCGGCCACCCAGATCATTTGCGCGGCGAACCAGCCCAGCGGCAGACCCAGACCCAACCCTAAACCGAATTTCTTGAAAGTTGACAGGGGCATGATTCCTCCATCACAGCAGTGGTTTCTTCGCAGGGACACCCGTCCGGCGCGGATATTTCTCCGGTGTCCGATCGATCTTCTCGACGACGACGAGATAACGCACTTCATTCAATTCGGGCACGCTGACCGATACCATGTCGCGTAGTCTTCCCCCCAGCGTCGCCAGGGCCAGCTCGGCGCGCGGCACGTCGTTCAACACGTCTTTGGATTTTTGAGCCAGCGCCCGGCCGCCGACTCGTACCAGGGGTAATAGATACTCGAGCAGGGTCGGCATTTCAGCGACGGCGCGCGCGATGGCGACGTCGTACTGCTCGCGGTGTTCCGCCAGCCGACCGGCTTCCTCGGCCCGCGCGTTCAGAATTTTTACGGCGGCCAGTTGCAAATGGTCAGTGACCGCTTGCAGGAAGTCGCATTTCTTGCGGGTAGCTTCCAGCAGCGTCAGGGATACGTCGGGGCGCACCAGCTTGATCGGGATACCGGGCAGGCCTGCCCCCGCCCCCACGTCGATCAATTTGATCGGGCCGGGCGGGATCGATCGGACCGCCGAAAGACTATCGAGGAAGTGTTTGATCACGATGTCGCGCGGATCAACAATCGCGGTGAGGTTGAAGCGCAGATTCCAGTCGATCAGTAGCGCGGCATAGCGGACAAACTGATCGAGCTGCGCGGCTGAGAGGTCGAGAGCAAATTCGCGCGCGCCTGCGGCGAGCAGATCAAGATCTATCTTGGCGGGTGTCATGAACCTGAGTATAATACCGGGCGAGGGATTAGGCCAACCCAAAGCTGGAGGAAACATGATCGACACGGCAACGCACTGGTTCTATGCAGAACGGCGACTCAGCCCCGGCGCTTCGATTGAGAAATTGCGCAACGAGTTGTGGTCGTACGGTTATTACAACGTGTGGCTGCGTCTGCTGCGAAGCGAGCCGCCCTATGTTGCCAGCGGGCTGTACAACGGCGAGAAGTTCGAACTGGAATTCGAGCCGCGCCAGTATGTCGTCATCCGCGCGGCCAAGGAGAACGAGTGGCTGGTCAAGGGCTTCACGCGCGCGCTGGGGATGAAGCCGCACTTTCAGTATCAGGACAAGCAAGGCCAGTTCGTGACCGAGTGGCGCATGGCAGGCCGCGAGTCCCGCTGGTCGGCGATGCAGGGCGTGCCGACGTATAAGAATGCCAGGCGGTTGTATGTGAGTGAAGAGTGATCAGGGATCGGGGATCAGGGATCAGGAGGCCCGGCGGGTGTGAGAGCGCTCGTCGGGCTTTTTCGTCACCCGATGCTGTTGTTTGGCCTGGATTGTTGAAAAGGGCTATACTTTACCCTGAGATTGGATGGCATGCATGATAGACGACACGATCTGACGGAAGGCTGAGACATGCCCAAAAAGCGAATTCTTGATATTCAAACACTCTTGGCCGAAGCAAGACGTTTTGCGAAGACAGAGACGACTCACGATGAACGGAGTCTTTATGGCGTAACCGACGGCAAAGCTGTGGGCACTTACCTGGAGCACAAATTCATGCACTACCTCGCCGGGAAATACACCTACGCGCGCGGCAACTCTGCGTCGGGCATCGACTTCCCTGGTCTCGGCGTAGACATGAAAGTGACGAGTGTTCGCCAACCTCAATCGTCATGCCCGTTCAAGTCGGCCAGACAAAAGATTTTCGGCCTCGGCTATCATCTCCTGGTGTTTGTGTATGACAAGACCGATAACCACCAACGGCGCACAGGGCGTTTGGATATTCAGCACGCGATATTCGTCGATCAGGATCGTACAGCCGATTTTCAAATGACCCGGGGCTTACGGCAAATCCTCGACAACGAGGGGAATGTCGACGATGTTATCGCGTTCATGCAAGACAGGAATTTGCCGGTAGATGATATTGAAGCGAACAGCATTGCCGAAGAAATCATCCAGCATCCTCCCCAGCAGGGTTATTTGACCATCTCAAACGCGCTGCAATGGCGGCTGCAATATGGGCGCGTGATTCAAGAGGCTGGTCAGGTTGCAGGGATTCAGCGCGTCAGGTAATCGATCAAGATGGCGGAGAAAGAAAAGACCCAAAAAGTATACGGTGATTTTCAAACGCCGCCGCCTTTGGCCGAGGCCGCCATAGCGACGTTGCGGCGTCTTGCAATCAAACCGGGGAGCGTCCTTGAACCGACTTGTGGAAAAGGCGCCTTTTTGCTCGCGGCGTTTCAGGCGTTCCCAGAGGCAGCTGGCGTTATTGGCGTCGATATCAACGCCGAACATCTCCAAGAATTACGGCATCAGATTTCTTCGCTTGCCAGACAAGATACCATTCAATTGTGGCACGCAGATTTTTTCTCTTTTGATTGGCAGACGTTGTTGAACGACTTGCCCCAACCAATCCTGATCGTTGGCAATCCCCCCTGGGTGACAAGTTCCGACCTGGGAGTATGGGATAGCGACAACCTCCCTCCGAAATCTAACTTTCAAAAACGGCGTGGGGTTGAGGCCATCACTGGAAAAAGCAACTTCGACATCTCGGAATGGATGCTATTGCAACATCTCGATTGGCTAAAAAACCGGCGCGGGGTCATTGCTGTACTATGCAAAACCGCCGTGGCGCGAAAAGTGTTGCGGCAGGCCTGGCAGCAGCGGCTTCCTGTGACTCACTCTGCGATATTTCTCATTGATGCGCCGCAGCATTTTGGCGCTGCGGTTGATGCCTGCTTTCTGGTGATCGACATGTCAGGCGGCGCCAGCTCAACCGACTGTGCCGTTTATGATGATTTCAACTCAGGTCAACCTTCTCAAAGAATTGGTTACTACAACGACGTGATCCTCTCCAACGTCGATCTCTACTCCAGGTGGCGTCATCTCAACGGTACAAACAAAGCGTATATTTGGAGATCGGGCATCAAGCATGACTGCGCCAGAGTGATGGAATTTGAACCTGTGGGTGACCACTATCGCAACGGCACAGGCGAGTTGATCGGTCTGGAGGAGGATTATCTTTATCCCCTGCTCAAGAGCTCGGACATCGGGAATGGTCAAATTCGCTATGGCCGGAAGTACCTGCTGGTCACTCAAAAATACGTTGGGGAAGACACCGCCCCGATCAGGCGAATTGCGCCCAAAACCTGGCGCTATCTTGAGGCGCACCACGAAGCGCTTGAGAAGCGCGCGAGTTCCATTTACCAGAACCGGCCAAAGTATTCTATTTTTGGGGTGGGCGATTATTCGTTTGCAAACTGGAAAGTGGCGATTTCCGGCTTCTACAAGCGTCTGTCGTTTAAGCTAATCGAACCGTACCAGGGAAAACCTGTCGTTTTAGATGATACAACGTACTTCCTGCCCTGCTGGTCACAAGCGGAAGCCGTATTCATCTCAAATCTCCTGAATTCTAAGCCGGCTCAAGAGTTCCTCGCATCAATGATTTTTTGGGCCGACAAACGGCCGATAACCAGTGAAATCTTGAAACGCCTCGATCTGCACGCGCTCAGTATAGAACTTGGTTGTGAAGCAGATTATCTCAATTTCGTGAGTCATCGACAAGATGAAGAGCGCTATGCTATTCAAGGGCAACTGTCTCTTGGACTAGCAGAGAAAAAAGCCGAATACTCTGCCGATCGCCGCAAAGCATCCGCTCAGCCGCGTCGGCGAACACGCCGTCAGACCACATGACGCACAGAACGGAAACCAGAGCAGATTCCGGTGAATTAATCCGCCGCCACAGATTCCCGATATCGACGCCGATTCTCCCGCGACCCAATGCTGGCCTGAACCGACTTGAGAGAACGGTAGATCACGGGATGCGGTTGATCCGTCGGGAGCGGATTAGTTTTTCACGCCAGCCAGACCCGCTAATTGACACGCATAGAGGACAATCCACTGTGCCACCACAGTTTCATCATCACTATCCAGGAACGCCGCAGCATCAAGCCGTCCTGCGCGCCATCGTCGCGCATTACGAGAACGATCCGCGCATCCTCGCCGTGGCCGTGTTTGGATCGCTGGGGCGCGGCAACTGGGATGAATACTCGGACATCGACCTCGATGTGGTGATCGCCGACGGGGACAGCCTTAAGGCCACTGAAGAATTGACGCAGCTGTGCCAAGCCTTCGAGCCGCTGGGCAAACGCCTCGCCGTGCTCGTCCCGGACGGTGAAGATGCAGGCGATGTGGTGTTCGCATCGCGCGTCGCGGCTGACACCCTGGCCCACACGTTGTTGTAAAATGAGTGGCAGTGCCGCGAGAACAATAAAAGGAGCATCATGCCCAAATCGCCCATCGCCCAGGTCAAATCTTTACCCCTCGCCGACGAACACTGGCTGGTGGTCATCCGCCGCATGCGCTTGTGGGTCACGCCGCCCAACGAATCGCCTTCACGTCCCTACGGCCTGTTTATCTTCGTGCTGGAAAACGGCTACGCATTGGGCAGCGATCTGACGCCGACGCCGCCCACAGCGGACGATGTGCAGGCGGCGCTGTTCAAAGCCATGCGCAAACCACCCAAAGTTTCCGGCCCGGCGCGCCGCCCCGCCGGCATTGCCCTCGTCGACGAGAACCTGGCGCGCGAGTTGCTGCCGACCTTGAACGAGATCGACGTGCAGGTGGCCGTCATGACGGAGTATCCGCCCGACGTGAACGACATCATGCGTGAGTTCGAAGGGCATATGAACGGCAGTCCCGAACCGCCGGGCCTGTTGTCGGTCACAGGCGTTACGCCGGACTTTGTGGCGCACTTGTTTGCCGCCGCCGCCGAGTTCTATCGCGCGCAACCATGGATTGCCTTGTCCAACGAACAAGTCCTGGCCGTGCGTGTGCCGCCGGAACACCAGCCGCGCTACGTCTGCATCATGGGCAACGGCGGCGTGGAGTATGGCCTGTCGGTCTACAACAACTGGACGGATGTGGAGCGCCTCTTTGCCAACGCGGACGATCCCCTGGCGGTGCTGCCCAACGCCGAAGCACAAGCGCTGATGTTCAACGAGATCACGTATGTGCCGTTCGACGATCTGGACGCGATCGAGCAGTATGGCTGGGAAGTGATCGACTCAGAGTCTTATCCCGTTCCGATCGTTTTTCACAAGACCAGCGGGACAGTGCGCCGTCCCCCGCTGAAAGATTTGCGCTGGGATGAAGCGGCCCTGCGCGCCATTCCGATCGCGCTGCGCGACAACCTGCAGCCCACCGGCCTGGGCGACTACGAGCCGTTTGAAACGATCGTGGAAGTGAGCACGTCCAGCGGGCCGCTCAACGTGGAGGTGAAATATCCCGGCGGCGATCTTGATCGGCTGGTGCGGCCCGGCCCCGGTCTCGATTGGCGGCACAGCGATCGCGACGAGGACGAAGAAGACGACATGCCCTTCTTCGATCGGCGCGGTATGGAGGGCTTCATGCAGCGCGCGATCGCGCAGCAGTTCGGCGAGCAGCCGGGCAGCGGCGATCCCCAACTGGATCAAGCCCAGCAGATCATGTATCAAGCGTGGGATGAGTCGAATCCCGGCAAGCGTCTCACGCTGGCGCACCAGGCGTTGTCCATCTCGCCCAACTGCGCCGATGCCTACGTGCTGCTGGCCGAGGAAGAAGCCGACACGGTGGGCCGCGCGCTGGACTACTATCAACAGGGCGCGGAAGCCGGACGGCGCGCGCTGGGCGAAGACTATTTCACGGAAGAGGTCGGACACTTCTGGGGCTTGCTGGAAACCCGACCGTATATGCGCGCCCTGCACGGCCAGGCGAATATGCTGTGGCAGCTGCGCCGCCACGAGGAAGCCGCCGCGATCTACCGCGAGATGCTGCGTCTCAATCCCGGCGACAATCAGGGCGTGCGCTATTCGCTGCTGCAATTGCTGCTGGAGATCGATCGGGTGGAGGAAGCCCGCGCGTTAATCGCGCAGTATGAAGATGAATACAGCTCGACATGGTTGTACACGCAGGCGCTGCTCGCCTTCAAGCAAGACGGCGCTTCTCCGGCCAGCGCGCTGGCGCTGAAGAAAGCGCTGAAACAAAACCCCTACGTACCCGTTTATCTGAGCGGTCAGAAACGCATCCCCAACCGCTTGCCCGACTACATCGAGCCGGGAAAAGAAAGCGAAGCGATCGATTATGCGGTGGGTCACTTGAACGACTGGCGGCGCACGCCCGGCGCGGTGGAATGGATCACGCCTCACGCCGCCCCGCCGCCCAAGCGCAAAACCGCGCGCCGACCACCCAAATCACGGCGTAAGTGATTCTGCCAGGTAAAAAGTCCCGCCAATCACACGACCGGCGGGACTTTTCACTATCTCACTATTGCACTATTGCACTATTGCACTATCGCACTATCGCACTACTCAACTTTCCCTCGCAGCGCCGCCATCTTCACCTCGGCAATCGCCTTGGTAATATCGATGCCGCGCGGACAAGCCTCCACGCAGTTGAAGGCCGTGCGGCAGCGCCACACGCCCATCTCGTCGCTCATGATGGCGATGCGCTCTTTGTCGCCGTGATCGCGGCTGTCGAACATGAAACGGTGCGACTGCACGATGGCCGCCGGGCCGATATATTCGCCGTTGGCGGCCCAGAACGACGGGCACGAGGTGGTGCAGGCCGCGCACAGAATGCACTTGGTGGTATCGTCGAAGCGCTCACGATCCTCCGGGCTTTGCAGCCGTTCGCGTTCCGGCTCCGGCTCGTCGGTGATCAGGTACGGCTTCACCGATCGATACTTGGCGAAGAAGCCCTCCATGTCCACGGTCAGGTCTTTGATGATGGGCAGGCCCATCAACGGCTGCACGGTGATCTTCTTCCCCACGTCTTTGATCAGCACCTTGCAGGCCAGGCGATTGCGCCCGTTGATGCGCATGGCGTCCGAGCCGCAGATGCCGTGCGCGCACGAACGCCGATAGGTCAGCGCGCCGTCCTGAAACCACTTCACCTGATTGAGCGCGTCCAACACCCGATCGGTGGGTTCCACTTCCACGTCGTGCTCACTCCACCAGGGTTCCTTGTCCGTCTCGGGATTGAAGCGTTGAATTTTGAGATGTACTTGCATCGTCGCCTCTTGTTGGACACAGATGAACACAGATTTTCACAGATTAATGCTTTTATCTGTGTTCATCCGTGTAATCTGTGTCCTAATACTTTCGTTCTTTCGGCTCGAACTTCGTCAGCGTCACCGGCTTGTAGGTGATGACGGGCTGGCCGTCTTGCCGCGCCACAAAGGTGTGCTTCAGCCAGTTCACATCGTCGCGCCGGGGGAAGTCTTCGCGCCAGTGCGCGCCGCGGCTCTCCGTGCGATTCAACGCCGACAGCGCCGTGACCTCCGCCAGATCGAGCAGGCAGCCCAGTTCCCACGCTTCCAGGATGTCGGTGTTGAACGTCGCGCCCGCATCCTGAACGTGGATGTTTTTGTAGCGCTGCTGCAATTCGCGCACAATGTCCAACGCCTTCTGCACGTTGGGGCCTTCGCGGAACACACCCACCCAATCCATCATCACCTTCTGCATTTCCTGACGGATCTTGCCGGGGATCTCTGTGCCCTTGCTGGTGCGGATGCGATCGAGTTCCGCTACCGTGTAAGCCTCGGGTCGTTGGGGCAGCGGGGCATAATCGGCGTGTTGCACGTACTCCGCCATGGCCTTGCCGCCGCGCCGCCCGAAGACGATCAGATCGACCAGCGAGTTGGTACCCAATCGATTCGCCCCGTGCACTGACACGCACGCGCACTCACCCGCCGCGAACAACCCCTGCACGATCGTGCCGTTGGCATCCGCCAGGACGCGCGTTTGCAGATCGGTGGGAATGCCGCCCATCGCGTAATGCGCCGTCGGCTGAATGGGAATGCCTTCCTTCAACGGCTCCACGCCGAGATAGATGCGCGCCATCTCGAAGACGTCAGGCAGCGCGTGCTCTAGATGCTCAGCGGTGACAGTCTTGCCGCCGGGTCCGCTCTTGTATTTATTAATCGTCGCGGGCGTTGCATCGATGAACACGTAATCCTTGCCCTTGATGCCGCGTCCTTCGCGCACTTCCAGGTAAATGCAGCGCGAGCATACATCGCGCGAGGCGAGGTCTTTCATCGTCGGCGCGTAACGCTCCATGAAGCGTTCGCCCTTGTCATTGATGAACACCGCGCCCTCGCCGCGCAGCGCTTCGGAGAGCAGCACGCCCATCTTGTAGATGCCGGTCGGATGAAACTGGAAGAACTCCATATCTTCCAGCGGCAGACCGTGCCGATAAACGGTGGCGACGGTATCGCCCGTCAGCGAGTGCGCGTTGGACGTGACCGACCACACACGCCCGAAGCCGCCGATGGCAAGCAGCGTGGCTTTCGAATGGAAGACGTGCACTTCACCGGTAAGAATTTGAATGGCGACCACGCCTTTGCACACGTTGTCTTCGATAATCAGATCGATCACCTGATATTCGTCGAAGAACTGCACGTTCTGCTTGATGCACTGCTGATACAGCGTTTGCAGGATCATGTGGCCGGTGCGATCGGCCGCCTTGCACGATCGCATCACGGGCGCTTCGCCGAAGTTGCGCGTGTGGCCGCCGAAGCGCCGCTGCTCGATCTTGCCGTCCTTGGTGCGATCGAACGGCAGGCCCATGTGCTCCAGTTCGATCACCGCATCGATCGATTCTTTGGCCAGCACCTCGGCGGCATCTTGGTCGACCAGGTAATCGCCGCCTTTCACGGTGTCGTACATGTACCATTCCCAGTTGTCTTCTTCCATGTTGCCCAGCGGCGCAGCCACGCCGCCCTGCGCGGTGCCGGTATGCGACCGCGTGGGATACAGTTTGCTGATCACCGCCGTGCTCTTCACGGTCTTGGAGCAGTGCAGCGCGGCCATCAAGCCTGCGCCGCCCGCGCCGATCACGAGCGCTTCAAATTGATGATGTGTGGTCAT
>CAYNML010000037.1:26154-54913 GCA_964398185.1 uncultured Anaerolineae bacterium | reverse complement strand
ACAGCACTCGGGCATGACGTGGCGTCCCCTGTCATTCCCGCGCGCTTCTGGCGGGAATCCAGCCGCAGTGTGGATGCCCGACAAAAGATCACGGGCATGACATTCGCTCCGTCTCTCCGTCTCTCCGTCTCTCAATCCTCTCTGCCAGTGGATCTGAAATTGATCGGGTACAATCATCCCAGATAACAAACGGGAAATCGTTTGGACAAGTCCCCAGCGTTCGGGTAGAATCGCGGTACTCTCTCGAACGGACGACCCATGAAACCGACCACTATTGCCATCGATGGCCCGGCGGCTTCGGGCAAAAGCACCATCGCTGCCGCGCTGGCGCGCAAGTTGAACTATCTCTACTTTGACACCGGCGTGATGTATCGTGCTGCGACGTGGGCGGCGCTCGATCGGGGTGTCGCCATTTCCGACGAGGCGGCAGTCACGGCCTTGACCGAGTCGCTGCAGATCGATGTGAAGCCGCCCTCGCAGAATGACGGTCGCCAATATGATGTGGTCTGCGATGGCGTCGATGTGACGTGGGCGATTCGCTCGCCGGAAGTGGATGCCAACGTGTCGCCCGTCTCGGTTTATCCCGGCGTCCGATCGGCTCTCACGGCCCAACAGCGCCGCATCGGCCTGCGTGGTCACGTGGTGATGGTCGGGCGCGACATCGGCACGGTGGTCCTGCCGGAAGCGCCGCTGAAGATCTATCTCGACGCATCGGCCGAAGAACGCGCGCGGCGGCGCTACGCGGAAGTGCAGGCGCGCGGCGATCAAACCCAAACCTATGAGGCGATTTTGGAGAACGTGAAACAGCGTGATGCCATCGACAGCGGCCGCGCCACCGCGCCGTTGAAGGCCGCGCCCGATGCGGTGATCATCGATTCGACCAATTTGAGCGTCGATGAGGTGGTGGCCCAGGTGGAACAATTGATTGCCGAGGAGGCGGGGGTATGAATCCGCAACCGTCTGCTCTGACTCGCCAGCGGAGCCGCGACAAGGATTTCTACCGACACTACAAGCTGCGCTGGCCGGGCCGCGTGCTGCTGACTGGCCTGCATTTTGGCATGTGGCTGTGGCTGGACGTGGAGAAGCTGGGCTGGGAAAACATCCCGCGCACCGGGCCGGTCATCATGATGATCAACCACATCGCCTTTCTCGATCCGGTCATCCTCACCGGCATGATGCCGCGGCCGATGGTGTCGATGGCGAAGATCGAAGCTTACGAAGACAAGATCATTGGCCCGCTGCTGCGCTCGTTCGATTCGATCCCGGTCAATCGGGGCGCGGCTGATCTCAGCGCGCTGCGCCGCGTGCTGGACGCGCTGGAAGCCGGGCTGGCCGTGTTGATCGCGCCCGAAGGCCATCGCAGCGAGACGGGCGGCCTGGGCGAAGCGCACGAAGGTATCGCCTTCGTGGCGTATCGCGCCAAAGTCCCGATCGTGCCGGTGGGCATCAGCGGCACGCCCGCCTTCAAGTACAATTACTGGAAGATGCACAAGACGCACGTCACGTATCGCTTCGGCCAGCCGTTCACTCTCGATCCCGGCGGCGAGCGCGTGACGACGGAGATGCTGAAGCAGATGACCGACGAAGCCATGTATCAACTCGCCGCGCTGCTGCCGCCGGAACAGCGGGGGTTGTATGCCGATCTGGATCAGGCCACGGCGAAGTACGTGAAGTTTGCGCCGCAGGGGAAGTGAGCTTGAATACAACTAAACGCGGGGGCGTTATCGCGGCGATCGAACCGGAGAGCTTTGCGGCCGAGATCGGTTTGCGGGTCGGTGATGAAATTATCGAGGTCAACGGCCAGCCCGTCGAAGATGTGATCGACGTGCAGTTCTACGCTGCCGATGAATGGATCGAGTTGAAGATCAGGCGCAACGGCCTGCTGCTGACGTGCAAAGGCGGACGCGATTACAATCAGACCCTCGGCATCGAATTTGAGCATCCCACGTTCGACATCGACATCCGGCGCTGCAACAATCTGTGCCCGTTCTGCTTTGTGCTGCAAATGCCCAATCGCATGCGGCGGGCGCTGTACGTCAAGGACGACGACTACCGCTATTCGTTCCTGCACGGTCACTTCGTCACGCTGACCAATCTCTCCGAACACGATTGGCAGCGCATCGCCGATCAATTCCTCTCGCCGCTGTACGTCTCCGTACACGCGACCGATCTCAACGTGCGCCGCGCCTGCCTGCGCAATCCCACCGCGCCTGACGTCATGAAGCAGCTGCGCTGGCTGGCCGAGCACGACATCGAAGTGCACACGCAGCTGGTGATCACGCCGGGCTTGAATGACGGCAAATATCTCGGCCAATCGATTCGCGATCTGGCGACGTTGTGGCCGCACGTGCAGTCGATCTGCGTGGTGCCGGTCGGGCTGACGAAGCACCACAAATACGATCGGCGTCCGCTCACCAAAGCGGAAATGCGCGTCATCGTCGATGAGGTGCACGGCTATCAGCAGGAGTATCTCAGGCAGTTCGGCGTGCGCCTCGCATATCTCACCGACGAGTGGTATCTGCAGCTCGACGAACCGATCCCGCCCCGGTCATACTACGACGGCCTGTCGCTGGAAGAGAACGGGCAGGGCATGGTGCGGAATTTCCTCGACGACTGGAAAGCCGTGAAGCGCGAAATCAGAAGCAGGAAACCTGAAGGCCGCTCGCATATTCGGGCGCACTATCACAGCGCCACGCTGGCAACCGGCACGCTCTTCGCGCCGACGTTGACCAAAGCTGCCAGAGAGTTTGCGCGCCTCAGCGGTCTGCCAGCGGAAGTGATCCCGATCGTGAACGAGCGTCTGGGCGAGACGATCACGGTATCCGGCCTGTTAATGGGCGACGACGTGATCAATCAATTGCGGACACACAAGTTGGGCGAAGTGGTCGTACTGCCGCGCATCATGTTCGATCATCCGCAGGGGATTGCGCTGGACGACGTCTCACCGCTCCGCATCGCGCAGCTGCTCGATCGGCCTGTGGCATTGGCCGATGCGCTGGGCGATGTGCTGGATGCACTAACCGGCCATAGTCGCCTGCTGGTCAAGCCGACCGATAGGGAAATCCCGCTAGACGTGATGAAGGCCGGCGGCTGGTCCATCGAGAAATATCTGTAAAGCGGCTTTGACACAATCCTAACTGGACTTCAGGGAAATCCCCGGTTCAATTCAATTGATTACAAACCGCCGTTGAGTACAATACGGGTCAAACGCAGCATAGTCATTTCTGCGTGCTTGTGGCGCAATCCAATGCCTTCGCCGACGAGGAAGTGGATGCCCGATAGAAGCGCTCGGGCATGACAGATACAACATTACACAACAGGAGGTGAATCGGTAAAACATCAGGGAAAGACAGCGCATGGACTCGTTGGTCTATGTCATTGCGAGGCGCGCGGCTCAGCGACGAAGCAATCCTATCTTGGTGAGGAGACTGCTTCGCTGGGAAGCGCTCGCAGTGACGACAGATCATCGAGTTGACGAGGTGACGGTTCCTGCCGAGGGGCAGCGCTAACGCCGCAGGCACGCGGCGGAAAATCGAGGAATCAGCGGATGCCGTCAGGGTGGCCACACCCTTATCTTTTCCCTCCTGAAGTGACAAACGCCGCGACAAAGCCGCGAAGTAATTCGCGCACAAAACGCGGCGTGGTGGCGAAAAACTGGGATCAGTTAATCAGTGATCAGGGATCAGGTCGTGCTGACTGTGTAGCCTTTGATTCCTGATCCCCCATCCCTGATCCCTAATCCCCAAGTTTAGGAGGGTTCCCTATGTGCGGTATTGTTGGTTACGTCGGCGCGCGCAATGCGACGCCGGTGGTCTATGACGGTTTGAAACGGCTGGAGTATCGCGGCTATGATTCCGCCGGAATAGCCGTGATCCAGAACGATCGCATCGAGGTGCGGCGCGAAGCGGGCAAGCTGGACGGGCTGCGCGATCTACTCTATGCGCAGCCGCTCACCGGCCCGATCGGGATGGGCCACACCCGCTGGGCCACGCACGGCAAAGCGAATCAGATCAACGCCCATCCGCATCTGGATTGCACGGGCGACCTCGTGGTGATCCACAACGGCATCGTCGAGAATTTCCTCGAACTGCGCCACGAACTGCAGGCGCAGGGTCACACTTTTCGCAGCGAGACGGACACGGAAACGATCGTGCATCTGGTGGAGCAGTACATGCGCGATGGGTCGAGCTTTGAAGAAGCCGCGCGTCACACGCTGAATCGCTTGCAGGGATCGCAAGCCGTGGTGCTGATGAACCGCTGCCAACCCGATCGGTTGATCACGGCGCGCATCGGCAACGCGGGCGGCGTGACGATCGGCCTCGGCGACGGCGAGATGTTCCTCGCGTCAGACATGCCCGCCATCCTCGACTACACGCGCAAGGTGGTGTTTCTCGAATCGCGGCAGATGGCGATCGTGCTGAAAGACGGCTTCCAGGTGTTGTCGCTGGACGGCGATCGGCTGGAAGTGCCGGTGCACACCATTCCCTACGATCCGGCCTCGGCGGCCAAAGGCGAGTATCGCCACTTCATGCAGAAGGAAATCTTCGAGCAGGCGCGCTCGCTGACGGATACGATCCGCGGGCGCGCCGATTTCGATCGGGGTGAGATCGATCTGCCGGAGATGAATCTCACTCCGCAGGCGGCCAAGGCCTTAAGCCGCGTCGTGATCGCGGCCTGCGGCACATCGTATCACGCAGGGCTGGTGGGCCGCTACATGATCGAGCAGCTGGCGCGCATCCCGGTGGAAGTGGACATCGCGTCGGAGTTCCGCTATCGCAACCCGGTGATCGATCCGAGCGTGGCGCTGTTGACCATCACGCAGAGCGGCGAAACGGTGGATACGCTGGCCGCGATGGAACTGGCCGATGCGGCGGGCTGTCCGCTGTGGACGATCACCAACGTCATCGGTTCGCAGGCGCACCGCATGAGCGACGGCGCGATCTTGATCCACGCCGGGCCGGAAGTCGGCGTGGCGTCCACCAAGACGTTCACCGGTTCGCAAGTGGATCTGTACATGCTGGGCTTGTACCTGGCGCAGCTGCGCGGTACGCTCGATCCGGTGCACGTGCGGCATCTGGTGGATGATCTGGCGCGGCTGCCGGACTTGATCGGACACATGTTCGATCGGGTCGATCAGATCGAACAGCTGGCGAACGAGTTCCATCGTTATACGGACTTTCTCTTCCTCGGTCGCGGCATCAATTTCCCCGTCGCACTCGAAGGCGCGTTGAAGTTGAAAGAGATTTCGTACATTCACGCGGAGGGTTACGCGGCGGGCGAGATGAAGCACGGCCCCATCGCCTTGATCGATGAGAACATGCCGGTGGTCTGCCTGGCCCCCAAGGACGCGGTGTACGACAAGATGATCAGCCAGATCGAGCAGGCCAAGGCGCGCAATGCGATCGTGATTGCGGTGGCGACCGAAGGCGATCTGGCGATCAAGCGCAAAGCCGATCACGTGATCTACGTCCCGCCGGCGCCGCCCCTGCTGCTGCCGGTGGTGCTGTCGGTGCCGCTGCAGATGCTGGCGTATTACATTGCCGTGCGGCGCGGCGCGGATGTCGATCAGCCGCGGAATCTGGCGAAGTCGGTGACAGTCGAATAAGCGCAGCGGAGTGGTGGGTTCTGAAAACAAGGACCCTTCGGGCGAGTGTGCCTGAAGGGTCTTTTTTCGTGATTTACGCGCGGACACGGCGATAGCAGCGGGGCAGGCGGTGCAGCGGCTGCCGTCGTGGTATGATGTGGACGATCAGCACTCGCCCGCGCGTTTGCGGGCGGAACTGCAAACGTCCGCGGTCGCGCCGCACACGCGATCGGTGGTGGAGCGCCGGCCGCCGCTGGTATAATCGCCGCATCTCGCAGCTCAGACTGCCCGATCGAGGTGTTTCTTGGCCGCTCATCCCTTTCATCTCGCCGTGCCCATGCAAATCCGCTTCCGTGACATCGACGCCTTTGGACATGTGAACAATGCGGTGTACTTCACGTACATGGAAGTGGCGCGTGTTGCGTACATCACACGCGTGGGGCTGCGCGCCAGCGATCTGCCGCGCCCGTTCTTCATCGTCGCGGCGGCGGCGTGTCAGTACAAGGCGCCTATTCACTTGAACACGCCGCTGGCGGTGCGGGTGCGTGTCAGCCGGTTGGGCACGGCCAGTTTTGACATGGAATATCATTTCGTCGATGAAGCGACAGGGCAGCTGCTGGCGACAGGCGCCACCACGCAGGTGGTATACGACTACACTGAGAAGCATAGCGTGCGCATGCCGGCCGAGTGGCGCCGAATCTTCACGGAGTTTGAGGGGTTATGAGCGCCGATCGAATTGACGCACAGGTCTGTTATCTGCTGGTGACACCGTTTACGGAATCGGTGAAGACGCTGGCCGCGCCGGAACCGGTGCGCTTGCGCGATGCGCCGTACTTCGCGCCGGTCGATGTGGAGGTGCGCTCGCTGGATGCGACGACGCTGCACGTGGAAGGGGTGCGCGTCAACGTCCGCCGCACGGTATATGACGAACTGGCCGTAGTCGCCGAGTGCACCTTCCCCTTGATTGATGCGCTGGGGGACGAGTCGCAGCTGCGCAAAGACCTGATCCAGATCGAATTGCGGCGGCAGCTGCTGGCGGCCCAGTCGAACGTGGGCGATATGTACGAAGAGTACGGCATCCTGCTGATCGAGAAACTGGCCGGAACGCCCGACGAATTTCTGGCGCGCAACGGCCAGGCGCTGGCGCGCTTCATCCGCTCGCAGCGCGACGAGTTCAGCGGCGAGGAGATCGAAAGCACGTTGATGTCGCGGGTGCGTTACTCCGACCATGACCTGACGGTGGTCGATTGGGAAGGCGGCATCATCGTCGCGCCTGAGGGCGATTTTCAATCCGATATTGATCTGTTGAAGATCGGCAACTATCAGCTGCTGCGGTATCGCCTGCTCGATCAGACGATCGAGCGCAACCTGGAAACCGTCGATCGGCATTTGCACGAAGGCGCGCGCCGCACCTTGTTCCCGCGCCGCCCCAAATCGGTGCTGCGCCAGGTGGTGGAACAGCGGCTGGCCCTCATGCTCGACTTTGAAAAGATCAATCAAGGGCTGCTGCTCATCGGCGACTGGTACACGGCCAAGTTGTATCGCACCATCTACGACGAGTTCTACCTTGACGAATGGGCAGCGGCCATCAAAAGTAAACTGGAGAATCTGGAATCGATCATTCAGGTGATTCAGGATAATTTCTCGTTCTCGTGGTCGACGTTTCTGGAGATGGTGCAGATTGCCGGCTGGCTGGTGCTGCTGCTGGGCTACTTCATTCTTTTCTATTTCGATATTCAAGCGGTCAAGTGAGATGACACTTGAAACAACGGCGCTGGCCAATACCGTCAGCGCGTATGCCACTATTCTGGCCGGATTGATGGCCTTGATCCTGACGGCGTTCATGGGCCGCCAGCCGCGCCGTTGGCTCTTTGCCTATCTGTGTGTGTTCATGACCGGATGGCCCACGGTGTGGTATCACGGTTTCGGCGAGACCTTCGTTCCCGGCTTCTTCGACATCGCGACGAATTTGCTGCTGGGCTGGGCGCTGGTCAATGCCGCGTTGGGCGATTACTACAGCTCGCGCACGCGGCGTTGGGGCGCGAGCGGGTTGGCTGTGCTGAACGCCGTCGCGCTCAGCACGCGCTTGGTTCAGGGGCCGGGCAGCACGAAGCTCAGGCTGATCGACCTCGGCGTGTTCGGCGGTTTCACGCTGCTGGAAGTGACGTTGATTTTGAATTCGGTACTGGCCGTGGGATTGTTGTATGCGCGCCTCGCGCGCATTCCGGACAGGGCGCGGCCCTTGCTCTATCTGCTCACGGTCTTGTTTGTCATTGGCGCGTTGCTGGCCACGTCCACCAATCAGCGTGTCGATTTTCAGATTCTGGCGTGGCACGCCACGTGGCACATTGTGGGTGCATTTGGTTTCATCGCCCTGTGGGCTTTCAATCACATGCGTTTTGTCATGCGCGATGTGTAATCTATGGGGAAGCAATTCAGAATGATGCTGCTGCTTGAGCGTAAATTCATTGTTCCGTCATTGATTGTGCTGGCAAGCCTGCTTGTCGTCGTGACGCTGTTCGCGCCGACCGATCGGGTGCTTGGTGAGGCAACGCGCATGGTCTACGTACACGGTGCGATCATTCGCGTGGTGCTGGGCGCTTTCCTTTTGTCTGGCGTCCTGGGCCTGGTTTATCTGTTCAGCCAACGGCCCGCGCTGGTGCAGTGGTCGCAGATCTTGCTGGAGACGAGCCTGCTGTTGTGGCTGCCCTATCTGCTGAGCGCGACCGTCGCCACGCTGCAGACGTGGGGCGCCATTGCGTGGTTCGAGCCGCGCTGGCTGGTGACGCTGCAAATCTCGGTGATTGCGCCGGTGGCCTACGGGGTGTCAGCGGTGGTGAAGAAACCGATTGTGACAGCGGCGCTCAACACGATCCTCGCCGTAGCGATCTTCTGGCTCACACGCAGCGCGGGGCTGGTCCTCCACCCGATCGATCCGATCGCCTCGTCGGGCAACAGCGGCATCATTGGCTCGTATCTGATCCTGCTGGGGTTGTGCGCCTTGTTCGCGGTGCAAGTGGCGCGCGGCCTGCGTTTCTGGCATCAGCGGCGCGCGGCGTGAGCAGTTGACGATTGGGCCAGATTGCCGTATAGTGAATCGACTGACAGCGGGGGTAGAAAGATGGTGGAACGATGGATCAACCACAACCCATGCATTGTGGGCGGTGGTGGCTTTGCTGCGGTGCATTTGGTTTGGTGATAGTCATCAGTTGGGTATTCTTCACCTCAGCCTCTCCGGTTCGATCAGACTCGAACCCCACACCCACTCCCATCTATTTCGATCGTTTGGCGACACCGGTCGTGCCCGAAAATCCCACACCGATCGATCTGGGTCGCCAGGTCTATTATCTTCATTGCATGCCGTGTCACGGTGATGTCGGCCAGGGACTGACCGACGAGTGGCGCGCCGTGTGGGTGGACGATCATCAAAACTGTTGGGCCAGGGGCTGCCACGGCGGCCGCATCGATGATGAGGGCTTTCCCATTCCCAAAACCATTCCGGCCATCATCGGCCCTGAGGCACACATGGCCCAGCAGGCAACACAGGCAGATTTTGTGACGTACCTGGTGCAGACGCATCCGCCCCAGCGGCCGGGCAGGTTGGAAGCGCAGGAGTACGAAGAGGTTACGGCCTTTTTATGGCATGAGAATAGGCGCGATGTGGCTACGGACCAGTCTACGCCAGTATGGCTGCTTGCCGGCGGGGTACTGATTGCGGTTGGTGCGGTATGGCTGCTCTATCGCGCGCGACGTTTGAGGCATCGGCATGAAGCGTAATGCGTTCGGGTGGATATTAGTAATGGGGCTGGGCGGCTTGTTGCTCTTGAGTATGTTGTCGCCGGTTAGCACAGCGGCCAATGTGTTGGCTATTCAATCGGCAATTACCCCCACTGCAACACCGGCGGGCACACCCGTGCCCGAATTGATCTTGACTTTGACCTATAATCGCCTGGATCGCCCGCAGGTGTCCAACCCGCCTACGCAGGCCGATCAGGGCGCGGTGTATTACTGGCTGGTGTGCATTCCCTGTCATGGTGATAAGGGGCAAGGGCTGACCGATGAGTGGCGCGAGGTCTTTGGGCCGGAAGAAATGAATTGCTGGCAGGCGGAATGTCACGGCAAGCGCCATCCTGAAGAAGGTTTTGAACTGCCGCACGTTGTGCCGCCGGTGCTGGGCTCTGCAGCGCTGGGACGTTTCAACAACGCGGAAGAACTGCACCGACTGATTGACGAGTCGATGCCGTGGTACCGGCCCAGCTATATGACCGACGAACAGGGCTGGCAGGTCACAGCTTACCTGCTGCGCCAACAGGGTGTGATGCCCCCGCTCGTGACCTTGAATGAAGGTAACGTGTCGATCTTTCGCTTGCGCACGCCGGCCCCGGCGGTGGCCGAAGAGCGACCGCTGACGGTGGCTGTGATCGGCTTGCTGGTGGTGGCCGCCGTGGGCGTGGTGTGGCATTATCGCAAACGCAGCGGATGATATTCATGGCGCGCCGATCGACTTTCTTTCACCATCTTCATCCGCCGACGATTCCGCGCCGCGAGTCGCGTTTCCGTTACACGTTTGGCCTGGGCGGCGCAGCGGTCTTTCTGTTTGTGGTGCTGCTTGTGACCGGTGTGCTGGAAATGTTTTACTATGTGCCCAGCCAGGAGCGGGCCAATGCTTCGGTGCAGATGCTGACGTTTCTGGTGCCGTATGGCTGGCTGGTGCGCGGCGTGCACTATTGGGCGGCGCAGGGCCTGGTAGTGGTGGCCGTGTTGCACCTGTTGCGCGTCGTGCTGACCGGCGCGTACAAAGCGCCGCGCCGCTTCAACTGGCTCTTGGGCGTCAGCCTGCTGGTCTTCGTCGTGCTGCTGGACTTCACAGGCTACGTCCTGCGCTGGGACACCGACATTGAATGGGCTTTGCTCGTCGGCACGAATCTGCTCAAAAGCATTCCCCTGATTGGTGAGGCCCTGTATGGCTTGGTGGTCGGCGGGCAGGAGATAAGCGGTGATACCATCTTGCGCTTCTATGCGTGGCATGTCTTTGGCCTGGCCTTGATCGCGGCGGTGGCGATCGGGTGGCACATCTTCCGCGTGCGGCGCGACGGCGGCATTTCCACGCCGGACCCGCGCACTCCCGATCGGATTTCGCGCGACGATCTGGTGCGGCGTGAAGTAGTCGGTATGTTGGCGGCTGCGGCAGTGCTCTTGGCGCTGGCCTGGTTATTCCCGCCTGAACTTGGGCCGGCTGGCGATTTTGCGCAGCTGCCGTCAGAAGCAACAGCCCCCTGGTTTTTCATCTGGGTGCAGCAATTGCTGCGCTGGGGCGATCCGCTGCCGATGGGTCTACTCATCCCGATCGGAGTAGTGGCGCTTCTGTTGCTGATTCCGTATGCCATCGATCGGCGCAGCGACGGGGTCGGGCGTTGGTTCAACCGGGAAGGCCGCGTAGCGCAGGTTGTCGTGCTGATCTTGCTGGCCGCGGTGGTCGCGCTGACGGTGCTGGGCAGCCTGAATTAAACACAGAGTGTGGAGTGGATCATGTCATCTGCTGAAGTAAGCCGCCGAACCATTCTGCGGGCCAGTCTGGGGCTGGCGGGCCTGTTGGGCCTGGGCGCGGTGGTGAAATTCCTGGGCTATCAACCCGCTCCGGTCAACCCCACGCGCTTTACATTGAAAGCGCCGCAGGAGTACGCCGCGGGCAGTGCGACGGCATTGCCCGAAGCAAAGGCGTGGCTGTTCCGGGACGATCAGGGGCTGTATGCCATCTCGACGGTGTGCACGCATCTGGGTTGTGTGGTGAATTACGCGGTTGATCAATTCGAATGTCCGTGTCATGGCAGCCTGTTCAATGCGGCCGGCTACGTGATGAAGGGCCCGGCCAAACTCCCGCTGAATTATCTGGCGCTGTCGTTGTCACCAGAAGGTGCGGTAGTGCTGGACACCAAGGCTTTCGTTCCGCCGGCGCAGCGGCTGGCAGTCGCAAGTTAGACGCGGACGTTACCGTCGGGCATATTGCGCCTCCAATTGCGCGAGGCGCTCCATCTGCTGCCGATTCCAGTCGCTCTGCGCTTCGCCTTCATGCACCGGTGTGCTAAACCACGCGTCGAGGATTTCTTTCGCCATCGGGATCGAGGTTGATCGCAGGCTCAGCGCCAGCACGTTGGCGTGATTCCAGATGCGCGCGCCGCGGGCCGTTTCGGCATCGTGGCATAGCGCAGCGCGAACGCCCGGAATTTTGTTGGCCGCAATGCTCGCGCCGGTGCCCGTCCAGCAGCACACGATGCCTTCGTCCACTTCGCCACGCGCGACCAGCTCGGCGACGTGGCTGGAGGTGAGCGGCCAGTCCACGTCGGGATCGGCGCGCTGTGCGTCGATCGGGCCGCGCAGCACAATCGAGTGGCCGCGCCTCCCCAGTTCTGCCATCAAGAAGTTGGTTAGTTCATTCGCTTCGTCGCTGCCCAGCGCGATCTTCATGGCACGCTCCTTCAATTGTGATGGGCGAATTATATCTGCCGTGCACGTTCCTTGTCTACTCGCTCCTTGTCTACTTGCTTTTTTTGTGGTATTCTCTCGCCGCGCTTCACTGCAGCGCGCACAACTGCATAACAACTCTTATCCAGAGAGGCGGAGGGACCGGCCCGATGATGCCTCGACAACCAGCTGAACGCGTGACGCGCAATGCGCAGCGTTCAAGCCAGGTGCCAAGTCCGGCAGAGTAATTCTGGGAGATGAGAGCGAGTCTATTCGTCACGCTACCTCTTCTCACGCCAGAAGAGGTTTTTTTGTTGAGCGTTTCAAGCAAAAACTCAATTTCCAAGGAGATTCGATGAGCAACACGTTTATGACTTCCAGGCAGTCCTTCTTCACGTCCGAGTCGGTGACCGAAGGCCACCCGGACAAGATGTGCGATCAGATTTCTGACGCCGTATTGGACGCCATGCTGGCGCAGGATCCGCGCTCGCGCGTGGCGTGCGAGACGGCGACCACCACCGGGTTGATTGTGGTGATGGGCGAGGTGACGACCAACGCCTACGTCGAGATTCAGGACGTGGTGCGCGACACCGTCTCGAAGATCGGGTACACCGACGGCGCGTTCGGGTTTGATGCGCGCACCTGCGGTGTGCTGGTGTCGCTGAAGGGCCAGTCGCCGGACATCGCCATGGGCGTGGACGATGCGCTGGAGCACAAGAGCGGCGAGATGACCGACGCGCAGATCGAAGCGATCGGCGCGGGCGATCAGGGGATGATGCTGGGCTTCGCCTGCAACGAAACGGAAGAACTGATGCCGCTGACCATCTCGCTGGCGCACAAGCTGTGCCGCGAGTTGGCGCACGCACGCAAGAGCGGCCAACTGCCGTGGCTGCGGCCCGACGGCAAGAGCCAGGTGACGGTAGAGTACAGCGAGGGCAAACCCGTGCGTGTGGACACGGTGTTGATCTCGACGCAGCACGACGCGAATGTGGGTCACTCGACCATCAGCGAAGAAGTGATCGGACAGATCGTGCACAAGGTGGTGCCGCATCAACTGCTGGACAAGAAGACCAAGTACTTCGTCAACCCGACCGGGCGCTTCGTCATCGGCGGCCCGATGGGTGATGCCGGTCTTACCGGCCGCAAGATCATCGTCGATACGTACGGCGGCATGGCGCGGCATGGCGGCGGCGCGTTCAGCGGCAAGGACCCGACCAAGGTCGATCGCTCGGCGGCGTACTATGCGCGCTATGCGGCCAAGAACCTGGTAGCCGCGGGCGTGGCCGATCGGTTGGAGATTCAAGTGTCGTACGCCATCGGTGTGGCGCGGCCCTTGTCGTTGATGGTAGAGACGTTCGGCACCAACCAGATCAGCAACGAGAAGATCGATCAGCTGCTGAGCGATCACTTCGATTTCCGGCCGGGCGCGATCATTCAAAATCTCAACCTGCGCCGACCGATCTATCAGGCGACGGCGGCCTACGGTCACTTCGGGCGGCACGACATCGATGCGCCGTGGGAGAAGTTGGACAAGGTGGATGTGTTGAAGAAGGACGCGGGACTGTAAAGCAAAACCTCCCGGAGGCTTCAAGCCTCCGGGAGGTTTTTGTATCGGCGTTTACGCGATGCGATGCCGTTTTGCCCACGTGATGAGCAGCACTGCGCCAGCGCCCATGAGGACGAACATGAGCAAGAGCGGCAGAGCGCCGGCCTCCGCGCGAGCGGCCAGGCTGTTGAGCGTGACGGCCGTTGGGCCGAAGTTCCAGCGGTAGTCTTCCACCTCGCCGTTGGTGGCAAAGCCGACGAAGTCGCCCGCATCCAAACTGCCGCCGGGCAGATTCGCCGGATCGAAAGCGCGCACGCGCACGTTGACGGAGCGGCCTACCGCATAGACACTGTTGTTGGGTACGGTGATCTGTACGACGTTGGCGCCAGCCGGCAAGCCGGAGAACGAGAAGAAGTCGGTGGCCGGATCGAACGTTCCATCACCGCCCCAGTCGATCCAGACGCCTACATCCGCGGCGCCGCCCTGGACGTTGAGGTTGATGTCTACTGTCGCGCCGTTGGTCCAGTTGCCAGTGCCGCGTGTGACGCCGTCATCGAAGGTGTCGAGCGCCGCCGCCGGATCTTCCTGCCCTTCCGGATCGGGACCAACGTTGGCGCCCAGTCGCAGGCCGCCGATGAGATGCCGTGGCCCGTTGTCGCCCAGAATGGTGTTGTTGTACGAACTGGGCAGATCGCCGTAGTCCAACTGCGAGTTGGCGAGGCCCGCGTCCACATCGTTATTCGTACTGCCGCCTGTCAGGGTGATCAGCCCTGTCCGGCCGGTCGAGGCGTTGGCGTCGCTGTCGACGTTGTCAGCGCCAGCGTCTTGTGTCGTGAAGCTATAGCCGGTGGGCTGCACGAACTGCACGAAGTACGTATCGGCTACCACGTTGTTAAAGGCGTAGTTGCCCGTGTCGTTAGTGGTGGTCGTTGCTACCAGCACATCATCGCCCGTGCCGATATTGCCATCGGGGCCGGGATCGTACAGCTGCACGGTGACGCCGGAGATACCCGGCTCGCCGCCATCCTGCTGGCCGTTGTTGTTCGTGTCGTACCACACGCGATCGCCCAGATTGGCGAGCGGCAGGTAATCGACCGTGGAGGCTTGCTGCGGCGTGGTCTGCTGCGTGCTGACTACCGAAGCCGTGTTGTTGATGCTGGTCAGGCCGCCCACTACCGGATTGTTGACCACGACGCTGAACGTGACGGTCATGGACTGGCCGGGGTTGAGGCCGAAGTTGTCACCGGCCACGACCAGGTTCGGCGGTGTGCCGTTGGTCAGATCAGGATTCGCGCCGGCAGGGATATTATCGCGGGTAAGCGGTGTGAGCAAAGTAAATTGAAACTGGACATTATCCGCAGCAAAGTTCTCACCATTGCCGCTAAAACCAACAACCGTAAAACGAAGAGTAGTATTTGCGCTGAGGTATATTGCGGAGATGGATGTATTGACCGTTCCATTGCCTGCACCTCGAGCGCCCGTGCGTGACAAGACAGTTGTACAAGTTGCTCCGTTGCACACTTCGGCGGTGACAGTATCACCCGCCTCTAAAGTTCCATCTTCGTCCCAGTCAAAACTAAGGGTTACATTGCTAGCAGTCGCGAGATTCGCTACTCGTTCAATCGTGAATGCGGTGTTCCCATAACCTGCAAAGCCACCCGTGTCGAAGCTCAATTCGTCGTTGCCAGCTCCATTATTGGTAACCAGGATATAGCCAGCGGTCGGCGAGTTGCCTGGATTATCAGCCGCTTCTTCGCCGCCCTCTGTCCAGGTGGTGCTCCATGTGGCAGTGCCGTTACTATTGTTGTACTGCCGGGTCTCAAACTGATCCAGGTAAGTCTGAGGAGAACCAAGTGCATAGCCAGTTGCCACCGTGCTCTGCGCCACATACGTCGTCCCGGCCGGCAGCGTATCGGAGATGGCGATGCCGGTCTGCTGGCTGGCCGTGTTGTTGCGCACGACGATGGTGTAGTTGATGGTCTGGCCGGGGACGACCGTGCCGCCCGCGCTGGAGAGCTTGCTGATCGACAGCGCGTTATAGCGATAACCGAAGTCCACATCGGTGCGATCTTGGCCGGCGGTCAGGGTCACACTTGTCTGATTGGCTGTGCCGACACCGTCGAGATCGTAGGTGGCCGTTGCGCCGCTGAGGGCTGAACCAGCCGTCCGCACGGTGAACGTGCCCGCCGTCAGGCCCTCGATCAAGTATGCGCCATTGGCGTCCGTCACAGCGCTGGGTTCGGTCGGGTCTTGCACACCGTCGTTGTCCAGATCGACCCACACCGTCACGCCGCCGATGCCGGACTCACCCGCGTCCTGTACGCCATCGCCATCCAGATCGTTCCACACATAGTCGCCGAGGGAAGCGGTGCCCTGATAGCCAAAGTCCACCGTGTCGTACACGCCGGGCGAGCTTGCCACCACGGTATGCTGATGATCGAAGGTTGCATCCGGATCGCCGGTCTGGTTCATTCCAGCGGGAAGTGTAGCCGTCCGCACGATGACGGTATATGTGCCCAGCGGCAGATCGTCAAAGGCGTAATTGCCGTTGGCATCCGTCGTCCGCGTCGGACAATCTACACCCACCGTGCACGCACCGTTATCGAGTTCCACCACGACACCTGGCAGGCCCGGCTCATTCGCGTCCTGTACGCCGTCGCCGTCATAATCGGACCAGACGCGATCGCCGATGTAGACCACCTGCCGGAAGCCGCTGTCCACGTTGGTGACGTTTTGGCCTTCGGTGAGCGTGACGGTTTCTGTCGCGCCGTCCGAATCCAGATCATCGTTGCCGCCCTGATCGGCCAGGGTGGGCACATAACCGGTCGGGGTTTCAAAGGTGACGACAAAGGTTGGCTCGCCTGCACCCGCGCCGTCGAAGTCTTCATCGAGCAGCAGGTTGCCGAAACTGTAGTTGCCGTTGGCGTCGGTCACAGTGGTGACCGTGGTCGAACTGCCATTCGGCCATGTGATGGTCAACCGCACCGTCGCGCCGGCGATGCCCGGCTCACCCGCATCCTGAATGCCGTCGCGATCGAGATCGTTCCACACGAAGTCGCCGATGCTGGCCGGATCGCGGTAGTAGCCGAAGTCCACGGTGCTGCGGTTTTCTCCGCCCGATAGGCTGATGCGGTAGACATCGGTCTTCGATTGACCGTCGTCGGCCTCGCCCTGTGTGCCGAGGGAATGCCAGTAACCATTCAAGCGATTGGCGTCATCGGTCACATCGACGAAGTACGTGGCGTCGGGCAGATTGGTGAAATTGTAGTTGCCGCTCGCATCGGTCGTCGTCGTGCCGATCAGCCGATCGCCCTCGTCGAGCACGCCATTCAAATTGCTGTCTTCGTAGAGCCCCACGGTGACGCCGGAGAAGATCGCCGTCTCGCTGCCGTCCTGCGCGCCGTCGGCGTCGGTGTCCTGCCAGAGCGTGCCGCCCACCGAGTTGGGCACACTGGGACGATAACCAAAGTCCTGCGCCAGATTGATCTCGCCGGCTGTCAATGTGAGCGTCGATTGATGCGCCGTGCCGCCGTCGGGATCGACGAAGTTGGTCAGCCCCAGACCGTTACCGGGCAGGGTGTTGTAATCGATTTGGACGGTGTACGTTCCGGCGGCCAGACCGCCGAAGAAGTATTGGCCGTTCTCGTTGGTGCGGACGCGGGTCAGCACGTTGCCGCTGTTGTCCAGCAGCGAGACGAGCACGCCTTCCACACCTTCACCGGGATCGAAATCGCCGTCGTTGTTGGTATCCAGCCAGATCGTGTCGCCGATCAATCCCTCACCGGCGTTGTGCCCGGAAGGTGCGTAGGCAAAGTCTTGATTCAAGTTGTCACCGGCCAGATCGGTGACGGCGCTGATACCCAGCCCGCTGGCCAAGCCGCTGGCCGGATTGCCGCCATCGGCGTCGTAGGTGGCCGTTAAGCCTTGCAGCACGTTGGCCGTGTCGTTGACCCACACCAGATAATCATCGGTGCCAACCCCATCGGCCACTGGCACACCGTTGAATTGATATTGCCCGGCGGCGTCGGTGAGATCGGTGGCGATGATCGGCTCGCCGGCATCCCACACGCCGTTGCCGTTCAGATCGCGAATGAGCGAGACCGAGACGCCGGCCAGCGGCGGCTCACCCGCATCCGGCGTGTTGTCGCGATCGACATCGATCCAGAGCGTGTCGCCGATGGTCGCGCTGGCGCCCGTGTTGGGCTGATAACCGAAGTCGGCGTTGAGGAACACATCACCCGGAGCCAGCACGATGGGCGCTGTGGTCTGATTGTCCAGTGTGCCGTCGGGATCGCCGGTCTGCGTATAACCGGTCGGGGGCAGGGGCAGCCGCACGACGTACGCCCCGGCGCTCAACCCATCGAAGATGTAGTTGCCCGCGTAATCGGTGGTGGTACTGGCCGCCAGCACATCATCGGCCGTGTCGAACAGGCCGTCGGGGCCGGCGGTGAAGAGCTGCACGGTGATATTGTTCAGGCCGGGTTCGTTCGGGTCTTGCCAGCCATCGCCATCGGCGTCGATCCACACCCGATCGCCGATCGCGCCGGTGCCGGTATTACCGTTGGTGTCAGCAGGAGAAGTCCAGTTGTAGCCGAAGTCGGCCGTCATGTGCTCTGTCTCGGAACCAAGCACCACGCTGGTGGTATGCGGTGTGCCGGTGCCGTTTTCGTCGTAGGTTGGATTGGCGGCCAGACCGGCCGGCAGCGTGGAGGTATCGACGGTGATCGTGTAGCCGCTGGTGTTGCTCGGCGGCACGTCGGCAAACACATAGTGTCCTGTGGCGTCCGTGTAGGTGACGAGGCTGATCGGATTGCCGCTGATGTCAGTGCCGGTCAGCGTCACGCGCACGTTGGGGATGCCCGGCTCGCCGGCATCCTGATCGCCGTCGCCGTCTTCGTCCACCCAGATGAAATCACCCACGGCGCTGCGCACCGCTACCGTGGCCTGATCGGGCGCGCTGCTGATCTCGCCCGCGCCGATCAGCGCGTAGGCAATGGCCGTGTTGGTCGTATCGACAAAGACCTCGGTCGTGCAGGTGTAAAGCCAGACTTCACTGGGTTCCAGTTGATTGTCGCCATCATCGCCGGAAACGTAGACTTCCGGTTCGCACAGATCATCGACCACACGCACGTTGTTGACCGTGGTGTTGAGGATGCTGCGGGCGCTGTAGGTGTAGACGATGGTATCGCCCGGCGAGGCATAGGCCGAACTGGCTACCTTGTCGATGGCAATGCGCGCGCCATAGGGCGGGACGAAGGTGCCCAGATCGGGCGCTTCGTCGTCGCCGCTGAAGCTCAACGAGGGGTCTTGCCCGTAGACGGCGGCGAACGGAGTCTCATCGCACGTGCGAATGTAGGCGCCGGTCATATCGAAGTCGCCGTCCGGGGCATTGTCGATGTGGACTTCGTCAATCGACCAGGTATCGCCCGCTTCCAGGTCGCCCGTCATGCGGAAACGGATCGCAGTGTTCGCGGTGTTGTACGGCGAGATACGATAGACTTTGTTGGCGAGTTGGCCGGTGGCGTAACTGATCGGGCCCTGAATCGTTTCCAGTGTGTACCAGGTGCTGCCGCCATCAGGTGACACCTCGACCGCGAGTGCGTCATCGCTGTTGTACGTGCCCGCGAATTGGAGGCGGAAACTGAGGCGTGAGAAGTATTGGCTGGATATATTGCGTGAGCGTTGAATAGCGAGGTTGGTCTCGTCGCCGCCATTGTGGCGAAATTGCAGAGCACCGCCGGTGATCCAGATTGCCCCGGCGTTGGCGGCGCCGTCATCGCCGGTCTCAGTCCAGTTGGAGGCCCAGGCCGCCGGTGTAAGACCATAGCCGATGTTGTCACTCGCGCGGTTGTAGGCGACCGTGCCAAAGTTGTCGTGCACGTAGGTCCGTGAAGTTGGATTGTGATCGACGCGATAAGAAGCGAGTGCAGTGGCCGCGATGGTTTCATCGGCTCCCGTACCGGCGGGACACACAATGCCGGAGCCATCGTGATCGACGTAGAACGTCGTATTGGCCAGCGGCGTGAGCCAGATCACGCTGCGGCTGTTGGTGCGGCCCGTATTGGTCGCATCAAGACAAACGCCCTGATAACTTTCATCAGAGCAGCCCGGCGCCCAACCGACCAGCACTTCGGGCGTGAGCTGATCAGCCGGGAAGAGCGGGTTGCCCCAGTCGTAGATCTGTCCGGCATCGGCTGGCTGTTGAGTGCAGTCGGTGACCGAAAACGGCAGAAAGATGTCTGTCGCGTTGGCGGTGTAGAAGCGCGCACCGGAATCTCGTGGGATGATGGGTGAGCGGGCACTGCCGCCGGCCGGAACACTGATGCTGCCGTTGGGCGAAGCGCCTCCGGCGAAGTCATAGTTCACCGTGATGGCACTTGCGCCGGGATTGTAAATCCAGGCTTCGGTGCAGCCAGCCGCGTTGGTGGCCGTGGTGCCCGCCGAGGTGTAGTAATCGTTCTTCCATTCACTGTTGGGCAGCAAACTGTCCCAGCGGAACTGGTAGTTGGAACCAATATCCGACATGACCATGTTGACGGCCACAGGACTCCCGCTAACCACGGTCAGGGTCGCGCCTTCGAGCACATCATCGACCGATACCTTGGCGCCGGGAGCCAGGACGTAATCGTTGAGGTCACCCGCATCGGCCACATCGCCGTCGGCATTGGCATCCACATCGATCGTCGTGGTGCTGTCCGTCGCCATGATGAACCAGCGGACATCCTCGAAGGGATAGGTATTGTAGGTGAGGTAAGCGGTATTGGTGTCCTGTCCAACCGGTGCGGTATAGGCCATTCCCAGCCGATTGGTATCCAGCACTTCCACGCCGCCAGCCATCAACGATCCGGGGATGGAAGGCCAACTGGCGCGGGCCACCGCCACCGGCAGCGTCGCGCCAATCTTGTCGCGTCCATCGAAATAGATTTGAGCCGGGTTGCGGGAATACGGTCCACCGACGGCTCCCTGCACAACCACGTTGTTGTCGAGCACGATCACGTCGCCGTTTTCAAATACGTCATCGGAAGGAACCAGACAGGGATTGGGCGTATTGTTGATGCTGGGCGGACAGCCATTGCCGATTACCCCGTCGCCCCAGATTTGCGTGCCGTCGGGATTGGTAGTGGCGTTGTAGACGTTGCTGCCGGGATTGGCAATATCGGCGTCGTAACTGCCGTCTTCCCATTGGTCGTAGTAGACCAGCGTGTCATCCGTGCCGATGGAGACGTAGGTTACGCTGCGCACGGGACTGCGGGCGGTGTTGCCGTTACCATTGGCGTAGAACATTGCCAATGCATCGTCTTCGGGCATCGAGATGTAATAGATCTGCAGCGGCGCCGGATTGGCCGCCAGCGCCGGGCGACCCATCGACAAGACGCTGCTGGCGATCACCAGCAGCGTCAGGGCGAGGAACAGTACACGAATGAAGGCAGGTTTTTGTGACACGTAAGACATGTTTCCTCCATGGCAAGGATGAACGGCAAGATTTACTAATTGTGATTATTAGTTATCCCGGTTTGCTGCACATTAGAAATGCTGGTGTGAAAATTCCAGTTTTTATTCGATTCCATTTCAAGTTCATTGCAGGGATAAGCAAAAACCTCGCGGACGATTTCTCGCGAGGTTGGTGAGGGAGCCGGCGGGCTGAGGATGTTTACTGCACGTAGGGAGGAGGCGGAAACTGCGTCCTGGCTGTGCGATCCTCGGAGTTCAACCACGCGGCAAAGACGGCCAGGATGGCGATGAAGAAGATGCCGCTGCCCGGCACCCACATGATCAGCCCGGCCAGTTGTTGATCCGTCATCGGCGTCAGGCCAAAGGCCAGCGGCGCAGTGCCATAGAAGGGGAAAGCGATATCGGGCGCAAAGGTGAAGATCGCGCCGAGGATGCTGCTGGACACCATGCAGGCAAACAGGTAAGCCATGCGTGCCGGATAGCTTAGCACATGTCCCGGCGGTACATCGTGAATCACCGGCAGCCACATCAAAACCCCGGCAGCAAGATACATCATGTGCTCGAGGATGTGGACGTTGCCGTCGCGCAGCGCGCCTTCATACAGTGCGGGCACGTGCCAGAGCCACATGATAGCGTTGAAGACGACCAACGTGACCAGCGGGTGCGTGACGATGGGCAGCACGCGCTTCAATACCGGCAGATCGTAGAGCGTGCGAATCCAGTAACCGGGCGTGCCCAACAGCAGGCAGGCCGGCGCCAGCAGCATCAGCAAAATGTGCTGCACCATGTGCGCGGAAAACAGCGCCTCGTTGCTGAGTGAATCGATCGGGGTGACGAGAGCCGTAAAGATCAAGATCAGACCGAGCGCGAACCAGACCACATGCGATCGGCGCACGTCGACACCCCAGCGGCCATCGCTGCGCGCCACGTAAATCAAGTAGCCGTACAGCGCGGCCTGGCTGAGCAGCATCATCAAGATACTGGGGGCAAAATTCCAGTTCAGGGCGGCCGTAACATCCGTCATGCGATTCATTTCCGGGTGAGATAACGCACTGCAAGTATAGCACACCGCGCCGCCGTCAACCCGATCGGCCTTCGCGTCCCGGCAGGATGTGAGTATAATTGGGAGGCCATGCCGCTTCAGTTTTCGCCGCAAGCCCTCATCGCCATAGTCCTGGCCGCCGCCGCCGTGTCGGCCTCGCTCTATATCTGGTACGTGCGCGCCACCTATGGCTCAGTTCCGCTAGTGTTGTTGACGCTGGTGGCCGCCTACTGGTCGTTGTGTTACGCGCTGGAAGTCGCCAGCCCGGACATGGCATCCAAATTGTTCTGGGCCACAGCGCAGTGGCTGGGGGTGGTGCTGGCGCCGGTCTTGTGGCTGGCCACGGCGGCGCGCGGCACCAACGACTGGCCGGCGGTGCTGGGCCAGCGGCGCTGGCTGTTGTGGCTGCTCATCCCCGCCCTCATCGTCTTGCTGGTAGTGACCAACGATCTGCATCATCTGGTGTGGACACGGACCCTGCTCGCGCAAAACGACAGCACCCTGCCGCTGCGCCTGGAGCGCGGGCCGTTCTTCTGGCTGAATATCTTCTACGCCATCAGCCTGTGTCTGCTGGTCACGTTGTTTGCCGTGGCGGCTGTGATTCGTCTGCCCATGTTCCGGCGGCGTTATGCGGGGGCAGTGCTGGCGGGCGTTTCGCTGCCGTGGCTGGGCAACATGCTCTACCTGGCGGGGCTGGATCTGGCCGCGCCGCTGGCCTACTGGCTGGGCGGCTTGACGCTGAGCTGGGGTCTGTATCAGATCCGCCTGCTCAACCTGGTTCCCCTCGCACGGCACACCATTGTCGAAAACATGCCCGACGGTGTCATGGTGCTGGACGACCAAGATCGCATCATCGACTGCAACCCGGCGGCGCTGCAGCTGCTGGGCGCTGCGCCCAACGCCGTGTTGGGCCGGCCCGCGGCCGAGGTGCTGCGCACGCGGCGCGATCTGGTGGAGCGCTACGGCGGGCTGCCGCACGTGCAGGATGAAATTGTTCTGAACGATCGAATTTGCGAACTGCGGATCACGCCCATGCCCGATCGGTTGGGGCGCACCACCGGCCGCCTGATCATGGTGCGTGACGTGACCGATCGTCTCCGCGCCGCCGACGAACTCGATCAACGCACCGCCGAACTTCAGACCATTTTGCAGGCCTTCCCCGATTTGATGTTCCGCTTCGACAGCAGCGGGCGCTTCCTCGGTTACACGGCCAGCCCGCACGCGCACCTGTATCTGCCGCCGCAGGACTTTCTGGGGCGACGCGTCGACGAAGTGCTGCCGGAACCGATCGGGCGGCAGCTGCTCGACGCGCTGCTGCGCGTGCAGCTGGAAGACGCACCGCAGGCGGTCGATTATTCGCTGCAAGCCGACGATCGCACGCACTGGTATGAAGCTCGCCTGTTCCCGTCGCGGCGCAAGGAGATCATCGGCGTGGTGCGCGATGTGACGGAACGCAAGCAGGCCGAGCAAGAATTGCGCGACCAGAAGGAACTGCTGGAGCATCTGGTAACGGTGGCGCGGGCCACCAGTGAGCAGCCGGCGCTGCTGGCGACCTTGGAAAATGTGCTGCGCGTGGGGGTGAATCTCACGGCAGCCGATCGGGGCGGCTTGTTCATGCTGGGCAGCACCGGCGAAGTCAGCCAGACGTTATCCATCCGCGACGAAGCGCCGCCGCTGGAACGCCGTGCCATCGTCGAACGGCTGATCAAAGACGGGTTGGTGGGCTGGGTGGTGCGGACGCGCCAGACGGCCCGGGTGTTGGACACGGTGACGGACGATCGCTGGCTGACGCTGCCCAGTGAAACGCCCACCGGCTCGGCGCTGGCCGTGCCCATTTTGAGCGAGCAGGATTTGCTGGGTGTGCTCATCCTCACGCATGCGCAGCCCCACCACTTCACGCCCGATCATGTGCGCGTGATGGAAGCGGCCGCCGATCAAATGGCGCTGGCCGTGCGCAACGCCCGCCTGTTTGAAGCACAGCGTCGGATGGCCGAGCGGCAGACCACGTTGTACGAAGTGCTGCGCGCCGTCAGCGGCCAGTTGAATCCCGATGCGATTGCCGAGACCGCCGTGGCGGCCATCGCGCATTTTGCGGGCTGGCCGCACGTGGCGCTGCTGCTGGCCGACAACGACACTCACCGCTGGGTCGTGCGCGCTATCAGTGGGACGCCGTCGCTGCCGCTGGGCTTCAGCCTGCCCATTGCGCCGGAGATGCTGCACGGCGGCGTGCTGCCGCCTCTGGCGCAAGACGACGTTGGCCAAGACCTGGCTTCTCGCGCGGCGGATGTGGCGCATCTGGTCGTGCCGCTCTGGCATGGCGGCAGCCTCAGCGGCATCCTCAATATTGAAGGCGGCGATGCCACGCCCTTCGATGCCGATGACCTCTCGCTGGCGCAGTCACTGGCCGACGCCGTGGCGCTGGCGCTGGACAACGCCCGCCTGTACGAATACATCAACGACGAGCGCAGCCGCTTGCAAGCCTCGATTCGATTCAACCGCGACGGCATTGCCCTGCTGGGCATGTCGCAGCGGATTCTGGTGATCAATGCGCCGGCCCTGAACCTGCTGAGGTTGTCCGGTGAACCGGAGGATTGGCTCAATCGCTCGCTTGAATATCTGATCCATACGCTGCGCCGGCAAAGCCCGGCGGTGGTCAAAGCCATGATCGGCGAGATACGGCGCATTCGCCGCGGCGACGAGCCGCCAGCAGAAGGCGAATATGAAGTCGCCGCGCGCATGGTGCACTGGATTGACCTGCCCGTGCTGAGCAACGCTCAACCCATCGGGCGGTTGATCGTGCTGCGCGACGTGACGGAAGAGCATCAACTGAATTCTATGCGCGAAGATTTGACTCGCACCATGGTGCACGATCTACGCAATCCGGCTACAGTAGTGCTGGGCGCGCTGGACTTGATGGAGGCCGAAGACCTGACGGAGACCCAGCGCGAAATCGCCGCGGTGGCCAAGCAGGGCGGACAGCGGCTGATCAATTTGATCAACGCCATCCTGGATGTAAATCGCCTGGAAAGCGGGCAGATGCCGCTGGAACGCGAGCCGGTGCGCCTGGATATTATCGCCGCCGAGGTGATCGAGATGGAGCAGGTCCTGGCGCGCGACAAGCATCTGACGCTGGACAGCACCGTGCGATCTGATCTACCGCTGGTCTCGGTGGACGTGGAACTGCTGCGGCGCGTGCTGCAGAACCTCATCGGCAATGCGATCAAGTTCACCCCGGCGGGCGGCCACATTGCTCTGGAGGCGCAGGACGATTCGGCCAATCAGCAGCTCATCGTTTCCGTCAAAGACGACGGCCCCGGTATTACGCCGGATTTGCAGGCGCGCTTGTTCCAGAAATTTATCAGCGGCCGGGTGCGCGGTCGCGGCAGTGGATTGGGCCTGGCCTTCTGCCGGCTGGTGGTCGAAGCGCACGGCGGACACATCTGGGTGGAATCGACACCCGGCAGCGGCGCGGTGTTCCGGTTCTCGCTGCCGCTGGCCGAGGAATGATCGTTTTTCCTGATTGCTTTTGCCGCGCGGCTGGCTATAATGAAAGCAGCGAAGACATCATCCGGTTTCTCCTCGCAAGAAAGATGAGGTGCTGCTATGGCGACGAAACTGGTCAACGAGGTGCGTCCCCCCGCCGTTGCGGGCGCGTTCTACCCCGCCAATCCCGTGCAACTGACTCAGCAAATCGACGGTTATCTGGCCAGGGCGCAACGCCTCGCACCGGAGCCGTCGATTATCATTGTGCCGCACGCCGGTTACGTGTACAGCGGCGGGGTGGCGGCCCACGGTTTCAAACAAGCGCTCGATCGTGGCTACACCAGCGTGATCATTCTCGGCTTTAGCCACAGCTACGCCTACAGCTTCGACGGCGCGTCCATCTGGCCCACTGGCGCGTGGCGCACGCCGCTGGGTGATGTGCCGATCGATGCCGCGCTGGCGCAGCGCATCCTGGACGCCGGTCCGCAGATCTTCACCACCGATCGATCCATTCATCTCGACGAGCACAGCCTGGAGGTGGAGGTGCCGTTCATCCAGCGCGTGCTGCCGGGCGTCCCCATCGTGCCCATCTCGATCGGGCGGCCCACGCTCGAGAATGCGCAGGCCATTGCCGCTGCGCTGGCGCAGGTGCTGCGCGACGCGCCCAAGACGCTGGTGGTCACCTCCACCGATCTGTCGCATTACCCGCGCTATCAGGATGCGGTGCGCGTCGATCAGGCCTCCATCAACGCCGTCGTCTCGCTCGATCCGCTGGCGCTGGAGGCGTGGGACGAAGAGGCGCTGTCGAGCCGCACGCCCAACTTGCACACGACGATGTGCGGCAAAGGCCCGGTCATGGTGTCGATGCTGCTGGCGCGCAATGTCGGCGCGGAGCAGGTGCATGTGATCCATTACGCCAACTCCGGCGACGTACCGGAAGGCGAGCACGGCCGCGTGGTGGGCTACACCGCCATCGAGTTTGTCATGGGTAAACCGCCGGCGCTCACCGCCGAAGACAAGGCCGCGTTGTTGCAGCTGGCGCGACGCACGCTGGATGAATATTTAAGCAGCCGCACGCGTCCGGCGTATGAGCCGGCCTCCGAAGCGCAGCGGCAACCGCGCGCCACCTTTGTGACGCTGCGCCACAAGCACACCCACGATCTGCGCGGCTGCCGCGGCGAAGTGTTTGCGCGCTACCCGCTGTGGGAAAGCGTGCAGCGCGTCAGCATCCTCAGCGCCACCGACGATCCGCGTTTTCGTCCCATGACGCACGACGAACTGGCCGACCTGCACCTCGAGATTAGCGTGCTGACACCCATGCGCCTGGCGCGCGGCCCGGAAGAAGTGATCGTGGGCCGGCACGGCGTGATGATCCGCCAGGCTGGGCACGGCGGCTTGTTCCTGCCGCAAGTGCCGGTGGAGCAGGGCTGGGATCGCGATGAATATCTCTCGACGTTGTGCTGGATGAAGGCCGGTCTGCCCGCCGATGCCTGGCGCAAACCGGGTGTGCAGTTGTATATCTTCGAAGCGGAGATTTTTGAAGAGTGAACCTTGGCGCACCGCTGCCGTGAATGAATAATGAGTAACGAGTAACGAGTAACGAGTAAAGTGTGACGCCTTACTCGTTACTCATTACTCGTTACTTGTTCTCGCCCAACCCCATTCCACTTGGAGCCACCATGCCCACTCACCCGTTGGAACCCTTTCGCATCAAAGCCATTGAACCGCTGCGCCTCACCTCGCCGGCCGAACGCGCGCGCATCTTGCAGGCGGCGGGTTACAACCTGTTCAAGGTGCGCGCCGAAGACGTCACGATCGATCTGCTGACCGATTCCGGCACTGGCGCCATGAGCGATACGCAGTGGTCGGCGCTGCTGCACGGCGACGAATCGTATGCCGGCGCGCGCAGCTACTACAACCTGAAACGCGCGGTGGAGGAAGTAACCGGCTTCGCCTATTTTGTGCCCACGCATCAGGGCCGCGCGGCCGAGAACGTGTTGTTTTCGATCGTGGTCAAGCCCGGCATGAAAGTCCCCAGCAATCAGCACTTTGATACCACCTACGCCAACATCCGCGCGCGCGGCGGCCAGCCGGTCGATCTGGTCATCGACGAGGCGGGTGATCCGGCAGCGGTACATCCCTTTAAGGGCAACATGGATCTCGGCAAACTCGACCGGTTCATTCAAGCCGTCGGGGTCGCGCACATTCCGATCGGGATGATGACCATTACGAACAACTCGGCGGGCGGCCAGCCCGTGTCGATGGAGAATCTCCGCGCCACCGCCGATCTCTATCATCGCTATGGCATTCCCTTTTTTCTGGATGCCGCGCGCTTCGCCGAGAACGCCTACTTCATCCAGCAGCGCGAGGAAGGCTATGCGCTCAAATCGATTCCTGAGATCGTGCGCGAAGAGTTCTCGTATGCCGATGGGTTCCTGATGAGCGCCAAGAAAGACGCCATCGTGAACATCGGCGGACTGCTGGCCATGCGCAACGGCGATTTGTTCGAGCAGGTGAAGAACGAATTGATTCTGCGCGAAGGTTTTCCGACCTACGGTGGCCTAGCGGGACGCGATCTGGAAGCGCTGGCGATTGGTCTGCGTGAAGGCCTGGCTGAAGCGTATCTGGCCTATCGGGTGGGACAGGTCAAGTATTTGGGTGAACGCCTGACGGAAGCGGGCATTCCGATCGTGCTGCCACCGGGCGGCCATGCGGTGTATATCGATGCCAGGAGCCTGCTGCCACACATTCCTCAAGCGGAATATCCCGCACAAGCGTTGTCGGTGGCGTTGTATCTGGAAGGCGGCATCCGTACCGTCGAGATCGGCAGCGTCATGTTCGCGTGTCTTGATCCTGCTACGGGCGACTGGAACTACCCCCGGACCGAACTGGTGCGCCTGGCCATTCCGCGCCGCGTGTACACGCAGAGTCACCTCGATTATGTGGCCGAGGTGTGTATGCGCGTGCAGGAAAAACGCGACACGCTGCGCGGCTTGAAGATTGTGCAGGCGCCGGAATTATTGCGCCACTTTGTGGCGGAATTCGAGCAAGTGTGATGTCGCTCTTCTGGGACTTGCTGTATCTCTTCAAGAAAACACCGTGGGATACGGGCATCACGCCGCCGGAGATCGTGAGTATGATCGAGAGCGGCAAGGTACCGATCGGGCGCGCGCTCGATCTGGGCTGCGGC
>CAYNML010000037.1:23225-26054 GCA_964398185.1 uncultured Anaerolineae bacterium | reverse complement strand
GCAGCGCGCCAACGCTACGTGGCGGCGTTGACGGGTGTACTCAAGCCCGGCGCGTTTTACATGTTGTACGCCTTCGAGCCGCAAGCCGATCGGGCAGGTGTGGCTATGAACGAGATCGCCGCGCTGTTCGATCCCGCCTATCAGCTCGATACCATGCGACGCGGCAGCGATCGCAACGGGCGCGGATCAGCGTGGTATACTTTGGTAAAGCGTAAGGCGTAAAACGTAAGGCGGCAGGTTACGCAGCGCGTATTATTCTGTGCGAGGTGCTTATGCCCATTCCCAGTGATCAATTCAAGTATGTGATGCGCCAGTGGGCCAGCGGCGTGTCAATCGTGACGATGCAGACCCCGGAGGAGCGTCACGGTTTAACGGTGAGCGGTTTCTTAAGTGTTTCGCCGGAGCCGCCGCTGGTGCTGATCTCCGTGGGGCAAGAGTTGGCCAGTGATACGTTGCTGCACGCCAGCGGCGCGTATGCCATCAACTTCCTGCGTGACGATCAGATTCAGCTGTCCGATCGTTTTGCGGGACGCTTGGGCGAGGTCGATCGCTTTGAGGGCTTGACGACGCGCACCGCGGCGACCGGCTCGCCGATTCTGGAGGATTGCCTGGCGTGGCTGGACTGCCGCATCGTGTCGTCGCAGGTGGTGGGCGATCACACGCTGTTCATCGGCGAGGTCGTGGCGGCCGGTGTCAACGGCGGAGGTAAGCCGTTGATCTATTGGAATGCGGACTATCGCAAATTAGAGTGATGATCTAAAACCTCCCGGAGGCTGCGAGCCTCCGGGAGGTTCTTATTTCTTGCGGCGTCATTCCCGCGGCAATAGGCGGGAATCCGGCAACTTGCCCATTCCAGACCTGGATGCCCGCTGGAAACACGCGGGCATGACGGTGCGGCTATGCGGCGCTGAGTTTGTTCAACGCCAGCAGTGACAGATATTCGAAGATCAAGTTCGACGCCAGAATCGCCGTGATGCTGCTGTGATCGAACGGCGGCGAGACCTCCACCAGATCGCACCCCACCAGGTTCAACCCGCGCAGGCCGCGCAGCAGCTGCAGTATTTGATAGCTGCTGAAGCCGCCCACTTCCGGCGTGCCCGTTCCCGGCGCAAAAGCCGGATCGATCGAGTCGATGTCGAGCGTGATGTACAGCGGCTTGCCCTGCACGCGATCTTTGATCTCCTTCAAAATGCGCGGCAGCCCCAGGCCCATCGCTTCATCGATGGTGATCATCCGCGCGCCGAGGGCCAGTGCGTCTGCATAGTCCTGCTGGCCCGACGTCGGCCCGCGAATGCCGATCTGGATGTACGCGCTGGTGTCGATGAGGCGCTGTTCGATGGCGCGGCGGAACGGTGTGCCGTGGCTGAACTTCTGCCCGCCGAATTCGGTATCCCATGTGTCGGGGTGCGCGTCGAAGTGCACCACGGCCAGATTGCCGTACTTGCGCGCGTGTGCTTGCAGCAGCGGCAGCGCGATCGAATGATCGCCGCCCAGCGCAATCACCTTCACGCCCTCTTTGATAAGCTTGCTGACTTCCACGTTGATCGCGCCATGTGTGGCGAGCACATCCACCGGCACCACCTCCACGTCACCGTAATCGATCACCTTCAACGTTTTGAACGGCGCGACGCCCAGCGGGTTGTTGTAGCCCCACAGCAGCAGCGATTGCTCGCGGATGGCGCGCGGGCCGAAGCGCGCTCCACTGCGATACGACGTTGCGCCGTCGTACGGCACGCCCACGATGGCGACATCCGCGCCGGACACATCGCGCGTATGCGGCGCGCGGCCAAACGTGCAGATGCCGTAGTAGGGTTGGAATTCAAAGCCGGTATCTTTGGGGGAGGTGGTCATGGGCTGATCTCTCGCAAGCAAATTGGATGGCCGACTTCATTGTAGCACAGGCTACTCGCGAAAAGCGAGCACGACCATGGCGATCAACGCGATGATGATGGGGACGAGCAGGATGCTCACCGGTTTGAGCGCGTCGAGGATGGGTGGCAATTCTGTGGGGAGCGCCACCGCGCTCAACGTGCGCAGCAGCATGAAGCCGAGGAGCCCGAGCAGCGTGATGATGACCGCGATCACGGCCAGTGCTTTGCCCCGACTGATCGGTTTGTCGCCCGCCACCTGACCGGTCTCACCATTCACCAGTACGCGATAGATCTTCTTCCGATAGGTGTAGTTGGCGATCCAGATCGGGAACAGCACCAGCCAGAAACTATCCGTCGAGAAACTGACCGATATGAAGCTGGTATCCAGCGGCAGGCGGCTGGCGCGCCGGCGCGCGTCTTCGCCGATTTCGGCTCTGGCTTGCTGCGCGGCCAAAGCCGCCGACACATCGTAGGTGGACGCCGACCAACCGGCCAGATATTCCGGCTTGAATTCGACCAGATTCTGCGTGTTAACCTCGCCCAGGCCTTTGATTAAGCGAGCGGGCAAACTACGGATGCCGGACACGGCCCAATTGGCGTAGAGGTAGACTTGCTGCTCCCGTCCCGGCGGGCGCAGGGTGGTTGCTGAGTTGAACAGCCATAGCGGAACATAGACTGCCTGCAAGCCGTGCAGCAAGGCACGCTGCAAATCGTCGGGCGCCAGCCAACCGCGCCCCAACCAGGCAGCCACTCTCCGACGAGCGGTGTCCGCTTCCAAGCCCATTGGAATCAAGGCTTGCGGCGTTTCCAGTTCCTGGTCTTCCGGTGCTGTGCCAAAGACGGAGCTACCACAGTAAGGACAACTGACCGAGGTCTGCGCTGGAGGAAAGACGGTCTGCGCGCCGCACTGCTGACAGCGCAGCAGTCGTTCGACGCTGGCCCAGCGATAGCCGCGCTG
>CAYNML010000037.1:17101-23125 GCA_964398185.1 uncultured Anaerolineae bacterium | reverse complement strand
TGCTGCTGCTTCACCCAGTCCAGCCGTTGACGGATGAGGGCATTATCGGGTTGGAGGATGGCCGCATTCTCCAGGCAGACTTCCAGATCGGCGAAGTTGTCCACGACACTGCTGAGCCACAGCCAGGCCGTGGCGTTGCGCTCGTCTTGTGTGACGATGTGTGTCAAGAGCCGGCGGGCCTGTGCTTCATCGCCTGTTCTGGCGGCCGTAATGCCTTGTTGCAGGAGATCGTCAACTGCGGGGGCGGAAGAATTCATGGGCTAATGATAGCATACTGGAATGAAAACAACGCTCCCCTGATTGTCCAGCCAGAGGAGCGTTGTCGGAGACGAAGCGTGCGGCGGCCTAGCGCAAAATCAACGGCAGGTACACATAGAACGTCGGCTGCAAAACTTCAATCACGGTCTGCGCGACGACGCTGCCCAGGCTGTTGGTGGCGGTCACCGTCGCGGTGTACGTCTCCACGGCCGCGTATTGATGCGTGGTGCTCGTGCCGCTGCCCGACTGCCCATCGCCAAAGTCCCACAGGTAGGTGATATTGGTACCGCTGGTCTGCGTGGCACTGAAGGCCGTGGTGTTACCCAGCACCGTGGGACCATCGTTGGCTGCCGTCAGGCCGATAATGGCCTCATCGATCACGGTGACGGTGACGCTGTCCGGCGTGCTGGGCAGGTTGGTGGTGTCGGTCACCACCAGCGTAAAGGTGATGATCGCCGGGGTGGAGGGCGCGGTGAAGGTGGGCGATACGGCCGCGGCATTGCTCAGCGTCACCGCCGGGCCCCCCACCTGATTCCAGTGATACGTCAACGGCAGCGCATTGTCCGGATCGAAACTGGCTGATCCGTCGAGGGTCACGTTATCGCTCACCGTAACAACCTGTTCCAGTCCGGCGTCGGCCACGGGCGGCGACAGCAACTTGCAAGCTTCAATCGACACGTCATCGATGGCTAAGCCGGCCAGCTGCACGGTGGTGTCAGTGTCTACGTGGAACCTCAGATCGATGGATTGTCCGGCATACTCGCTGATGTCGCGGCTCATCCACGCCCAGCCCGCGCTTTCGGCGATGGTGACGGCCGGGTTGCCGACCGTATCGTTCATGGTCGCATCCAGCCATTCCCACACGGTCTGCGCCGGGCCGCCGATCGTGGGCTGCACCGCAACGACGGCATGATCGAACGAAGCGTTTTCCATGTGATACCTTTGCGCCCAATTCAAGCGCACCGGGCCGACGACGTTGGCCAGATCGATCGTGCGGGTGAGATCCATATTGGCGCTGGCGTTGTAGGTGCTATCCAGATCGGTCTTCCAGCAGTTAGTGCCGCTGTTACAGGTCGTAATGGGCACGAACGTGGGCAGACCACGCTCCCACTCGTCTTGGGTGCCGCCGTGGGTGAAGCCGCCATCGTCGGCCTCAAAATCCGTAGCAAAGACTGTAACGGGATTGGTGCCGATCGGGCAGGTGGGAGGCGGTGTGGGTTCGCAGACGCGGATGCTCCAGCCGAGCAGCGCGCCGTCATTCGCGGCCAGATCATCGCGCAGTACCAACGACCAGACGCCGCCTGCGTTCGAGCCGTCGTACCAGCTCAGCCGATAGTTAAGTTCCGGCTGCACGATCATGCCGCTGACCACGCTGAAGACGCTAATCGGATAAGCGGCTTCATCGTCCAACGTGAGATTCATGCCCTGTTGCGTGTTGCTGCCAATGTCGGTGAACAGGCCGTTGTCGTTGCCGGCCGGTGAGACGAGATGCACATCCAGATCGATCATGTTGGTGTGCGTCAGCAAGACCGATACATCAATATCGGCCACGGCCGGATTGCCCGGCACGGTCAACGTGGACGTGACGCTGCCCGGGCCGGCCGGAATGCTCAGCGGCACGTTGGTGCTGGTGTAGGTGGTGCAGTTGGCGGGCGCCTCGGCCGGATGCACGTTGACGCTCAACTGATAGGTGCCGGTTCCCGACGTAACCCCGTTGTCCACGTAAACGTAGTAGGTGCCTGCTTCACGCACGGTTTGGAACATCGCTTCCGAATCCGGGGCGGACGTTCCGGCATCGTTGACCACCAGCAGGAAGTTGTTGAACACCCCCACGCCCAAACGTCCGAGTGTATCGACGCCGTCACGCTCCGGATCGAGATCCAGGCTGGCGTAGACCGTGTCGCCCGCATTCAACGTGACGGCGTAGAAGTCCACATCGGTGGTAATGGCAATCGTGCCCGTAATCCAGCCCGACGGCGGTAGGGGCTGGGCGGTAGCGATATCATTATTCGGCTCCACTTCGACGGTGGGGGCGCCGCTTTGCACCCGCACGTGCAGCTGATACGGTCGCAGCTGGCTGGTAGTGCTGTTGTGCCTGACGCGCAGGTAATATGATCCTGTGGCGGGCAGCACGGCTCCGGCGATGCTGGACGAAAGACTCCCGAGGGAGCCGTCGTCGTTATCAGACTCGATCGATGTCGTGCCGTCAGCCGTATACAGGTCCAGCACGCTGTCGGTGTTGGCGTTAGCCGAGAAGCTCGTCTGGGTGGCCGCGTAGAGTCGATCGCCTGCATTAGCCGTGAAGACGTAGTAATCAACATCGGCGTTGGGATACACATTGCCCAGCAAGACCAGATTGGTGCTGGGCAATGTCATGGCCGTGGTATAGAAATTGTTGGGTTCAATTTCGTTGACGAACGATTGGCTGTATGGCAGCGTGGGCAGCACACGATCAGGTGTATCGGATACGGTCTGCACCGGCACGGTCGAAATGTCATCGGCGTGCGCCACCGGGCCGGTCCCGACGCTCAGCCAGGACAAGAGCAATGTGACGATCAAAACCCCGCGTAACAGCGACATGGTTGTACGATTCGACATGAGAGCCTCCTTTGGCTGGATGGTGATTGTGATGGAGGAACCAGCGTCATCACTGGGGGGAGTGTATCACAATTGGCAGCTCAGTGGAATGCCGCTGCGGCTTCAGGTTTCAGCCAGCGTCTGCAAGACTTTCACCAATTTGATGCGCCACGTCTCGTCGTTGGCGATGTGCACCTCGCGGCGCTGCACGGCGGCGGCGCTGCCCAGGCGCTGCTGCAAACCCGATCGATCCGCGTGCTCCAGCGCCTCGCACTTGATCACGATGTTGTTGCGTTCCCGGTCGCGCACGATGGCGCTGACCTGCGCCTTTGCCGCCAGCACCTTAAGATGCAGTTGGAACATCAGGTTTTCAACCGCTTTTGGGGGCGGCCCAAACCGATCGGCCAACTCTTGCCCCAACGCATCGATCTCTTCGGCGGCAGTGATGTTCCCCATCCGGCGATACAACTGCAAGCGCAAGCCTTCGTTGGTCACGTAGTCGGTGGGCACGTGCGCCTGCAGCGGCAGATCGATGTTGACGCCCGTCAGCGGCATCGACGGCGCGGGCGTGCCGTCCCGAAGGGACTTCATCTCGCTCACCGCGCGCTGCAGCAACTTGGTGTACAGATCGAAGCCCACCGCGCTGATGTGCCCGCTCTGCCGCATGCCCAGCAGATCGCCCGCGCCGCGAATCTCCAGATCGCGCATGGCGATGGAATAGCCCAGGCCCAGTTCGTTCGCCTCGCGGATCGCGTCCAGGCGGCGGCGCGCGTCCTCGGTCATGCCGCTGGCCTTGTCGTAGAGGAAGTACGCATAGGCGCGCGTTGCGCCGCGCCCCACGCGCCCGCGCAGTTGATACAATTGCGCCAGCCCGAACCGATCGGAGCGATCGACGATGAGCGTGTTGGCGTTGGGAATGTCGAGGCCGCTTTCAATGATCGAGGTGCACAGCAGCACGTCGATGTCGCCCTTCACAAAATCGATCATCACCTTTTCGAGTTGATGCTCGTCCATCTGACCGTGGCCGATGCCGGTGCGTGCTTCCGGCACGATCTTCGCCAACCGCTCGGCGATCTGCTCGATGCCGAGCACGCGATTGTGCACGAAGAAGACCTGCCCGCCGCGATCGAGTTCGCGCAAAATCGCCTGCCGCACCAGATGATCGTCGTATTCTCCGACGTAGGTCGCCACGGGCAAGCGTTCTTCCGGCGGCGTCTCGATGGTGCTGATGTCGCGCACGCCCACGAGGCTCATGTACATGGTGCGCGGGATGGGCGTGGCTGTCAGCGTGAGTACATCCACTTCGGTGCGCATCTTCTTCAACTGCTCTTTGTGCGTCACGCCAAAGCGCTGCTCCTCGTCGATGATCAGCAGGCCGAGGTCTTTGAACATCACGTCTGGCTGCAGCAGCCGATGCGTGCCGATGAGGATATCGACGTTGCCTTCGCGCAGGCGCTGCAAGATCGCATTCTGTTCTTTCTCGGTGCGGAAGCGCGACAGCATCTCAACCGAAACAGGAAACGCCGCCAGCCGATTCATGAAGGTGGTGTAGTGCTGTTGGGCTAAAATCGTCGTGGGCACCAGCACGGCCACTTGCTTGCCGTCCTGCACGGCCTTGAACGCCGCGCGCAGGGCCACTTCGGTTTTGCCGTAACCGACATCGCCGCAGATCAAGCGATCCATCGGGCGCGGCTTCTGCATGTCGGCTTTCACAGCGCGAATGGCGCGCAGTTGATCGTCGGTTTCCAGGTACGGGAACGACGCTTCCAATTCATTCTGCCACGGCGTATCGGCGTTGAAGGCAAAGCCCGGCGCCAGTTCGCGCACGGCATACAGTTCCAACAGCTCGCGCGCCACGGCCAGCGCCGCTTCCTTCGCCTTTGTGCGGATCTGGCTCCAATCTGCCGTGCCGAGGCGATGAATGTCCGGCGCGTGATCATCCGCCCCGATATATTTGCTCAGCCGATCGGCTTGATGGATCGGCACATACAGCTTGTCGCCACTGGCATACGCCACTTGCAGGTATTCGTTTTCGATGCCTTCCAGCGTGAGTTTGATCAGCCCTTGAAAGACGCCGATGCCGTGATCGATGTGCACCACGTAATTGCCGGGCTGCAGATCGGCGAAGAATTGTTCGGGCGTGATGGCTTTGGGCTTGCCGCGACGGCGCGGCTGCGGGCGCGACCAGCCGAAGATTTCCGCGTCGGTGACGACGTGCAGCGACCACAGGCCCACCGATCGGCGTTCGCTCTCGTCGCGCGGCGTAATGCCTCGTAATGTCCAGCCTTCGTCGAGCAAGCCCTGCACAAAGATCAACGCGCGCGGCTCAGGCCGATCGAGCACGCTGTGCACCGGCGGGCGCAGATGATCGCGCTCGGCCCACAACTCTGCCAGGCGGCTGGCCTGACGGCTCACGACGATCACCGCGTCGTTCATCGTGCGCAGCTGGCTGATGTGCTCGATGAAGGGTTTCAGTTGCCCGCCAAAGCGCTGGCCCGGCGAAAACGGCAGTACGGATGCAACGCTGTGCTCGTCGTCGGGGTGCAGTTCTTCGCCCAGCGACAGCACATTGCGTCCCGCTAATTTTTCGCCCCACTCCGTCCACGTGAGGTAAGGCAGGGGATAATCGGGCGGCAGGGCGCGATCTTCTTCCGCCGAGCGCCGCAGATCGATGGCTTGCTCTTCCAGTTCGCTCCACGTGTCCTCGATCTCGTCGCCGTCGTCAAGCGTGACGAGGGAGTTCTGCGGCAGATAATCCAGCAGCGAGCCGGCATCGCTGTGCAGCAGCGGCAGGTAGAACTCGATGCCGCGAAACGGCGCCCCGCCGATCAGGCTCGTGCGATCCTTCTCGAACATCTCGGCCTGATCGTCGGGCAAGCCCGACGTGTCCCACGTCTTGATCTTCTCGGCGGCCAGCGGGCCGTTCCGGGGGAGCAGCTCGGTCGCCGGGGTGATGATCACCTGCTCGAGCGCTTCGAGCGATCGCTGCGAGGCCGGATCGAACGAGCGCAGCGATTCCACTTCGTCGCCGAAGAATTCGATGCGAATGGGACGCGGCAGCGCGGGCGGGAAAATATCGACGATGCCGCCGCGCCGGCTGAACTCGCCGGGTGACAACACGGTGGAGACGCTCTCGTAGCCGAAGCCCACCCACGCTGCCAGGAGTTGATCGAGATTGACGCTTTGATT
>CAYNML010000037.1:0-17001 GCA_964398185.1 uncultured Anaerolineae bacterium | reverse complement strand
CGTAGCCGAAGCCCACCCACGCTGCCAGGAGTTGATCGAGATTGACGCTTTGATTTTGCTTCAGTGTGCGCGTGCCTAACCGAAACGCGCGCGGCGGTAGGAGACGGAACATCAGCGCTCGCGCCGAGGCGACGATGACGGGCGGCGGAACCTCCCGGAGGTTCTGAACCTCCGGGAGGGTTAAGCGGGCCAATACTTGCAAGCGCTCGGCGACCACTTCACGCGGCCAGGGTGCGCGTTCATAAAACAACGTCGCAGGCTCGGGGAAGCGCAGGAGCCGATCGGGTGCGGCGAGGCCGAAGGCGCGCAGCGATTCGTAGAGCGCCTGCGCGCGATCGGGCCTGGCGGCGATCACGAGGATCGGCCGATCGTCAATCACGTGCTCTGCCAGTGAGGCGAGCACCAGCGGGCGAACGGCGCGCAAGACGGGCAGGCGCCACGTCGCGCGGTCCTGGTGAGGAGCAGCCAGTTCGCGGGCCAGTTGTTGAAAAGATGTGTGCTCGCTCAGCAGAGACAACAGGCCGGAGAGGTTGATCGTGTCAGTCAAGGGAGGCGCCGGCGTAAAGCGTGAAACGTAATGCGTAATGGGTCGCTTACGTTTTACGCTTTACGTTTCACTGGCTATTATCGCAGCTCATCTTTTTCGATGATCTCGTCCGCCGCGAGGTTGGGCGTGATCAAAACGTCTTTTTTGCTCAGGGCTTGCACGGCAGTGAGCACGCGCGCCACCGTGGGTTTGGGTTCGCCCACCGTCGCTTGCGTCTGCCGTACGAACTGATCGACCGAGAGGTTGGGCGGATTCAGGCCCAGGGCGCGCGCCTGCGTCCAGTTCTTCTGCAAGACCTGATCGATCTGCGCGTTGACGCCGGTCGGCCGCTTGGGCGCGGCCGCGCGCGAGCTGGTGCGTGAGCGCGCGGCCACATTTGCCGTGCGGCTGCCGGGCGTCTCGGCTGCGCCTTCAACCTCGAAATCGTCATAGTCGTCATCGTCGGACTTACGCGAGGTGTTCTTGATGCCGCTGTTCTTCTGCAGGCGGATGACCAGCGTGTCGGTGGTCAGGCGCGTGGGTGGAATCTTTTTGATGGCGTTGAGCATCTCACTCATCGGGACGTCGCGGCCCACGCGCTCGCGCACACGCTTGACGATCGATTCGGCCATGCTGGGAGTGCACCGGAATGCTTTGGCAAAGACTTCGTATTCGTTCATGGAGTCACCATCCTGTCCCTTGGCGGTGTTGGATTGAATTGATTCATCGCGGCGGTGATGCCGGCCGCCAGAAAAGCATCGATGGCTTGCCCGGCCCGATCGAGCACGGCGTCGAGCTCGGCCGTTTCGTCGCGGCCAAAGTCTTGCAGCACAAACGCCGCCGGATCCATGCGGCCCGGCGGGCGGCCGATGCCGACGCGCAGCCGCGCAAACTGATTGCCGCCCAGGTGTTGGATGATCGAGCGCATGCCGTTGTGACCGCCCGCGCCGCCGTCAGGTCGCAGGCGGATCGTGCCGAACGGCAGATCGAGTTCGTCGTAGATCACCAGCAGCTGTTCGATCGGAATCTTGTAAAAGCGCAGCAACGCGCCAACGGCGCGGCCGCTCTCGTTCATGTAAGTCTGTGGTTTGGCGACGATGACCCGCCGCTCGCCGCGGCGGCCCTGGGCGATGATGGCGTGATGCTGAATCTTATTAAAGGTGAGCGCGTGGGCGGCCACCCACCGATCGGCCGTCATGAATCCGACGTTGTGGCGATTGCCGGCATACTCACGGCCGGGATTGCCCAGCCCCACAATCAGCGCCGCTGCTTCCGCCGACGCTGCTGTTTTCGACGACTTGCAGCGATTCAACAAGTGCATTGCTGGTTCATCGCTCATTGATCATTGTTAATTGCTCATTGATCATTGTTCATGGTTTTCGCTTCTGACTGCGCCTGAGCTGCTTCACACCCCAGCGTCCCGCTTGAATCACGCCCAGCACGACAAACAACCCGGCGACCAGGATCGCACCGTTCAAGCAGGCCGAACCGAACTGGCCGAGATTGACACTACTGGCGGATGCTGCTGTGTTGCGGCGCGATGCCGCGTTGGACTGCGCCGCCGTAGTCTGCACCGGTTTCGCTTCTGGTACGCTGGTTGGCGGTTGTTCTACAACAATGGCTTTAGTGGGTTCCGCAGATTCCACGGCTGAGAACGTGGGCTGTTCGGCCGGGAACGTGGCCGCCGGCGGAATCGATGTGGGTGTACCGATGGGCGCGCTGTTGCTCACCTGCAGGCCGCGCACGAACGCTTCGCTGTAGTTGCTGTCTTTGCGAATGACCCGCAGGCGCAGCATGTAGCCGCCGTCGGCAATGACGCCCGTGTTCCACGTGCCGAGGGCGCCGTTGAGCACCGGCTGGTTGCCTTCCGTGAAGGGCTGCCACGCATCGTTGGGATTGGGATCAGGCCCATAAGCCAATTCCCAGCGCGCGAACTCGGGATGATCGGCGGAGCCGGTGATGGTGACCAGACCGGAGATCGCCTGGCCGTCGGTCGGCGAGGTGATTTGAGCGATGTCTTGTCCCTGCCAGCGCGGCGCACTTGGCGGCGCGGCCTGCGCGGGCTGCAGCAGACTGAAACTGATCAGAGCGATCAAGACGATGATCAGGTGAATACGGTTGGTAACTCCCCCAAACTTCATGCTGCCCTCTAAGCAAAGTCAGATTCCACGAACGCGAAGTGTAACACAGTTGATCACCTTCGACAAGGAATTTGAAGCCATGTTGAATTTGGGTCTTGACACAAAACCGCATCGCGGCTAAAATCACGCGCAATTTGCCGCCATGAAGAAACAACGCGCACTCATTTTGATCAAATATCCAGCTTGCCGCGTCTCGACGGAGCAGCGCGCACCCGTTGATCATTTTTTGGTTTGTAAGAGCCGACTCATTGTCGGCTCTTTTTTTGCCTGTTGACCGGAGAGGAGGCCAGGGATGATGATGTTAAAGCTGCCGGGCTTGATCGACGTGCACGTGCATCTGCGCGAGCCGGGGGCGACACACAAAGAGGACTATGATACCGGCACGGCGGCGGCGCTGGCCGGCGGCTTCACGTGCGTGCTCGACATGCCGAACAACACGCCGCCCATCACCAACGCGGAAACGCTGGCTGCCAAGCAAGAGCTAGCCCGATCGCACGCACGCTGCGATTACGGCATTCATTTAGGCGCGGGCGACGATAATGTGGAAACCGCGCACGCCCTCGCGCCGCAGGTCACTGGCTTGAAAATGTATCTCGATCAGACCTTTGGCCCGCTGCGTCTGGACGATCTTGATTCGCTGGTGCAGCACATGGAACGGTGGCCCGCCGATCGGCCCGTCTTGTGCCACGCGGAGGGGCGCACCGTGGCGGCCTGCATCCTGGTGGCGCAGCTCACCGGCAAGCACGTCCACATCTGCCACGTCAGCCGCGCCGACGAGATCGATCTGATTCGCCGCGCGAAGGACAAGGGGATCACTGTGACGTGCGAGGTGACGCCGCATCACTTCTTCCTCACGGAGGAGATCAGCAACACGATCGGCTTGGGGCGCTCCGAAGTGCGGCCCCGCCTGGCCAAGGATGCCGATCGGCGGGCGCTGCGCTCGAGTCTGGAGGTGATCGACTGCTTCGCCACTGATCACGCGCCGCACACGCTGGCCGAGAAGGACTCGCCGAAACCGCCGCCGGGATTCCCCGGACTGGAAACCGCGCTGCCGTTGTATCTGGAGCTAGTGCGCGAAGGCGTGCTCTCGATCGAGCAGCTGATCGATCGGGCGGTGAATAATCCCCGGCGGCTGTTCCATCTCCCCGATCAGCCCGACACATGGATCGAAGTTGATCCTGATCAAGATTGGATCGTGCGCGGGACGGAACTGCAGACACGTGCGAAGTGGACGCCGTTTGAAGGCTGGACGCTGCGCGGCCGAGTTAAGCGCGTGCTGCTGCGCGGTAGCGAAGTCTATCGTGAGGGGGAAGTCTTAGCGCGGCCCGGTTTTGGGCAGGATGTGCGCGCGTAGGGCAAGATGTCATCTTGCCTGCGCAAGTTAACAACTTGCGCCACAAAATCGAAGTTACATCATTTAAGGAGAGACGAAGCATGGGCAAAACAATGGGTGTGGGACGCAAGCGTTCATCGGCGGCGCATCTGCCGCTGGGCGAGCGTGGTGATGGCCGCTTCTACGGCCAGCACATTCTGTCGGTGTCGCAATTCGCGCGCACCGACCTGGAATACATCTTTGCGGTGGCCGAAGAGATGCGGCACATGGTCGAGCGCGTGGGCACGTTCGATCTGCTGAAGGGCAAGATTCTGGCGAGCCTGTTCTACGAGCCGTCAACGCGCACCTCGTCGTCGTTCACGGCGGCGATGGAGCGCCTGGGTGGCAGCGTGATTCCGATCAACGAGGTGAAGTATTCGTCGGTCGCCAAGGGTGAATCGCTGCCGGATACGATCCGCACACTGGAATGCTACTCGGACGTGATCGTGCTGCGCCATCCTGAAACGGGCGCGGCGGCGACGGCGGCGCGCTATGCGCGCAAGCCCATCATCAACGCGGGCGACGGCACGGGCGAGCATCCCACGCAAGCGCTGCTGGATTTGTTGACGATTCGCGAAGAACTCGGACGACTGGAAGGCCTGACGGTGACAATGCTGGGCGACTTGAAGTATGGCCGCACGGTGCATTCGCTGTCGCGTCTGCTGGCGCTGTACGGCGCGAAATTAAACTACGTCTCGCCGGATATCCTGCGGATGCCGCAATACATCGTGGAAGAGCTGGGCAAGTTCGGCATGGAGCAGAAAGAGTATACGACGCTTGAGCCGGTACTGGCCGAGACCGATGTGTTGTATGTGACACGCGTGCAGAAGGAACGCTTTGAAGATCTCAACGTGTACGAGTCGGTGAAGGGCGCGTACGTCATCACGCCGGAGACGCTGAAAGGCGCCAAGCAGGATATGGTGCTGATGCACCCGCTGCCGCGCGTTGGTGAAATTTCGATGGAACTGGACAACGATCCGCGCGCGGCGTACTTCCGCCAGATGGAGTATGGGTTGTATGCGCGCATGGCGCTGCTGGCGATGGTGCTGGGCAAGGCGTAAAACGTGATGCGTGATCTCCCTTCCCCTGTTGCGCGCTGCTGCTCAACGGGGGAATCCCCAAAGGGGGCAGGCGGCAGACGATGGATGTTATGAACTTCTTTGAGATATTGGAACGACGAGCGCGTGAGATCGACTCGCTGTTGTGTGTGGGGCTTGATCCACGCGCGCAGAATGCAGTCTCGGCGCGTGAGGAATGCCTGCGCTTGATTGAGGCGACGGCTGAATTCGCGCTGGCTTTCAAGCCCAATGCGGCCTTCTTCGAGGCGTTTGGCGCGGAGGGTGTGGCGGCCTTGAAGGACGTGATCGCGCATGTGCCAGCGGGGATTCCGGTGATCCTCGATGCGAAGCGCGGCGACATTGCGGATACCGCCGAAGCGTACGCGAAAGCGGCCTTTGATGAACTGGGCGCACACGCCATCACGCTGAATCCGTATTTGGGCGGTGAAGCGCTGCGGCCGTTCCTCGCCCGATTGGACCGCGGCGCGTTTGTGCTGTGCAAGACCTCCAATCCGGGCGCGGATGAGTTTCAAGGACTGACCATTGCAGGACGCTTGCTGCATGAAGAAGTTGCGCAACATGCTCAGCAATGGAATACTAATGGCAACGTGGGGTTGGTCGTCGGCGCGACGGATCCGCAAGCGCTGACGCGGGTGCGCGCCGCGGCGCCCGACTTGTGGTTCATGGTTCCCGGCGTCGGCGCACAGGGTGGCGATTTGAAATCGGCGCTGGAGGCCGGCCTGCGCCCCGATGGGCTGGGCTTGATCGTCAACGTTTCGCGGCAAATTGCAAAAGCCAGCGATCCGCGCGAGGCCGCACGAAAAATGCGTGATGACATCAACGTGGTGCGTCGTGCGTGGCCCGGTGCGCGAACCCGGTCTGACGCACCACGTCACACGCAACACGCAACACGTATCACGCAGTTGGCTCAAGACCTTGTCGATTCTCACTGTGTTCGCTTCGGTCAATTCAAACTCAAAGCGGGACTCATCTCGCCGATCTATCTCGATCTGCGGCGGCTGGTGACCCATCCGCAAATTCTGCGGCGGGTGGCGCAGGCGTATGCGGCGAAGTTGAAGACGTTAGAGTTCGATCGGCTGGCGGGGATTCCGTACGCCGCGCTGCCGATTGCAACCGCCATCGCGCTGGAGATCGATCGGCCGTTGATCTATCCGCGCCGCGAAGCGAAAGACTACGGGACGCAAGCGACCATCGAAGGCGATTATCAAGCCGGCGAGACCATCGTCGTGATCGACGATCTGGCGACGACGGGCGGCTCGAAAATCGAGGCGATTCAGAAGCTGGAAGAAGCGGGGTTGAAAGTAAGTGACATCGTGGTGTTGATCGATCGCGGGCAGGGGGCCGGGCCGATGCTGGCCGAGGCGGGTTATCGACTGCACGCCGTGGTAACGCTGCACGATCTCCTGCCGGAATGGCTGCGTTCGGGCGCGATCTCGCAGGCGCAATTTGAAGAAGTGCAAGACTTTCTGAAGGGATGACACGCTGAAAAGATGATAAGATGACCTTGTTTGCGAAATCATCTTGTCATCCGGTCATCATGTCATCTTGTCATGGACAACAGCATGTACAGCGCAATCCGACCGTTGCTGTTCAAATTTGATCCTGAAGTGATTCATAAGATCACGCTGCTGGCAATCAAGTACGCGGGCTTGCTGCCGCCGACGGACGCGCTGCTGCGTGCCATGTTCGAGGTGAACGATCCGCGCCTGGAAGTGGAAGCGTTCGGCGTGAAGTTCCGTAATCCGATCGGAATGGCGGCGGGCTACGATAAGGATGCCGAGGCGGTGCGCGGCCTCAGCGCGTTGGGGTTCGGGCACATCGAGGTTGGCACAGTGACGCGGCAGAAGCAGATCGGCAATCCCAGGCCGCGCGTGCACCGGGTAATCGAGTCGCAGGGCGTGATCAACAGCATGGGCTTTCCGAATAGCGGCGTAGGCGTCATGAAGATCAAGCGCGGCGCAGCAAAAGTCGGTATCAACATCGGCAAGAGTAAAGACACGCCCCTCGAACGGGCCGCCGAAGATTACGTGGAATTGTTCAAGCAAGTCTATCGGCAAGCCGACTACGTGGCGATCAACATCAGCAGTCCCAACACGCTGAATCTGCGGCAGTTGCAGGCGCGGGATTTCATCGAGGGATTGTTGCAGGCAGTGACGTTGGCGCGGGATGAGGTTGCTGCGCCCTCGGCCGCGTCATTGCGAGCGCTGTCTGCGAAGCAATCTCAGCTCGACCGGGAGATTGCTTCGTCGCCAACAGCGCTCCTCGCAATGACGGAGCTTCGACGTGTGCCCGTGCTGGTGAAGATCGCGCCGGATTTGAGCGAGCGGGAAGTGGAAGACGTGCTCGGCGCGATCGAATTGACGGGGGTAAATGGCATCATCGCGACGAATACCACCATCGGGCGTGAGGACATTCCCGCGCAATATCGCGATCTTAAAGGCGGCTTGAGTGGCTTGCCGCTGCGCGATCGATCGACGGCGATGATTAGCTGCATTCACCGCAAGACGAATGGTAAATTGCCCATCATCGGCGTGGGCGGCGTGATGAATCCGCGCGATGCGCTGGCGAAGTTCGAGGCCGGTGCGGCGCTGGTGCAGGTCTACACCGGCCTCGTGTATGCCGGGCCGGGATTGGTGAAGCAGATCAATCGGGCGCTGCTGGCGCGCTGAGTTCGATCAGCGCAAAGCAAGCGGCAGATAGACTTTGTGAACGTCCACGATGTGCAGCACCTGACTGAACGTGCCGCTGCCATAGGCGTTGGCGGCGGTCAGCGTGGCCGTGTAAGCGCCGCCGCGGGCATAGACATGCACGACTTGCGACGATGCGTCCGTGCCGGTGATGCCATCGCCGAAATCCCACACATACGTCATGAACGGCGAGCCGATCGAGGTGTTGGTGAAGACGGCGGTCGGCGCGATCGCGCCGACCGTAAAGCTGGCCTGCGGCGCTTGCGGCGTCTGGCACACGCCCAGGTAATTCAGCGTAGCGCTCATCACGGCGGTGCGCTGACTGGCGCTGGTGATGCCTTCAAAGCCAAACGAGAAGTTCACCGTGCGATGCGTGCCGGAGTAAGCCACACCGCCCAGCAGTGACGAACCGTTGTATTGGTATACCGCCGTGCCCTCAGGCTGCGCGCTGATGCCGTCCGGGAAGAACTGATTGTTCGCGCCGCCCGCGCCTTTGATATTGATATTCAACCCCGACAAGAACGATTGACCCGTCAAAGTGAAGATGCCGGTGTTGTCAGTCTGGAAGCGCGAGTGCAGGTAGTCGGTGTAGAAGGCGCTGGACTGCAGGTTGAAGCCCAGATCCTGCCCCGAGATGAACAAGCGTCCGCCGCCGTTGAGGTAGTCGCTCAGAGCTGCTTGATCGATCGAGTTAAGCGTGCCGCTGTTGCCCGTCAGCCAGATCACGCCGTCATACTTTTGCAGCGTGGCAAGACTTGGCGCGCTGGTGACGCGCTGGTAGGACTTGCCCAGTTGATCGAGCGCGCTGGTGTAGTAGGTGTCATGGTTCTGCCCGCCGTCGCCGTCAACGATCAACAAACAGATCGGCGCAAGATCAAAGTTCTGCTGTTGGTTCGTGTTGAGCAGAATCGTCCGATTGATCGCGGCATATCCCGGCGCACTGGCGGTGAGCGAGTATGAACCGCTGGGAGTTTGAGCGGTGAGTGAATAGTAGCCCGTGGCCGGATCGGTGTTGGCGCTCAGGTTCGTCCCCGATAGAGTGATCTGCGCCCCCAGCGGCTGCTGCGTGTACAGATCGCGCACGTAGCCCGTAATCACGTAGGTGGGTGTGACCTCCAGTGCGATGTTCAGCGTGGTCGTTTGATTGGTGATCAGCGCCACGCCGGTGGTGATGAAGCGCATGTAACCCGGCGCGCTGGCCGTAACCGTGTATGTCCCCGCAGGCACACTCAAGCTATACAGGCCGCCGCTCACCGTGCTGGTGAGATAACTTTGCGTCGCATTGATCGCCTGCACCTGCGCGCCCACGATGGGCTGGGCGTTGGCCTGGTTGATGACCGTGCCGCGCAGCACCGCTTGATCGTTGACCAGCCGCGCCAGATGCGCCGCCGTGCCGACCGAGGCTTTGACGTAGTTGGTGAAGTAGGTCAGATTGATGTTCGCCAGCGTGTCGTTGATGGTGTGATAATACGCGTTGAAGTCGCTATCATCATCCTCAATTGCGAGGATGGCGGGATAGCCTTTGCTCCAGAACGATGAGTGATCGCTGCGGTTTTCGCCGTCCGCGTCGATGATGGGCGTCAGGTTCAGGCCGTAGCTCGCCACGACGTTGGTGAACACACCGGCAATCGCCACATCGCCGGCGTAACCGGGATTGCCGGTGGTGCGCGTGTGCAAGCGCAGCGTCGGGCCGCCGATCGCGTCGTAGGCGATCATGTCCATGTTGTACACGGCCACGATGTTGTCGCCGCTGGCGTAGACGGTGTCGGCGTACATTTCACTGCCGCACAGGCCCTGTTCCTCGCCGGTGAAGTACACAAAGCGCACCGTGCGCTCAAAGCGCTGGTTCTTCATGATCTCGGCGGCCAGCATCACGCCCACCGAACCGCTGGCATTGTCGTCGGCGCCGGGCGCGCGCCCGCTGGACGGCATGTTGTCGAGGTGCGCGGTGATCAGCACGATCTCGTTCGGAGTGACGGTTCCCGTCAGCACGCCCACGACGTTCCGGTTCGAGCGGCCGCAGTTGGTCCAATTGTGATAACTGGCGGCCAGCCCCTGCTGCTGCAAGTGCTCATAGACGAACTGCGTGGCTTTCTGGATCGGAACGCCGGAGCTGGTATTGCGGGTGGTGAAGGTATAGAGCGTGCCGCCGACGATGGCAGGCGTCTCGCCGCTGAGCTGGGCGGTGTACGTGTAGACCTGCGCGGAGTTCACTTGAGCCAGCATGGCCGCCACGCGCGGATCGGCGGTGAAGGCTTGCACGGCGTCCGGCGGCTGCGCGCTGGCGGGCACGGCGACGAAGAGCGCCGTGAACCACAGCGCGGTCAGGACGCAGACGGCCAGGTATTTTCGTTTGATCATGTCGTCCTCATTATTGAACGCCGAGTTGTCATGCCCGAATGCCGTAATCGGGCATCCAGCATGCGCATGTGTGAATTACGCCAGTTGGAACTGGATTCCCGCCGACAGCGCGCGGGAATGACAGTTCTGCGGGATTGATCAGGCGGTGGTTAACGCAGCAGCAGCGGCAGGAACACCGTCACTGAGTTACTGTAGGCCGTGACCACGACCGGTGAGCCGCCAATCAAGCTCATGGTCTGATCACTCAGCAGGCCGTAGCGATCGTTGGTGATCGCTGTTCCGCTGACGACGGGCTGCACTTGCACGGCGAACTGCACCTGCGTTTGCTGCGTGGGCGTGATCGATCCCAACTCCCAGCGGACTTCTGCGCCCGATAGGCTTCCGCCATGCGAGGCCCATGCGAACGACGTGCCGCTCGGCAGCCGATCGGTGATGACCACGCCCGTCGCGCTGAGGGCGCTGGTGTGGCTGATGCTCACGGTATACGTCAAGCGTTCACCGGCCCAGACCGTGGATGAGGATGCGGACTTGCTCACACTCCACGCATGATTCAACGGTGCGCAGCCCAGCCACGTCAAGCCGCTGCGTAAGAGAGCCGCGCGCTGTGCCGCACCCTGCACGCCCTCGAGGCCGAAGCCGAGATTGATGGCGCGATAGGTACCAGTGTCGATCGCCACGCCGCCGCCGAGGCCGTTGGTGTAGGTGAAGACACGTTGTGCGCTGCCGCGCGGCGAAAGAGCATCGGGGAAGTCTTGATTGTTGGCGCTGTCCGGGCCGTTGAGGGTGATGGTCTGCCCGGCGAACATGCCGCCGCCGGTGAGCGCCTTCACCCCGCTGTCATCGGCGGTGTAGTTGCTGGCGAGCGTTTGCGTGTAGAAGGCTTGATTCCAGTTGCCGGCGCCGATCTCCGTGCCGTTGAGCAGGAGCCGCCCGCCGGAGTTGAGATAAGCGGTGAGGTGAGTGCGATCGGCGGCGGACAGCGTTGAAGGAGCGGCGTCATCGCCAGTGAACCAGACCACGGCGGGATAGGCGCTTAACGTGGCGGCGCTGGGGCTGTTCTGGCTGGCGATGTTCCACTGCGCGTATTTCACGCCCACCTGATTCAATCCGGTCGTGAAGTAGGATTCGTAACTGCGCCCACCGTCGTCGTCGACCAGCAGCACGCAGGTCTGCACAGCCAACTCCGCATCGAGCGTGGTGGCTTGATTGCCGGGGATGGTCACGTTGTTGATCGCATGGGGCGCATGACCCGCCGCCGCAAACTGCACGCTGTACGTCCCACTCAACACCGAGAGGCTGTACCAGCCCGTCGCGGGATCGCTGGTCGTTTGATAGAGGCCGTTCACGCCCGACACGACGATGCTGGCGTTCAACGGGAAGTTGGTCGTCGCTTCGCGCACCGTGCCGTGCAGCGTGCCGGTGGGAATCGCTGTCAGGGTGATGTCCTGCGTGGTGGTGAGGCCCGTCACGGCGATCACGGGCGCGATCGCGCTGGGATAATGGGCGCTGGCCGTTGCTGTTAGCACGTAAGTCCCGGAATACACGTCGAAGCGATACAGGCCGTTCGGGCCGGTCACGGTCTGCGTGAGAGCTGCTGCGCCACTCAGTTGCACAGTCGCTCCGTTGATGGGGCTGCCCGTGCTGCCCGATCGGACGACGCCGCTGATGGCGCTGTCGGGCGAGAAGGTAATCCACACGAAGACGGCCGTGGGCGCCCCCCAATTCCCGGCGGCATCCTGACTTTCGATGAAGAGGATGTGGCGGCCCGTCGTCCAACCGGTCGTGTTGATCGTCGCGATGAGTGATTCGATCGGGCTGTTGAAGGACCCATCCGCTGCATTCATCGGATATGGTGTGACACCCGCCGCCCACGATGGAGCATCGATCGTGTAACGGGCGGCGGCGATGTTCTGTGTGGGTTCCGTGCCGGTGACGTTGTTGAAGCGCGTGTCGTTGGCCGTGGCCGTGAGGGTGATGATCTGGCCCGCCTGTGTGCCGGTGGGCGCGACGGTGGCATTCAACACATCCGGCCCGGCGGGCGTCAGGTAGGGTCGGCGTGTAGCCTTCACCGCATAAATCAGCGCCGGCAGGTTGGCGGGCACGATGGTGTTCTCGAACGTGGTGCAGCTCTGGAAGAAGGATGTGCCCAGTTCAAACGTGTACGCGGGCAGGCCCAGTTCGCCGTAGGCAAAATCGTCGGTGGTGCCGTCGGTGGCATACAAGCTGATCGACTGGCCGGGTTCGTAGTTGTTGAAGTAGGCGAACTTGCGCCCCAGCGTCTGCATGGCCGGGCCGTTGGGCGCGACGTCGTTCGTGAAGCCCCACGGCCACAATACCAGCTGGCTGTAGCTGTGCAAGTCCATGAAAATGCCGGTGGTGGTCAGCGGCGCGGCGGCGTTGAGATCGTCCGGGCGCAGATCGGGATATTGCGATCGGACGTAGCTGGTCACGGCCTGCGTTTCCGGTTCGGAGCCGGCGCTGGGGCCGCGATAGGTTTCGCTGCAAGCACTGCCGCTCGATCCACCGCAGCAGCCCCACTGGAAGGGATAATTGCGATTGAGGTCCGCGCCGCGCGTGTTGGTGTTGGCGCAGTAGTTGTTGTTGGTGTTCTTGCGCCACGACAGGCCGGTTTCGGCTTTCTTGCGCCCGTCGGGGTTGGCGTGCAGCAGCAGGTGGACTTCGTTGTAGTCCAGCAGCCACGTCACGTCGGGATCGACGCCGTAGTTGTTGATCAGGTACTCGGCGAAGCGCGTGTTGAGTTCTGCCGGGGTGTATTCGCGCGCGTGGACGGACGACATGCTGAAGAACTTGGGCTTGTCGCCCGGCTGGTTGAGGTTGGTCAGGCGCAGCACCATCAGATCGTAACCCGGCTCGCCGCCGGGCATGGTCTTCTCCCAGCTGTCGCCGATGTCGATCCACTGCGCCAGATCGGGATGCTGCGTTGCGATGTCCTGCGCGGTGGCGAAGGTTTCTTCGACGGTGCGATAGCACAGATAGCCGGGGATGCCTTCGGTCTGGCCGGGCAGATATTCCAGCGGCCGATTGAGCTGCGCGGTCAAGGCGGCGTCCACTGCCACCCGATAGCCCTGCGTCACCAATTGCAGGTGCGCCAGCGGCGTGAGCGCCACGACGATGTAACGGGCTGTGCGGTTGACTTCCCACACGTCGAGGTGCGCGGACAGATATTGCAGATCGGCTTGATCGGCGTAGTAGACGCGCGCGACCACCGGTTGAGCCGGCGCTGTCGATCGGGTGGCCGACAGGGCCGCCACCGTTCGATCGGGCGGCGGCAGCAACCCCATCAGCAATCCCAGCACGATCGCCCCCATCGACAACAGGCTGCTCACCAGTAATTTTCTTGACTTCATCGCTTGACCTCGTTTCCAACATGGCAACCGGGTTTCTCCGTGAATGAGAGAAACCCGGCTGCCTTTAAGTGCGCGGCGGATTACTTCAGCACGAGCGGCAAGTAGACTTTGAAGCTGTTGGCGATGTTCACCACCTGGCTGAAGACGTCGCTGCCGTAGGCATTGGTGGCGGTCAGGGTGACGGTGTAGTCGCCGCCGCTGGCGTACGTGTGCATGACTTGCGGCGCTGAGGACGTGCTGGTGATGCTATCGCCGAAGCTCCACACGTATGTCATGAACGGCGAGCCGGTCGTCGTGTTGGTGAAGACGGCGGTCTGCGCCGTGACCGCAGCGGTGAAGCCGGCCTGCGGCGCTTGCGGGGTCTGGCACACGCCCAGGTAGTTCAACGTGGCGCTCATGACGGCCATGCGCTGGCTGGCGCTATTGATGCCTTCAAAGCCGAAAGCGAAGTTCACCGTGCGATGTGTACCGGAGTAGGCCACACCGCCCAGCAGCGGCGAGCTTTGATATTGATAGACGGCGGCGCCTTCGGGCTGCGCGCTGATGCCGTCCGGGAAGAACTGGTTGTTCGCGCCGCCCGCGCCTTTGATGACCACGTTCAAGCCGGACAGGAACGACTGACCGGTCAGGGTGAAGATGTTGGTGTTGTCGGTCTGGAATTGCGCGTGCAAGTAGTCGGCATAGAAGGCGCTTCCTTGCAGGTTGAAGCCCAGGTCCTGTCCCGACATGAACAAGCGTCCGCCGCCATTAAGGTAGTCGCTCAACGCGGCCTGATCGGCAGAACTGACCATGCCGCTGTTACCCGTCAGCCAGATGACGCCGTCGTACTGCTGCAGCGTGGCGAGGTTGGGCGGTGTGGTGACGCGCTGGTAGGACTTGCCCAGCTGATCGAGTGCGGCGGTGTAGTAGGTGTCGTGGTTCTGTCCGCCATCGCCGTCGACCACCAGCAGGCAGATCGGCGCGAGATCGAAGTTCTGCTGCTGATTGGCGTTGAGCAGAATCATCCGGCTTTGCGGTGCGTGCCCGGGCGCGCTGGCGTTGAGCGAGTACGATCCGCTGGGTGTCTGGGCCGTGAGTGAATAGTAGCCGGTGGCCGGATTGGTGTTGGCGCTCTGCCCCGTGCCCGATAGAGTGATCTGCGCCCCCAGCGGCTGCTGCGTATGCAGGTCGCGCACGTAGCCCGTAATCACGTAGGTGGGCGTGACTTCCAGCGCGATGTTCAGCACGGTGGTCTGGCTGACCGGCGCCTGGATGCTGGTGGTGATGAACTGCATGAAGCCCGGCGCATATGCCGTGACGGTGTACGTGCCCGATGGAACCTGCAAGCTATACAGACCGCCGCTCACCGTGCTGGTGAGATAACTCTGCGCGGCATTGATCGCCTGCACCTGCGCGCCCACGATGGGCGCCGCATTCGCTTTGTTGGTCACCGTGCCGCTCAACGTGCCGGTGGCATTCACGCACGACGGGAATTTGAACGAGCCGATGCGGGTCTGCCAGTTGGTGCCGGTACTGGCGTAGTATTCCGTGGTGTACCAGAAGGTGCAGTCGTCCACCGGATCGACCGACATGGCCGAGTAGTCACCCCAGCGGCTGAACGACGTCTGCGATCCGGTCCCGGCGATCAGGGTCGTTTCACTCTGCGGCAATTGATTCAGCGGATCGGTGGCGAGGCGCCCGGCGTAACGAATGGCCGGATACATGCTGGAACTCGACGCGCTGTAGCCCAGCGCCATGTTGCCCTGCGCGTCCACCGCCAGGCTGCCCATCCAGCGATAGGTGGAGTCTGGCTGATATGTGCTCTGCTGATAGATCACGGGTGAACTGTTGGGCGAGCGCACTTCATACCAGCGGATGCCGGTCACGCCGCCGCTGCTGACGGTGTGATTGACCCACAGCGCTTCAACGCCGCTGAAGTTGCGATACTGCAATTGCATCATCACCCGATCGCCCAACGTATCCAGCGAAGTGCCGCTCTGGGCGGGCACACTGCCGCCGGGCCACGCAAACGCCGCTGTCACCAGGTCGGTCGGGCCGGTGAAGGTTGAATTGGCGGGCGTGTTCCAATCGACGTGGAACTTCCAGATGTGCAGGACGTCATTGCTGCCTGACCAGTCTTGATCGGCCGAGATGAAGTAGTTGGGGCTGCCCGCCGGGGGCGGCGTGCCGCGCAGATTGCTGGGCAATAACGCGCCATAGTTGGACGCCGCGCTGAGGTTGAACGATACCGCAGTCAGCGGCTGCCCGGCCAGCATCGCCGCGCGCTTGAAGGCGTAGACCTGCACGCCCTGCCAGGTGGCGCTGCTACACCCCGAATTGAGGCAGTCGAACAGATTCACCGACATGTAATACGCATCGGGCCACACGCCTAATTTGGGATAGTCGTCAAGGTAATTGTTGTTGGCGATGAAGCCGTACTGGTACCAGCCGCCGGTGACCGGATCGCCGGTCTGCGAGATGGCGAAGCATTCGTAATACGGGCCGCTCATCAGATTGGACCAGGCAAAATCGGTGATGAGCCAGCGATCGGCTTCGGGATCGTACAGCACAATCGGATCGCCCTGATTATCGTTGTCGCAGGGCGTGCCCGTGCCGTCAAAGAACGCGTCAAAGGTGAAGGCCGCCGCACGCGCCCCTGTGGTTTTGGTGTAGATGCCGATGGACGTGTTGACCGTCTGAATGTAATAGACCGGCCCCACGTCGCCGTTGGTGTCCGGCGGCCAGCCGGCGCCCCAGTTCGCTTGATCGAGGCCGGCGAAGTTGGCCAGCGGCGCGGGCATGGCCTCGCGGCCGTGCGCCGTCTGCGCCGCCGGATCGACAAACGCCGGCAAATTGCCCGCGCTGTCGCGCTCACCCTTGCCCGGCATTTCCAGTTCGGGCAGCAAGTGATCTTTTTCCGTCGGCCCGATCTGCGGCAGATCTCGCAGATCGATGTTGCGCACGGACGGATAGATCGGTTCGCTCACGATCGGCCCGCTGATGGCGTTGTCCAGCGAGCGGCTCGGCCACGTTACTTCACCGAATCCGCCGCCGGGCAGCGCCATGCGTCGCGGACGCGGCGCATCCAGCCCGGGCGCATCAGTGGCCGCCGCCATCACCGCTACCACGGCGGCCACTATCAACATCGACAACACCATCCCCCAACGTAACCTTGCTTGCTTTGACACAGTATCACTCCTGGTGTGAGATTTGGTTGAAATCTGGCAGATTGTTTGTGAAGCAGCAGCCTCGATTGTTACTTGAGCACCAGCGGCAGGTAGACCTGCCACGACGGTATATTATACGCCACTACGGTCTGCGGCGAATTTGTCTGGAGTGCTACCGTCTGATCGCTGAGCAGGCCATACTGATCATTCGTGATCAACGTGCCGCTGATCACATCGTCGATCTGCACGGCGAGTTGGACTTGCAGTTGCTGCGTGGGCGTGATCGATCCCAACTCCCAGCGGACTTCTGCGCCCGATAGG
>CAYNML010000036.1:0-56209 GCA_964398185.1 uncultured Anaerolineae bacterium | reverse complement strand
AGACGAGCTCGAGCATACTACAAAACGGAAGAGTTATTGTTCGACAAAGCCTTAGTCGACGACTGGTTCGTCAACAATTCATTCAGCAGCGAATCCACTTCAGCGTCCGACAATTGATCGAGATTGGGCAACACCTGATCGGGCCGGGCGCTCTCGATCGCTGAGGTAACGCTTGGGCCGCTGATTTGATCGAAGAGCAGCGCCACCACCTCAGTGATACTGGGGCCTTGCAGCAGCTGCACGACGGGTACCGCTGTTCCCAGATCGGCCTGCAGGCGATTTCGCAATTCGACCGCCATCAACGAATCAAGCCCCAGACTCGTCAACGACTGATCCAGATCGAGCGTGGCTGGTTTGCTCCAGCCGATGATGTGACTGACCTGCGCGCGCAGGTAATCAGTCAAGATCGCGCGGCGCTCGTCAGGCGAGGTTGTTTGCAGGCGCTGCGTCAGCGCGTGGGGCGCCGTGGCGCCCTCAGCCGTTTGAGCAGATGGCAGGGCTGCCAGTACCAGATCGGACAGGATAGGCGGAATACCCGCGGCGGCTACCTGCGCGGCCAGCTTGCGCCAGTCGGCAGGCAGGACGGCAACCTGCACCGCAGACAGCTCCAGCAAGCGAGCCATGATCCGCATGCCTTGTTCAGGCGCGATAAGGCCCTGCCCGCTCTCCTGCAAACGTCGCTGTAGGGGCGCGGCCATGCCCGCGCCTGCCCAGGCACCCCAATCAAGACTGAGGGCGGGTGCTCCCAGCGCATAACGCTGATGCGCCAAGGCGTCCATGAACGCGTTGGCGGCGGCGTAATTGCTTTGCCCGGCCGAACCCAGCACCGCCGACGCCGATGAGAACAACACGAAGAAATCAAGCGACAGCGAGCGTGTTAGCTCGTGCAAGTTCCACGCACCCTGTACTTTGGGCGCAAAGACCTTGTCGAAGCGCGTCCGGTCTTGCTGCAGCACCACGCCATCGTCCAGCACACCAGCTGCATGGATGATACCACGCAGTGGCGGCATCGTTGTAGCGATCGTGTCCAGTATGGCTGCCAACTGGTCGCGCTGGGCGACGTCGACTTGATAGGTGTGAATCGCCGCGCCCTGCGCCTGCAGTTCTTGCAGCACAGCGTGCGCCTCGCTCGATGGCGTGTGACGGCCCAACAAGACCACGCAGCGCGCGCCCTGCTCGACCAACCACTGCGCGGTGAACACCCCCAGACCGCCCAGACCTCCGGTAACCAAGTAGGTCGCATTCGCACTGATCGGAGCTTCGGCAGCGGAGCGGCCGCTGGCCGGCAGGCTGATCACGATCTTGCCGATATGCCTGGCGCGAGCCATGTAGCGAAACGCCTCGGCCGCCTGCTCGATCGGGAAGACGCGCACCGGCAGTAATTGCCACGTCCCCGCAGTGAACTTGGCTAACGCTGTCTGTAACATTGATTGTACCAGCGCAGGCCGGGTCTGGCAGACTTCGCCGAGCAAGATCACGTGGTATTGAATGTCTCGCTCCAATGCTGCGATCTGTTCCGGCGACCAGATGCCGCGCTTGCCGATCTCCAGGAAGCGCCCGCCGTTCTTGAGCGCTGCCAGGCTCTCGTCGATGAATTCGTCCGTCAGCGAATTCAGCACGACATCCACACCCGCGCCGCCCGTCAGGCGCCTAATCTCGGCCGCAAAGCCCAACGTGCGCGAGTCCATGACGTGCGGCACGCCCAGCGCGCGCAAGTAGTCACGCTTCTCGTCACTGCCAGCTGTGGCGAAAACTTCAGCGCCCGCGCTTAAGGCAATCTGCACCGCGGCCAGGCCGACACCACCGGCCGCCGCATGAATCAGTACGCGCTCGCCCGCCCGCAAATGTCCCAAATGATCAAGTGCGTAATAGGCGGTGAGATAAGCGATCGGGATGGCGGCCGCTTCAGCGTAGGTAAAGCGATCAGGGATGCGCGCCGCCAGCCCAGCCGGAGCGACTACGTAGGAACTGAAACAGGCATCGGCAATCACCACCACGCGATCACCTACCTGCAGCTGGCTGACACCTTCACCCACCGCGACAATTTGGCCCGCGCACTCATTGCCGAGCGCACCTGCCTCGCCGGGGTACATGCCCAGCACATTCAGTACGTCACGGAAATTCAAACCACTGGCATGCACTTTGATTTCCACTTCGCCCGGTCCCGGCGCGCGCCGCGTCATCGGTTGCCGCGTCAAGTGCTCGAACGTGCCACGCGCAGTGATGGTGAGCTGCTGCGGGACAGGTTGCGCCGCCGCATCAGTCCGTCGCGCCAGCCGCGCGACGAAGCGCATTTCATTACGATACGCGATCTGATTTTCCGCGGTGGCGGCGCGCACTTCCGTCAGCAAGGCTTCGACGTGCCGCATGTGCGTGGACGCCGGATCAAGATCGATCAAGGTGCAGCGCAGGTCAGGATGCTCGACAGCGACAACGCGCCCCACGCCCCACACCGGCGCTTGTTCCAGCGTGACGAGTTCGGCAGCGATGGCTTGCGCCCCGCGTGTGATCAACCACAGGCGCGGCGCAGGTTGCCCTGATAGAACGATGGCCTGCACCAACTGCACACATGCCACGCTGGCCGCTGCGGGATCGGCGCTCAGCGCATCCAGCGGCCACAGGCACACGATGTTGCTCCAGGCTTGCTGCGTCACCACGCCATGCAACTCATCCAGCGTCAAGACGATCTGGTAAGTTTGTCCATCTGCCAGCAAACGGTGAGCCAGGGCAGTGCCCAGACCCTGCCCGTCTGCACAGATCAGCCAGGGAGCCGCGGCAGGCCGATCGGGTGTTTGAACACCCAGAGCGGCTGCCCGCCATTCGACTTCATACAGCCACTCGCGCGATCGATCGGCGGAGACCGCCTGCACGGCCCGCCGCAGTATCTCGCGGTTCGCGCGCCGCAGTTGCAAGCCGATCAACCGTGCCAGCAAGCGACCGTTCTGATCGAACAGCTGCAGATCGCCGCGCAGCATCAATTCATTCGTACGGTGCAGACGCGCGTGACACCACACGTGATGACCGGCCCGCTCGAATACCTCCAACCGCTCCGCGCCAATGGGTAGGTAGATGTGACGCTCGCCGGACGTTTCATCATCCGGCAGGGCAGCACCCAACAACTGGAAGCAGCTGTCGAACAGGGCCGGATGCAGCCAGTACCGTTCGGCTTCAGCAGCATACGGCTCAGGCAAGCGCACTTCGCCGACGACTTCATCGACCTCACGCCACAGGCGCGCAATGCTCTGGAAGCTCGCGCCGTAGTCGAGGCCGAGCTCTTTGAGTTGTTGGTAGTAATCGGGCACTACGTGAGCCTGAGTGCAGCGCGCCTGGATGGCGCTTAGAGGCTCAGTCTCAATATCAGCGGGCGCGTGCTCTGGAAGAATCTGTCCGACGGCATGGAGTGTCCAGTCGGCGGCAGAAGGTCGTTTGTTTTGCAGCTGCGCCGGATCGCCTTTCAGGCTCAGAACGCGGAACGTAGCCGACTCCTCACTGTTGGCCGACAACAACAGCTGCACCAGCCGGGTCTCATCTTCGGGCAGGACCAGGGCCTCATGTAAATTCAAATCGGTCAGCAGGTATGGCGCCGGACCAACTGTCGCCGCCGCAGCCAGCGCCATCTCGATGTAGGCCGTGCCGGGGAAGATGGCGCTACCGTAGATGCGATGATGATCGAGATAGGGCGGCCACGTCGCGCTGATCGGCGCTTCAAACAAGATCTCCTCAAGCAGCGGCGACCAGGCGCGACTGCCCAGCAACGGATGCAGCTCTAGCCCGCGCGTCGCCAATGGCGCGGATGGCTGCCGCGCAGGCGTCTCCAACCAATAGCGTTCACGTTGGAACGGATATGTCGGCAGTGCCACACGCCGCCGCGCAGAGTCGCGGTCAAGCCCGGCCCAATCGATGTCGGCGCCGTTGCTCCACAGCGTGCCCAGGCTGTCCAACATCTGCGCCCAATCCTCGCGACCCGATCGCAACGAAGGCAGCCACAACGCCTCGCTATCCGGCAGGCAGCGACGTGCCATACCCAGCAGCGTGGGCTGCGGGCCAATCTCGACGAAAGCCGTGTAGCCTTGCTGCGCCAAGGTCTTAAGCGAGGCCGCGAACTGCACCGGAGCCAGAATATGCTGTCGCCAGTAGTGCGGCGTCAACACTTCTTTGCCGGCACGCTGGCCGCTGACATTCGAGATAAGATCGATTCGCGGATTGCCATAGCGCGCGGTCGCCGCAGTCTGCTCGAACGTATCGAGGATCGGCCGCATCAATGGCGAGTGAAACGCATGCGAGACGGTGAGGCGTTTCGCCTGAATCCCCTGCGCCGTCAACTGATCGATTGCGGCTTGCACATCTTCGCGCACGCCAGAGATGACGATGTTCTCCGGCCCGTTGACGGCCGCGATCGAAACCGTAGCGCTGAACGGCGCGATGACGCGCGCCACGGTGGCCTCATCGGCAAACACGGCGACCATGTCGCCGTTCTGCGGCAGCGACTGCATCAGGCGTCCGCGTTCGGCGATCAGCCGCAGGCCGTCCTCCAGACTGAACACACCCGCCACGCACGCCGCCACATATTCGCCCACGCTGTGTCCCATGGCAGCCGTCGGTACCACGCCCCACGACTTCCATACTTCGGCCAGCGCATATTCCAACGCGAAGAGCGCAGGCTGCGTGAAACCGGTCTCATTGATTTTGGACTTTTGCCGGTCGTCTTCAGCTGGCGGGTAGAGCACGGACAGCAGCGACTCTCCCAACAAGGGGCGCAGAATCGCCTCACACCGATCGAGCGCAGCGCGGAACACCGGCTGCGTTTCGTACAACTGTCGCCCCATGCCGGCATATTGTGCGCCCTGCCCCGTGAACAAGAATGCGATCTTCGGGCGGCCGCTGACCTGTGTCGCTGAGTTAATCTGCGCCAGCTTCTCACGCGCTTCGACCAGCGACGAGGCCACGACCGCAGCGCGATGTGACAATGCCGCGCGGCCCGTGTTCGCGGTGAAGCACACGTCGGCGAAGTCCGCGCGCGTGTCAATCAGATGCTGCTCGTAACGAGCGGCCAATTCGCGCACCGCCGTATTGCTCTTGGCCGACAACGTCAACACGTGCCACGGGCGATCGGCGGGGTTGTCCGTCACAGTCGGCAGCGGTGCTTCTTCGAGAATGACGTGCGCATTGGTGCCGCTGAACCCAAAGCCGCTGACACCTGCGATGCGCGCCCGCTCCGTGCGCGGCCACGGCGTCAGCTGGGTGGGAATTGCGATTGGAAAACTCGGCCACGGAATGCGCGGGCTGCGTTCGTGAAAATGCAGGTGCGGCGGCAGCTCTTCATGCTGCAACGACAGTATCACTTTGATCAAGCCCGCCACCCCCGACGCCGATTCGAGATGGCCGATATTCGTTTTAACCGATCCAATCGTTAACGGATGTTGATCGTCGCGGCCCGGCCCCAGCACCGCGCCCAACGCCTCCACCTCGATCGGATCACCCAGCGCCGTGCCGGTGCCGTGTGCCTCGACGTAGCTCACCTCGATCGGCTTGATGCGCGCGCGCGCCAACGCCCGGCGCACGACAGCTTGCTGCGCCAGGCCATTGGGCACTGTCAGCCCGCTGCTGCGCCCATCCTGGTTTACCGCCGAGCCGCGAATCAGCGCCAGGATCGGATCACCATTGGCGACCGCATCCGACAAGCGTTTTAATACTAACATGCCGCAGCCTTCACCGCGCACAAAGCCGTCGGCGCTGGCATCAAACGTTTTGCAGCGGCCATCGGGCGCCATCATGCCCCACTTGGAAAAACACACAAACGCGTCCGGCGTCAGAATGGCATTGACCCCGCCCGCCAGCGCCAGATCGCTTTCGCCGCTGCGCAAGCTCTGGCAGGCCAGATGCATTGCCACCAGCGATGACGAGCACGCGGTATCGATGGACATGCACGGTCCCTGCAAGCCCAGCGTGTAAGCCACGCGCCCTCCCGCCGCATTCAGCGCCGTGCCCGTCGCCGAGTACACATCCAACTGCTCCGGTCCGCCCGACTTGGACAGCTGCGCGTAATCGTTGGTGGTGATGCCCAGGAACATGCCCGTGAGGCTGCCGTTTAACCGATCGGGCGCAATGCCCGCCCGCTCCAGCGCTTCCCAACTCACTTCCAGCACCAGGCGCTGCTGCGGATCGAGGCTATTGGCTTCGCGCGGCGTAATACCGAAGAACTTGGGATCGAAGCCGTCGATCCGATCGAGAAAGCCGCCATACCAGGCAATACCCTGATCGGCATAGGCGGCCATCTCCCACCGATCGGTCGGAGCCGGCCCCACGGCATCGCGGCCCGCGCGCAGCAATTGCCAGTAAGCCTCAGGGTCGTTCGCACCGCCGGGAAAGCGGCAGCTCATTCCAATAATGGCGATCGGTTCCGTGCGCGCGCGTTCGACGGCATCCAACTTGGCTTGCAGGTCATCAATCGCTTGCAGCGCGTTCTGCAGCAAAGCGCGGCGATCGGCCGAGGGTGCAGCGTTGGTCATACCCATATCCTATGCCTTCTCAGTTTCACGTGTATTGAGCAGCACAAACACTAGCCCGCTGCCTAAGATGATCGCGCTACCCAACAGCGCGCCGGGCATCACGCCCGCCAGGACGCCGCCCGCCATCAGCAGGATGGGCAGCAGATAAATGAACGGCGCGGCTCGCATGGCTGGCATCAACTCCACCGCCCGATCGAGCGTGTACAACGCACCCAACCCCAGTAGGCCAATCGCCGCCATGATCGCCAGATCGGGCAGCGTCGGCGTTCGCCAGAAGAACGGCAGGCCCACACTCAACGGCGCCCACACCCCCAGGGCTGTATAGAACAGACCCGTCACGATCGACTCATTCCGCAGGCGGCGTGACAACAGCAAATACAGCGCAAAACACAGCGCCATGCCAAACGCCAGCAGCGTGCCCGTCAACGTCAAGCCGGTCGGTTGCAGCAACACTAGCATACCGCCAAATGCGACCAGCGTGAATAGCCAGTATGCGCCGCCTACTCGTTCGTGCAGCCACGGCGCGGCCAGCACCATGATCACCAGCGGCGCGATCAAGAACACCGCCATCACGGCGTTGTGCGGCATGCGCCCGGCCGCCAGGACAAAGCAGGCCGGCATCCCCAGCATCATCAACGCGCGGCCGATCTGCCAGCCAAAGCGCGGCGTGGCAACGAGCCGCTTCCGATAACGCGGGCCGAATACGATGAGCATGAAGATCAGGTGCGTGGTGTAGCGGGTCCAGACCACCTGATAGGACGAATACGGGCGCGACAGATACCTGGCCATGCTCTCGACCACGGCCCAGAACACCATCGCCAGACACATGTAGCCGATGCCCTTCAGACGCGTGCGGACGAGATCAGCAGGTACGGCGCTTACGGTCATGGTCGCAGTTCTCAACCCAGCTTGGATAACTTGGCGGCCAACAGCGCGGCCAGATCATCTTCGGACAGATCATCTTCGTCCGCAGCCCCAATGGATTCACTCACTACCGGCGTCGCTGCGCTGATCGGCGCGGGCGGCGGGAGCGCTGCCAGCGCATCAGCCAGCAGATAGTCCGTCAACGCTGCGATGCTGGGATAGTTGAACGTGAGCGTCGAGGGCAGCGCATGCCCCACGCCGGCTTCCAGGTGGCTCTTCAATTCCACCGACATCAACGAGTCCATCCCCATCTCGAACAAGCCTTGTTGATCGTCGATGCGCTGCCCGGCGGCCACGCCCAGCACTTTGGCCGCTTCGGCGCGCACGAATTCAGCCGCCACTTCGCGCCGTTCGTGCGCTGCCACTTGCGCCATGCGCTGTTGCAGCAGCGGACGTTCATCCTGCGCTGGCCTGGCTGCCACGGAACGCGCACCGCGCGGTTGTGACAGTGTCTCGATCTGCGCCAGGAACGGGCGCGGCCGCTTGGCTTCATATGCCGCCTTGAGCGTGCGCCAATCGACCGCGGCCACTGCGATCTGCGCCACATCCGATCGGCTGAGTAGATCGCCCAGCACTGCCAGCGCGCGATCGTTGGGCATCGGCTGCAGGCCGAACTGCGCGAACGATTGCCGATCGTCCTGCGAAGCCACACGCATCTCTTCCCACGTGCCCCAGTTGATCGACAGCGCGGGCAAGTTCAACTGCCGCCGGTAATGCGCCAGCGCATCGAGATAGGCATTCGCCGCTGCGTAATGCGCCAGCGCGCGCGCGCCCCACAACGCCGTGGTCGACGAGAACATCACAAAACAATCCAGCTTGAGATCGCGCGTCAGTTCGTGCAGCAGCCACGTGCCATCGACTTTGGGCCGCAGCATGTCGCGCAGCGCGTGGAACGGCAAGTCCTCCACCGGATACGCACTCAACGCCGCCGCCGTGTGAAAGACTCCGCGCAGCGCTGGTAGATCGCGCCCCAACCGATCGAACAAACCTGACATCACGGCTCGATCAGCGACATCACCGGCGATCACGGTGACGATCGCACCAGCTGCTTCCAGCGCCTTGATGGCCGCGCCTTTTCGATCGGCCTCAGCGCCCGCCAGACCGCTGCGTCCCATTAGCACCAGATGGCGCGCACCGCGATCCACCAGCCACGCGGCCACCTTCAATCCCAGACCGCCCAGCCCGCCGGTGATCAAATAAGTGCCAGCGCTCGCCGCTTGCCAATTCGGAACAGCCTCATGCGGCTTTCGCACCAAACGCGGCACCAAGCGTTGCCGATTGCGCCACGCGCTTTGATCTTCGCCATCACCACTCAACACCGCAGCCAGGATCAGCGCAGCATCCTCTGCCGCTGAAGCGTTCATGGGCAAATCGATCAGCCCGCCCCACACTTCGGGATGCTCCACGGCAATAACGCGCCCCAGTCCCCACAGCGTAGCAGCCCCCGGGGTGAGTTGATCGTCGTTTTCAACCGCCTGCACACTGCGAGTTACGACCCATAACTTCGGCGCCTGCGGTGTGCGCAGCAACGCTTGCGTCAAACCCAGCACCTGCTCGCACAACTCGGCTGCACTGCCAGTCGATCCCAGGCTAGACACATCAATGACACCTTGATAACGCGAATTACTCAGGTGTTGCGCGTAATCATCAGCCCGGCAGACTTGCACCGCGTGCCCCTGCGCTTGCAGCAATTCGCCCACCTGCTGCGGCACTTCAGCGCCGTCGCCGACAATCAACCAGTCACCCGATGCAATTGGCGCGCGCGCCAGAATCACCGCCTGTCCAATCACTTCCTCGTCCGACATCGGCAGGGCCAACGCCGTCGCCGCACTGAAGCCCGCCGAGCTCAAGACCGCGACCCATTGCGGTTGCGACAACAGCGGATACTCCGGCCGCAGATCGGTGTCGTGAAAGCGCCACCAGCCATCGGTCAAGCCGAAGGTAATATCGACCCAGCGCTGCGGCTCGGTCCCTTCTAACAAGATCAGCAAGCCGCCTGGAGCGAGCAGCTGTTGCACATGCCGCAACGTCTCGCGCAAATCCTTGGTGGCATGCAAGACATTCGCCGCCACGATCAGATCGAACTGCTCGCCGCCCAGTCCCTGGGTCTGCGCCTCGCGTTCGATGTCGAGCAGTTGATAGCGCACAAACCCGAAGTCGCGGAAACGCTCGGCAGCCTTGCTCAAAAACAGCGGCGAGAGATCCGTAAAGGTGTATTCAGTTCGATCGGGCGGCAGCACGGGCAGCAGCTGCGCCGTCGTCGCGCCGCTGCCTGCGCCGATCTCTAGCACGCGCACGCGCCCAACCCGATCGGCTAACGCGGCGACCACCGTCTGCTGCACCAACGCATTGTAGGCTTGTGCATAGGGCGCTTCGTTGTACAGCGGCTCGGTCAGCGCCAGCGATCCATCGGGGAACAGCAGATCCACTGGATTGACTTCACCACTCAGCACCCTGGCCAGACGCGGCCCACAGCGCTGAATGAGCGCCAGTTCCGATCGTACTTGCGGATATCGCGCGGCGATCTCTTCCCAACGCTGCTGCGGATCACTCGCGGCGAACGGCGCGACGACCAGCCACTGATCACCTTCATGTCTCAGCACCCCGTCCTCGGCCAGCAGGGTCAGCCAGCGCGTAAGCAACCGTTGATGCGCAGCGACGACACCCAACTGCGATCCAATCATCTCGCTCGAGAAGCGTTCGCCGAGTTGCGGCTGCCAGCCTAATTGGCGCAGCGCCAGATGGATGTAGTCGGTGGTCAACGCCGCCAACGCGGGCAGCATTTCGCGATAAAGACCCAACTCATGTTGCGCGCTCAACGCCGCAAGGTCAGGTCGCACGCGATCAGCGATCTGCTGCGGTGTCGCGGAATTGATGCTCAACGGCTTAGCCTGCCAGTGCACTTCATACAACCAGTCGTCCGCCTGCGACTTGCGCACCACACGCCGCAGCGCTTCCGGCGTGGCGCGCTTGAGGTGCAGTCCCTGCGCCTCGGCCACCAGGCGTCCCTCGTCGTCGAAGAGTTGAATATCACCCGCAAAGGTCTCACCAATCGTATCGCCGGCAGAGCGCAGTACCGTGTGATTCCACAAATGCGCGCCCGGCGCGCGATGCAGCACAAAGCGATCCAGCCCGATCAGCAGAAACGTCGCGAGATCGGCGCCCTGCGGCAGCGGCGCGCCCAGCACGTGGAAACACGCGTCGAGCAGCGCCGGATGGATGTGATACTCGCCCGCTTCAGCAGCCAGATCGATCGGCAGTTCGATCAACCCCAGCGCTTCACCGTCGCGCCGCCACAACTGCTTGATGCCCTGGAATTTCGCGCCGAACTCCAACCCCAGATCGCGCACCATGGCGTAATAGTCCTCGCCGGAAATCTCAGTATCGCAGCGCGCTTTCACATCCGCCCGAGATAACGTCGCGTGCGGCAGGGCCTTCGACTTGAGCTGCACCTTGCCGGTGGCGTGCAGTGTCCACGACTCGGCGTTGCGGCTGAACACCTGGAACGTCACGCGATCATCGTGCGGTTGGCTCATGATCAACTGGATCGTGCGTGCGCCTTCTTCAGGCAACAGCAGCGCTTCGCTGATGGTGAACTCCTCCACCACTGGCTGCGCCGCGCCAAACGCTTGCTTGGCCGCTGTCAGCGCCATCTCCAAATAGGCGGGCGATGGCAGCACCACCAGGCCATAGATGCGGTGATGATCGAGAAACGCTGGCCACTGCGCGTTGAGGTGCGTTTCGAACACGACGTCATTGATGACGGGCGAATCGACACGCGCGCCTAACAAGGGATGACCGCCAGCTTGAGCAAACGCCGGACGACCCGCCGCAGCTGCTTGCACTGCCGGCTTCTGACTGAACCAATAGCGTTGACGCTGGAACGGATACGTCGGCAGCGGCACACGCCGCCGCGCAGTCGCATAATCGCCCTCAAACCCGGTCCAATCAATTTCGACGCCGCGCACATACAAGGCGCCCAGGCTGTTCAGCATGGTCTGCCAATCGGTCTGACCGGGCCGCAGCGAAGGCAGCCACACGCCGTCGGACACGCAGCGCTGCGCCATGCCGATCAACGTGGGCGCGGGACCGACTTCGACAAAGAGTTCGTAACCGTGCTGCCGCAAAGTTTCAATGCTGGCTGCAAAACGCACCGGCTGCCGCATATGCCGTCGCCAGTAAGCGGCATTCGTCACTTCGTGCTGACTCACGATCTGCCCCGTCATTCCCGAGACCAGATCGATCTGCGGAGGCGCATACGTCACCGTCGCCGCCACGCGCTCGAACTCGTCCAGCAGCGGCTCCATCAACGGCGAATGCGCCGCGATCGAGACCGCCAGCTGCCGCGAACGAATGCCTTTTGCTTTCAATGTTTCGATGATCGCCTGCACGGCGCTGCGCTCGCCGGAGATCACCACGCTCTCCGGCCAATTCACGGCTGCAATCGAGACCCGATCGGCATACGGCGCGATGACGTCAAGCACTTGCGCTTCCGAAGCGAACACCGCTGCCATCTCGCCGGTAGGCGGCAGCGAGGCCATCAAGCGGGCGCGCGTGGCGATCAACTTCAAGCCGTCTTCGAGGCTGAACACTCCGGCCAGGGTGGCCGCCACATATTCGCCGATACTGTGCCCCACCACGGCGCTGGGTATCACGCCCCACGATCGCCACAATTCAGCCAGCGCATATTCAATCACAAACAACGCCGGCTGCGCCACGCCGATGTCGTTGATGTCGATCGCTTGGGCGGCTTCCGATTGAGGATACAGAATCTCGATCAACGATCGCTGCCCGTAAGGCCGCAGCAGTTCATCACAACGATCGACGATCCGGCGAAACGTTGGTTGTGTTTCATACAACTGCTTGCCCATTTCCAAATACTGCGCGCCCTGCCCCGTAAACATGAAGACGATCTCGGGCCGCCGATTGGCCGGTGCTTGTCCGCTGGCGGCATTTGCCGCAGATCGTCCGGCGGCGATCTCTGTCAACATGGCGCGGGCTTCGTCGGCGTTTTGCATCGTGAGACAGACACGCTGCGGCAGGTGCGCGCGTCCGTTATTGGCGGTGTAGCAGATGGACGCAAAATCGGCGGGCGTGTCGGCAAGATACTGAGCGTAACGCGCAGCCAATTCACGCACAGCCTGATCGGTCTTGCCTGACAGCGTTAGCACGTGCAGGGGCCGTTCGGGCGTCACCGGTTCGATCGGCGCGAAGCAGGCCGCCGGCGCTTCTTCCAGAATGATGTGCGCGTTGGTGCCGCTGAAGCCGAACGAGCTCACGCCGGCCAACCGTCTGCCATTGATCGGGAGCCACGGCGTGGGCACGGTCGGAATCGTCAGCGGCAGTTCGCTCCACGGAATATGCGGGCTGAGCTGCTGCAGGTGCAGGTGCGGCGGAATCTCCTGATGCTGCAAGGACAGGACCACTTTAATCAAGCCCGCCACGCCGGCCGCCGCTTCAGCATGCCCGATGTTGGTCTTCACCGATCCAATCGCCAGCGGCGTCGAGCGATTCTGCCCCAAGGCCGCGCCCAATGCCTGCGCTTCGATCGGATCGCCCAGTGAGGTGCCGGTGCCATGTGTTTCCACGTAGCCAATCTGGCGCGGCTGCACTTCGGCATTGACCAGTGCCTGCCGGATCACCGCCACCTGCGATGGGCCATTTGGCGCAGTCAGGCCGTTACTGCGCCCATCTTGATTGGCGGCCGAGCCGCGAATCACGGCCAGGATGTGATCGCCGTCCTGCTGCGCGTCGGTCAGGCGTTTCAGCACGACCATGCCGCAGCCTTCAGATCGCACAAAGCCGTCGGCGGCCGCATCGAACGCTTTGCAGCGGCCATCGGACGCCATCATCTTGGCGCGCGATAGAGCGATGGTCGTATCGGGCGTCAGGATCAGATTGACGCCGCCCGCCAAAGCCATCTGGCATTCACCCATCCGCAGACTCTGCACCGCCAGATGCACCGCCACCAGCGACGACGAACACGCGGTATCGATCGATACCGCCGGGCCTTGCAGACCCAGCACGTACGCAATGCGCCCGGAGATCACGCTGTGTGCATTACCGGTAGAGGTGTACATATCCATGCCGTCGCGATCGTTGGAGATGATCAGCTGGGTGTAGTCGGCATTGCAGCTGCCCATGAATACACCCACGGCGCGGCCGCCGAGCTGGTCCGGCGCGTATCCCGCGTGCTCCAGCGCCGACCAGGCGGCCTCCAGCGCCAGCCGCTGCTGCGGATCCATGCTCATGGCTTCACGCGGCGAGATACCGAAGAGCTGGGGATCAAACTGATCGACAGCTTGCAGGAAGCCGCCCCAGCGGGTAGCGACTTTACCCGGCTTGTCAGGATCTGGGTCAAACAGATCGTCCACGTTCCAGCGTGAGGCGTCGATCTCTTGAATCGCGTCGACGCCGTCGTGCAGTAGCCGCCAGTAGCTGGCGGAATCTTCCACACCGCCGGGGTAGCGACAGCTCAGGCCCACGACGGCGATGGGTTCCGACACCGATCGCGCCGCGGCCTCCAGCGCCTCCACTTTTTCCTGCAGATCCAGGGCCAGCAAGGCCAGCCGTTTGGGTGACAGTTGGCTGATGCGTTCTAGAAAGTCAGTCATCGTTTAAGTTTCCCTGCCAGTAACCGATCGACTTCTTCATCGGACAAATCTTCAATCGCAGCAATCACGGCGGTACTCCTCTCACCGTGCGCGCTCTCGACCACCGGCGCAGGGGTGACCGGCTCCGGCTGGGGCAGCACTTCACGCAGCAAGTAATCGCCCAGGGCTTCGATGGTCGGATAGTCGAACACCAGCGTGGCGGGCAGTTTGCGCGGCAGCGCCAGGCCGGTGCCCAACAAGTTCCGCAACTCCACGGCCATCAACGAATCGAGGCCGAGCTCGCGCAACGGCATGCGCTCGCCCACCCGCGCCGGATCAAGTCCCAGCACGCGTCCTGCCTGCCCGCGCACGTAATCGATCATCAGGTTGCGCTGCTTGGCTGCCGGGGCCGAGGTGATGCGCATCAGCCAATCGGATGTGGGCGGCGCCGCCGGCTGCTGCTCGATCGCCCTGGGCTGAACCGCAGCGCTCGCCGCCCGGCGCGCTTGCGCGATCATCTCCGTCAGGAACGGGGGCACATGATCGGGCGGGAATTGCGCCGCGAACTTCGCCCACTCGATCGGGATGACACCCGCTTGAATCGCTTGTTGGTTCAGCAGATACTCCAGCACCCGCACGCCCTGCGCCGGCGAGATGACGCCCACCCCCTGCGCCGCGATGCGCTGCCCCACGCCGCGTTCCACGGCCGCGCCCACCTCTGACCAGGCGCCCCAGTTGATGCTGAGCGCCGGGAGACCTTGCGCGCGCCGCCAGTGCGCCAGCATGTCCATAAACATGTTGGCCGCCGCGTGATTGCCCTGCCCTGTCGAGCCGAGCAGCGACGCCACCGAAGAATACAACACAAAAAAATCCAGCGGCAGCAGGCGCGTCAGTTGATGCAAGTGCCATGCGCCGTCGACCTTGGGTTGCAGCACGGTGATGAAGCGCGACCAATCCTGCTGCACCAGTGCGCCATCATCCAGCACCCCGGCCGAATGGATGATGCCGCGCAGCGGCGGCAGTTCGCGTTGAATGCGCGCCAACACACCTTGCATGTCGGCGAGCTGCGACACGTCACCCCGCCACACATGAATGTGCGCGCCGCGCGCTTCCAATTCGGCCATCACGCTGGTCGCCGCTTCTGCTGGATCACGACGGCCCACCAAAACGATGTGCCGCGCGCCGCGCTCCACCAGCCAGCGCGCGGTGATCAAGCCCAGGCCGCCCAGACCACCGGTGATCAGGTACGTTGCGTCGGCGCGCACGATCACGTCTGACGGCTGGGCGATCACCAGCTTGCCGATGTGCCTGGCCTGCGCCATGTAGCGGAACGCTGCAGCCGCCTGCTCAATCGGGAAGGCGCGATACGGCAGCGGCTTGAGTTCACCCGCTTCGATCAGCGCCACGAGATCGAGTAGCATCGATCGGATCAGCGCCGGATCCTGCTGGGCGGTCAGGCCCCAATCGACGATGTGATAAGCGATGCCGCGCCCCAGCTGCGCGGCCTGCTCGGCGGTGAGCAGATCGCTCTTGCCAATTTCGAGGAAGCGCCCGCCGTCGGCCAACACAGTCAAACTCTTCGCGGTGAATTCGCCCGCCAGCGAATTCAACACCACGTCCACGCCCTGCCCGTCCGTCAACTTCATGATCTCCGCAGCGAAGTCCAACGAGCGCGAATCCATGACGTGCGGCACTCCGAGCGATTGAAGATAGGCCCGCTTTTCGGGACTACCGGCTGTCGCAAAGATCTCCGCCCCGGCGCGCTGCGCCAACTGCACGGCGGCCAGACCCACGCCGCCCGCCGCCGCGTGAATCAACACGCGCTCGCCCGCTTGCATATGCCCCAGATGATTCAACGTGAAGTGCGCGGTGACAAACGGAATCGCCACCGAAGCCGCTTCCTCAAAGTTCAAGGCTGCCGGCTTGCGCACGACGAACGCCGCCGCCGTCGTGACGAACGATCCGAACGAGCCGCTGGCCAGCGCCAGCACTTCAGCGCCGATTTGAAGATCAGCAACCTGCGCGCCAACCGCCACGATACGGCCCGCGCACTCGCCGCCAGGCAAACCCGGATCGCCCGGATACATGCCCAGCACGTTCATCACGTCTTTGAAGTTCAAGCCCGTGGCCTGTACTTCGATCTCAACCTCACCGGGTCCGGGAACGCGGCGCGCCAACGGCGCCAGCGTCAAGTTATCGAATGTGCCACGCGTCGTGATCTCTAGGCGCTGCGCGGATCGATCGGTGGCGTCAGCAGCCGGATGCGTCAATCGCGCCACGTGCCGCGCACCGTCGCGATAGGCGATCTGATCTTCGCCGTCGGCCAGCAGTATCTCGTGCACGAGCATCTCGATCGCTTGCGGCGACTCGAGTTGATCCAGATCGATCCGTGTGCAGCGCAATTCGGGATGCTCCAACCCGATCGTCTTACCCAGCCCCCACACAGGCGCTTGCGCCACGGTCAATTCCTCCGAGGCACGCACAGCCTGCGCCCGCTGTGTAATCACCCACAGGCGCGGCACGCTCTGCGCTGACCAGTCGGTCTTGATCAACGCCTGCGCCAAATGCAGCGTACTGCCTGTGCCCAACATCAGATCAGCGGAAGTATCAGGTAACTTGCGCCGATCGAGATTCCACAACTGCACCACGCCCAGGCACGGCTCGGCGGCAAACGCCTCGCGCAGCACGCGCGCCGCATCGCCCGGCTGCGCCGGATCGATCTGCCAGCGATCGGCGGCCAGCTGCGCATACGCCGCGCCCGGCTGCACCAGCACACTGCGCGCGCCGCACTCCTGGAGGGCCGCCGCCAACCGATCGGCTGTGCCGCTCTCGTCGGCCCAGATCAACCAGCGGCCTGCCGTTGACGTCGTCAGCGGACCACGCCCCAGCACGATCGACTGCACGGCAAAATCGGGATCATCCGCCGTCGATGGCAACGCGGCCACCTGCGTAAAACCTTGATCCGTCAGCAACTGCAGCCACTGCGCCTGCGACAACAACGGATACGCCGGACGGAGATCGCGATCAACGAAACGCCACCAGCCGTCAGTTAAGCCAAAGGTGAGATCAATCCAGCGCTGCGGCTGATTCACCTCGATCATGATCAACAAGCCTTCGGGCGACATCAATCGCTTCACATGATCGAGCGTGCGGCGCAGATCGGCCGTGGCATGAATCACATTGGCCGCCAGAACGATGTCGTAGTGTTGCGGCACCAACCCCTGCGCGATCGGATCCTGTTCGATGTCGAGCGCCTGATAGCGCACGAACGGATAGGCGGCGAATTTCTGCTGCGCCTTGGCCGCGAACCACGGCGAAATATCGGTGAAGGTGTACTCCACGTGATCGGCTAGCAGAACCGGCAAGACGCGCGTCGTGGTGCCGCCGGTGCCCGCGCCGATTTCCAAAATACGAACCGTGCGTCCCTGCGGTAAGCGTGCCAACGTCGTCGTGATGGCTTCAGCCACCAGCGAGTTGTAAGTGCGCGCCGATGGCGAATGATGATACAACTGCTCGGCCGCATCAAACGTGCCGCCGGGGAATAACAATTGCAGGGGATCAGCCTGGCCGTTCAACACTTGCGCCAACTGCGGCCCGCAGCGAACCAGCAATTTCAACTCGGCCGATTCGGGGAAGCGCGCCGCCGCCGCTTGCTGGCGAGATGCGCTGGCGCTGCCTGTCAATTCGCGCACGACTTCCCACTCATCACTCTGCCGCCGCACCAGCCCGCCTTCACCAAGAATTTCCAGCAAGCGACCAAGCAGTTGCCAGTGCTGATCTATCACCCCGAGTTGTTGCGCCAACGCTTCGGTGGTCACGCGTTGTCCGACGCGCGGTGACCAGCCTAGCTGCTTGAGCGCATCGATCACATAGTCCAGGCTCAACGCTTCGAGTTCCGGCAGCAAGTTAGTGTAGAACGCCAGGTTGTGCTGCTGCGCCAACGGCGCGGCGAGCGGCTGCACCTGATCGATCAGCGTTGCCAACTTGGGCATGAAGCTGTTGTCGTGGCGCGGCTGTTCGGGCCAGGCAACGTCATACAGCCAGTCAGCAAAATCATGGCCACCCGCAAAGCGCCCCAGCAGCGCAGCGCGATCGGCGCGCTTGAATTGCAGGCCGTGCGCTTCCGCCAAGAGCCGATCAGTCTCATCGAACACTTGCACATCAGCCGTCAGCGTGGAGCGTTGAGCTGCCGGGCTCGATCGGATTTGCACGTGGCTCCACAGCGTGCCGACCGGTCGTCGATACAGGCGGAAGTCATCCACCCCGATCGGCAGATATGTCCCCGCGTCATCGGCCACGGCGGCGGCGACCACTTGCAGACAGGCATCGAGCAGCGCGGGGTGAATACCGTACTGCGCCGCCTCTGCGGTCACCACTTCCGGCAGTTCGATCTCGCCCAGCGCTTCACCGGGCCTGCGCCACATGCGCTGCACGCCGTGCAAGCTCGGCCCAAAAACCAAGCCATGATCGCGCAGCTGCTGGTAGTGCGTCTCCGCCTCAATCACCGTTTCGCAGCGCGCTTGAATTTCAGCGCGCGACAACATTGCTGACGCCGTCGCTTGATCGATGCGCGCGTTGGCCGAGGCGTGCAGCTGCCACTCTTCGGTATCAGGATCGCTGCTGAAGAATTGCAGCGCCAGCTTACCCTGATCCTCGCGCTGCACAATCACCTGCGTCACGCGTGTTGTCCCGTCGGGCACGATCAAGCCCGCGTGAATCGCCACATCTTCCAGGCGGCACGCTTCACTGCTCAGCGCAATCTGCGCCGCGGCGTTAAAAGCTTCGAGGTAAGCCACCGCCGGGAGCAGCGCCATCTCAAAGACGCGATGATCATTCAACAGCGTCGAACTCTCTGCATTGAGTTCTGCCTCAAACTGCACGTCCTGCGACGCCGAGCGCAGCTTCGCTCCCAGCAAGGGATGCATCGACCTGGCGCGCGGCGCGGCCACTGCCTTGCGTGACGCCGGAGCCAGCCAATATCGTTCACGCTGGAAGGGATAAGTCGGCAGCGCCAGTTTGCGGCGCGCATACGGCTGATCGAAACCGCGCCAATCCACTACCACGCCCTGCACGGCCAGCGTCCCTAAACTTGCCAGAATCGTTTGCCAGTCGTCCTGGCCTGGTCGCAACGACGGCAGCCACAGCCCAGCGTCGTCGTCGCGGCAGCGCTTGCCCATCCCTAACAATGTCGGGCTCGGTCCAATTTCGATGAAGATTGGGAAGCCCAGCTGGTGCAGCGTTTCGATTGAGTCCGCAAAGCGCACGGCGGCACGCACATGCTGCCGCCAGTACGACGGCTGAGCAACCTCGCCGGCCACCGGCTGGCCGCTGACGTTAGAGATCAAACGAATGCGCGGCATCGCATACTTGATCTGCGCCGCGACGCGTTCGAACTCGTCCAGCATCGGCTCCATCAGCGGCGAATGAAAAGCGTGCGACACATTGAGAGCTTTGGTCGTGAGGCCGCGCGCCTGTAATTGCGCGACGATCGTCTGTACCGTCGCGCCATCACCTGAGATCACCACGCTCGCCGGACCGTTGACGGCGGCCAGCGAAACCCGATCGGCGAACGGTGCGATTGCCTCGGCCACCGTCTTCTCGTCGGCAAACACGGCGACCATTTCGCCGCCGTGCGGCAGCGCCTGCATCAAACGGCCGCGCGCCGCGATCAACTTCAAGCCGTCTTCCAGGCTGAACACGCCGGCCACACACGCCGCCACATATTCGCCCACGCTGTGGCCCATCACCGCCGCCGGGCGCACGCCCCACGACTTCCACAACTCGGCCAGCGCATATTCGATCGCAAACAACGCCGGCTGCGTGAAAGCCGTCTCATCGATTCTGGATTTTGGATTGCCGATTTTAGATTGCGGATACAGCACCGCCAATAACGATTCGCCCAACAGTGGCTGCAAAATCGCCTCGCACCGATCGAGCGCCGCGCGGAACACGGGCTGCGTCTCATATAGCTGCCGCCCCATGTCCACGGACTGCGCGCCCTGCCCGGTGAACAAGAAGGCGATCTTTGGCTGATCGGTGCTCGCCGCCGCACCGCTGATCACCCCGGCTGGCGCCTCGCCCGCGAGGTAAGCGGCCAACCGCGCGCGCAGTTGATCGATCGATTGCGCCACACAGGTCACGTGCTGATTGAAGTGCGCGCGGCCAGTATTCGCCGTGAAGCACACATCGGCCAGGGTTGCATTCAGATCAAGCGCCAAGTGCTTCTGCAATCGATCGGCTTGCGCCTGCAACGCTGCTTCTTGCCTGGCCGACAGCGTGAGGATGTGCCACGTCCGATCAACCTCGTTCACCTTCGCCTCCAGCGGAGGTGCCGCTTCGACAACGACATGCACGTTGGTACCGCTGAACCCGAACGAACTGATGCCCGCCAAACGCCGCGCGTAACCGGCGGGCCACGGCTGCACAGTGGTGGGAATCACTGCCGGGACTTCGTGCCACGGAATGAACGGGCTGGGCGTCTGAAAATTGAGGTGCGGCGGAATCTCGCCGTGCTGCAACATCAATACCACTTTGATCAAACTCGCCACGCCGGCCGCGGCTTCCAGGTGACCGAGGTTCGTTTTCAGCGAGCCGAGCATGAAGGGACGATCGCCGGGACGGCCATCGCGCAGCGCCCTGCCCAACGCCTGAACCTCAATCGGGTCGCCCAGTGACGTGCCGGTGCCATGCGCTTCCACATAGCTAATGTCGGCCGGCTTCACGTTCGCGTCGGCCAGCGCTTCACGAATCACCGCTTCCTGCGCGGGACCATTCGGCGCGGTGAGACCGCTGCTGGGGCCATCCTGATTGATCGCACTGCCGCGAATCACGGCCAGCACGCGATCACCGTCGGCCACCGCATCGGCCAATCTCTTTAACACGACAAGGCCGCAGCCTTCACCTTCGGCGAAACCATCGGCGCGCGCATCGAACGTCTTGCAGTGCCCGTCGGGCGCCAGCATGTGCGATTTGGAAAACGCGATGGTGTTGTCGGGCGCCAGTCCCAGATGAACGCCGCCCGCCAGCGCCATGCGGCATTCGCCAGTGCGCAGACTTTGCACGGCCAGATGCACCGCCACCAGTGACGACGAACACGCCGTATCGAGCGAGATGCTGGGACCTTGCAGACCCAGCACGTACGACAGACGCCCCGAGGCCATGCTATGCGCCACGCCGGATGCATAGTAAGCGTCTAATTGCGTGGCATCGCTCTGGTGCAGGGTAAGGTAGGAGTAATCACTGCTAGCAATGCCGATGAACACGCCCGTGCGGCTGCCCGCCAATTGATCGGGCGCCTGCGCCGCATTCTCCAACGCCTCCCATGCCACTTCCAGCAACAGCCGCTGCTGCGGATCGAGTCCCATCGCTTCGCGTGGCGCGATGCCGAAGAACTGCGCGTCAAAGCCGTCCACCCGATCGAGAAAACTGGCCCAGCGTGTGTACGTCTTGCCCGGCGCATCCTGATCCGAATCGTACACGGCGTTCACGTCCCACCGATCCGCGGGCACTTCGCGGATCGCATCGACGCCGCGGCGCAGGTTCTGCCAGAACGTATCCAGATCGTCGGCGCCGGGGAAGCGGCAGCCCGCACCGATAACGGCGATCGGTTCATGCCGGGCGCGCTCGGCAGCTTCGAGCCGCGCTTGCATCTCTTCCAGCGCCCGGTAAGCTTGCTTCAACGGCGATAGCGTGTTGGGGGTGTCAGCCATATTAAGACAGCGCCTTGAGTTTCTTTAGCAGCAATGCCGCCACTTCGTCATCCGACAGTCCATCCAGATCAGTTACACGGGCTTCAACCGGCTCCTCGGTTACAGCGACAGCCGGGGTAGTCTCGTCCAGCTTTAACACGCCATGCAAGAGATAACGCGCAATCGCTTCGCTGGTCGGATAGTCGAAGATCAGTGTAGCAGGCAGCGGCTGCGCCAGCCCCAGTCCGCTGCTCAAGCGGCTGCGCAGTTCCACGGCCATCAGCGAATCGACGCCGATGTCCATCAGCCGCGCGCGGCGATCGAGCGGCTCGCCCGGATCAAGCCGCAGGATGCGCGCCACGTGTCCGCGCACGAAATCGATCAACAGTTCGAGCTGTTCGTCGGGCAGCGCCATTCGCAGCTGATCGAGCAGCATCAGCGCGGGCGGTGTCGGCTCACCCGATCGATCTCCCGCGCCCCGATCGATCTCACCGACTCCCAGCGGTGACTCGATCGCTTCGCCCGCGGTCAGCTGCGGCGGCCGCGCGACGATCACGTGCAAGCCCAGCACCTCGGCGGGCGATCCCGCTTCCGGCCAGATCGCCACATCAAGGAAACCTGCGCCCCGTAAGACGTGTTTCCACTGCGCGGGCGACAGCAGCGGATGATCCTGATCGCGGCGGACCTCGTCATCGAAGCGCTGCCAGCCTTCGATCAGGCCGGTGGTCACGTCGTACCACGGCTGCTGCCGCGTGGCTTCATACAACACGAGCACGCCCTGCGGCGCGAGCAGCGCCTGCACGTTCGCCAGCGTCTCACTCAGATTGTGTGTGGCGTGCAGCACGTTCGCGGCAATGACCACATCGTAACCGTGACGCGCATAACCCTGCGCGTGCGGATCCTGCTCGACGTTGAACAGGCCATAGCGCACGAAGTCATACCCCTTGAATTTATCCCGCGCCCGATCGAGAAAGAGCTCGGAAACGTCCGTAAACGTGTACGTCGCGTGGCCACCTGTCAACGCCGGCAGCACCGCCGAAGTGGTGGAGCCGGTGCCCGCGCCAATTTCGATCACGCGCAGCGTGTCACCGCTGGCGGCAGCTTCTGCTACCACGGCGCGCACGATGTGGTTGAAGTACCGCGCCTGCGCCCAGTCCTGATACAACGCCTCGGTGGTGGCAAATGATCCGTCAGGGAACAGCGTCTCCAACGGGCTGATCTGTCCGGTCAGCACGCCGCGCAGCGCCTGCGTGCAGCGCTCCACGTATTCGATTAGGAAAGGTACATCGGCCAGCGCAACGTGTGTTTCGCGCCAGACCTCATCCGGCACGATGCGCGTCAACGGCTGCGTGGCAACGAAGGTACCGTCGGGACGCGGATCGAGCAATCGGGCGGCCACCAGCCGCCGCAGCCAGCGCAGCAGCAAGTGATGATACGTCGGCGCGATGCGGCCCTGCGCCAGCACATCGTCAATCGAATGCGCTTCGCCGGCTTGCGTAAACACACCCAGCTCGCACAGCGTGTTGTTCATGTAAGTTGTCGCAAGATCGTCGAGGCAGCGCTGTTTGGCGGCGTAGGTGTGAATGGTCAGATCCAACGGCGCTTGCTGAGCCTGGCGCTGTCCAGCCTTTACCACAGACTCCCAGCGCTGAGCGGTCGGGCGCAGAGCCGTGCGCGCGGCAGGCGTACCTTGCCACCAATACGCTTTGTGCTCGAACGGATAAGTCGGCAGCGCGACGCGCCGCCGCGCCGCACTGTAGTCTTGCTCAAAAGCAGGCCAGTCGATGCGCGCGCCGTTGACGTACAACTGCGCCAGCGTGTCCAGCAGCTGCGACCAATCAGCGCGCCCGTCGCGCAGTGAGGGCAGCCAGCGCGCTTCAGGTGTGGCAGGCACACAGCGCTGTCCCAGACTCACCAGCGTCGGATTCGGCCCCAGTTCGACAAAGATGCGATAACCGTGCTGATGCAGCGTCGTCATCGCCGCGGCAAAACGCACCGTCGATCGCAGATGCCGCCGCCAGTAGTGGGCGCTGGCGATCTCGGCGCCGCTCAACAATTCGCCGGTCAGGCTCGACACGAGCGCGGTGTGCGGCGGCGCATAAGAAATCTCGGCAGCCACTCGCTCGAACTCGTCGAGAATCGGTTCGATCAGCGGCGAGTGGGAGGCATATGCAATGGGCAAGCGCCGCGTGCGAATCTTCTTCGCTTGCAGATCATGCAGCACCTGCTGCACGGCTTCACGCCGACCGGAGATCACCACCGACTCCGGGCTGTTGATCGCCGCGATGGCGACCTCCGGCTGCGCGGCCAGCACCGCCGCCACGGTGGCCTCATCGGCAAAGACCGTCACCATTTCGCCCGCGTCGGGCACGGCGCGCATCAAGCGATCGCGCGCGCTGACGAGCTTCAGGCCGTCAGCCACGCTGAAGACTCCGGCCACACATGCCGCGGCGTATTCACCTAAGCTGTGTCCGGCCACGACGGCGGGCAGCACGCCCCACGACTTCCACAATTCAGCCAGCGCATACTCCAACGCGAACACCGCCGGTTGCGTGATGGCAGATACACGATCAGCCGCGTCCGCAGGTGGATACAGCAGCGCAATCAATGATTCACCAGCCTGCGCCTGATAGATTGCGGCGCACCGATCGATCGCGGCGCGGAATATGGGCTGCGTATCGTACAGTTGTCGCCCCATGTCGGCATACTGCGAGCCGAAGCCGGTGAACAGGAAAGCCACATCGGGCGGCGTGACATCCGCCATGCGACCACTGAACACATCGATCGTTTCACGCCCGGCGTTATGGGCAGCCAGCCGCTCGCGCAGTTCCGCGGATGTCGTCGCTAAGATGGCCAGACGGTGCGCAAAGTGCGACCGGCCCGTATTCGCCGTGAAGCACACATCGGCGACGGGAGCGTCGAGGTGCGCCAGGGCTTCTTCCATCTGCACGGCCAGCGACTTCAACGCTGCCGCACTGCGAGCTGACAGTGTCAAAATGTGCTGCGGCCGTTCAGCTGTATCAGACAGACGTGTCTCAGCCGGCGCCGCCTCGATAATCAGATGCGCATTGGTGCCACTGAACCCGAACGAGCTCAGCCCCGCGATGCGGCGCTCGGCTTGCCACGGCCCGCCCTGCGTAGGCACCACCAGCGGCCAGCGATCCCACTCGATGAATGGGTTGCGCTGCGTGAAATTCAGATGCGGCACGAACTCGCCGTGCTGCATCATCAGTACCACCTTGATCAGTCCGGCGATGCCGGCCGCCGCTTCCAGGTGACCAATGTTGGTCTTGACCGAACCGATCGTCAACGGCGTCGATCGATCGCGGCCATACACTGCGCCTAACGCGCGTACCTCGATCGGATCACCCAGCGAAGTGCCGGTGCCGTGCGCTTCGACGTAGCTCACCTGCGCGGCTTCGAGCTGCGCGTCGGCCAGCGCGGCGCGAAGCACCGCCTCCTGCGCGGGGCCGCTGGGCGCGGTGAGGCCGCCGCTGCGCCCGTCGTGATTGATGGCCGAGCCGCGAATGATCGCCAGCACCTGGTCGTGATCGACCACGGCGTCCGACAGCCGCTTGAGCACGATCAGGGCGCAGCCTTCACCGCGCACATAACCGTCGGCGCGCGCATCGAACGTCTTGCAGTGGCCATCCGGGGCCAGCATGTTCGATTGCGAGAAATTGATGTTGGCTTCCGGCGACAGGATCAAGTTGCTGCCCCCGGCCAATGCCAGGCGGCATTCGCCGCGCCGCAAACTCTGGCAAGCCAGATGCACCGCCACCAAGGACGACGAGCACGCCGTGTCGAGCGCGATGTTGGGGCCGTGCAAGCCCAGCCAGTAAGACAGGCGCCCCGCCGCCACGCTGAATGCGCTGCCGGTGCTGATGTATTTATCGATCTGCCCGACATCGGCGAACATCATGCGCCCGTAGTCACTATTGGCAATGCCCAAAAAAACGCCGGTGTCGCTGTCAGCCAGACGCTCGGGGGACTGCCCGGCTTGCTCCAACGCCGTCCACGCAATCTCCAACAACATCCGCTGCTGCGGATCCATGCTCTGCGCTTCACGCGGCGAGATGCCAAAGAACGGTGCGTCGAATTGATCGATCTGATCGATCCATGCGCCGAAACGCGTCGCCATCTTGCCCGGCTTCGTCGCATCTGGATCGTAGAAGGCGTCAATGTCCCAGCGATTGGCAGGCACTTCCGTAATGGCGTCCACGCCGTCGTGCAGCAACTGCCAGAACGAGTCGGCATCGTGCGCGCCGCCGGGAAAACGCAGCCCCAGGCCGATGATGGCGATCGGCTCCGTGCGCGCCTGATCGAGCTTGTCGAGCTGCGCCCGCAGTTCGCGGATTTCAACAATCGCGCGCTTCAAGGGAGACAGATTCTCAGCCGCTTCAGTCATGGCGTCGTCCTCGTTTGCCCGCCGCTAATTCTTGCAAAAGCAGGGCTTCGGCTTCCTCTTCCGATAAATCGATCAAATCCGCAGCTTGCGTGGCAGTCGCAGGCGGTTCGGCGTCATCCGATTGGGCCGGCGGCGGCTCGCCCGGCCACAGTTCCTGCGTCAAAAAATCCGTCAGCGTGTCCAGCGCCGGATAGTCGAACAGCAGTGTAGCAGGCAAGCTGCGCTGCAAGCCCGCACCCAGCGCATTACGCAGTTCCACCGCCATCAGCGAATCGAGTCCCAGTTCGCGCAGCGGCTGGCGCGGATTGATCGCGTGCGAGGCGCTCAAGCCCAACACCTTGATCGACTGTTCGCGCACGTAACCCAGCAGTAGTGCGCGGCGCTGATTGGGCGGCGCAGCCTGCAGGCGAGTCAGCACATCAGCCGCTGGGGCTGCGGTCGGCGCAGTCGCGATCGGCTTGAGATCGCGTTTGATCTCGGCCAGCAGCGGCGACGAGGCATCGTACTTCCGCCAGTCGATGGGCAGCGCCACCCGTTGCGCGGCGTGCTCCGGCAGCAAACGCGACAACAACTGCGCGCCTGGCATGGCCGAAATGGTCTGCATGCCCTGAGCCAGACGTCGCTGCCGATCGTGCGCGCTCAGGGCGGCAAACATACCCACATCGCTCCACGGTCCCCAGTTGATGCTCAGGGCCGGCAAGCCTTGCGCCTGCCGCAGCGCCGCCAAGGCGTCGAGATAGGCATTCGCTGCCGCGTAATTGCCCTGCCCCACCGAGCCCAGCACCGACGAGATTGATGAATAGAGCAGGAAGAAGTCCAGCGCATCGCCACGCTCGTGCGTCAGCGTGTGCAGATTCCACGCGCCCATCGACTTGGGCGCAGCCACGGTGACAAAGCGCTCCCACGTCTGCTGCGTCAACACACCATCGTCATTGACGCCCGCGGTGTGAATGATGCCGCGCAGCGGGGCAGCAGGATCGATGTCCGCCAGGATCGCCCGCAGCTGATCGGGTTGTGACACATCTGCCTGTGCGACGACCACCTGTGAACCGCCGGCGATCAACTCAGCGATCACGGCTTGTGCGTGATTCGACGGCCCACGTCGTCCCACCAGAATGATGTGCCGCGCGCCTTGATCGACCAGCCAGCGTGCTGCGTGCAGGCCCAAACCGCCGAGGCCGCCGGTGATCAGATACGTCCCGTCGGTGCGAATCGCGATCGGGTGAGCAGGCCGATCGGGTTGTTGCGCCACGACAATCTTGCCAATGTGTTTAGCACGCTCCATGAAACGAAAGGCCTCGGCGGCCGAATCGAGTTGAAAGATACGCTGCGGCAGCGGCTTGAGTTCGCCCCGCTCAATGGCCAGCGCCAGATCGCGCAGCATGGCCTGAATCGCCGCCGGATCAGCGCGTATCACATCGCCGAGATCGTAAACGTGATAAGCCGCTTCAGGTCGAATTTGCGCCATTTGTTCGCGGGACCAAATATCGCGCTTGCCAATCTCCAGGAAACAGCCGCGCGGCTTCAGCACCGCTACACTCTGCGCAATGAAGTCGCCCGACAACGAGTTCAGGATCACGTCCACGCCTTCGCCATTGGTGAGGCGCTTGATCTCGTCGGCAAAGTCCAGCGTGCGCGAGTTCAAGACGTGCGGCACGCCCAACGCTCGCAAGTAGGCTTGCTTGTCCGGGCTAGCGGTGCCGAAGATTTCGGCCCCGGCATGCTGCGCGATCTGCACCGCCGCCAGGCCCACGCCGCCCGCCGCCGCATGAATTAACACGCGATCACCGCGCTTGAGATGCGCAAGTTCGTGCAAGCCGTACTGCGCCGTCAGAAACGCAATCGGCAAGGTGGCCGCCGCTTCAAATGACAAGCCCTGCGGTTTGGTCACGGCGAGCTCCGCGCGGGTAATGACATACGTGCTGAAACTGCCCGGCGCCAGCGCCATGACCTCTGCGCCGAGGCTGGCTTGATCGACGCCTGTGCCGACGGCGACGACGACGCCCGCGCATTCGCTGCCCAACGGCCCCGCTTCGCCGGGATACATTCCCAGGGCATTCAATACATCGCGGAAGTTCAGGCCCGTGGCGCGCACACGAATTTCAACTTCACCCGGACCGGGCGCACGCCGCGTCACCGGCTGCAAGGTCAGATTATCAAGCAGGCCGCGCGTGGGAATGACCAGTTGCACTGGCGAGGTTGAAGCTGGTTGCAGCGGCGAGGGGTGCGCCAGTCGCGCAACGAATCGTTCGCGGCTGCGATAGGCCACGCGATCTTCGCCGGCGCCGGCGGCAAACTCGGCCAGCAGAACCGGCACATCTTCCGCCACAGAAGGCGCGCGATCCAGATCGATGCTCACACAACGCAGGTCGGGCTGCTCCAGCGCGATGGTCGCTGCATAGCCCCACAGCGAAGCGTGCTCGAGGTTCGGCACATCGCCCGATTGAACCGTCTGCGCCCCACGCGTGATCAGCCACAACTGCGGCGGCTCTTTCACCAGCGCCAGCGCTTGCACGACACGCAAAACACTGCGTGTGCTGTCCTCAACCGCAGGACGCGCCATTACCACCACGCCGCGCCAGTCAGTGCGCGGCGCTAACGCTCGTTCATCATCATGCCGGGCAAGGATACAGTCTGCACCGCGTTCACGCAGTTGTCGAGCCAGTTCCACGGACACCGCGTCTTCATCTGCCATCAGCAACCATGCGCCCGCAAATGCCGCAGCCGTAGCATCCAACGCCACAGAGCGCCACTCGACCTGATAGAGCCACTCATCGAGGTTGAGTGGGGGCGCCTGCAAAGCGGCGCGCGACGCGCGCTTCACTTGCAGGCCGCGCGCCTCAGCCAGCAACTGCCCGGCCGCGTCAAAGATGCGCAGATCGGCGCCGACCACCTCGCGCGTCGAAGAACCCGCCGCCGGGCGCAGTGCGGCGTGACTCCAAATCTCACCGGTCGGTGCACGCCAGATGTAAAGCGCGTCACAGCTAATGGGGATGTAGACCTCATCGTCGACCGTATTAGTCTCAATCAAGAAGAGAGCGCCCAATGCCTGCCAGCACGCATCCAGCAAGGCCGGATGGAAGCGATACACCGCCAGCTCGCCCAGGAGATCGGCATCTAGCCGAAGGTGCGCCACAACTTCCGTGCGCTGGGGGTCAATCTGCAAACGACGAATGATCTGGAAATGCGGCCCGTATTCCAAACCGCGCTCGCCAATGCGCTCATAGAAGCGCGCCGGATCAAGCTCCACCGTGCAGCGTGATCGAACGACATCCAGTGTCTCCGTCAACGCAGACAACGCCGCCGTCACACGTACCCTGCCCGCAGCGTGCAGCTGCCAATCGGCTTCATTCACAGTCGAGAAAATTTGAAAATCGGCCAGACCATCGTGCTCAGGCGCCAGCATCACTTGCAGGGAACAAGATGCACCGTCAGGGATGGTCAGCGCCTGCTGAATGATCAGGTCCTCAACAGCAGGTGTGCCCGCGTCGAACAGCTCACGCGCAGCAGCCAGCACCAGTTCAACATATGCGGTGGCGGGGAGTACCGGCGAGCCATACACCCGATGCTCACCCAGCAGCGGCCAGTCTTCGACGCTCAGGGTCGACTCAAACACACCGCCCTTGATGGCCGGTGAGCGCAAGCGGCTGCCCAACAGCGGATGCGCGCCGCTCGCCAGACGCTTGACGGCAGATGGCCGGGGGGCAGCGAACCAGTAGCGCTCATGCTGGAACGGATACGTGGGCAGCGTCACGCGCCGTCGCGCATAGACGCGATCGAAGCCCGCCCAATCGATGGCCGCGCCCTGCACGAACAGCGTCCCCACGCTCTTAAGCAGCGTCGGCCACTCGGCTTGCCCTTCGCGCAAGGAAGGCAGCCACACACCTGTCCCCGCAGGCACACAGTGCTGCGCCATGCCGATCAGCGTCGGGTGTGGGCCAATCTCCACATACAGCTCGCAGCCCGCTTGCTGCAGCGCAGCAACGCCCGCCGCAAACTGCACTGCCGCGCGGACGTGATCGCGCCAGTAGCGCGCATCAGGCACTTCGCCCGCCGGCCAGATGCGCCCGCTGACATTGGAGACCAACGGCACACGCGGCGCGCTGAACTGGATGGCACGCGCGGCTTGTTCAAAATCGTCCAGCATCGGTTCCAACAACGGCGAGTGGAAAGCGTGCGAGACCACTAAGCGCCGCGTCTTGATACCCTGCGCTTGCAGCTGTTCGCCGATCGCCTGCACATCGATCTCGCGGCCTGAAATCACGATGTTCTTGGGACCGTTGATGGCCGCGCAGGACACACTGCTCGCGTACGGCGCGCACGCCGCGTGCACAATTGTTTCCTCGGCGAACACAGCCACCATCGCGCCGCCCGCCGGTAGTTGCTGCATCAAGCGCCCGCGTGTAGCGATTAGTTTCAAGCCATCTTCCAGGCTGAAGACGCCGGCCACGCATGCCGCCACGTACTCGCCCACGCTGTGCCCTAACACGGCGCTCGGCTCGACGCCCCACGACTTCCAGAGTTCGGTCAGCGCATATTCCAACGCAAAGAGCGCGGGCTGCGTGAAGGCCGTCGCATTGATTTTTGATTTTTGCTGTTCGTCGTCTACCTGCGGGTAGAGTACCGCCAGCAATGATTCACCCAGCAAAGGTTGCAGGATCGCGTCGCATCGATCGAGTGCCGTCTTGAACACGGGCTGCGTCTCATACAACTGCCGCCCCATGTTCACATACTGCGCCCCCTGCCCGGTGAAGAGAAAAGCGATCTTGGGTTTAGCCGTGCGCTGCGTCTGCCCGCAAACTGTCTGTGCCGCGGGTTCGCCCTGCGCCAAAGCGTTCAGCTCGGCCTGCAATTGTGGCAAAGTTTCGGCGGCGATCGCCGCACGGTGCGCGAAAACCGATCGGGCGGTGTTGGCCGTAAAGCACGCATCGGTGATGGACAGCGCCGGTTGCGCGCTGAAATGATCGGCATAGCGCTGCGCCAGATCGCGCAGCGCTTGATCAGATTTGGCAGACAGCGTCAGCACGTGCACAGGCCGCTCGACCGCCGAGATCGATAGCGCTTGTTCTGGCGGCGCTTGCAGAATCACGTGCACGTTGGCGCCGCCAAAACCAAACGAACTCACACCCGCCAGCGGCGGATGATCGCGTCGAGGCCACACGCCCAGATGAGATTGCACACGCAGATGCAGATCGTCAAAGGGGATGCGCGGGTTGGGTGACACGTAATGAAGGCTGGGTGGAATCTCGCCATACTTCAGCGCCAGCGCCACCTTCACCAGCCCAGCGATGCCCGCCCCGGCTTCTAGGTGACCGATGTTGGTCTTTACCGAGCCGATGGCGAGGTAATGACCGTCAGCCCGCGAACGGCCCAGCACTTCGCCCAACGCATTCGCCTCGATGGGGTCGCCCAACGAAGTGCCAGTGCCGTGCGCTTCCACGTAATCGATCTGTTCCGGTTGCACACCCGCATTCGCCAGCGCAGCGCGCAGCATGGCTTGCTGCGCCACGCCGTTGGGCACGGTGAGGCCGCTGCTAAAGCCGTCCTGGTTGGCTGCACTACCGCGAATCACGGCATAGATCATATCGTGATCGGCCAGCGCCTGTGACAACAGCTTCAACACAATGACGATGGCGCCTTCGCCGCGCGCGTAACCATCGGCCCGCGCGTCAAAGGTCTTGCAGCGGCCATCCGGCGAGAGGAACTTGGTCACGCTGATTGTCAACGCCGGGGAAAGCATCAGATTTACGCCGCCCACCAGGGCCAGGGCCGATTCGCCGGAGCGCAGACTCTGGCACGCGACATGCGTAGCCGTGAGCGATGACGAGCACGCCGTGTCGATGGCGAGGCTAGGACCGCGCAGATCGAGCGTGTACGACAAGCGATTCGGCGTGATGCACAACGCGTTGCCGGCGATGAAGTAATTGTCGATCAGGCGCGGATCGGAATCCTGCGCCGTGACTTGCAGCCGGCCGTAATCGTTGAGGCCGATGCCGATGAACACGCCGGTGCGGCTGCCCGCTAGTGAGGCCGGCACGATACCCGCATCTTCCAGCGCCGCCCACGCCACTTCCAGCACAATCCGCTGCTGCGGATCCATGGCGGCGGCTTCGCGCGGCGAGATGCCGAAGAAGTGCGGATCGAATTGATCGACATTCTGGATGAACCCGCCATACTTGGTGCGAACCGTGCCTGGCGCTTCATGCGGATCATAGAACTCGTCCGCGTCCCAACGCTCCGGCGGCACTTCGGTGATGGCGTCACGGCCATTACGCAGGAGCTGCCAGTAATCGACCGGCGACTTGACACCGCCCGGCAACTGGCAGCCAATGCCCACAATGGCGATGGGGGCAGTGCGCGCCTGCTCCAGCGCATCGACCTTGGCGCGCAGCTTCTTGACGGTGACCAGCGCCCGCTTCAGCTGCTCGGCATCGTCGTTGACGACTGGCATGGCGCTCATTCCAGTGCTCCTTCGTCGATCGAACGCAGTTCTTCGTCCAACAGAGCTTTCAATTCATCCTTGGATAAATCCGCCAGCTCGGCCAGTGCCTCACTCGGCACATCGGTCTCGGTTGCAGCCGGAGCCGCCGGGAACAACACCTCGAGCAGATAACGCGTCAGCGCCTTAACGGTGGGATAGTCAAACGTCAACATCGGGGGCAGTGGACAATCAAGATCGATCTGCAAGCGGTTGCGCAATTCAACCGCCATCATCGAGTCCATGCCCAGTCGAAAGAAACCTTGATCCGGCGCAATGGCTTCGATCGTGTCGAAGCGCATGACGAGAGCGGCCAGCTGGCGCACATAGGCGCTGAAGACCTCAACCCGATCGGCTTCGGCCAGCTCGCTGAGCCGCTGCATGATGTCGGATCGTTCGACGCTTTGTTCATTCACGGCGGCGGCCGCGGTCCCGGCCTGCAATTCACGCATGAAGGCGGGCGGCTGGCCGGAAGGCAGTTGCTTGAAATAGGTCAGCCAGTCAATGTCCAGAACGGCCAGCGTGGTGTACTCGCGGCGCAGCACGTAGTCCAAAGCTTCGAGCCCCTGCTCCGGCGAGAAGGCCGCCAGGCCGCGTCCGCTCAGGCGCGCGCTGCGTCCAGCTTGAATAGCGAGTCCGACTTCAGCCCAGAAGCCCCAGTTAATGCTCACTGCGGGCAGACCGCTGGCCCGCCGATATTGCGCCAGTGTATCCAGAAAAGCATTGGCCGCCGCATAGTTGGCCTGCCCCGGATTGCCCAACAGCGCCGCCGCTGAAGAAAACAGCACGAAGAAATCGAGGCGGCGATCACGGACCGCCGTGTGCAGATTCCACGCGCCCTCCACCTTGGACGCGAAGACGCGCGCAAAGCGTGACCAGTCTTGCAGGAGCAGCACGCCGTCATCCAGTACGCCGGCAGCGTGGATGATGCCGCGCAGCGGCGCTGGTGTCTGATCGATCTCGGCGATGAGGCGCATCACGGCTGCTGCCTCAGACACATCGCAAGAATTGACGGTTGCTTGAACGCCGGCCTGCTTCAGATTCCGGATGATCTCCAGCGCTTCCGGGCGCGGCGCACTGCGACCGATCAGCACCAGGTGACGCGCGCCCTGCTGCGCCAGCCAACGCGCCACTTGCAAACCCAGACCGCCCAAACCGCCCGTGATCAAATAGGTGGCATCCGCTCGCACCAACAAGCCAGTATCCGGCGCTTGGGGCGCCTGCTGCAAACGCGCCACGTACCGCCGATTGGATCGCAGTGCGATTTGATCCTCATGCTCGGGCGTAGTGACTTCGGTCGCCACGACGGCGGCAGCGTTAGCAGCGGCAGGATCGAGATCGATCAGGCCGCCCCATAGATCGGGATGCTCGACGGCGATCACGCGACCCAGGCCCCACAAGGTTGCCTGTGCCACTGCCAAACCGGCTTCGTCGGCAACTTGCTGCGCCCCGCGCGTGATGAACCACACCCGCGGCAACGGGAGTTGCTTGACGTGCGCCAGACTCTGCACCAGGTGCAGCGCGCCGCCGCAGGTGACAGCTTGCGCTTGAGCGGTCAGCCCCCACAGATAAAGTATCCCGCGTATCGGCGGCTGATCGAAGCGAAACACTTCGGCGCACAAGCGCTGAAAGTCCTCGCGGCGCGCCGGGTCCACGCTGATCCGATCGGGTTCACGCGCATACGTCAGGCCCGGCGTCACAAACAGGCAATGATCGCCCTGTGCACTTAGCGCCGCGGCCAAGTCTGATCCGAACGCATCTGCCTCAGAAAAGATCAACCAGCGCCCGGCGGGCAAAGCGTGCGTTGCAGCCGCTGCAGCGCGTGGCTTCACTTGCCACGTCACAGCATACAGCCACTCCAAATCGGCTGACGATATGGCCACTATAGCGATGATGCATTTTTGCCATGTGCCCGGCGCGACGCGGCTGAACAACTCGAACCTGGCAGTCCGATCGTCAACGGGTGTGAGCGTCGCTTGCAGCGTCACATCCGTGCTGTCGAGCGGCACTGGCTGCAAGACCGTCAACTCGCCGAGCGTGTGCAAGCGCTGGCCGAACAGCAACTGCGCCGCCGCCAGGGCCATGTCACGATAGACCTGTTCAGGCAAAGTATCGCTCGCGCCCAGCGCGTAATGTTCGCGCAAGAAACGATTCCAGCGCGCATCAAGCCGATGATGCCACACGCAGCTGCCGTCGGGCAGCTGCGCCAGCTCGGGCAAGCGCGCACCCAGCAATGGATGATCCAACTCGGCCAGCCAGGTTGCTTTCGAGACCGCCGCAGGTGCTTCAAACCAGAAACGCTCATGCTGCCACGGATAAGGCGGCAGCGAGACGAGCTGACCCTGCGGATACAGCTGCGACCAGGCGATGTCATAGCCGTGCGCGTACAATGCTCCCAGTGAAGCCAGCAGCACGGTCTGCTCGTCCTCTTCGCGGCGCAGCGACGGCAGTGCGAGACCGGTCAGTTGTCGATGCTGCAGACCCTGCTCAATCGCCGCCAGCAAAATGGGATGCGGGCTCAATTCGATAAAGGTAGTGATACCGTCGGCGATCATTTGCTGAACCGCCGCCGAAAACATGACCGGTTCGCGCAGGTTGCGGCTCCAATACGCGGCAGCCAGTTCCTCGCCGTTGATCAAGCGCCCCGTGACGGTCGAATAGATCGGCTGCCGCGCTGCCTGCGGCTTCAGATTCCGCAGCGCAGTTTCCAATTCAGCGCGCAGCGCATCCATGTGCGGACTGTGCGCAGCGACATCCACCTGGACGGGTCGGCAGAAGACGTTTCGAGATTGCAAAGCTTTGATTACCGTGTCGAGCGTGCCGGGATCGCCCGACAAGACCGACGACTGCGGGCTGTTGCTCACGGCCACAGACAACCGATCGGCATAGCTGCCGATGGCGGCCTGCGCTTGATCGACGGGCAGGTTCACCACAGCCATGGCGCCCTGACCGCTGACACGCTTCATCAAGCGGCTACGCGTGCAGATGATCAACATGGCCTCGTCCAGCGTCAGCGCGCCCGCGATGCAGGCCGCCGCCACTTCGCCCATGCTATGCCCCACCACCGCATCCGGCTCGACGCCCCACGCACGCCACGCGGCGGCCAGCGCAATCTCGATGGCGCACAACGCGGGCTGAATCACGTCAATGTCAGACAGGCGCGTCTCGAGCGCAGTGAGCTGTTCGATCAACGACCACGCCACCAACGGCTTCATGGCCTGATCGCAGCGCTCAATCACGTCACGGAACGCCGGGACCTGGGCGAATAATTGCCGCCCCATGCCCAGCCATTGCGAACCCTGGCCGGGGCACACAAAGACCAGGCCCGGCAGGCGCGTCACCGGTTTCTGGCCGATCGAACCCTCGCTCGCCAGCGCGGCCGCCAGCTGCTGCGCCAATTCGGCGCGCGATTGGCCGACGACGGCGAGCCGATAATCGTGATGGCTGCGATGCACACTGGCGGTGTAGCACACAGCGTCGGGCGCGGCAGATTGATCGGAGGTGAACAGTTCCTGAAGTGATCGCGCCAGGGCGCGCAGGGCTTTCGGATCGCGCGCTGACACGGGCAGCAGATAATGCGTGCGCGCCGGCGGGCGCGGTGAGGCGAGCGGGGCGGCCGGGGGCGCAGCTTCCAGAATCACATGCGCGTTCGTGCCCGACCAGCCAAACGAACTGACGCCGGCATAGCGCTGCTCATCAAGCGGCCAGGGCAGCAGCGCCGTCGGCACTTCCAGCCGCGTGCCGCCCAATTGAATGTGCGGATTCAATGCCGTGAAATGCAAATTCGCCGGGATGGCCTGCTGTTGCAGAGCCAGCGCGGTCTTGATGAGACCCGCAATGCCCGCCGCGCCTTCCAGGTGGCCGAAGTTGGTTTTAACGGATCCTAGATAACACCGGCGATCGGAAGCTGCGCCAAGCACCGCCGCCAGCGCTTCGACCTCGATGGGATCGCCCAGCGGCGTGCCGGTACCGTGCGCTTCGACATAGGTCACGCGCGCCGGATCGACGCCGCCATTCTCAAGCGCGGCACGAATGACAGCTTGCTGCGACAGACCGTTGGGCGCCGTCAGGCCGTTGGTGTGGCCGTCCTGATTGATGGCCGAGCCGCGAATCACTGCGTAGATCGGATCACCGGCGGCCAGCGCGTCGGACAAACGCTTGAGCACCACGATACCGCAACCTTCGCCGCGCACAAAACCATCGGCGCGCGCATCAAAAGTCTTGCAGCGTCCATCGCCGGCCAGCATGCGCATGCGCGACGCAGCGATGGTGAATTCGGGCGACAGCATGACATTCACACCGCCCGCCAGCGCCTGGTTGCACTCGCCCGCGCGCAAACTTTGCACCGCCAAATGCACCGCCACCAGCGAGGACGAACAGGCCGTATCGACCGCCACGTTTGGCCCATGCAAATCGAAGACGTAGGCCAGACGACCGCTCGCAACATTGTGCGCCGTGCCCGTGCCGGTGTATAGATCGATCGCCGCGGGATCGGCGACTTGCAGCGAGTAGTAATCCTGGCTGTGACTGTGCAGTCCGATAAACACGCCGGTCTGGCTGCCCGCCAGACGCGCTGTTGTTTGCCCGGCATCCTCCAGCGCTTCCCACGCCACTTCCAGCAACAGGCGCTGCTGTGGATCCATGCGCGCCGCTTCACGCGGCGAGATGCCGAAGAACGCAGCATCAAATTGATCGATGTCGTCCAGGAAGCCGCCCCAGCGGGTGGTGATCTTGCCGGGCGCAGCCGGATCGGCATCGAACAAGTCCTCGCTGTCCCAGCGGTCGGGCGGCACTGGCGTGATCGCATCAACGCCGTTGACCAGCAGCTGCCAGAATGCTTCGGGGGAAGTGACGCCGCCGGGGAAGCGGCAACCGATGCCAATGATGGCGATCGGCTCGGTGCGCGCGCGCTCAACTGCTGCGAGCTTGGCTCGCAGGTCTTGAATGGCCTGCACGGCACGCTTGAGTTGTGCGACTTGATCGTGGTTGGTCACGCAGCACTGCTTTCTATGCTCTCGTCACTGCAGGCTCACAACAGAGGCCGGGTGCGTCAGCCTCCGTCTATTGTAACCCGTCGTTTCAAAACGGTGGTAGCTAACTGTCGGGCGACAGGCCCTTCAACAGTTCATCGACGGACGCTAATTCGTCATTCAACAGCGCTTCCAGCTCAGCCGCTGAGAGCTGCCCCAGTTCTGAAGGTGAGGCGGTGTCACCCACGGCTGCCGGTTCTGTGTCGGCGGCAGACTCCAACGGAATCTCCATTTTTCCTGCCAGATAAGGCGCAAGATCGTAAACCGTGGGATAGTTCCACACTAGCGTCGCCGACAAGCTCAGCCCCAGCCCTTGCTCCAGCCGATTGCGAAACTCCAGCGTCATAAGTGAATCAAAACCCAGCGTGCGCAGCGGCTTGTGAGGTTCGATGCGCGACGGCGGCAGGCGCAGGACTTGCGCCGCTTGCTCCTGGATAAACGTTTCCAGAATCGATCGCCGCCGCCGGCCGGGCTCAACTGCCAGCAGCGCCTGCCGCACGGACGTCGGCGCGGCGGCCGCCCGATCGGCTTGCTCGGCGGCAACGGCGTCACCTCTTAGCAACTCGCTGAACAACGCGCTCGGCGCGTCAACCGGATGCGCCGAGCACCACTCCCGCGCATCAAACGGCATCACGGCGAGCTGCGCCGCATCGCTGGCGAGGACGTGCTCAAAAGCCTTGATACCTAGATCGACATCCAACAGGTCGATGCCGCGCAGACTCTGCAACCCGACAAGATCGCGCTGTGCAGCCAGGCCAACTTCAGACCACGGTCCCCAATTGATGCTCAACGCCGGCAGACCCTGTGTCCGCCGCAATTGCGCCAGCCCGTCGAGGAAGGCATTGCCTGCGGCATAATTGCCCTGCCCGGCCGTGCCCAGCAGCGACGCCACCGACGAGAACAGCACGAAGAAATCCAACTCGCGATCGCGCGTCAGGCGATGCAGCTGCCACGCTCCGTCGATCTTCGGCGCCATGACTTTCTGGAATCGTGCGGCAGACTGCTGCAATAGGATACCGTCGTCCAGAACACCCGCCGCGTGGATGATACCGCGCAGCGGCGGCAGCGTTTGATCAATCTGCTGCAACAATGCGGTCAGCTGATCTTCACGCGCCACATCGGCGGTCGCGATCAGCACCTGCGCGCCCTGGCGCTCAAGGCCACTCACCACCGCGATCGTGTGAGGCGGCAATGAAGATCGATCACGCCGGCCAAGCAACACCAGGTGCCGCGCGCCTGAGCGCGTCAGCCACGTGGCCACTTCCAAACCTAAGCCGCCAAGACCGCCGGTGATCAAGTACGTGCCGTCGGGCCGCACCAACCGATCGGGTTGGGCGCCGAGCACAGCTGCCCCAGCGACTTGCTTGACATCGATCACGATCTTGCCGATATGCTTCGCCTGCGCCATCAGACGGAAGGCGTCGGCCGCCTGTGAGACCGGGAAAACGCGCAGCGGCAGCGGGGTGAAGATGCCTTCCGCCACCAACTGCCGCACCTCACGCAAGACCGCGCCAAAGTGGGCCGGCCGTTCCCGTGCCATGCGGTCCAGATCGACCGCGAAGTAGGACAGATTTTTCTGGAACGGCCACAGACCCAGCTGGGTGTTTTGATAAATGTCGCGCTTGCCAATCTCGACAAAGCGACCATAGGGCGCTAACGCTTCCAGACTTCGGGCAACGGCCTCGCCTGCCAGCGAATTGAGCACGACATCCACGCCTTGCCCGTCGGTCAGCGCCAGCACTTCGGCGGCAAAACTCAGTGAGCGCGAATCCATGATGTGTTGAACGCCCAACGTCTGCAGGTAGGCACGTTTTTCAGGGTTGCCGGCCGTGGCGTAGACTTCGGCCCCCAACCAGCGCGCCACTTGAATAGCTGCCAGGCCAACCCCGCCCGCCGCGGCATGGATCAACACCCGCTCGCCTCGCTGCAGCCGCGCCAGGTGATGCAAGGCATAATAGGCTGTGCCAAACGCGATCGGAAGTGACGCCGCTTGCTCAAAGGTAAGCTCAGCCGGCATTGGCTGCACCAGCCGGGCATCGGTGTGCACATGCGTGCCCAGGCTGTTGAAGGCCACGGCCGTCACGCGATCGCCGACTTGAAAATCAACCACGCCTTCGCCGACCGCGGCGATGCGCCCCGCGCATTCGATCCCTAGCGGGCCGAGGCCGTTGGGATAGCCGGGGCAGATGCCCAGCACCGAGAGCACATTCATGAAGTTCAGGCCGGTGGTGTGGACTTCAATCTCGACGTGACCCGCCTGCGGCGCAGTACGCACAGCGGCGCGCAACTCCATGCGATCGAGGATGCCCGGCTGCGCGATCGAAACCTGGAATTCAGCCGAGGCAGCCGCATCCGGCGGCGCCGATGTCGCTGCGATCGCGCGCGGGCCGAGAGCAGCGTGAGTCAAGCGCGCGACATATCGCGCCGTGTTTCGCAGCGCGACCTGATCGACCGCGTTGCCGGAGATAATCTCCTGTCGCAGCGCTTCGATTTCCGCAGGCGTCGGCATGGCGCTGAGATCAATACGCGTGCAGTGCAAATCGGGATGTTCGTGCGCGATGACGCCGCCCAAGCCCCACAGTGGCGATTGGGCGACGTTGAGCGATTGATCACCGGCGATTGCTTGCGCGCCGCTGGTCACCAGCCACAGACGCGGTGCTTCGGCCCACTCCCGCGCGGCGAGCGTTTGAACCAAATGCAGAGCGCTCACGCAACTCGTCTGGTCAGCTGAAGCCACGGCAACTTGATCGAGGCCCCAGAGATAAACAATGCCGCGCCAGCCAGCAGTATGGGTGGCTGACAGTTCCGCGAACAGCTGCTCGAACTCAACATGCTGCGCCGGGTTCAGCTCAAATCGATCGAGCTGCAGACGCCGATAAGCTGCGCCAGAATGCACCACCACACACTGGGCGCCAGAACCGGCCAGATGAGCCGCAAGCGCCGCACCGTGGCCCGCCGCGTCCGCAAAAATCAGCCAGTCTTGCGCGGCTGTACCGACGGACTGAGCATTGTCCGATCGCGCTGTCGGCGACCATTCGAGCGCGTAGAACAATCGCTCAAGATTCGTCGCCGAGTCAGACTGCAAGCGCTGTAGCTTGGCGCCGGTGACAACCGCCACGACCTCACCCGAGTCCGCCAGCAGGGTGACATCGCCGGAGAGAACATCGCCGTTGGAGTGCCGCACGACGTAGGCTTGCAGACTGTTCGGCACTGTGCCGTACACTGCTAGTTGTTCCACGCTGATCGGGAGATAGGGATCGTGCGCGTGCATATCTTCGGTCGCCACCAGCACCTGCAGACACGCATCGAGGAGCGAAGGATGGATCCGCACGCCGTTCAAAGACGGCAGCTGCGGTAATTGCACTTGCGCCAACGCCTCAGCGCCGCCACGCCTGATTTGCGCGACACCCTGGAAGCCCGGACCATACTCAAGGCCGCGCGTCCGCATCGCCTGGTAATGCTCGTCCGCCGCAACGATCTTGGAACAGCGTGCCATCACCTCGTCGATGGCTACGGCCACCGGTTGTTCACTTGTCGTGAAGTGCAGCAGGCCACTGGCGTGCAGCGTCCAAGCCGCCGTCTCAGTCCCGGCCAGACGACTTGAAATTTGGAACGATGCCGTGCCTGGCTTGTCCGGCATGATGACCAGCTGCAGTGTGGTGGTCTGATTCTCTGATAAGACCAGCGCTTCCTTGAAGACGACATTGCGCAAGACAGGCTGTTGCGCAAACACCGCCTGCCCAGCCGCCAACGCCATATCAAGGTAGGCCGCAGCGGGCAACACCACCGTGTCTCGTACGCGGTGATCGGCCAGGAACGGCGCATCGGCGAGGTTCATCTCGAGTGTCCACCACTGCGTGCCGGGATTGAGTGAGGATTCGGTCTGTGTACCCAGCAATGGATGAATACTAGCTGCTGACCGCGGCGCCGACTTTGCCGGTTCGAACCAGAAGCGTTCACGCTGCCACGGATACCCCGGCAGCGACACACAGCGACCGGCAGGATAAAGCCGCTGCCAATCAATGTCGTGGCCGACCGTGTACAGCATCCCCAGGCCACGCAGCAGTGTGATCAGCTCATCTTCTTCGCGGCGCAGCGACGGCACAGTCACCACTTCAGCCGCGGCGCCACCCTGTTCGATGGCCGGGAGCAAGATCGGATGCGGGCTCAGCTCGATGAATGTCGTCAGGCCGGCGGCGATCGAGCGCTGCACGGCGCCGGCGAACAAAACCGGCTCGCGCAAGTTGCGGCCCCAGTAAACGGCGTCCAACTGCTGTCCATCAATCAACTCGCCGGTGACGGTAGAATAGATCGGGATTGTCGTAGCCTGTGGCCGCAGTTCGCTCAGTGCAGCGACCAGTTCGCCGCGCAACGCATCCATGTGCGGGCTGTGCGCGGCCACATCAACTTTCACGCGGCGGCAGAAAATTTCGCGCTGTTGCCAAGCCGTCATGACTTCGGTCAGCGCGGTCGGGTCGCCGGAGATCACCGTCGAGCGCAGGCCGTTGCTCACCGCAATCGACAGGCGATCTTCGTAACCCTGAATGGCTTCCCGCGCCTGAGCGATCGACATTTCAACCACGGCCATCGCGCCTGTGCCGCTGACGCGCTTCATCAAGCGGCTGCGCAGGCAGATGATGCGCGCGGCGTCTTCAAGGCTGATCGCGCCGGCGACACACGCCGCAGCGACTTCGCCCATGCTATGACCGATGACGGCGTCCGGCTCAATGCCGCGCGCCCGCCACACTTCAGCCAGAGCGATCTCAACCGCGCATAGCACGGGCTGGATGACGTCAATCTCTTCGAAGCGCGAGTGGGACTCAGCGGCCGTGAGCTGCTCGATCAGCGACCAGTCCACAAAGGGCTGCGCGGCACGTTCGAATCGTTCGAGCGCCGCACGAAACACGGGCTCACCTGCGAGCAGCTGCCGCCCCATGCCAATCCATTGCGAACCCTGCCCCGGAAAGACGAAAGCGATCCGGCGCGGGGCCGCGAAGCCAGCTGGATCCGATCGGGTTTCACCACGTTCGGCAGCGGCCAGTTGATCGCGCAGCGCTGCGCGCGTTTGACCGACGATCGCCGCGCGGTAATCGTGATGCGCGCGGCGCACACCGGCCGTGTAACACACGTCTGCCAGCGGCACAGCCGGGTCATTGAGGTATGCCTGGTAGGCGCGCGCTAGATCACTCAGCGCTTGCGCCGACTGCGCGGACAGCGGCAGTAAATAAGCGGATCGCTCTGGCGCCGGCGGCCCAACGGGATCGGGCGCTTCCTGCAAGACGACATGCGCGTTGGTGCCGGCAATGCCAAATGCGCTGACGCCGGCCAAGGCCAGACCCTCATGCTCGGGCCACGGGCCAAGATCGCGTTGAAGAACAACGGGAAGTGACGACCACGGCAGGGCGGGATTTGGTTCGCGCACATGCAGACTGGCCGGAATCTGCTTGTGCTTGAGCGACAAGACCACTTTGATCAAGCCGGCCAGACCCGCCGCGCCTTCAGTGTGCCCGATGTTCGTCTTGATCGAGCCGATATGACAAGGTTGATCGCCAGGCCGATCGGCGGATAGGACGGTGGCCAGCGCCGTGATCTCAACCGGATCGCCTGCGCTCGTTCCGGTTCCGTGCGCTTCAACATACTGAACACGACCCGGCGATATGCCCGCGTCATGGTAGGCTTTGCGCAAGACATCTTCCTGGCCCGCGCTACCTGGCGTGGTCAGGAAGCCGCTGCTGCGGCCATCATTGTTGACAGCGCTGCCTAAAATGACGGCATGAATGGGATCACGATCGGCCAGCGCATCGGACAAGCGCTTGACCACAAGCATGCCACAACCTTCGCTGCGCACATAGCCATTGGCGCGCGCGTCGCCAAACTTGCAGCGCCCATCGGGAGCCATCATGCGCGATTGAGAATAGGCGATCGTGATGTGCGGCTGTAAAATGACATTGGCCGCGCCAGCCAAAGCCAGCCGGCATTCTCCGCTGCGCAAGCTCTGTACAGCCTCGTGCACCGCCACGAGCGATGACGAGCACGCCGTATCGATGGTGAAGCTTGGTCCTTGAAAGCCAAAGAAATAGGACAGCCGTCCCGAGGCTGAATAACGGCCGCTGCCGGTGGTCATGTAGAAATCAACCTCAGCGGGATCAGCGAACAGGCGCGCTTCAAAATCACTGAGCCACATCCCGATGAAAACGCCTACCTGATTGCCTGGCACACGCGCAGGTACCTGGCCGGCATCTTCCAGTGCTTCCCAGGCGGTTTCAAGCAGCAGACGCTGCTGGGGATCCAGGCGCTCAGCTTCGCGCGGGGAGATGCCAAAGAATAACGGATCGAAGTGATCGATTTGATCGAGGAAACCGCCGTAGCGCGTCGCAACTTTGCCGCGCGTAGCCGGCGTAGCATCGTAGTAGGTGGCCACATCAAAGCGATCAGCGGGGATGTCGCTGATGGCATCTACCCCATTGAGCAGCAGACGCCATAAACCGTCAGGGGTGGCAACTCCACCGGGGAAGCGACAGGCCATACCGACGATCGCAATCGGCTCTCGGTTATGTACTACGGTACCAACAGTGTTCATCCCATGGCTCTTGGGTTATGGTTAAGTGGAGGGCTAGTACCGTTCCAATTCTAGGAGGGGGCGGTTTGCAAGCGGTATGACCCTCTGACAGAAACTGGACAAGCACAGTATGAGTTCTGTCAAAAGCTAGCGCACGCAAACGTGTTCGCATACAGGAAATTCCATCCATTGAAACAGACTAACGGCCCCCATCACTACTAGGGGTTGCGGTTGGGTTGATAGCAAGGATGACTTGGAGAAGTACAGCCGTTATGCCGCCCGCAGTTTCTCCCACTCCGGGCGCGTGTCCTTCGCGTCCAATTGCTGCCGCAAATCAAAGATCTGATCGCGCAGCAGCGCCGCCTTCTCAAACTCCAGATCTTTCGCTGCTTGCTTCATGTCCTTCTCAAGTTCTCTGATCAGCCGCGCCAGTTCATCCTTGGGCATCTTCCCGGCGACCGTGTAGGCTTCGCGCGGTTCAGCTACGGCATGTTCTTCCTGGCTGATCAACGCCCGCACCGCTTTGACCACGCTCGCCGGCACGATGCCGTGCTCTGCGTTGTATTGCACCTGAATCTTGCGACGGCGATTCGTCTCGTCGATCGCGCGCCGCATCGAATCTGTGATCTTGTCGGCGTACATGATGACCTTGCCGTTGAGGTGCCGCGCCGCGCGCCCGATCGTCTGAATCAACGAGGTCTCGCTGCGCAGAAAGCCTTCCTTGTCGGCATCGAGGATCGCCACCAACGAAACCTCAGGCAAGTCCAAGCCTTCACGCAACAGGTTGATCCCCACGACAACGTCGTAGTATCCCAGGCGCAGATCGCGCAGAATCTCCACGCGCTCAAACGTTTCAACCTCGCTGTGCAGATAGTGCACCTTGATACCGATCTCTTTGAGGTAATCGGCGAGATCTTCGGCCATGCGCTTGGTCAAGGTAGTCACCAAGACCCGTTCGCCGCGCCCCACCCGATCGCGGATCTGCCCGATCAGATCGTCCACCTGCCCCTTCACAGGCTTCACTTCCACCTCAGGATCGATCAACCCCGTCGGGCGGATGATCTGCTGCACCACGCGCTGGGCGTGCTCCAGCTCGTATGGTCCGGGCGTGGCGCTGGTGAAGATCACTTGATGGATGCGCGCCTCGAACTCTTCGAAGGTCAGCGGGCGGTTATCAACCGCGCTGGGCAGGCGGAAGCCATACTTCACCAGTTCTTCCTTGCGGCTGCGATCGCCGTGGTGCATGGCCCGAATCTGCGGCAGCGTCATGTGGCTCTCGTCGATAACCAGCAGGAAATCGTCCGGGAAGTAATCGACCAGCGTCCACGGGGGCTCACCAGCCGCTCGGCCGTCAAAGTGCCGCGAGTAGTTCTCGATGCCGGAGCAGTAGCCGACTTCGCGCAGCATCTCCATGTCGTACTTGGTGCGCTGCTCGATGCGCTGCGCTTCCAGGTACATGTCGTGGTCCTTGAAATACTTCAGCCGCTCTTGCAGCTCTGCCTCGATCGTCGTCATGGCGCGCTGCAACTTCTCTTCCGAGGTGATGAACTGCTTGGCGGGATAGATGTCAATCGAGGCGTGTTCAGCCAGCAGCTCGCCGGTGAGCGGTTGAATCTCGGTCAGGCGCTCCACGGTATCGCCCCAGAACTCGATGCGATACGCCGTCTCCGCGTAAGCGGGCTGAACTTCCAGCGTGTCGCCGCGCACCCGGAACTTGCCCCGCCCGAAGGCGATGTCGTTGCGCTCGTATTGCAGGTCGACCAGGTGGCGCAGCAGTAGATCGCGCCGGCGATTCTCGCCCACCGCCAGCTTAATCATCACCTTGCCCCAGTCCTGCGGATTGCCGATGCCGTAAATGCACGACACCGACGCGACGATGATCACATCGCGCCGCGCGAACAACGACGAAGTCGCCGCCAGCCGCAAACGATCTAGTTCTTCGTTAATCGAGGTGTCTTTCTCGATGTACGTATCGGTGCGCGCGATGTAGGCTTCCGGCTGATAATAGTCGTAGTAGGAAACAAAGTAGTTGACGGCATTCCTGGGGAAAAACTCTTTGAATTCGGAGTACAACTGCGCCGCCAGCGTCTTGTTGTGCGCCATCACCAGCGTGGGCTTTTGCGTCCGCTGAATGACCTCGGCAATGGTATAGGTCTTGCCCGTACCCGTCGCGCCCAGCAAAGTCTGAAAGCGGTGGCCCTGCTTCAGGCCCTCGACCAGACCAGCGATCGCCGCGGGCTGATCGCCCATCGGCTGGAAATCGGAAACGAGTTCAAAGCGCTGAGTCATGTGGGGATCCTTGTAGGCGAGATGAGTAGCTTGAAGATTATACCGCACTGCCAAGGGCATTGCCTCATCAATCACACAGCACATATCACACAAAACAAGACCGGGCTTCTTGGCGAAGCCCGGTCTTAACTCTGCTACCGATTGCGCGTGACGCTTACTGCGGCCAGAAGTGCAGCACCTTATTGGCCGTCAATACCGCCTGATTGAAGCTGTATTGATTGCCCGCGCTGCCCGCCGCATTCTCCACGCCGCTCGTGGCCGAGAGACCGGCGTTGTACGACGCATTGCCGAAGTCGGTGTCCTGATACACGATCCAGATGTGATTGCTGCCCTCGACCAGCTGAATCTCAAACGTCGCGCCGTTGGTGCCCGCGTTATAGCGCGGCACGTTGCGCCATTCGATCACGAAGGTGCGATTCGGCGCGGCGCCAGAGGTCGCCGTATAGATCGCGCCGCCATTGTTGGGCGACAGGTCATCCCACAGGGCCGCAATCAGCGCGTTGGGATTGGCCGTACTCGGAATGGCGACATTACTGTAAGCGTTGCTTGCCGTGCCGAAGTGAATGTTGCCGTTCGACGAGATCTTCACCGAAGTGTAAGCCGTACCGGCAAAGGTGAAACTGAACGGCAGTGTCACGCTCTTCGTCGTGTCATCGCTGGTGATGCTCTGATTAGTTGTGCCGGCGATCCACGTGCGCGTCTCGTTATCCGTGCGGCAGTAGCCACCAGACGCATTGGGGCACGAACCTGGAGTCGGAGTGTTCGTCGGGGTCGGCGTCCGCGTCGGCGTGAAAGTGGGCGTCGGGGTATTCGTCGGCCCCTGCACCGTATACGAACCGACGAGCGACACGCCGGAGTAAGCGCTATAACCCACCAGCATCACATAGTAAGTCCCAACTTGCGGGGTGGCAAACGAACACGTCTCGTTGTTGCCGTTCAGGTAAGGCCGGCAATCGTACGTGCTGAGTGTAGGCGCCGCGCCAAAGCGCACGTACAAATCCGCATCGCCCGTGCCGCCCGAGGTCACGAACGAGAGATTCGTCGCGCCAGCGGGCACGTTCATGGTGAAGTTCGTCTGGCTGTTCAGCGCGCCCGACAGATTGGTCACCGGCACACCGTTCTGCAGCTGGCCGCCTGCCGGGGTGGGCGTATTCGTCGGCGTGTGGCTGGGCGTCGGCGTGGGAGTATGGGTCGACGTCGGGCCGGGCGGGGTATTGGTCGGCGTCGGCGTGAAGGTTGGCGTCGGGCCAGTCGATCCGCACGATGGGAATTTGAAGGCCACGACGCGTGTGCGCCACGACGCCGTTCCCGTCGTCTGAATGTACTCGGTCGTGTACCAGAAGGTGCAGTCGTCCACCGGATCGACCGACATGGCCGAGTAGTCACCCCAACGATAACCGGTGCCCGTCTGCGAACCTGAGCCGGCCATCGCAGTTGTTTCACCCTGCGGCAGCGTGCCTAACGTATCACTCGCCAGACGACCGGTGTACCGAATGCTGGGATAGACCGAAGAACTGGAGACGCTATAGCCCAGCCCCATATTCCCGTCGCGATCCATCGCGATGCTGCCCATCCAGCGATTGTTGGAATCCGGTGAGTAAGTGCCTTGCTGATAGATCGTCGGGGTGCCGTTGGGGCTGCGAATCTCATACCAGCGCACCCCGGCTGTTGTGCCGCTGCTGGCCGCATTCACGTTGTGCGTCACCACCAGCGATTCATGCGTGCCAAAGTTGCGGTACGCCAGGCGATGCATCAGGCGATCGCCGATGCCATCTACCTTGACCGTCGTGCCCGGCTGCGGAATGCAGGCGCGCGTGCTGGAACACAGTTGATTGTAAGTCGCCACCGTCAGATTGGTCGGGCCGGTGAAGGTCGAATTCGCCGTGTTGGTCCAATCGACCTTGAACTTCCACAAGCGCAGCGCCGTGCTGCCGATTTCGGCGAAGAAGGCGGGGGACCCCGTCGGAGGCAGCGTGGAACCATCGAGGTCCACCGGCAGCAGCGTGCCGTAAGACGTGCTCGTCTTAAATTCGACAAAGCGCGCTGCCTGACCCGTCAACATCTTATCGCGCTCCAACGCAATGGCGCTGGCGCCCTGGAATGAAACAGTGCCGAAGCGATTATCTGACAGATAGTAACCGTCCGGCCAGACGCCCATCTTCGGGTAATCGTAGAAAATCGTCGTGCTGAACTGGAAGAAGTAGCGATAGTATGATCCGGTCGGATCACCCGTGGTCGAAACCGCCACGCACTCGCCATACGGATTGGCCGCAGTGAATTGGGACATCACCCACCGATCGGCCAACTGATCGTACAACACGATCGGATCGCCGTCATTGCGCGTTTCGCACGGCCCGCCGAAACCCGTCCAGATAGCATTGCCTGCGGCCGGGCCGTATACCGAAACGCCGCTCTTGTTGAAGACCTGGAAGTGCGAGTTGACCCACTGCACGTAGTGATTGGGACCGACTTCGCCCACCGTGTCAGGCGGATACACCCCATCAATGTTCGTGAGTCCGTCAAAGTTCACACTGGGCGAAGGCGCCAACGGCGCGGCGGCCCGGCTTATGCCATCGCCAAACTGGCTCTGCACCACCGGGTCGACACCCTGAGGACGCTCGACGGCCGACCCAACGCCTGCTTCCGTTTCGCCGGGCACGCCCATCTCGCGCACCTGTCCTTCAGGCACGATCTCAACCGGCGGCAGCACCAGATCGCGCAGCGGCGGCGAAACATCCGGGGTGACCGCTTCGCCGATCACCAGCTCGCCGCCCTGCTCAACCTCAACCGGATCGCTGACCGGTGTGCCAACCGCCCCGATCGGCTGGGGGCCGCTCCGGCGCGGGATCAGCGCCGTCGAGCCGGCGACGTGGGGTTGGAACACCACCACGGCCAGCGCGATCAATGACAGCAACGCGACGAATAACACAACTGACTTGCGCATGTCGAACAATCCTCCTCACAAAGAATGATGGATTCACACGGCGGTGTGCCGTGACGCTCGATACTCTGCACGAATCAACGTGTACTGCTTCAGTTTTCGCTTCGGGTCTGGGTAGGGCCTGGGGAAATAGCGGCCAACACAACCACCGGTCAGCTGCCAAGCGTGATTCTAGCACGATTACGGCAAGAAAACTTGACCCGTCGCAAATTTTAAGGTTGACAACCGCGTAACGCCAGTCAAATCAAATTCCAATCAGTGCGCCACTAACTTCACAGCGAGCAGAGAATGAGGTACACTACGCGCAACATCAGGAGGTCAACGTGTCAGAGAGTGTTCGTCAACTACTAGTGCGCGGCGTGGCAGCCGCCAGAACCGGACAAACGCGCGACAAAGAAGAAGCTCGCTACTATCTGAACCGGGTGTTGAGTAGTGGCGAAGCCGCCTCTGATCAGAAAGCAACGGCGTGGTTGTGGCTGAGCCAGCTTGAAGATGATCCCAAGAAAAAACGAGACTGCCTGGAAAATGTGATTGCCTGGGAGCCGGCCAATGCGCTGGCCCGGCGCGGCCTGGCGATCCTCGACGGACGCCTGAAGGCCGAAGACATCGTCGACCCCAACAAACCGATCGATCCGCTGAAGCCCGACGCGGCACCTCAACCGGCCAGCGTGCGGCGCTATGCCTGCCCCAAATGCGGCGGACGGATGTCGTTCATCGCCGGCAAACGATCGCTGGTGTGCGACTACTGCGGCAACCGCCTGCACGAATATCAAGCAATTCAACAAGGCGCGCTGCTTACCGGACAGGACTTCACGACCGCCCTGGCAACAGCGCAAGGGCATCGCTGGGAATTGCCCGTCGAGCGCACCTTGAAGTGCGAAGCGTGCGGCGCGACCTTCGCCCTCCCGCCTGGACAAGTCAGCGGCCAATGTCCCTTCTGCGGATCGGCGCACGTGATCACGGCCCGCACCGGAGAACTGATCGAGCCTGAAGGCATCCTGCCGTTTCAATTCGGAGTGGAAGATGCCGGCCAACGCATTCGCCGCTGGCTGGACAATCTGAAATTCCGGCCGGGCGATCTGGACAAACGCGCCGCGATTACGCGGCCCCGCAAGGCCTTCCTGCCTTTCTGGGCTTTCAACCTTGGCGGGACACTGACCTGGCGGGCGCTTGTCGCTGAAAACCGGGGCGACAACGACACCGAGTGGGTTCCGCGCGACGGCATCTATCTGGTCTATCACCAGGACTTATGCGTGCCGGCCACCCGCGCCATCCCCAAAGATCTGGTGGACGACCTAAGCGAGTACGACATGAAAGCGCTGATACCGTTTGCGGCTGAACTGCTGTCCGACGCCAGCGCCGAGATTTATCAGGTGACGCTGGCCGACGCTTCGTTAGTCGTGCGCCAGCAAGCCCTGCGCGTCGGCCAGACTCACGTGCAGCACCACGATCTAGCTGGTGAGAGCTATCGCGATCTCAATCTCAACACCGGCGGCCTCATCATCGAATCCTACAGGTTAGTCCTGCTGCCGATCTGGATCACCGCCTACCGGTACAAAAACGAATCGTTTCCCGTGGCCGTCAACGGCCAGACGGGCCAGGTGGCCGGGCGCGTGCCGCGCAGCGGCTGGCAAAAAGCACTGGCGGGATTCTTCGGCCAGAATTGACTATTCGGTTCAACCACATTACACTGCCTGCCGGCTCACCATACTTTTCTCAATGGAACATCACCAATGACCGCTCTACACCAACTCCGCACCCGCCTGGCTGAAATATCGGATCTCCATCACATTGGTTCGCTTATCGGCTGGGATCAACAAACCTACATGCCGCCGGGCGGCGGCGCCGCCCGCGCCGAACAAAGCGCCACCCTGCAAAAGATCACCCACGAAATGTTTATCGCCGCTGAGACCGGCCGCCTGTTGGAGGCCGCCGCCGCCGAAGTCAGCGGGCTTGATCCCGACTCCGACGACGTGCGGCTCGTCAGTGTCACGCGCCGCGACTACGAGAAGGCGCGCAAGGTTTCAGCCGAGCTGGTCGCCGAGATCGCCCGCGTTACCGGGCAGGCGGTGGATGTGTGGGCGGAAGCCCGCGCCGCGTCCGACTGGCAACCGTTCAGCCCCTACCTCGCGCGCATCTACGAGCTGCAGCGCCAATACGCTGACGCGGTCGGTTATTCCGATCGGATGTACGACGCCCTGCTGGATCAATACGAGCCGGAGATGCGGACGTCGGAAGTCAAGGCCGTGTTCGACGCCATCAAACCCGATCTGATCGATCTGGTCAAAGCGCTTGCCGCCAGAGGTGATACCGTCAGCGACGAGGTCCTGCGCCGCGAGTACGACGAACAGAAACAATGGGACTTTGGCGTGGAAGTCATCAAACGCTACGGCTTCGATTTCAAGCGGGGGCGGCAAGACCGATCGGTTCACCCGTTCACCACGTCCTTCTCGATCAATGATGTGCGCCTCACCACCCGTATCGATCGCAAGTTCCTATCGCCGGCGTTGTTCGGTACGCTGCACGAAACCGGCCACGGTCTGTACGAGCAAGGCTTTAGCCAGACCCTGGAACGCACTCCGCTGGCCGATGGCGCTTCGCTGGGCATGCACGAATCGCAATCGCGCCTGTGGGAGAACCTGGTCGGGCGCAGCCGGCCCTTCTGGAAGTTCTTCCTCCCGATCTTGAAGGAATTCTTCCCCGATCAATTGGCCGATCAAACCGTTGACTCGTTTTATCGCGCGGCCAATAAAGTCAGCCCGTCGTTCATCCGCGTGGAAGCCGACGAGGTGACGTACGGCCTGCACATCATGCTGCGCTTCGAGATGGAAAACGATTTGTTGGAAGGCCGCCTGAAAGCCGATGACGTGCCGGAGGCGTGGAATGCCAAGATGCAGGAATTTCTAGGCATCACGCCGCCCAGCACGGCGCAGGGCGCGCTGCAGGATATTCATTGGTCGTCCGGCTTGATCGGCTACTTCCCCACCTACCAATTGGGCAATCTGATCTCGCTGCAACTCTGGAACCAGCTCAACGCCGACATTCCCGATCTTTCCACTCAGATCGAACACGGCGAGTTCGCCGCCCTGCTCGGCTGGCTGCGCGTGAACCTGCATCAACACGGACGGAAATTTACTTCCACCGAACTACTGCAGCGCATCACGGGCGGGGGCCTGAATCCCGCACCCTACCTCGCCTACCTGAAGGCCAAGTACAGCGACATCTACGGACTGTAAGCACGCCGCGGCCTCGACAGCATCAGTCGCTGTCGAGGCCGCAGTCTTGCCGGATATTTTTACCGCATGACCGCCGACTTTGATATTCGCCTGCGCCGCACCCGCCAAATCGACGTCGACACGCGTGTCGCCATCGTCGAACTGTGCACCGCCGCCCATGGCGAAGACTTCAGCCGGCTCTTCCTGTATCTTCCGGCAGACGGCCTGCACTTCATTGCCTATCATCGCGATCAGATCGCCAGCCACGCCGTCGTCACCACGCGCTGGGTCCAACCGGAGAGACTCCCCATCCTGCGCACGGCCTACGTCGACGCGGTGTCCACCCTGCCCGCCTATCAACGCCGCGGCTACGGCAGCGCCGTCATGCGTGAACTGGCGAACCAGATCGCCGACTACGATCTGGCCTGCCTCGAAACCGATCGACCAGCGTTCTACGAACAACTCGGCTGGCAGCGCTGGCGCGGCCCGCGCGCCGGGCGCGCACCCGGCGGCCAACTCACCCCCACGCCTGACGAGCAGAACATCATGATTCTGCGCCTGCCCAACACCCCGCCCCTCGATCTCGATCGCCTGCTCACGATTGAGACGCAGACCGGTCGAATCTGGTAAAAGAACGACAACGGCTCAACCCGCGCTAACAGGTTGAGCCAGTAGTCTAAATCTATTCCCAGGCTACACCGTCTCAATCACAGACCTCAACAATCATTGCCGCAGGAAGTTGCCGTGGGCGTGGGACTGGGCGGCGGAATGATGCGCACCGTCACATCGTACGGCGGCCAGCCGCCGTCGCTGAACCAGAAGTTCCCAAACGATTCGTACATATCCAAACGCAGCGTGTAGGTGCCCGACAATCCAGCCGGGGCATACACCTGCAGCAGATCGTTCTTGGCGCCGCCCGCCAGTACATTGCACATGTACAGCCCCGTGCTGGCGGTATAAATGACTGTCGAGCCGTTGAGCCAGCGATAGCGCAGCCGATAACTCAAGGGCGTGTCGCCAATCCGACAGTTCCAATCGTCAATGCTGGTATTCTGGATCTGAATGGGGACGGCGCGGGTCTGGCCAGCTATCAATACTGGCGGCCCGCCAATCTCAGATTGGGTACCCCACTCGATCTTGAGCGGATTCCAGCGCCAATCCGGCGAGATGATTTTGTTGTCATTATCCGCATCGCGCAGGTGCACGCGCGTAAAGTAGTGGAAGAGAATCTGTTCAGCCCGTGTCCAGACGATGCTCCACGCCCCGCCGGGAAGATTACCGCGCGCTACTTTTGCACCTTCGTGCGAGCATTCATGCCCGCGCGCCCAGCGCATCGCGCCATTGCCACTCATGCCGTAGGAGTTACCGCTGGTCACGGCATTGCAGGCAGTGCTAATCGGTTCTTTGACACCCACCAGCTCAGGATGCGGTGGTGTGGCTGGCGGGAAGGTAGAGGTTTCATTTTTGATGTCGCTCCCAAATGCCGCGAAGGCGGGCGCATCCGTGTTCCACCGCGACAAATAATAGCGCGGCGCCACCGCATCGCAGGCGCGTTGTTGAGGTGGACTTTGCGGGATCAGGGGATCACATGGATCAGCAATCGTTGGCTCAAGCGGCAAATACTTGGGGAACAAGGCGTCGTAACGATGGGGGACAAAGACCTGTTTTCCATTCGAGTTATCGATACTGGCTGCCGCGCCGGACAGGATAGTGTTTTCGATATGATACCAAACATACGACCGGGACGCCACCGCTTGCGCCCGCACCGCTTGTGGCTCTGTCACCATCGCCGGATTCATTTCTTGCGACACCACGTTCAACAGGTAGTACGTCTGAACGGGTACAGTGATCGTTTGTTCGTTTCCGTAGGGATAAGGGTGAATGCCCGTGTCAGATGCAGTGCATTGCTCCGAGTTCGTACAAAAAGCTGTGCAGCCCCAGCGCATGTCATTCAGCTCACAGAGCTGATCGTCTATGCCGCCATTATCATCCAGGATATGCATCGTTACAGTAACATATGGTTCGGGGGTGTAAGCTAGAGATGGTATGAAGATGGGCTTTGAAGCAGCACCTTCGACAGTTGTAGCCAGGGATTCATCATAGCTTGTCGGCGCTAATAAGCTGAAGCAGAACATTACAAACAGAATTGAGAGTGAAAAGATCTTGACGTGCATTGCAGTATGTCCTTTACTGGACTTGAGATAATTGGAGCATGCAAAGACGATATTCAGTAATAATAGGGCTATCGTGAGGTATAACCGGGCACGTAATTGCCAGAGTTCTTCCATCAAATGACCAGGCCATCTGGTTACTTTGATTGGCCCCCCCCCGAAAATCATACTCAGGCAGTATGTCGCGGTACTCTTTAGTTACGGCATCTACCAGGTATAAATTCTGATGCATACCGCTTTCAGACTCACTTTGTCGACGCACCAGCACAGCGAGGTAGCGGCCATTGGGCGACCAAGTCATGGCGTACACATGCGCCCCCAAATCTACTTCGTCGTATTGGTTGGTACTGGTATCCAGAATGGTGAGGCCATCCGTCGCATTGAAACCAATCGGCATGTTCTGAGTCCTCATTGCCAAGAAGCGGTCATCAGGACTCCAGAGAGCTTCGCTCACATAGGATTGCAAATCGAGCTGGCAGATTTGCTCTGAATCGAAATCGAAGAGCAGTGGCGGTTGATTCTTATACAAGAGTAGGGCCTGCGATGTCGTGGGGCGGTGAAGGAGTCTAAAAGGTTTTTCTACTTCAGATAATGACTCATCGATTGATGTAGAAGTCCTGCTAAGAACTGCGGGTAAAGGAATGTCTTGCACAGACAATGAGGCCGCATTGACTGTTTTGACGGACAAATCTACGGCTTCGGTGTTTTTCTGACTAAATAGATAGGTCAGCTGCCCGGTGTCATCGACGGTGAGAGAATTCATGGAAACATGCTCAGCCAAGCGCTGTGTTTCATTGGGATCGCCCCGGCTAAGCCACAATTCAATTCCAGGCAACGAACTGGGTTTTTGGGGAAGATCGAAATCGGTATAGGCGATAGCCTGCAAATCGGCAATCCAAATGGGCCGCTCCCCGTCGACATTCGTTCGCTCTGCATAGGTTTGAACAAGACCGGTTGTAACATCCAATGTACTTAGCGTATAGTTTGTAGTAGAGGGGCTAAAGCGACTAATGATTAAGCGCTTGTTGTCAGGAATCCAATCGTATATATTCATCCTGCTGGTATCACTCAATATTGGAGTAAGGGGCGAAATGATATAGTCATTGAGCGATGCGGGGGGAATGGAATTGCCTGAAACTATCTTGCTGAACTGACATGCTGATGGGGTATTCAGCGTTGACGTTATTGCTACTGCCGGAGCAACACTTGCGCCAGTCATTGCGACAGATGTAGGTGGTGCAGATGGCGCGTTGGTCGGCTGCAACACCTGACTTCTGGTTTCAGGCTTGCAGGCGCTAACCAAAACGGCCCACAACAAAATGCTGGTCAGGGCCAACTGGATACTCAGACGGCGGTTCATGCTGATCTCCTTGTGTGGAATTTATGGGAGGGATGGAAATCGTT